>JBGUIZ010000001.1:0-9607 GCA_045113495.1 Bacteroidaceae bacterium
CATGAAGCCGATGATTCGGTCCATGGCACCTGCATTTGAGAACACGTTCTTAAAATAGAGGTAGTCATCATTGGTCATACCCATACCGCCCAGGATGATCTTATCGGCCTTGGCACGCATGGCCACGGTCGCCATAACCTGGTTGAACGGCTGGTCAGGATCGGCAAAGAAAGGAATCTTCTGTCCGGACACAAGAGTATTATTAAGGTCGATACCCGCGATACCGGTTGCAATCAGTTCTGACGGCTGCTTACGGCGAACGGGGTTCACAGACGGACCGCCTATCTCAACCTCCTTACCCTCAACCTGCGGACCGCCGTCTATGGGGTCACCGTATGCGTTGAAGAATCGGCCGCTAAGGCTGTCACTAACCTTAAGTGAAGGAGCCTTGCCCATGAACACCACCTCAGCATTTGTAGGAATACCGCCGGTACCCTCAAACACCTGCAGAGTCACGTCATCGCCCGCAATCTTAACCACCTGAGCCAGACGGCCGTCAATCACGGCCAGCTCATCATAACCCACACCCTGCGCCTTAAGCGAGCAGGTAGCCTTTGTTATCTGGCTTATCTTGGTATAAATCTTCTGGAATGCCTTTGTTGTCATAGCTGCGTGTGTTATGCGGTTTTACGTTCTGCGATAAGGGCGTTCAGCTCTTTCTCATACTCAAAATACTTTTCTGACTCAAACGGCTGGTAGTTCATCTGTTTGCACAGGTTGATCACCTTCTTGAAGTAATCAATAACCTCCAGGAATGTGTCAAACTTGAACTCTGTGTGGCAAATGTCAATCACGCGGTTAACGATTGTCTCCTGACGCTCCATAGGAGTCACGGCGTCAATCTCATCGAACGCATCCTGCTGCAGCACGATAAAGTCAATCAGCTCTGATTTCCAGAATGTTACGTGATAATCAACCGGAACGCCGTCATCACCCAGGATGTTAATCTGTTCCGATATCTCCTTACCGCGCAGCAGACGTGTCTTGAGCTCGTTCACCTTGCTCAGCCACTCGTCATTGATACGGTCAGTGATATACTTGTCAAACTCCGGGTAATCCAGATACTTGGAATATGAGTCAATGGGGTTGATGGCCGGATAACGCTTACGGTCGGCACGCTCCTGCTCCAGCGCATAGAAGCAGCGGGCCACCTTCTTGGTATTCTCGGTCACAGGCTCCTTAAGGTTACCACCGGCAGGTGATACAGTGCCGATGAACGTGATTGAGCCCGGCTGGCCGTTGTTCAGGTAAACGTAACCTGCGCGGCCGTAGAAGTTTGCTATGATAGATGAAATATCCATAGGGAACGCATCCGGACCGGGCAGCTCCTCCATACGGTTTGACATCTCACGCAGAGCCTGAGCCCAACGTGAAGTAGAGTCAGCCATAAGCAGGACGCGAAGACCCATTGAGCGGTAATACTCAGAAATTGCCATTGCGGTATATACAGATGCCTCACGGGCAGCCACCGGCATGTTTGATGTATTGGCAATGATGATGGTACGTTCCATCAGCTTACGTCCGGTATGCGGGTCATCCAGCTCAGGGAACTCTGTGAAAATCTCCACAACCTCATTGGCACGCTCACCGCAGGCAGCGATAACCACGATATCGGCCTCAGCCTGCTTTGAAATAGCGTGCTGCAGCACGGTCTTACCTGTACCGAACGGGCCGGGGATGAATCCTGTACCGCCCTCAACTATCGGGTTCAGGGTATCGATTGAACGTACACCGGTTTCCAGCAGCTTGAATGGACGCGGTTTCTCGCGGTAGTTTGTCATAGCCACCTTAACCGGCCATTTCTGGATCATGTTCACGCTAACGGTATCACCCTTGGCGTTCTCCAGCACCGCAATCTCATCAATGATACGGTACTCACCCTCAGCTGCAATCTTCTTAACAGTGTACTCACCCTCCAGCTGGAACGGAGCCATGATCTTGAGCGGCTGGAAATTCTCCTCAACCTTACCCAGCCAGTCCGATGCACGAACCTTGTCACCCACCTTCACGATAGGCTCAAATTTCCACAGGCGGTCATTATCCAGCGGATAAGTGTACTCACCGCGCTTAAGGAATACGCCCGTCATCTTGTCCAGGTCATTCTGCAGACCGTCAAAGTTGTGTGACAGCATACCCGGTCCCAGAGTAACCTCCAGCATGTGACCGGTAAACTCGGCAGGTGAACCCACCTTAAGGCCACGAGTGCTCTCAAACACCTGTACGTAGACGTTCTCGCCTACCACCTTTATGACCTCCGACATGAGTCTGTCACCTCCTGTCTCTATATAGCAGATCTCATTCTGTGCCACAGGGCCGTCCACCTTGAGTGTGACCATGTTGGCAATGACTCCGCTAACAATACCTTTTGTAGCCATATATATTTGATTTTTCTATTTCCTATTTAAACTCAGCCGGAACCTCTGTCTGGTCTTTAAGAGTTCCAATCAGTTTACGCAGCAACTGCTGTCCCTTCTCAGCATCCATAGCGCACCAGCGCTCCACCATACCCAGACACACCATGTAAGAGAACAGGCGCTCTATGGTAAAGTAATGGAAGAAGCAGTGCTCCTCAAGCCACTGCCAGCGCAGCAAATCAGTCTTACGCTCGCGGTCATTAAGGTCCGATGCCTCTTGCAGACGCATTATGTCATCCCAGAACGGAACCTCCTGGCTCAATCCCCAGTCACGTGCACCGCTTGTACGCAGGGCCTGGGTAATCTCATTGTCACCCACCAGCATACGGCGCACATCCAGGTCATACTTACGTGCGGTAATGGCAGTCTGGATGTTGTTAAGGTCCAGATTAAACCTGTACCAGTCCTGCACGAACTCATTACCGCAGTGGGCCGCATAATCGTAGAACAGGCTCCACAAGCGGTCCTCGGCAAACTCAGCATACTCATGCCAGCTGTCATCAAGCCATTCCTGTACAAAATCATACATGAACTGCGGAGTACCAGCAGGGCACGGCTCCTGCTGCTTTACATAACCTGCCAGCTCCTCCATGCGCTCAGAGCCTATAAAGTTGCGGCAGTCATTCTCCAACAGCAGCAGATCCATGAGTTTGCGGTCAGAACCGGTCAGGGCCTCATAGACCTCTTCACGGAACTGAGCCACTGCCACAGGAACTTTGCTGTCATCCAGCTGCAGTTCCTGCAATCCGGCAATCAGATAATAGTATTTGCCCATTAGAATAAGGTTTCAACCAACTGCGGGCGCAGGATTGACTTGAACCAGTTCTCAAACTCCTCAGTACCAAAGTTCACCTTATATGAACCGTCGGCAGGCAGGATGCTGAATGCGGTCTCGCGACCGTTCACCTGAGTGATCTTTACACCCTTGTCAAGCAGATCCTTTGCGTTAGCCATAAAGTACTTCTTAAGATTCTCGGCATCGGCAGCCTGAATCTCAATGCTCTGGCTCTTACCCCACTCCTGGGCAAGTTTAAGTATGAACTCGTTGAAAACCTTCTGGTCTGATGTAAAGCCCTTGACAGAATCAGAAACGATCTTGTCAGTAACAACACTGGCAATCTCACTCTTGAGAGACTCTACAGCCTGAGCGGCATAGAGTTTAAGCTCCTTGCGTACGTTCTCAGCATTGTCTGCACTCTCTTTCTTGGCGGCAGCCAGAAGACTCTCCGCCTCCTTTTGTGCATCCTGAATCAGTTTTTTGGCTTGTTCCTGAGCCTGGGTCAGAATCTGGTCGGCTTGAGCCTGGCCTTTAGCGACACCTTCATTATAGATAATGTCGGTAAGTTCCTGGATCTTGGTATTCATAGGTTAATAATCAATTAATCTAGGTTAGAGATTGGCAAATATAGTCAAATAGACCAAACCACCTACTTCATTAACAAAAAAAAACCTCCGGAGAGGTTTCTTTTGTAATTGTTATCTGTTATTTCTTACGTTGTGAAGTTCTCCACACGGTTGGAGTAACACCTACAGTCTCCTTGAATTTTCGGATAAACTGGGTTGAACTCTGGAATCCGCTCTTTACGGCAACATAATCAATCACGGCATCCGGTTCATCTATCATGAGCTGCTTGGCATAGTTGATTCTAAGATCATTCAGATAATCCCTGAACGGTACACCATAATATATATTGACCAGTTTTGAAACGTAAGTACGGTTTGTATTGAGCATCCTTGACATCTCATCAATGGTCATGGAAGGATTAAGGAATCCCTGTTCAGTAACCATAAGCTGCTGGAAAGACTCAATTATCTTATCATAACCGGAAAGAGGGGCATCGGCCACAGGACCGGAATTAATCCCCTTAAGGAACTCCTGTCTTGACTGACGCATGGCGCTGAACGGATGACGCATCCTGTCAATATTGATATATCCGCCGGGAAGAGGAGGAATTGCAGCTACGTATCCTATCATGAACATGATAAAAGAGACTATCAAAGACCATAATGAAGACCATATGGATACAGTTGACATGAAAGGATCGGCAAAAAGTATGCAAACAGCCCAAAGAATAAAGTATACGACGAAAAACGAACAAAGGATATTCGCCACGAATGAAGCCTTCTGACCTCTCAAAAAAGCAGAAATATGACTGATTTTAAACTTACCTGCAAAGAGACGGGAGAAAACATAGATAAGAGAGAATGCCAGTTCTATAAAGAAGAACAGATGGAAAGACTTGTAAGAGAAGGTAATATAAGCATTCTCCAGAACATCCATAATGTCAGGAATGACCAGTCCCTTGTAGATAGACCGGATAATCTCTGAACTCCTTTCAATACCCAGGAGTGAAGTAACCACGATAGTACACGCAGCCTGAAGTATAGCAGGCAGAAACAGTAAATAAGCAACCGGGTGTTCATGGGTTTCCTCAAACAGAGACCTTATATATAAACATATGACCGGGAAAACGGCAAGCACCGTAAACTGCATTATAATGTCCAGAACCACAAGCTTGGAATAGTTCGGGAACGGTGACATATGGTTAGATCCGCACAGGAAACATACTGCCAGGAGGCCCATAATAGCCACAAGAAGGCGGTCTGAATGGGTCTTGTGTCCTTTAAACAAGGTCAGGAAAAACCAAACAGCACATACTGAAAAAGGTAATTGAACAGCAAAAATACTTAGCATAATAAGTCCTTTCGTTTAATTGCTATGCAAATGTACATCAAAAATCCGCTCCATAGCATCAAATATCATTGATTTTTGTTCAATATTAAATTTTTTGTCGAATCGGCAATTGTTGTTTCATCTATTAATTCACATATTGAATATTAGTTGTTGATATTTGAACGATTGTTTGAATTTCGTTTTGTGATTTTTGGAATCACAATTGTAGATGTTAGAAAATCACCACCTATATTACGCGTACCTTTGTAACGTTGATCAACAAACGGAATAAATTCAAATGTCAAACGGATTAAATTCAAACAAAAGGCTTATCGCAAAGATACAGATAATTCTGTGTCTTGCAATAATGCTCTTTTCCAATTCCGCTTGCATGAGAAAGGATTTGTTCCTCCGTGTAGACCAGACACAGATCGCTGTAGAGGTCTATGACATTCACCTGGATCTTCTTTGGGGCGTAGATTGGGAGACCGAATGGCAGTACAGCTGGAACGAGAGCTCTACAGATTTCGGCACCATAGGATACACCAAGCCCTCACTCATTAAGGGTACCATCTACAGCGTAGACCGCTACACCGGCAAGCGTTTCAGCTCATTCGTCAAGATATTTGATTCCAAGGGAGGTCGCGTATCCCTCACCGCCGGTTCAATGTATGACATGATGTTCTACAACTTTGGTACTGAGTACACCAACTTCTACCAGTCAGAGGATTACGAGACATACACTGCATACACTCGAGTAAGCTCACAGACATCATGGATCCGCACCCGCGCTGAGAACAACTACAGCGAGATGCCTGATTCAATGAAGACCTACATTGATTACAACCAGCCCGACGAGCTCTTTGGTGCACTTGTTACAGACCTTGAAATCAACGAGGATCCTACAGGTTATGAGAAGGAATATGACGAGAACGGAAACATCACCTACATCTACAAGGTTGACGCCGCTCTCCGCCCCTACTCATTCATCTACCTGTATCAGATCATAATACTCAACAACGCCGATGCCGAAGGTGACCGCATAGTAGGCGCCAAGGGTATCACCGTTACCGGTCTTTCACAGGGCGTTGAGCTCTTCAGCCGCAGAACATTTGAGAACACCATCTCAATATCGACAGAGGACGTTAAGCGCATCCAGAATCACGATAACGTACGTCTGGAGAATGGCGCTATTGCAGACAGCGCAGACATCATGGCTGCAAGGGTACTCACATGGGGTCTTCCCGGAATCAACCCGCTTGAGTTGACCAAGGCCCGCACAAAAGCAGCCGACATTGACAAGAACTACATAGGAATAGGTTTCACACTCCGCAACGGTTTCACATTCACCATTACACGTGACATCACTGAGCAGATGCATGAGAAACCCACCGGCGGTGTGATTACGATATACATTGACGCCAACGGCATCCCGCAGGAGGAACTTGACAAGAAGCCTCAGACTGGTGGCGGTGGTTTCAATGCAAGTGTTGAGGATTGGGCGAATGAGATCAATGCTGAGGTGACAATTTAATAGATACATTAATTAAAATTAAAATAAAAACAAGTATGTTTACAGGACTAATCAAAAAGGGTAGATGGAGCTATATGTTCCTAGCCGCGGTAGCTTCGCTCGCCGTTGCAGCTTTGGCAACCCTATTTACCACCCGCTCCGCAGGTGATATGGACAGCCAGACTAAACGCAGCCACGAGCATACTTATAAGACCGGCAACTACATGCCGGTAAACGGAATGACAACACGTTTCATAAACTGACAAAAACGAATCAATAACAAATAAAAAGGAACTTATGAAAAAGAGTTATCTGATGTTAGCCGCAGCTGCCACAATATTGGCATCGTGCGCACAGAATGAGCAGATCAACAGTGATCTTAAGGACAACACTGAGCCTTCAGTTATCGGCTTCAGTTCTTTCTCAGAGAAAGCCTCCAAGGCTGACAACGGTGATAACACCAACATCCTCAACCTTGAGTATTTCCATAACAAGTTTGCCGTGTATGCAACAAAGCAGTCACAGGTAGACAACAGCGTTGAATATGTATTCGGCGGCAGCGCTGCAACCGCAGCCGGTGCAAAAGAAGGTACAGTCTGCACCTACACAGGTAATGACAACCCCACATTCTACGGTTCAAACTGGAGCTACACTGATCCCCGTTACTGGGACAAGCAGGCCGGTTACCAGTTCGTAGCTTATGCCCCCGCACTGGCATCTAACCCGCTGCGTTACTCATACGTTGCAGCCGGTTCACTGGTAGGCGCCGCCGGCAATGACTTCACTGCCGCTGATTACGTTCTTACCGGTAAGAACCTGCAAGCCAAGGCAACCGCAGCAGCCAAGAACAAGGGATTCAATGAGAACGGCCAGGATCTTGACCTTATGACATCCGAGATTCAGACACAGCTTGGCACCAACCACGCCGATGTTCAGCTCACATTCAGACACATCCTCTCAAAGGTTAACGTCCTGATTGGTAAGACTGAGAATATTGACGATGCCGATGTCAAGATTGATGAGGTTACAATCACCAACCTTAAGGATAAGGGCTCATACGTTGAGAGCAGCTATGACAACAACTCAACTCCCCGCGTAAGCGCCTGGACACCCGCTGTCACCAACGCTAACGCTGACTACATCCTCAAGTATGAGTATTCAGACGGCGAGCCTCTGCTGCCTCACACCGCAGCAACAACCAAAGCTGTAAAGTACCTCTATTTTATAGAGTCACTGGTTATCCCGCAGGAGATCACAAACGCCTCTAAGGTTACCATCAAGTACCACGTAACCAACGGCGGCAACACTGAGGGATTCACCTACAGCATGAACCTGAACGATGCATTCACAGAGTTCTTTGATCGCTACAACTACAACCTGATCTTCACCATCGGTCCCAGTGTCATCACTTTCGATGCAAGCGCCGCCGCATGGGCTGATGAGGAGTACAGCACCGAGATACCTTATATCTCTAACAACTAATCATTCATGAACAGCACAACAACAAACTGTAAACAAACTACTGAACATAAATTATTAACAAATAAAGAAAAGAGAATTATGAAAAAGAGTTATTTGATGATCGCAGCCGCTGCCGCACTGTTCGCAGCCTGCGCCGACACCGACACTTTAAAGAAGGATGTTAATGAGAATGTTGTCATTGGTTTCAATGGAGAGTATGTTGCGAAAAACACCAAAGCCGAAATAACTGATGATTGGTTAAGCGCAGCAGTAACAGTATTCCCGGATTATGAATTTGGTGTATTTGGTTTCAAACAGGAATCAAACACCACATCCGACGGTAATGCATTAACCAATGCCTCCCCGTTGTTCACAAACGAAAATGTCTACATGGCAGATAATGGAGAAACTGGAGCTAATAGACAAAGAACAAATTGGGATCATTCTACAGTTCGTTATTGGGACAAAGGATTAACAAAAGGATCTGGCGCTAACGATTTAAAGGGCTATTATTTCTATGCTTACGCTCCTTACCAGGCCAGCACAACCTTCGACAAGGCTACAGGTTTCACATATGATTTAGGCAGTCAGATTTTTGCAGATGCAACAACTGCCACCACTTATACCAACAGTAATATTTCTGCTGGAACTATTGACTTATGTATTGCAAACAGCGTTGAAAAAACAGATTACGCAACACATCACTACGCCGATGAGCAAGGTCGTGTTTCATTTACTTTCAATCACGTTTTGTCTAAACTAACGCTTAAAGTCATAAAAGGAGATAAGATCATCGATGATCACGATGTAACACTCAAAACATTATATGTTGGCTTCCCCACAACAACAGGAGATGTTGAATGGAATCAAACCGCCAGAAATGCATATAATGGTGTCATCACTTACGGACAAGCAATAACTCCTGCTGGTTCTGCATCAACACAAATAACTATTGCTGAACAGCCAGTTAATAATGGAACAGGCACAAGAACAGCTCAAGACATCTACACTGTTTTACCGACCACAAACCCTGCAACTGCAGGCACAACAATCAACAGTTATATCGTTACTCCGAATGCCAATAAAACAAATACAGATGATAAGCATGACATCCAGATTAAAGTAGGTTACACCATTGACTATAATGACACGAACGATGATGCAACAGACACAAAAGATAACCAAATAGCAACTGGCGTAGCCTCTATTCATTTCGTAGAGAACTACCACTATATTCTTACCATTGTTATTAATCCTGCAACCATTGAGTTTGACATTGAGTCCGTTGAAGACTTTACCACGCCAGCACCTACTGCACCTGAAGTTGAGGTAAAATAAAACTATCATGTAACTAACAAAAAACAAAGAATTATGAAAAAAATACTATTCATACTAGCAACCGCAGCGATAGTTGCAAGTTGCTCAGACGTGGATACCATAAAGAAGGATATCCAAACAGGAAATGGTGGAGCTATCAGTTTCACTTCATACTCACAGTTAGCTACACGTGCTGAAAATTCAAGCGCCTCACAGACGTGGGATTTC
>JBGUIZ010000002.1:0-81522 GCA_045113495.1 Bacteroidaceae bacterium
CAAACCGCGTACGGGCCATTTTTTCTCCCTAAGGTGGTGGGGGAAATTAGAAATACGCAGATTACCCCCTGACCTTAGGGAGCCAAACCGCGTACGGACCATTTTTTCTCCCTAAGGTGGTGGGGAAGGAGGTGGGGTGAGAACCAACTCCTAATAATGAAAGTTAAAATCCTAAGAGTTTAGGACTTTTTCTCCTAAAATGTTAGGATTTGGAAAAATTGAAGTATTTCTTTGTTGCAGAGATTAACCTGAAATGCTTTATGAACTACTTGATTATCTCCTCCTTAGCACTTGCCCTGATGTATGGGACCTACCGTTTGCTGCTTTGCCGCACAACCATGCACAGGTTTAACAGGATTGTCTTGTTGTCTATCCTTGTTCTCTCTTTTATGCTCCCCGCCTTCCGTATAGACGGAGTGTCAATCTCTTTCCCACAAGAATGGGCCGATGAACAAGTCTCATCCCAGCCCGTAGGTGGAATTGGGGTCAGTCCCCTTTTCCACATTTCAAACGCAGTTCAGGAGCCGGCTTTTTCAGGTGGAAAAGGGGACAGTCCCCAATTCCACATTTCTGATGTATCCGCTCAGGGTACGGCTGTGAATGCTGCAAAGACCGTAGGAGCGGCGGCTGATATCCTGAATCTCAGCTTGCGGGATGTGGTTACTTACTTTTATATTGTAGGGCTTGTCATTATGCTGGTCCGTCTGTTGGTGGGCATAATCCGCGTGCAGACTTTGTGTCGTCTGGGCGCCCGCAAACTGAAAGACGGGTCCCGTCTGGTGATTTGTGAAGGTGATTTCCAGCCTACCAGCTGGCTTAGCACCATCATCATGAGCCGCAAGGATTTTGAGTCCGACAGTTCAGATTTGATAATAGAACATGAACGGGCCCATATCCGTAATCACCACTCGATAGATGTGTTGTTCTCTCAACTGGTCTGCGCATTGCAGTGGTTCAATCCCGCGGCGTGGGCACTCAAGCACAGCCTGCAGGAGATTCATGAGTATGAGGCCGATGCAGCCGTGCTGGCCGACGGTGAGAACGAGCGTCAGTATCAGATTTGCCTTGTACAGGCTGCATTAGGCGGCAAGATAGGGTTTGTAACCAGCAATTTTGCCGATTGTTCAACCAAAAAACGTATAAAGATGATGAAACGTAATCAATCTTCTCCCTTTGTTTGCTTTAGAGCATTGCTTATGTTACCCGTAGTGGCAGTTATCATCCTGGTGGCATCGGCCTGCAAATCCGATGCGGGAAAGGATGCTTCTCAAACCGGTCCGGACCAAACCGTAGTGGAATTATCGACAGAGATTGTACCTGTCTCTCAATTGGAGCCGCTGGATACTGCATTCCTGAAGAAATTCGGATACATGACAGATGAATTCATTCAGATTAAGCAGTTGAATGTCTTTGTAGAGGTTGAATGGGACGGCGGAATCTGGATCACTTTTGATGGTGAGCAGACATTTCATCAGGCAACGCTGGATAATTTTACCGAAGAATTTGACAGGCTCAAGAAGGAAAGTACAGTACAAGTGGCCCGTCCGGATATGGTATTCGTGACATGTGCAAATGACGAGCATCTTGATATAGCTCAGAGTCTTATAAAAAAGCTCCGGAATAGTTACTCCGATGATAAGATTATCCTGATCACCTTGCCTGGCAGAAAGACCGTTCCGCCTCCTCCTGCCGGTTCTTCATCCAAATATCATATTGATTATAATCTCAACTTTGAGAAAGACCAATGGGTAAATGTATCGATTGATAGGAAAAATAACATTGAGATGACGGCCCATAACGTAACACGTACGCTCTCATCGGCACAAGAAATCAATCCGACGCTTGAATCATTGGGCCTGCCGGGTCGTGCGGACAGCGTAGAGATTCAGATTAAGGCCGATAACAGGATCATCATCAGGATTCCTGAGGTTTCCAGGAGATTCGGCAAAACTGCTGACCTGAAAAAGGAACTGAATACACTTTTCCCCGAAGCAGGCGGAGCGGTCTATTGGCAGCTTACATATGATACGCACTGCTCGGCCCGTGTGAAAAATGAGGTGAGGGATTTATTTAATGAGGTGCCTTTTAAGGACAATCAGGTGAGAATAGTGAACCATTACAGGATTTATAAGCCTAATATGACCTATCAGGATTCTATTGACTATATCATTTTTGGAAAAGATGACGGAGATGCCGGTCGTAAGCGCCATGTCAAGAATATGAAGTGGTACAACGACAATAAGGATAAGGATGAGTTCTTCCGAATGGGATTCGTGGACGGCAAACTGTGCGTATGCAAAGGCTATGATCCTTCCAGATTGCAGCCTATAGAGTTTGACCAGCTGGTGCCTTATTTCAAGGCAAATTGCCCCGACGGAGATGCAAGGAAAGCAATTGTTCTGTTTGAGATTGTTGATACTGAAGGTGTTCCGGTGACTTACATTGACCAGGTTCTGACCAAGATGGAGGGATGGATTACAACTCTCACCCGCCGTCTTTACCTGAGCCCCAAACACATTGAATAACTATGAAAGCGTTGTCAGAAAGAGAGCAGGAGGTGATGAATATCATCTGGGATATGCGCAACTGCTGCGTGGAGGATGTGATTAGCCGTTTGGCCGATGATCCCAAGCCCGCATATACTACGGTCCAGACGTTCATGCGTATTCTGGAACAGAAGGAGTTTTTGGCGCATAAACGGGAGGGGAAGAAGCATATCTTCTATCCGCTGGTGGAGAAGCCGGAGTACACCCGATGGAGTCTTAAACACATGAAGGACAATCTGTTTGGTGGATCGGCAAAATCGTTGCTGAATACCTTTATCAGCGACAATACTCTGTCCGACACGGATATCAACGACCTGATGCTGCTGCTTAAGGAGCTGAAAGAGGAAACAGCCTGAGCCCCCCGACCTTAGGGAACCACGCAGCGTACAAGCCATTTTTTCTCCCCAACGTGGGCGGAAGAATGGCTTTTTCGCGGGTTGGGGGTGGACGTTGGGGAAGTGTAGCGCGTGTGGCGGGGATTCCTTCCCTAAGGTAGGGGGTGGCGCGGGGGAAACGCAGGTTTGGGCGTGACCTTAGGGACGGAATGCTGGTTGTGGGGGTTCTGGCTCCCTAAGGTGGAGGGGGAAAATGCATATTATTGGATAATTGTTGAACAATGTCGGTTTTTTGGAGTATATTCGCTGATTAATTATTGGAAGACTAAATTGCAATATATGAAGAATGATATAAAGCCGGCAGAGGGTAAGCTTGGAGTGCTTTGCGTAGGACTTGGTGCGGTTTCGACAACCCTTATTACCGGAACTCTGATGGCGCGGAAAGGACTTGCCAATCCCGTTGGCTCATTCACCCAGTTGGGTAAGATGCGCGTGGGCCGCGGTGAGAAAAAGCAGTATAAGCATGTGGGTGAGATCGTTCCCATGGCCAGCCTGAACGACATAGTATTCGGCGCATGGGATGTATTTACCGACAACGCATATGAGAGCGCCATTTACTGCCAGGTGCTCAAGAAAGAGGATATCGAGCCGGTCCGTGACGAGCTGGAGCAGATCAAGCCTATGAAGGCCTGCTTTGACGCAGACTTTGCTCACAACCTGGTGGATCCGTCATTCGGTCGTGTACCCGATCCCCTGTGGGCCATGCCCGATGATACCCGCTGGAACTACGCCCAGAACCTGCGCCGCGATATACAGAACTTCAAGAAGGAGAACGGCTGCAGCCGCGTGATAGTATTCTGGATTGCCAGCACTGAATCATACACCCCGCGTAACGAGCAGGTACACGGAACGCTTGCCGGACTTGAGGCCGCCATGAAGGCCGATGACCGCAAGCATCTGCCCCCCAGCATGATTTATGCATATGCCGCACTTATGGAGGGCTGCCCGTTCATAATGGGCGCTCCCAATGTGTGCGTAGATATTCCCGCATTCTTTGAACTCTCCAAAAAACAGGGTCTGCCTATAGTAGGCAAGGACTTCAAGAGCGGCCAGACCATGATGAAGAGCGCTATGGCTCCCATATTCCGCACCCGTCTGCTGGGTGTTGAGGGCTGGTTCTCGACCAATATCCTGGGTAACCGCGACGGTCAGGTCATTGAGCACCCCGATAACTTTGAGACCAAGCGCATAAGCAAGGCTTCATCGATAGAGTGGATACTGGAGCAGGATGAATACCCTGAACTCTATACCGATATATATCATAAGGTAAAGATCAACTACTATCCGCCCCGTAAGGACAACAAGGAGAGTTGGGACAACATTGACATATTCGGCTGGATGAACTATCCCATGCAGATAAAGGTCAATTTCCTGTGCCGCGACTCCATCCTGGCAGCTCCTATATGCCTGGACCTGATGCTCTTTACCGATCTGGCTCTCCGCGCCGGTCTGAGCGGAGTTCAGGAGTGGCTTTCATTCTACGTAAAGAAGCCTATGACCTATGATGACGAGCGTCCGGTTCACGACCTGTTCCAGCAGTTTGCAATGCTCAAGAACCAGATCCGTCTGCTGGGAGGTTACGAGGCCGATCAGGAATTGGATTGATATACATAGGAATATACAATACAAGTAGGCAGCCGTAGCGGTTGCCTACTTATTTTTTTAAATGATTTTTGCATATTTATTTCACCCGAGAGTGCATAATGAATAATATTTATTCCTAATTTTGCACCCGAAACGAGAATATTTATGCAATATGAAGAATAAGAACAATCGTTTGGAAGCTATCCGTCTGATCATTTCGGAGCAGGATATCAAGAATCAGGACCAGCTCCTGCAGGTTCTGAATGCCAGAGGTTATTCGGTGACCCAGGCAACATTGTCAAGGGATCTCAAGAAAATGAAGATCTCAAAAGTAGCCAACACATACGGTGACTACCTTTATGTGCTGCCCAATCACGCTCTCTTGCAGAAGAAGAACTCCAACAGTTCCCTTGACGAGGCTCAGATGAACCAGCCCCGTTACGGCTTTGTATCGTTGAATTTTTCGGGCAATATGGCCGTAATCAAGACCAAGCCCGGTTATGCAAGCAGTCTTGCATACGATGTTGACAACCACAACCTGCCCGGTGTGCTGGGTACCATTGCAGGTGATGACACTCTGCTCATTGTACTGGCCGAGGGTGCTAATCGTATGGAGATAAAGCGTTTGCTTGAACCGATTATCATTTCACTCTAAAAATACAGACACTATACTTAAAGGTATATTATGGAAAACGTAATTGATGTAGTGGTTGCGGATGAGACACACGAGAAGTATGTTGACACCATCCTTGAGACCATTTCTGAAGCAGCAAAGGTTCGTGGAACCGGAATAGCTAAGCGTACCCACGAGTACGTGGCAAACAAGATGCGTGAAGCTAAGGCTGTAATAGCACTGGATGGTGACAAGTTCGCCGGATTCAGTTACATCGAGACATGGCAGGACAAGAAATACGTGACCACATCGGGTCTGATTGTTCATCCCGATTACCGCGGACGCGGACTGGCCAAACGTATTAAGGACATGACATTCACTCTGGCCCGTACACGTTGGCCGCATGCAAAAATATTCTCGCTTACAAGCGGTGCCGCTGTGATGGCCATGAACACCCAGCTGGGTTACAAGCCGGTGACTTTTGCCGATCTTACCCAGGATGAGTCATTCTGGAAAGGTTGTGAGGGTTGCGTGAATGTTGACATTCTGCATCGTACCGGCCGTAAATACTGCATCTGCACAGGTATGCTGTATGATCCTGAGGAGTATCTTCCCGCCAAGTTATCGGAAGAAGTACTCAAGAGAATTAAGGAATTGGATAATAAAAAATAAACAAGATAGATATGAGCAAGAAGAAAGTTGTAGTAGCATTTTCCGGAGGTCTGGATACCAGCTATAACGTGATGTATCTGACAAAGGAGATGGGTTATGAGGTTTATGCCGCATGTGCCAACACCGGCGGTTTCAGCCCCGAGCAGCTCAAGAAGAATGAGGAGAACGCCTACAAACTGGGTGCCGTGAAATACGTGACACTGGATGTGACTCAGGAGTATTATGAGAAGTCACTCAAATATATGGTTTTCGGCAATGTTCTGCGTAACAATTGCTACCCCATATCCGTCTCTTCAGAGAGAATTTTCCAGGCACTGGCAATAGCCAAGTACGCAAATGAGATTGGTGCCGATGCAATCGCACACGGATCAACAGGTGCCGGAAACGACCAGATACGTTTTGACATGACATTCCTGGTAAAAGCTCCCGGTGTGGAGATCATAACCCTTACCCGCGACCGTAACCTGAGCCGTAAGGAGGAGATAGATTACCTGAACGCCAATGGTTTCAGCGCCGATTTCACCAAGCTCAAGTACTCATACAACGTGGGTATCTGGGGTACATCTATCTGCGGCGGTGAGATCCTGGACAGCAAGCAGGGTCTGCCTGAGAGCGCTTACCTTAAGCACCCCACCAAGGATGGCTCTGAGATACTGAGCCTGGGCTTTGAGAAGGGTGAGCTGGTAGCCGTAAACGGTAAGAAGTTTGACGATCGCATCAAGGCTATCCAGGAGGTTGAGAAGATTGGCGCCGCATATGCTATAGGTCGTGACTGCCACGTTGGTGACACCATCATCGGTATCAAGGGCCGCGTGGGCTTTGAGGCTGCAGCCCCCATGCTGATCATCGGCGCACACCGTTTCCTTGAGAAGTACACCCTGTCCAAGTGGCAGCAGTACTGGAAGGATCAGGTATCGAACTGGTACGGTATGTTCCTGCATGAGTCACAGTACCTGGAGCCCGTAATGCCCGATATCGAGGCAATGCTGGCAAGCTCACAGCGTAACGTGAACGGTACCGTTACCCTGGAACTCCGTCCTTACAGTTTCCAGACCGTAGGTTGCGATACCCCTGATGATCTGGTACACAACAAGCTGGGTGAGTACGGTGAGGGTGCCAAAGCCTGGACTGCCGATGACGCCAAGGGATTCATCAAGATCACATCAACTCCGCTGCGCGCTTACTACAGCGTACATCCGGATGAGGAGAGATAATTAACTACCTTGTTTTATTAATTTTATACGACTATGTCAGAAGGAAAGAAACTTTTCAGATCAAACGCAGACAGAAAGATTTTCGGCGTTTGTGGTGGTATTGCCGAGTATCTTGAAGTTGATTCAACTATAGTTCGCATTATATTCCTGCTGCTGCTTTTGGGTATGGGAACAGGACTCTTAGCATACCTTATCTGCGCATTGATAATGCCTGAGAAAAAATGATTAAAGTTGGTATAATAGGAGGTGCCGGTTACACGGCCGGCGAGCTTATCCGCATTCTGCTGGGACATCCCGATGCAGAGATCGTGTTCGTGAACAGTTCCAGTAATGCCGGTAACAAGCTGAGCGCCGTACATGAGGGCCTGATAGGTGAGACCGATATGACCTTCACCGATCAGTTGCCGCTTGACACTATAGATGTACTGTTTTTCTGCACCGCACACGGTGATACCCGCAAGTTCCTTGAGGCAAACACTCTGCCCGAGGGCCTTAAGGTGATAGACCTCTCAATGGACTACCGCCTGGAGTCAGAGGACAATCCGTTCATCTATGGTCTGCCGGAGCTTAACCGCCGTGCCATCTGCAAGAGTCAGTACGTGGCTAACCCGGGCTGTTTTGCTACAGCCATCCAGCTGGCACTGCTGCCGCTGGCACGTAATCTGATGCTCAATGATGACATCTACGTGAATGCCATCACAGGCAGTACCGGAGCAGGTGTTAAGCCGGGTGCAACCACACACTTCAGCTGGCGTAACAACAACATCAGCATCTACAAGCCGTTCACACACCAGCACCTGCCGGAGATTATACAGTCTGTAAAGCATCTGCAGAGCAGTTTCAACTCAGATATCAATTTCATTCCCTACCGTGGTGATTTTGCCCGCGGCATATTTGCAACCGTAGTGGTAAAGAATGCAGTTGACATTGAGGAGATGTACAAGATCTACCGCGAGTACTATGAGGCCGATTCATTCGTGCACATTGTTGATGAGCCGATAGATTTGAAACAGGTGGTGAACACCAACAAGTGTCTTATCCATCTGGAGAAACACGGTGACAAACTGCTTATAGTATCCTGCATTGATAACCTCTTGAAGGGTGCAAGCGGAACTGCGGTACATAACATGAATTTGCTGTTTAATCTTAAAGAAACCACTGGCCTTATATTAAAGTCCAGCGGCTTCTAAGATTAAACAAAAAACCTTTTTTTAGTTTGCTCCGCAAACGGGGCGGCCTCCGGCCGCGCTGGGGGAGCCTAATCAGATATTGAAAATGAAACTATTTCCAGTATATAGCCTGTTCCCGGTTAATATCGTTAAGGGACAGGGACAGAAAGTTTGGGATGACAAAGGCCAGGAGTATCTGGACCTTTACGGTGGCCACGCTGTGATTAGCATCGGCCATGCTCATCCTCATTACGTAGAGGCAGTGAGCCGTCAGGTCGCTACACTGGGCTTCTACTCAAATTCCGTGATTAACCGTCTGCAGGAGCAGCTTGCCGAGCAGCTGGGTCGTGTATCGGGCTATGAGGATTACAGCCTGTTCATGATCAACAGCGGTGCCGAGGCTAATGAGAACGCTCTTAAGCTGGCTTCGTTCCACACCGGACGCAGCCGTGTGCTCTCACTCAAGAAGGCTTTCCACGGCCGTACATCACTGGCTGTAGAGGTAACTGACAACCCCAAGATCATCGCTCCCATCAACGCATGCGGTCATGTGACCTATTTGCCGTGGGGTGACCTGGAGGCTGCCAAGGCTGAGCTTGCCAAGGGTGATGTAGCTGCCCTGATAATTGAAGGAATACAAGGCGTAGGAGGTATTCAGGTACCTTCCGATGATTATATGAAAGGACTGCGTGAGGCTTGTACAGCAAACGGCACTGTAATGGTTCTGGATGAGATCCAGAGCGGTTACGGCCGTAGCGGCAAGTTCTTTGCTCACCAGTACAACGGCATCAAGCCTGACCTCATCACCGTAGCAAAGGGTATTGCCAACGGTCTGCCCTGCGCCGGACTGCTTATCAGCCCCATGTTCCAGCCGGTCATCGGTCAGCTGGGTACCACATTCGGCGGTAACCATCTGGCTTGCGCCGCTGCAATGGCTGTGCTTGACGTGATTGAGAAGGAGCATCTGGTAGAGAACGCAGCCAGTGTAGGTTCATATCTGCTGGAGCAGCTTAAACAGATTCCGGGTCCCAAGGAGGTTCGTGGCCGCGGCCTCATGATAGGCATGGAGTTTGAGCAGCCCATCAAGGAGATACGTCAGCGCCTGCTCTTTGAGGAGCACATCTTTACCGGCGTAAGCGGAACCAACGTAATCCGTCTGCTCCCGCCTCTGTGCATCACCAAACAGGATGCCGACCGCTTCCTGGAGTCCTACTCCAAGGTTATAAAATAATCAAACGGGACCGGGGTATATCCTCTCTGGGAGAATGCCCTCCCACAACAAAAAATATCGATTCCGAAACTGATCGTTCCAGAATCGATATTTTTTGTCGCGGGCCCCTCCCACTGGTCACGCGTGGGTGCGAGACTCCCAGAGAGGATATACCCCGGTCCCGTGGAAATAATCCACGGTGAGCGGAACAGAAGGGGACTATGAGGACGAGTTCGACGTTTAGGGTCTGGAAGGGGGCGGAGTAGCCACGGAACGTCGTCTCCTCAAACAGACAGTCCGGTGGCGAGTAGTTTCTGAGACTATATCCCCTTCTGTTCCCCTGGAAAACAGCAGAAATTATTTGCGGGAGTCGGTGCCCCAGAGCATTTTTTCGCGCAGGGTGCTGAAGAAGTCTCCTCCGTCGGGCTTGATGACGCTTATCTGGAAGGGTGCACGGCTTATCTCAATAGATGTGTGCTCACGGCAGCTGAAACTGTTGCCGTCTATTGATACCAG
This sequence comes from Bacteroidaceae bacterium, assembly GCA_045113495.1. GTDB lineage: Bacteria > Bacteroidota > Bacteroidia > Bacteroidales > Bacteroidaceae > Colenecus. The sequence continues at coordinate 9,920 of JBGUIZ010000002.1, forward strand.
GAAGCTGTGGCTGCGGCTGGTTACGTCCAGACGGATGGTCTGGTCGGCCGATAATACCAGCGGGCGCATGGTGAGGCTGTGCGGAGCAACCGGGGTGAGACAGATCACGTTGGTGCCCGGAGCGATGATGGGGCCGCCCACACTCAGGGAGTAGGCTGTGGAGCCTGTGGGTGTGGCCACTACCAGACCGTCGGCCTGATAGGTGATCATGGGAGTGCCGCCGACGCTGGTGGATATCTGTATCATGGATGAGATATCATGCTTAAGTATGGCGATATCATTCAGGGCATAGGGAGTGTGGCCCAGAGGCAGATTGTCCATGCTTATCTGCAGGAGATTGCGTTTCTCCAGTGAGTACTTGCCGTCGCAGATGCTGCGTATGGCATCCTCCATACGGGAGCAGGTGATATCGGCCAGGAAACCCAGACGGCCGGTGTTGATACCTACCATGGGGATGCCCTTGCTGCCCACGCGGGTTGCGGTGCGCAGGAACGTACCGTCACCGCCTATGCTGATAACGGCATCGGCTGTAAAATCATCACCTTCTATCACGCTGTCTGAGGGGATGTCCCATCCCATATCGGACTTGAGGAAACGCAGGTAGCGGCTATCGACAGCTATCTGGCAACCTAGTGAATGGAGCAGACTGAAAAACTGTGGCTCATGGCCGCAGGTCTTGTCCGATGACGGATTTCCGAATATCGCAAAACGCATACTATTTATCTATTTTTAAGCACGTAAGAGAGGAATTATTCCTATCTTTGCTGATTGAGCATAGTGGGTACAAAGTACCGCTGCTCACGGCAAAGATAGTTCATTTTATTCAAGTGAAAGGACTTATGACGAGATTAAGTGTTAATATCAACAAGATAGCTACCATACGTAATGCACGTGGCGGCAACAATCCTGATGTGGTCAAGGTTGCGCTTGACTGCGAGAGGTTTGGAGCTGACGGCATTACCGTGCACCCCCGTCCCGATGAGCGTCACATACGCCGTCAGGACGTTTATGACCTTAAAAAGGTCCTCACAACGGAGTTCAATATTGAGGGATATCCCGCTCCGGCTTTCATGGAGCTGGTATGCAAGATAAGGCCTGCACAGGTAACTCTGGTGCCCGATTCACCTGACCAGATCACATCAAATCACGGCTGGGATACGCTGAACAACCAGGCTTTCCTGACCGATGTCGTATCAGAGTTCCGTAACAACGGAATCCGTACATCGATTTTTGTCGATGCCAACCCCATGATGGTTGAACTGGCAGCCAAGGTGGGAGCCGACCGCGTGGAGCTTTATACTGAGCCCTATGCCACCAATTATGAGGTGCTGGATCCTGAGATGGCGGTAAAACCGTTCGTTGAGGCTGCCCGTAAGGCCCGTGAGTGCGGTCTGGGACTTAACGCCGGACATGACCTGAGCCTTAAGAACCTTAAGTATCTCAAGGAGCAGATTCCTTGGCTGGATGAGGTATCGATAGGTCATGCACTGGTATGTGACGCCCTCTACCTGGGACTTGAAAAGACTATTAGCGAATATAAAAACTGCATTATCTGAATATGTTCTTACAAACACTTGCACAGACATTAGGCGACACCGCGGCTCAGAGCCAGGTTGCCGTACAGTTGGCAGAAGAGACTGCCGATAAGATGAACCTTTTTGACATGGCCCTCAAGGGAGGCTGGATCATGCTGGTTCTTTTGTTGCTGTCCATTCTCTGCTTCTACATCTTCTTTAACCGTATAGCTGTTTACCGTAAGGCAGACATCAAGGACCCGCACTTTATGGACCGTGTCAATGATTACATGAAGAGCGGTGAGATCAAATCCGCCCAGATATTCTGCCAGGCAACTGCATCACCCTTGAGCCGTATAGTGGAGAAGGGTGTAGGTCTGTCCGATCACGACGCCAAGGATATCCAGCTGGGTATGGAGAATGCGGCCAATGTTGAGATCGCCAAGCTGGAGAAGGGACTGAAGGGTCTCTCCACCATAGCCAGTGCCGCTCCTATGATTGGTTTCCTTGGAACCGTAATAGGTATGGTACGCGCATTCTGGGAAATGGCCAATGCCGGTAACAACATAGACGTGTCACTGCTGTCAAGCGGAATATATGAGGCTATGATCACAACCGTAGGCGGTCTGATTGTAGGTATCATTGCTCTGTTCGCATACAACTATCTGGTGTCACGCGTGGACAGCATTGCAAATGAGATGGAGTCATTCATCCAGGACTTTACCGTAAATCTGGGCAAGTGATATGTTGAAGAGACGTAACGAGGTATCACCGCAGTTCAGCATGTCGTCCATGACCGACATCATATTCCTGCTGCTGATATTCTTTATGATAACATCCACGATGGTCAGCCCCAACGCCATCAAGGTGCTGCTGCCGCAGAGTTCGCAGCAGACATCGGCCAAACCGCTGACCCGCGTCATCATAGACCGCGACCTGAATTACTACACCGCGTTCGGCAATGATGACGAGATGCCCATAGTCTTTGAGGAACTGACAGATTTCCTTATTGACTGTTCACAGAAGGAGCCTGAGATGTATGTGGCCCTTTATGCCGATGAGTCCGTACCCTACAAGGAGATTGTAAAGGTACTGAACATAGCTAATGAGAATCAGTTCAAGGTTGTACTTGCTACGCGCCGTCCTGACAGGAAATGATCTTTATGAAGAAGAACAGAGAGTTTAATATATTCTCACTGTTGTGGGCTCTGCTGGTTCACGCCTGTGTGATAGGGCTGTTGCTGCTGATGCATCTGGCCAGACCTCTGGCTCAGGCAGAGAGCGGCGTGCCTGTTATGCTGGGCAATATGGGTAACCTGGATACTGACTATGAGTTCACTGAGGTCAACTCCATGCCCGCCCCGGCACCTGCTGCGGTACCCACGCCTGTGGCACCCCAGGCGGAGCCTGCCATCACACAGGACCTGGAGGAGACCGTAGCCATAGAGAGCGGCGAGAAGGAGAAACCCGTCAAGCCCGTGGAGACTCCCCGTCAGCCCACGCCCGAGGAGATCCGTGCCGAGCAGGAACGTCAGGCAGCCGAGCAGGCCCAGAATCTGATGGCCAGCGCTTTTGGCCGCAGCAGTTCCATGCAAGCCAGCACATCGGCCGATACAAACTCTGATGTACAGGGCGCTCCCGGCTCAACTCAGGGCAATGCCACGCAGGGTAAGGCAACCGGTGTAGGAAGCTACGGAACCTGGGATCTTGGTGGACGTGACATGCTCGGTGAACTGCCCCGTCCCGCATACAGTATCCAGGAGGAAGGCCGAGTTGTTATAACCATTACCGTTGATCCTGATGGAAATGTTGTTGACACAAGAATCAACAACCGTACCAATACTACCAACCTGCAGTTGCGTCAGGCTGCTGAGCAGGCTGCCAAGAGAACAAAGTTCAACGCTATAGGAGGTGAGAACAACCAGACCGGTACCATCACCTACTATTTCAAACTCAAATAATCATGGTCTACATCTTTCTTGCAGAAGGCTTCGAGGCAATAGAAACTATCACTCCGCTGGATATGCTCATCCGCGCCGGAATAGAAGTCAACACCATCTCCATATCCGATGAGTTCCTTGTCAAGAGCAGCCAGGGAATTCCCGTTCAGGCCGATGACCTGTTTGAGAACACTGATTTCAGTGATGCCGAGATGCTGATACTGCCCGGCGGACAGCCCGGATCTACCAACCTGGGCAAGCATAAGGGCCTGGAGGCTCTTCTGCGTGAGGCCATGGCCAAGAACCTGCCCGTAGGTGCCATCTGCGCCGCTCCAACGGTTCTGGGCAAGCACGGACTTCTGCAGGGAAGAAAGGCAACCTGCTACCCCGGATGTGAGGGTATGCTTAAGGGCGCCGACTGCAAGGAGACGTTCGTTGAGAAGGACGGGAATCTGATTACAGCATGCGGTCCCGCCGCAGCTGTAGAGTTTGCAAAGGCTATCATCAGCCTGCTTCGCGGTGACGAGGTCACAGCCTCGGTTTGTGAAAAGATGATGTTCGGCCGTGCCTGATGCTTGATCTTGCACTGCGTGACGTCAAGTATCTGCCCGGTGTTGGCCCGGCAAGAGCCGCCCTCCTTAAAGGTGAGCTCCAGATAAGCACGCTGCAGGATCTGCTTTACTATTTTCCTTACAAATACATTGACCGCAGCCGCATCTTCCGGATCAGGGAGGTGGACGGCACCATGCCTTATATCCAGCTCAAAGGTAAGATACTGAGTTTTGAGCAGATAGGTGAGGGCAGACGCCAGCGTCTGGTGGCTCATTTCAGCGACGGGACGGGAGTGGCCGACCTGGTGTGGTTCAGCGGAATAAAATATACACTTGACCGATATCGCCCCGGGGTGGAGTATGTGGTGTTCGGCAAGCCTACCATATTTGGCGGAAGGGTAAATGTGGCCCATCCGGAGATAGACCAGGAGGCTAACCTGAACCTGCAGGAGATGGGCATGCAGCCCTATTACAACACCACCGAGAAGATGAAGAAGGCGGGCTTGAATTCCGCCGCCATACGCAAGCTGGTAAACAACCTGATGGCTCTCATTGTGGAGCCCCTGCCGGAGACTCTGCCTGATTGGCTCAAGGAGAAGGAGCATCTCATGCCCCTGACCGATGCCCTCAAGGTGCTGCATAATCCCCGTACACCCCTGGAGTTGCGTCTGGCACAGCTCAGAGTCAAGTTTGAGGAGCTTTTTTACATACAGCTTAACCTGGCCCGATATGCAAGTGACCGTCAGCGCAAGTTCAAGGGTTACGTGTTCAGCAAGGTGGGTGATTACTTTAACAGCTTCTACACACAGAAACTGCCTTTCAGCCTGACTGAAGCCCAGAAGCGTGTGATACGTGAGATCCGCAAGGATATGGGCAGTGGCCGCCAGATGAACCGCCTGCTGCAGGGTGACGTGGGCAGCGGCAAGACCATGGTGGCCCTGATGACCATGCTCATAGCCATTGACAACGGCTATCAGGCCTGCATAATGGCACCTACCGAGATACTCTCAGAGCAGCATTTTGCAAATATCTCAAGATACATAGAGGGGCTTGGACTCAAGGTGGAACTGCTTACCGGCAGCATCAAGGGCAAGCGCCGTGAGAGCATACTCAAGGGACTCAAGGAGGGTAGCGTGAACATACTGGTAAGCACCCATGCCGTACTTGAGGATCCGGTGGAGTTCAACCGTCTGGGATTTGTGGTGATTGATGAGCAGCACCGTTTCGGCGTAGCTCAGAGGGCTCGTCTGTGGAGCAAGAGCAAGATGCCTCCCCACGTGCTGGTCATGACGGCAACCCCCATACCGCGTACGCTGGCTATGACACTGTACGGTGACCTGGATGTATCGGTCATAGACGAGCTGCCTCCGGGACGCAAGCCCATTCAGACGGAGCATTACTATGACGGCAACCATTCATCGGTCTATGCGTTTCTGGACCGCGAGCTTAAGAAGGGCCGCCAGGCGTATATTGTCTATCCGCTCATAGAGGAGAGTGAGAAGATTGACCTAAAGAATTTGGAGGAGGGTTATCTGACTGTCTGTGAGAGGTTTGCCGGCTATGGTGTGAGCAAGGTCCACGGACGTATGAAACCGGCCGAGAAGGATGCCGAGATGCAGCGGTTCAAGCGTAATGAGACCCAGATAATGGTGGCCACCACCGTGATTGAGGTGGGTGTGGACGTGCCCAATGCCAGCATCATGCTGATTGAGAACGCCAACCGGTTCGGACTCTCGCAGCTGCACCAGCTGCGCGGCCGTGTGGGCCGTGGCGCCGACCAGTCTTTCTGCCTGCTCATCACTCCGTATCAGCTCAGCGAGGATACCCGCAAGCGCATCGAGATAATGACAGCCACCTGTGACGGATTCGAGATTGCCGAGGCTGACCTTAAGCTGCGCGGTCCCGGTGACCTGGAGGGAACGCAGCAGAGCGGCATGGCATTTGATCTGCATCTGGCCAACATAGCACGTGACGGAGCGCTGATAGAACATGTGCGTGAGATTGCCAGGGATATCATTGCCGATGACCCTGAACTGGCGCAACCGCAGAATGTGCTGATGGGCCGCATGCTCAGCCGTCTTAAGAAAAGTAAGTATGACTGGTCATCAATCTCGTGAAAAATAAGTAACTTCGCGACTTGAAAATAAAAAGATGTATACTAGGTTCTTAAACAGGCTGCTTTTGATGGTTCTGATGCTTGCATCGGAATGCGCAATTGTTTGGGCTCAGGATTCCAAACCGGCTCCTGCCATGCCTGTGACACCTATGGACAGGGTTTTCAAGCCCGCACATCTTAATCCCGGCCTGGCTGTTGACCTTAACAACCCCGCATCATATCTCTATCCGGAGTGGAGCAATGAGTATGTGCACAAATATGAGGACGTAGAGCTTCCGGATACAGTCATCATCTCTATGAAGGGCTACGTAATGCCTACTGACAGCACCCGAATCACAGACAGATACGGTTACCGCTCCAACCGCGGACGTAACCATTACGGCATTGACATCAAGGTCAAGACCGGCGATACCATCCGTGCCGCCTTTGACGGCAAGGTGCGCATATCACGTTATGAGCGTCGCGGTTACGGTCATTACCTGGTGATACGTCATCCCAACGGACTGGAAACCGTGTACGGACATCTGTCCAAGAAACTGGTCTCTGAGAATGACATAGTTCATGCGGGTGATCCCATCGGTCTGGGTGGAAATACAGGCCGTTCAACAGGATCTCATCTGCATTTTGAGACACGCGTGCTTGGCAATGCAATCAATCCCGCCTATATGTTTGATTTTCCGCATCAGACAGCGGTGACGGATTATTATATCTATGCCAAGAACACCCGTGAGATATACTACACCGTAAAGAAAGGCGATACTCTGAGCAGGATCGCAATCAAGAATGAAACTACCATCGGCAATATATGCAAACTGAACGGCATCTCCCGTAATGCCATTATCAAGGTTGGACAGACGCTGAGGGTAAACTGAAACTGAACTGAAATGAAAGAGCAGAACTGTAAGGCCGATACCAACAAGGAGTTTGATGAGGTGATAAAGATGTGCCGCGCACTCTATGTCAAGAAACTGCAGGATTACGGTGCATCATGGCGTATCATGCGCCCCGAGTCACTGACTGACCAGATATTCATCAAGGCCAAGCGCATACGCAGCATTGAGACCAAAGGTGTATCACTCATTGATGAGGGTATCCGCTCAGAGCTGATAGGTATCGTGAATTACGGCATCATCGCTCTCATCCAGTTGGAACACGGTTTCTCCGATACCGTTGACAAGGATCCTGATTGGGCTATCAGTGAGTATGACAAGTATGCCAACGCTGCCCTGGAGCTGATGAAAAAGAAAAACCATGACTATGACGAGGCATGGCGCGGAATGCGTACCACATCATACACTGACCTGATTCTTACCAAGATAAACCGTACCAAGGAGATTGAGAGTCATGACGGCAAGACGGTTGTATCGGAAGGAATTGATGCCAACTACATGGATATGATAAACTACGCCGTATTCGGTCTCATCAAAACTGTGATTGAGAGCGGATCGGAAAAATAAATAGACAACCAAATGAGTGAGGAGTCAAAAAAGATAGGGATAACAGCTAAGATACTCGTCAATTTCTGCCGGGTAGTGCTGGGCCTGACCTTCATGTTTTCGGGCGTGGTCAAGGCGATTGATCCTGTAGGTACTCAAATCAAGATTTCTGATTACCTGTCTGCATTCGCGATGGGTGACTTATTCCTTGATTCTACTCTGCTCATAACGGCTTGCCTGCTGGCAGGTTTTGAGATTCTCATAGGCGCTTATATGCTTGTAGGCGCGTATTCCAGAGGTTCGTCATTGGTAATGCTCGTAGCCATGGTGATCCTTACCCCGTTCACACTGTACGTGGCTGTCAATAATCCGGTCGAAGACTGCGGATGTTTTGGCGACGCTCTGGTAATTTCCAACTGGCAGACATTCTACAAGAACGTTTTCCTGCTGGTACTGGCTATAGCGGTCTTTGCGGGGCGTAAGGCGGTAGTGCCTTTCATCAATGAGAAACGTCACTGGGCAGTCACCCTGATCGTAACGATGATTGCAGTGAGGTTCATGACGGGTAACATAAACGGTCTGCCCTGTCTGGATTTCAGGCCCTACAAGGTTGGAACTGACCTGCGCACGGAGATTCTGGAGAACATGAATCCGGCTTTGGCCGATTTCTCGATACTGGATTCTGACATGAATGACCTGACCGCCCGGATCCTTACGGACAGCAGTAATACGTTCCTTCTGGTATCACCTCATGTAGAGAATGCCAGTGAGAATAATCTGGACCTGATTGATGATGTATTTGACTATTGCGGTCATTACGGATATAATATAATAGGACTGACTTCATCGGGCGATGATGCCATAAAGGAGTGGATTGAGGAGGCCGGAGCGGAGATTTCGTTCCTGTTCTGCGATGAGATTCCGCTCAAGACGATGGTTCGTGCCAATCCGGGTCTTATCCTGCTCAGGAACGGCGTGATAGTGAACAAATGGGGTCACGCACGTATACCGTCCGATGAGAACCTGTCCGGACCGCTGGATGAGATAGAGGTGGGTCAGATTCCCGCCGCCGATCCTTTCCGCACTCCGTGGGCTGTCGCAGCTCTGTTCCTGCTGCCGCTGCTCCTGTTGGTGCTGATTGACAGACTTAAGAGTTTGATACAATAACAATAACGTTTTTAATACTATTTGAAATGAGAAAGAAAATCGTTGCCGGAAACTGGAAGATGAACAAGACTCTCCAGGAAGGTATTGCTCTCGCTGAGGAGCTGAATCAGGTGTTGGCTGCTGACAAACCCAATTGCGATGTCATCATCGGCACTCCGTTCATTCATCTTGCCAAGATTTCTGATATCATTGACCACAAGGTTATCGGTCTTTCTGCCGAGAACTGCGCTGACAAGGAGTCTGGTGCTTATACCGGTGAGGTATCAGCTGCCATGGTTAAGTCAACAGGTGCTGAGTATGTAATCCTGGGTCACTCAGAGCGTCGTGAGTACTATCACGAGACTTATGATATCCTCAAGGAGAAGGTTCTGCTGGCTCTTGCCAACGGTCTTAAGGTTATCTTCTGCATCGGTGAGTCACTCGACGAGCGCGAGAAGGGTATCCAGAACCAGATCGTTAAGGCTGAGCTTGAGGGTTCAGTATTCAACCTCTCTGCCGAGGAGTTCAAGAACATCACCATCGCCTACGAGCCCATCTGGGCCATTGGTACCGGTAAGACCGCTACTGCCGATCAGGCTGAGGAGATTCACGCTTATATCCGTTCAGTGATCGCCGACAAGTACGGCAAGCAGGTTGCTGAGGATACTTCAATCCTTTACGGTGGCTCATGCAAGGCTTCAAACGCTCCTGAGCTGTTCTCAAAGGTTGACATCGATGGTGGCTTGATTGGCGGCGCTTCTCTTAAGGTTGCCGACTTTAAGGGCATCATAGACGCTTGGAAGAAGTAATTAAAACTATATGAAAAAGACAGGATTAACAGTATTCCTGGTTCTCTTTACGGCTCTGGCCAGCGCGCAAACCACGCTGGTCCAGGAGCTGGAGAGGGATATTCCGGGTAAGGGCCAGATACGCGTTGAGAGTGATGTGCGTCTGGACAGTCTTATCGGTAAGGTATCCGAGGTTCAGTCAGGTACCAAGATCAAAGCCATAGGATACCGTGTCCAGGTCTATGCAGGAAACAATACGCGCGCATCGAAAGAGAGGGCGAATGAGGTGGACCGTTACCTGCGTTCACGCTACCCTGACCTTCCGGTACACACTGAGTTCCGCAACCCGCGCTGGCGCTGCACGGTAGGCGATTTCCTCTATTATGAGGAGGCGTTTGAAACACTGCGCAAACTTAAGAAAGAAACGCCTTACAAAGGCATAATCATTTTACGCAATCAGGAGATTACAATTCCGTTATGAGTTCACTGATACCATATTCCGATGAGAACTCGGAAAAATTTCTTGCTCTTAAAAAACACTACGAGGAGATTCTCAAACTGATAGAGCCCAACCCCGAACGTGAGGGTCTGGTTCGTACGCCGCTGCGTGTGGCCAAGACGCTTCTGGATTTTACCAGCGGTTATGAGATTGATCCTTCGGCCATACTGAAATCGGCCATGTTCAAAGAGGATTACAGCCAGATGGTTATAGTAAAAGATATTGACTTTTACTCCCTTTGTGAGCACCATATGCTGCCCTTCTACGGCAAGGCTCACGTGGCCTATATTCCCAACGGTTACATTACCGGTCTGAGCAAGATAGCACGTGTGGTGGATGCCTTTGCACGCCGCCTCCAGGTGCAGGAACGCATGACATCACAGATCAAGGATTGCATCCAGGAAACTCTTCAGCCGCTTGGTGTGATGGTGGTTATCGAGGCCAGTCACATGTGCATGCAGATGCGCGGTGTGGAGAAACAAAATTCCATTACAACCACATCGGATTTTACCGGCGCTTTCAACCGCGCCAAGACTCGCGAGGAGTTCATGAATCTGATCTCCCGCAAGTAAGTGTCACTCACCTGAAGGTGATGTGATCCTCACCAAAACGACGCTTAAGCTTCTTTTTCTGGTCGGGAGTTACATTGCCCTTGATAATAAGATAGTTGATATCCAGCTTGTAAAACCAGTCGGGAATGTCAACCTTTCCGACAAATTCCAGTTCCAGCATATTGTAGTGCTCTATGGAGCGCAGCTCTTCGGGGACCTGTGTAACTCGCAGGTTTATCCAGCCGTCACTCTCCTCCAGTTGCTTGATGTTCCTGTCGGCCTGTGATTTGTTTACGGTCCAGCCCAGATTGAATGATACGCAGCCGTTTTCATCGGCCGAGAATCCTGCTATTCCGCCCGACAGTTCCAGAGGAATGGTCCCTATTACCTGGCCGGTTTCAGGGGCCACTTCGATGTACTTGACGGGTACCGATGACATCTGCTTGGGGAATTTGTTGTAGTTGTGCGGTATCTTGGCAGGTGTGGGATTGCCGTCTTTGTCATAAGGCATGAACTTGAGGAACCAGCCGTCCAGTTCGGTGGGTTTATCCATTGAGCAGGCTCCGCCTCGCAGGTTCTCCACAGTGTTCTTCATCACTATGTCCTGCCAGAAAGCCTTGTCGGGGTTGCCTCCTGCGGCCTGTACGAACTGCTCCAGTATAGGTTTGAGTTCGGCTGCCCATTTGCCGGCTCCCAGTTTACGCAGACTCTCGGTCCTGTCCAGGATTGACTGCCAGTCCTGTACCGTGCCCGTGAGTGTAATGGAGGGGAATCCGCATCCTGAATACATTATGATGAACTCAAAGAATGACTTGGTGGTCTCCATCAGGACAATTTCCGATGCCAGACGCTCGGCTGTTCCGGTGGTTGAGAAATCGGCCGTAATCAGTTTGGCTATGTCGTTTTGGGTGTTTGCCTCAATCTTGGCGGCAAAACCGTCAATGGTCGATGTCCAGTCAAACTCAGGGCTGTAGAGAGGTTTGTCAGTCTCTACTACAAGGGCAACCTTTCCGTCAAAACCCACCAGTTTGTCACGGAACTTTTCCGGATCGGCGTTGACATCGTGCGAGAAGGCCTGGCTGATGAGCATCCAGATAAGGTCGGGCGACAGTGTTATGGGCCGATGATCGGAAAAGGCACGTACCATTCCGGTGTAGAACGGGGTGTCATCCAGAACCAGAGGCGTATCCCAGAAACTGGCTGCAATGAATATTTCGTCAAGACCCTTGTAATTGGCATGAGTCACGTAGTACTCCTTTTTCTCAGCCTGTGACTGGCCTTTGAAATAATACTGGTTTTGGGGTTTCGGCAGATTCAGATCTACCTCAAACGTTATGCTGCCCGGCTTCTGTTCCATAATGCGGGCCTTTTGGGCACTGGCGGGAGTGGCTGCAAACAACAGCGCCACAAACAATGGAAAAAAGATATTTGCTTTCATACCACTAAGATACGGGATTTATGGAATTGTTAAATGCCCGGGACTCGGCGCGCAATTAGAGTGTGATTACGCGCTCGCCCAGGGTCTTGGAGAGCTCGGAGCGGGCGGCCAGGAGTTGCTGGTAGCGGGTCTGGAGAGATGCGAGGGCGTCCGGTGTGGCCTCTTGGATCTCTTTTTCTGTTTTCTTGATTTCAAGGCGGACAACCTCCATCTGGTAATCGGCCATGATGTGGCGGGTCAGTTTGAGCAGGTGGGTCTCATCCTCGGTGGGCATGTTGTCCTTGAAGAGGCCGCTCAGCTGGTAGCGCTCCTCCATGAGGCTGGCGGCGGTCAGGCTGACGAATGTCTCGGGGTGGGACATGAAGAACTTCTCGGTATTGAAATTCTCATCCTCCAGATGCTCGGCCATTATCTCCACGAAACGCTTGTAAACGGGGTGGCGGAACTCCAGTCCGTCATTGGCAAGTGACTGTACTATGAACTGTCCAACGGTGATGGGCTGCTCGCCGTCATCGGTCTGCATCGTGCACATTACGCGGCCGCCGTATCTTACAATCAGCTGCGACAAAAGACGCTCCTTATCCATCATGGGACCCAGGCCCTCGCGCTTGAGTGCGCGTATGTCCTGACGCAGTTTATCCTCGGCCGATATTTGAGGCTCCGGGGCCTTTTCATCGGTGGATTCGGGCTGTTCGGCGGGTTCGGGCTCAGCGGGTTGCTCTGCCTCAGGAGCGGTTGGCTGCGGCTTGGGCTGGGGTACAGCCTGGGCCTGCTCACGCTGGCGGCGGTTGACGTCGTTTATGAGCAGACGCTCATCGATCTTCATTATCTGGCTGCACTCGGTAATGTATACGGAACGTACGATTGGATCCTGTATAACCGATATGCTCTGCGTGATGCTCTTTATGAGTTCGCTGCGGCTGTAGGGATCATCGGCCGCATCCTCCATAAGGAGGTTCACCTTGAAGCGGATGAAATCCACCTGATGGGTGTCAATGTACTGCTGGAAGGCGGTGGCTCCGCGACCCTGCGCAAAGCTGTCGGGGTCCTCGCCGTCGGGAAGCAGAAGAACCTTTACGTTCATGCCTTCGGCAAGCAGCATGTCTATACCGCGCAGGGATGCCTTGATGCCCGCCTTGTCACCGTCATAGAGTACGGTGATATTGTTGGTGAAACGGTGTATCAGACGTATCTGACCGGGGGTGAGTGACGTGCCGCTCGATGCCACCACGTTCTCCACTCCGCTCTGGAACATGCTTATGACATCGGCATAACCCTCAACCAGGAAACAGCGGTCCTTGCGTACTATGGCCTGCTTGGCCTGATAGAGTCCGTAGAGCTCACGGCTCTTTGAATAGATCACTGACTCCGGCGAGTTCACGTATTTGGCAACCTTTGACTCGGCACTCATTATGCGGCCGCCAAAGGCAACCACCTTGCCCGATATGGAATGTACCGGGAATATCACGCGGCCGCGGAAACGGTCACGCAAGGCTCCGTTGTCGTCTTTCGCGTAGCAGAGTCCTGTCTTAATCAGGTTCTCCTTGGTGTAGCCTTTGGCCAGAGCGGTACGTGCCAGCGCATCGGGCTCATCGGGACAGTAACCAAGATAGAACTTGTCAAGTATGTCATCACGGAACCCGCGCTTACGGAAATATGCCAGACCTATGGCACGGCCCTTGTCAGTGTTGAGCAGGGTGTCCTTAAAGAAATCCAGCGCAAACTGATTGGTTATAAAGAGTGATTCACGCTCGTTCTGCAGGGCTTTCTCATTCTCAGTGAGCTCACGCTTGCGGAACGGGATTCCGTACTTATTGGCCAGCCATTCGGCCGCGTCCTGGAATGACATCTGCTCATGCTCCATCAGGAAATGGATGGCATTACCGCCCTTGCCGCAACTGAAACATTTGCAGATACCCTTGGACGGCGATACGTAGAATGAGGGGGTCTTCTCATTATGGAACGGACACAGTCCCACATAGTTGACGCCGCGTCTGCGCAACGTCACGAACTCTGACACCACATCAACTATGTTGGCGGCGTCCAGGATCTTTTCTATGGTGAGCTGGTCTATCATCTCCTGATTAGGGGTGTATTGACGCCAAAGGTACAAAAAATCCGCCGTTTGGGCAGCATCATCGCGCACTTGCGCGTTTTTTAAATAATATTGACTTAAGGGTGTGTGAAATTCGGCGGAAAAACATTTATTTTGTGACGTAAATTTACAATATGAGCACTAACACTAAGCCTTACAAAATCAGGGAGAAGGCCGAAAAGGAAGCCAACTATAGGGGCCTTATCCGTGCGGAACTTGCAGATGAACTGTATGACGGTATCCTTACAATCGTGGTTGCAGAGAAAAAATACCGCGATCCGGATTATTCCGCAAAGCAGTTAGCCGAGGATCTGAATACAAATCCCAGATACCTGTCGGCTGTGATCAATTCAAGATTCGGAATGAACTATTCCAGTCTGGTGAATGAATTCAGGGTACGTGATGCAGTACATTACCTTACTGACAAGCGTTACCAGGACAAGACAATGGAGGAGATAGGAGTGATGTCGGGCTTTTCAAACCGTCAGTCATTCTATGCGGCATTCTTCAAGGAGAAGGGCGAGGCCCCTCACCAGTTCAAGAAACGCCATCTCGCCAAGTGATAAACAATTTCTGATGCTGTAATACGTAAAATGACTGTCCAAGAGAAAGTTCTTGACATCAAGCGGAAACTGAGACTGAGTATGAACGGTGTAGCCTCCTCCGACATGAGGGAGGCGGGAATAGGCTACAAACTCAATTTCGGGGTTAGCCTGCCGGAACTCAGGCGTATAGCATCGGAGACAGAAAAAGATTCTGAACTCGCGGTTGCTCTTTGGAAAGAGGATATCCGCGAGTGCAGGATCCTGGCGGCACTGATTTATCCCCAGGATCAGTTCATGTCCGATATGGCTGACCTCTGGATTGAGGATATAAAATTCCCGGATCTGGCTGAGGTATGTTCCATGTACCTGTTCAGCCGCATGCCGGGGGCATCGGAAACGGCTTTCCGCTGGATCGCTTCCGATAATGGTATGGCCCGATATTGCGGATTCCTGATGCTGGCACATATGCTGCGCGGAGGACGTGAGATGGGGCCGCGTTATGTACAGGAACTGAAAGATCAGGCACAGGCTGCGGTGAACGGTTCTGACCTGATGTGCGCACAGGCTGCCACGGCTGTCCTGAACCGCTTGGAGGAGAATGGATAAAGCGGACAGTCTTAGCTTGGTTAGGCAGAAACTCCAGGATTATCTGCGCCTCAATTCACTGCGCAGTACGCCTGAGAGGACAGTCCTGCTTGAGACGGTCTACACGACCGATGCTCCCTTCTCGGCCGAGGAGATGTCGGCCTGGATGCAGGAGAAGAGCCGTATGAGGATAAGCAGGGCTACGGTGTACAATAACCTGGGGTTGTTTGAGAACGCCGGTCTGGTACGCAAGATATTTGTCAATGACAAGGTCCTGTATGAGAGGACAGACAAGAGTAAAGGCACTATCCGTCTGATCTGCGGAAGTTGCGGCAAGACTACGGAGATGAATGATGAACGTCTCCGCCGACAGATCGGAGAGATGCGAACCCGACGTTTTACCATGACCGGTTGGTCACTGAACGTCTACGGAATGTGCGGCAAGTGCACCACATCGCTCAAAAGAAAAGAGAGTAAGTTGAAAAACAAAACAGATAAGACAAAATGAAAACAGAAAAGATTGATGTCCTGCTGGGATTGCAGTGGGGTGATGAAGGCAAGGGTAAGGTAGTTGATGTCCTGACTCCGCGTTATGATGTAGTAGCCCGTTTCCAGGGTGGTCCCAACGCCGGTCATACACTTATCTTTGATAACAAGAAGTTTGTGCTTAAGTCTATCCCTTCAGGAGTATTCCAGGGTAACAAGCAGAATATCATAGGCAACGGTATGGTGCTGGATGCAGCTCTCTTCAAGGCTGAGGCCGAGGCACTTGAGGCTGCCGGCATAGACCTTAAGAGCCGTCTGCTCATCTCCAAGAAGGCACATCTGATCCTGCCTACACACCGTCTTATGGACAGTGCGCTTGAGGCATCGAAGGGATCCAACAAGGTTGGTACCACAGGTCGTGGCATCGGCCCCACATACACCGACAAGGTAGCCCGTACAGGTGTGCGCGTAGGTGACCTGCTGCGTCCCGATTTTGAGGAGCGTTACGCTGCCGCACGTGCAGCTCATGAGCGCACTCTCAAGAGCCTGAACTTTGAGTATGACCTGGCTCCGCTTGAGAAGGCATGGCGTGAGGGCATCGAGTATATGAAGCAGTTCAAGTTCGTGGACAGCGAGCACTTTGTAGCCAACCTGCTGCGTGAGGGCAAGACCATCCTTTGCGAGGGTGCTCAGGGTACTATGCTTGACATAGACTTTGGTTCATATCCGTTCGTAACCTCATCAAACACCATCTGCGCAGGTGCCTGCACCGGTCTGGGCGTCGCTCCGCGTAACATCGGTAAGGTTTACGGAATCATGAAAGCCTACTGCACACGTGTAGGTAGCGGTCCGTTCCCCACAGAGTTGTTTGATGCCGATGGCGAGAAGCTCTCTGACCGCGGTCAGGAGTTCGGTGCCGTAACAGGCCGTCGCCGCCGTTGCGGTTGGGTTGACCTGGTTGCTCTGCGTTATGCAGTACGTCTGAACGGTGTTACCAACCTGATTCTGATGAAGAGTGACGTACTTGACGTATTCCCCACCATCAAGGCTTGCGTGGCTTACAAACTGCCCGACGGAACCCAGACCGATGAGTTCCCGTTCGACTGCGAGGGTGTGGAGCCCGTATATGAGGAGCTTCCGGGCTGGAAGACAGACCTTACCAAGGTTCATGATGAGGATGAGTTCCCCGAGGAGTTCAACAACTACATCTCATTCCTGGAGGACTTCCTTGAGACTCCGGTAAGCATTGTTTCTGTAGGTCCTGACCGTAACCAGACAATCGTTCGCGAGTAATGTTTGAATTCTTATCATCAGTTCCGGGATATCCGGGTTATTCGTCACCGGCTGCCTTGTACTGGGTGCTGTTCATAGTGATAGCTATCCTCAGTTTCTCAGTACAGGGAAACCTGAACCGCAAGTTCAAGAAGTATTCGCAGGTACCCACCCGTGACGGAAGCACAGGTTATGAGGTGGCATCCAGGATGCTTGCCGATAACGGTATCAGTAATGTCAAGGTTACCTGCGTGGAGGGTAAACTCACGGACCATTACAATCCTGAGGATAATACCGTAAACCTGAGCAAGGATGTCTATTACGGCAACAGCATAATGGCTGCGGCAGTGGCTGCCCATGAATGCGGACATGCCGTACAGCATGCCCGTGAATATGCACCTGTCAAGATGCGTTCCGCCCTGGTTCCGGTGGTGCAGTTCTCTTCACAGATCGTAACCTGGGTGCTGCTGGCCGGTATCCTTATGATTGAAGTCTTTCCGGGTATCATGCTGGCGGGCATCGGCCTGTTTGCCATGACCACGCTGTTCAGTTTCGTGACTCTCCCCGTTGAGATCGATGCCAGCAGCCGCGCCCTTGCATGGCTGCAGAAAACAAGCATAGCCGGACGTGATACAATGAATGGTGCCCGTGATGCACTCAAGGCCGCCGCATACACATACGTGGTGGCTGCCGTAAGTTCACTGGGCACACTCATTTACTACATAATGATTTATTCATCAAGAAGACGCTGATACAATGAAACCGTCAATTCCCAAAGGCACGCGTGATTTCACTCCGGTGGAGATGGCGCGCCGTAACTATATCTTTGATACAATCCGCAGTGTATTCCGTCTGTTCGGATACAGCCAGATAGAGACCCCTTCAATGGAGAACCTCTCCACCCTGATGGGCAAGTATGGCGAGGAGGGTGACAAGCTCCTCTTCAAGATCCAGAACTCAGGTGACTATATGAGTGGCCTGACCGATGAGGAACTGCTGTCACGCAACAGCCTCAAGCTGGCATCCAAGTTCTGCGAGAAGGGACTCCGTTATGACCTGACCGTTCCGTTTGCCCGATTCGTGGTAATGCACCGTGAGGAGCTTCAGTTCCCTTTCAAGCGTTTCCAGATACAGCCGGTATGGCGTGCTGACCGCCCCCAGAAGGGCCGTTACCGTGAGTTCTACCAGTGTGATGCCGATGTCGTAGGCAGTGACTCGCTGCTCTATGAGATTGAGCTGATCCAGATGATAGACATGGTGTTCAGCAAGTTCGGCGTCCGCGTCGCAATCAAGCTGAACAACCGCAAGATACTGGCCGGAATTGCCGAGTCCATCGGTCAATCCGATAAGATCGTTGATATAACCGTAGCCATAGATAAGCTGGACAAGATAGGTCTTGACGGCGTGAATGCAGAGTTGGCCGACAAGGGTCTGCCGCAGGATGCCATTGACAAACTGCAGCCCATCATCAAGCTGACCGGGAGCAACAGCGATAAGCTGGATACCATCGCTCAGGTGCTGGCCGGCAGCGAGACCGGACTCAAGGGCGTGGAGGAGTGCCGTTTCATTCTGGACGGTGCAACAAAGCTGGGTCTCAACAACCAGCTGGAGCTTGACCTTACTCTGGCCCGTGGCCTTAACTACTATACCGGAGCAATCTTTGAGGTAAAGGCTCTGGATGTTGAGATTGGCTCCATAAGCGGTGGCGGACGTTATGACAACCTTACCGGCATATTCGGACTTCCCGGTGTGAGCGGCGTGGGCATATCATTCGGTGCTGACCGTATCTATGACGTGCTCAACCAGCTGGATCTCTATCCCAAGGAGGCACAGAGCGGTGTCAAGGTGCTGTTCCTAAACCTGGGTGATGATGAGGCACGGTTCTGCCTTAAGCTTCTGGCCGAACTCCGCGCTCATGACATCCCCGCCGAGATCTATCCCGACAACGCCAAGATGAAGAAGCAGATGTCATACGCCAATGCCGGCGCAGTGCCCTATGTTGCAATCGTAGGCAGCAACGAGCTGGCTGAGGGCAAGGTGACTCTCAAGAATATGGAGACCGGCGAACAGTCTCTCATTAATGCAAACGAACTTGCAGCAGCGATAAAGTAAATGGAGGATTTTGATATAAGACAGCAGCAACTCAACTCGGACAAGGAACTTGATAACGCCTTGCGTCCGTTGACGTTCGATGATTTTGCGGGACAAAGCAAGATCGTAGAGAACCTGCGTGTCTTTGTGCAGGCGGCCCGCCAGCGTGGCGAGTCACTTGACCATACTCTGCTGCACGGCCCTCCCGGACTGGGTAAGACAACCCTGAGCAACATAATTGCCAATGAACTTGGCGTGGGCTTTAAGATCACATCGGGTCCGGTGCTGGACAAGCCGGGTGACCTGGCAGGTATCCTTACCTCACTTGAGCCCAAGGATGTGCTGTTCATCGATGAGATTCACCGTCTGTCGCCCGTGGTTGAGGAGTATCTCTACTCGGCCATGGAGGATTATCGCATAGACATCATGATAGACAAGGGTCCCAGCGCCCGCAGCATACAGATAGACCTTAATCCGTTTACCCTGATAGGTGCCACCACCCGCAGCGGTCTGCTTACCGCTCCGTTGCGTGCCAGATTCGGAATCAACATGCACCTGGAATATTATGATGCAAAGACCCTGCAGAAAATCATACTCCGTTCGGCCGGTATTCTGGGTATACCTTGTGACGTGGATGCTGCCGCTGAGATAGCGGGTCGCAGCCGCGGAACGCCTCGTATTGCCAATGCGTTGCTGCGCCGTGTGCGTGACTTTGCGCAGGTAAAGGGATCAGGGCGCATAACTGTTTCAATAGCCAATATAGCCCTTGAGGCACTCAATATTGACAAGTACGGTCTGGATGAGATAGACAACCGTATTCTTACCACCATAATTGACAAGTTCAAGGGTGGTCCTGTGGGATTGGGAACGATCGCCACAGCCCTGAGCGAGGATGCCGGCACCATAGAGGATGTATACGAGCCGTTCCTCATTCAGGAGGGATTTCTTAAACGTACACCGCGAGGACGTGAGGTTACGGATTTGGCTTACAGTCATTTAGGCCGTTCCCGATACGAATCCTTGCAGGGCGGCTTGTTTGAATAAGGCGTTGCAGAAACGTTGCAGAAAAAGAGCAACGGTTTTGCAGCGGTTTTTATGGTTATCATGGCAAAAGGCACTCTTATCTTTGCCGTGTAAACCAAATAGTTTAGGCTTATGAGATACCTTTTGAGATTATCGATTCTGATTATCATTATGACACTGACTTGTTCATCGGCCAGCGCAGACAAATACTCGCGCGCCTGGAAGAAAGTAGATGCATTTATTGAGAAGGACCAGCCCGAGAGTGCTGCAAAAGAGATCAACGGCATCTGGGATATGGCGGCCCGGGAGAATAACGGCCGCGAGATGCTCAAGAGTGCGGTGTATCTTACACGAGTGCAGCAGGCTTTCACTGAGAACAGCCTGATGGAAGGCATAGAACTGTTCAAGACACTCCTGTCCAATCTCAAGGTCCAGGAACACAAGGCCCTGTGTCATGCCTTCCTTGCCGAAGGTTATAAAAGGTATTGGGATTATAATGAATCCTCCCTGAAACGTAACCGTGAGACCGATGAAACCAATCCTCCCATAGACCGATGGACGCTCCGTATGATGGTGGATACCGTCTGCTACCATCTTGACCAGTCAATAAAACTGGCAGGTGATGTGGCCGCCGGCTATTATGAGGAGTTTTTCCCGGGTGGCAACAAAGCCGGACTCAAACTGCGTCCCAACCTGGCGGATATGCTCATGGACAATGCCATCACAGACCTGTTGTCCCCCCGTCTTACCAGAAACAAACGTGCATTCCTGGATGATGCCAGACTATACGGCAGTTCGCTTGATTATGTATTGGCCACCACATTCCTTGAGACAGAGAATGATCCGGACTTGTGGAACTTCTACGTATTGCGCAGGCTCACCATGCAGAACCTGACATCCAAGCCATCCATTCGCGCCACAATAGACTTGCGTCGCATGAGCATCCTGGCCGATGCACTCTACGACAATACTGATGGCTGGAACCAGAACTTTGAGACTCTGGTACAAGGTTGCATGGACCTTGCCGCGGATTATGAGAAAAAGGTCAAGTTCAGCACCCTTTTCTACTCAATGGCAGCAGGTGTCATTGACCGTCAGATTGGTTCATTGCATGATGTTGACCTGGATAAACAGGTAAGCCTGCGTCGCCTGGAGCATGATATCTGCATGCGTGCCGGGAAGAAGTGGCCCAAGAGCGAGGGGGCGATAGAGTGCCTCAATATCCTGGCCCGTATGGAGAGAAGCAGTGTAAACCTGAGTTACAGAGGTGACCTTGCCGCAGGTGAGCGTAACATTGCGATGCTTACCTATGCTAACGTAAAGAGCGCCTACTTCAAGATAGTAGAGGTACCCAGTGAGATAAAGGATCTCAATGATAACATAGTGACAAATCTCAACTCCATCACACCCGTAGTGGAGTGGAGCATGACTCTTACCGGTCCCAATGACTGGCTGGAGCATTATGCTCTGGTGGATATCCCGCCCGTAATCCAGGGCTGTTACTATCTGATGGCCTCCACTGGCCCTTACTTTAGCAGTAGCGATAACGTATCATACCAGTATCTGGAGTGCAACAATATAGGTCTGGCACATATGACCAGCCAGGACGGCTCACTCAGCGGCTATGCGGTCAACCTCAAGACCGGCATGCCCATGTCGTGCCGCTACACTGTCTGGGGCGTAAACTACCAGAATGAACTTATTAAGATAGTCAACCAGGGTTTCACTGCCGATGACGGATTCCTGTCATTGGAGCGTATGCCCATGGGTAGCTACCGCATTGAACTGGAGCAGGGCGGAAACAAGGGTAACGCCTCATTCAGCATACCTTATGTGAGCGATATGCCCGACCGCTCGTTCATGCAGATCTATACTGACCGCTACACCTATCTGCCAGGTGATTCAGTTCATTTTACCGCAGTAGTCTATCGTGGTGACGGATATAACCGCGGCAAAGTGCTTAAGAACACAAATATAGACATCAGTCTGCGTGACCTGAACAGCAAAGTAATAGGTGAACTGGTCCTTGCCACTGACAGCATGGGCGTGATTGAGGGAACGTTCCATATTCCTGACAACATAATTCCCGGTCATGCATCATTAAGTGCCCACGACACCCATTATGATGGAATATCTGCTTTTCATCAGATCAACGTAGAGTCATTCCGCCAGCCCAAGTTTGACGTAAAGCTTGACAGGCTTACTTTTGCCCCGCAGTTTGACCGTATGTTTGAGGTAACCGGAAGTGCCGTTTCGCTCACGGATGTTCCGGTGGATGGAGCTCAGGTTAGCTGGAATGCAGGCATTTCTAACGCATCGGTCCATCCGTTCTGCATAAGGGATGAATTCGGCACCGTACGCATTGGAAACGGAGAACTTACCACCGCACAGGACGGAACATTCAGAATACCCTTGACCGTTCCCAGTGACCTCCTTATTACTGACCGGTGTCTTGTTACGGTAAGGGTATCGGTAACGGACCTGAACGGTGAGACTCATGAGCGCAACATGACATTCAACGTAGGCTATCCCGATTACATAAATATCCGTGCCCAGCACTTCTTTGACGGTTCAGGCATAGGAATGGACGTGAACCTGCAGCTTATAAACAGCAATCCCATAGACGGCACGGTACATCTCAAAGTCTCCAAGGTTGAGATGGCACCCAAACTGTTGCCCCTGCCGTTCAGCGTGTACGGGCCCAAGATGACCCGCGAGATTGAGAAGATTGTTGATGACCAGAACTACAGGGAGCGGTTTAAACGTTATGACTTTGATTTCAGCAATAAATATGAGAAAGAGACTCCCGTCTATGACAGGGATGTAGATGTTACAGCTGCCGACGGAGCTGATATAAGGCTCACGGGACTGGAATCGGGTACATATATCATAAAGGCCGGTACGTCCGATATCTCAACAATTGATGAAATCAGGGTGATTGCCCGCCGTGATGACAACACCTTTGTTCCTAACTCCAAACTGCTTTGGTGTTTTGACACCAACCCCGATGCTGTAGTGGGCGACACAGTGGATTTCAAGATATCCAGCTGCCTGCCGGGTGCCGTGATTTACTGGATGATAGAGAACAGGTTCGGCATGTATGACCACGGCTATATCCAAACCAATGGCAAGCAGCAGACCCTGACCGTACCCATTACCGATGAACTCAAAGGTAGCTTTGCACTTGAGCTGGCTCTAGCCTATGAGGGTCATACTGAGAACCTTGGCATGCACATTGATGTGCGTGACCGCAGCCATGAGCTGGACCTTGAACTGGTAACGTTCCGTGATATGCTTGAACCCGATGTTCAGGAGGAGTGGACACTCAAGGTGACTGACCACGAGGGCAACCCGGTTCAGGCCGCTGTAATGATAGACATGTTTGACTCTGCACTTGACAAGTACGGATTCAACAATTGGTCATTCTCACCTTGGAACAGCGTATATGTAGGACCAGATGACCTGTTCCGTACTCCCTGGCGCAGAATCCGTTCCATGATGCCCTATAACAACGGCAATAACCAGCTGGTGTACAAGGGCAAGAAGGCCATCACCGGAACCCTTATCAATCCGTTTGACTATTACAGGTACAGCAGGATTAGCAGGATTGACATGAGAGATTTTAAGGATCTGGGCATTACTACTGTGGATGAGGCTCTGCAGGGCCGTATTGCCGGTCTGGATATAGTCTTTGACTCCGGTGACCTGGGCGCTCGCAGCACCATGAAACTCAGGGGGGCATCCAATATGACCGGTGCCGATAACGGCCTGGAGGAAACGGTTTATGAAGGCATCCCTGCCGTTCTGGCCGAGCAATCAATAAATGAAATTGCCGAGCCCGTAGGCCTACGTACCGATATGAACCCCACCGGTCTGTTTGACTACAAGCAGACGGGAGCAGATGGTCTGGCAACCTTCAGTTTCAAGGCCCCGCAACTGCTCACCCGCTGGAATGTGCAGGCCATAGCCTTTACAGACTCACTCAAGACCGGCCGCATAGAGCGCAGCGTGATAACCCGCAAGCTGCTTATGATAGAGCCATCGGCCCCCAGATTCCTGCGTCAGGGTGACCGCATGGAGTTCACCTTTAAGGTGAGCAACCTCACTGATAAGGCATTGAGTGCCAAGGTGAAGCTTACGTTTATTGATGCCGTAACCGGCCGTGAAGTCAAGATGATAGCCGGTCTGTCCAGCAAGACCGTAAGCATACCCGCCAACAGCAATACCGCTGCCGGATTCACCATCAACGTGCCCGACGGTCTTACTGCCGTGACCTACCGTATTACAGCTGAGACTACAGGTCACAGTGACGGCATCCAGGAGACCATTCCCGTGCTCTCCAACCGTGTCCAGGTAACACAGTCGCTGTCACTGTTCAATAACGGTGATGAGAAACGCACATTCGTGTTCGGTGAGCTGGCAGGTCTGCGCTCCAACACCATGGCCGATGAGAAACTCATCCTTGAGTACAGCGCAAGCCCCATCTGGTACGCCATCCAGGCACTGCCGTCAATCATACGAGTTGACAATCCCAGCAACCTGAACCTTTTCTACAGCTACATGGGTGCCGCCATATCCGATGACCTGGGCAACCGTTATCCGGCTATCCGCCGTATGCTTGATGAGTGGGCAGAGCTGCCTGCATCGGCCTGGCAGACTCAACTGGAACGTAACCAGAAACTTACAGGAACACTGCTGGAGGAGACTCCCTGGCTGCGCAGCAGTTTGTGTGAGACTGACCGTCTGCGCTCATTGGCCCGCCTGCTGGGTACAACAGAGCTTGGTGAGACCATGGATGATGCGCTGGATCGTCTGCGCCAGTCACAACTCATAGACGGAGGCTGGCCTTGGATAAACGGTCCCGGCTTTCTTCTGAGCAGCTACGGTGTGACAGAGAGTATCATTCAGGGAATGGGTCTGTTGGTAGAGCAGGGTATCATAGGCCATAATGCAGATATTGACCGTATGCTCAGGAACGGCGTTGATTACATTGATATGTACTGGCGTAATCTCTATATGCAGGAGCAGTACCGTCCCAAGACCCTTACCTGGGATATTCTGCGCTACCTTATGACCAGATCATATTATCAGGACTTACCGTTCTACGCCAATACCAAAGAGAGCTATCAGTTCTATCTGAGCCTTACTGATAACGTAGATACCCATGACATGCCCCTCTGGATGCGTGTTGACCTGGCTCTGTTCAAAGTCCGTCAGGGTAAGTCTGCAGAGGCTGAGCAACTGGCGCAGACAATCCTGGAACGTTCACTCTACAGTGAAGAGATGGGCCGATACTGGCGCGACAACATAGGCGGCACATTGCTGCATGAGGCACCTGTAGAGACCCAGTCAACTATAATCCGCGTCCTTCTGGCCACCGGTCATAAGACCGAGGCTGCCCAGGCTGCCCGCTGGCTGCTCAAACAGAAACAGACCACCGGCTGGGATTCAACACCCACCACTGCCGCTGCTGTAATTGCCCTGATGGCAACGGGTGCCGATGTACAGCTTGAGTCTGATCCGGATATCACCATCTACGTGGGTAAGGACGCCCTCAAGGCTTCCCAGTCAAAGGCAATGGCCGGATATACCACCAAGACATGGGACGGCCCTATCGGCCGGGATAAGGCGGATATCACTATCGATGCCAAGACTCCGGGTATAAGCTGGGGCGGTATGTTCCGTACGTTTACTGAGCTTGTAGATAAGGTGGATGCTACTGAGAACGGATTCAGCCTTAAGCGTATTGTCTGGAGGGTGGTGAATGATGAGAGCGGAGAGCGTCTGGAGGAGGTCAAGTCCGGAACCGTGCTGCGTGTGGGTGACAAACTGCGCATCCGCTTTGAGGTCAGCACAGACAGGAACCTTGAGTACATTGAGCTGGCCGATTGCCGTGCCGCCACGATGGAGCCTCTCAGCACGCGTGCCGGATATACATACAACTGGCGTGATGACATATCGTCCTATACGGCTCCGGGCAATACCCGCAACGTATTCTACATAGACCGCCTGAGTAAGGGCTCTTACAAGCTGGAATATGAGGTGTATGTCCAGAAACCCGGACGTTTCCAGGAAGGCCTGGCCACCATACAGTGTCTTTACGCTCCTGCTTTCCGTGCTGCGGTACCGTCCATCACTCTCATGGTTGAGTGATGTTTACAGATAATAACGCTTGTAATGCCTTAAAACAAGGTCCTGTTTCAAAGCGAATCTTGTAAATTTCAGAATGAACACAAAGGGGCTTGTCCCCTTTGCGTTCTTTTACTTAATCCGATTGACTATAGTAGTCTGTCCTCGCCAATGAGTATAAGCCGTTGAATCGGTATCAATGATAAATGTAAATGATGATATTCTTTCAGATTCACTTGCTAGTTCTCTACTGCTGACAGGGCTCCATTTGTATCCTTCTGCGAGTTTGAGAGTTTGAGGTTTTATTACATTATTTTTCCAGTCTCTATCGTCATTTCCGTCTATGCTCTCTGGATAATAGGCTTTAGAAATGTTGTAATACAAAATACCGTTTTTGTGGATATAAGAACCTTTCAAATGCCATCCTCTTTCTAATATATATAAGTCAAGACTGTCACCAGAGAATACGAAGGACAAGGTATTATATCGTGTGTTGTCTATCTCTAAAGTGAAATTATAATAGTGTAATTCAGAATCCCATCTTCCATTAGATATAGTACCACTGTAATTACCTTCTTTCTTAAAATAAGGGTTGGGCAAATCTGCACTAAACGGAGAATGATACTTATCAACGAATGACATCATATTGCTTCCTTCCATGATTTTGAATGTGGCGCTTTCTTGGTTTTCAAATAGTAATTTTAGCGTATCTTTGGTATACGTATAGTTTGAAATGATACCGTTATAACTGAAAGAACCATTTTCATAGATTGATATTGCTGATTTAGGGTGTGCAAGGTCATGAACCCATGTCCCATATATGTCATATTTACTGATTTCATATTCCTTTTCACAAGAAACAAGAAATAATGCGCCGGCAACTAGCAATAGAACAGAATGTTTCATGTCGGTTTCTTTATAGATAAGGTTTGATTTTGCAAATATAATTCTTTTGGTTGATATAGATTAAAAGATGTTATTCATGCAGTTAAATGGCAGCATAATAAGTTCTTCGTCCTATTTGTAGAGAGTGAAAAATGCAGTATCTTCGCGGAAATAATAAAGGGCGCGTATGGTACTTAACTGGATTTGGGTTTCATTCTTTCTGATAGCATTTGCAGTTGCCGTGATACGGCTCTGTATGGGCGATGCGAGCGTGTTCCAGGAGATCATGGACTCTACTTTCTCATCGGCCAAGACGGGCTTTGAGATATCGTTGGGACTGACCGGAGTCCTTTCACTCTGGCTGGGTATAATGAAGATAGGTGAGAAAGGCGGCCTGGTGGGTACTTTTGCCCGATGGCTCAGCCCCGTGTTCTCACGTCTGTTCCCTTCACTGCCCAAGAATGATCCTGCGTACGGTCATATATTCATGAACATTGCGGCCAATATGCTGGGTCTGGACAATGCCGCCACCCCCATGGGTCTCAAGGCCATGGAGCGGATGCAGGAGCTTAACAAGACCAAGGAGGTGGCATCAGATGCCATGATCATGTTCCTGGTCCTGAATACATCGGGTCTTACAATCATTCCGGTCAGTGTGCTGGTTTACCGCGCGCAGATGGGTGCCGCCCAGCCGGCCGATGTCTTCATCCCCATACTGCTGGCCACGTTCTTCTCAACGCTGGTGGGCCTGCTGGTTACCTGTCTGATGCAGAAGATACGTTTTGACAAGGTGCTGATTGCATTTGTGGGCGGACTGAGCCTGATAGTTGCGCTGATAATCTGGGGCTTTTCACAGCTGCCGGCAGTCAAGATAGGTCCTGTATCCACAAGTGCCGCCAACATAATCCTGATGCTGGTGATAATAGGTTTTATCATATCGGGCATAAGGGCCAGGATCAACGTCTATGAGGCGTTCGTGGAGGGAGCCAAGGACGGCTTTACCACGGCTGTCAAGATCATACCGTACCTGATTGCCATACTGGTGGGCATAGGCGTGTTCCGTGCATCGGGTGCGATGGATGCTTTGGTTAACGGTATAGGCTGGTGTGTAGAGAAATGCGGTCTGGACAGTCAGTTCGTGGGCGCCCTGCCTACCGCACTCATGAAACCGCTGTCCGGCGGAGGCGCACGCGGCCTTATGATCGATGCCATGACCACCTACGGTGCCGATTCGTTCACCGGTCGTCTGGCATGCCTGTTCCAGGGTTCTACCGATACCACTTTCTACATACTGGCGGTATACTTTGGCAGTGTGAACATCAAGAATACCCGTTATGCAGTGGGTTGCGGACTGCTGGCCGACCTGGCCGGAATCATTGCCGCCATACTGCTGGCATACCTGTTCTTTGGATAAAGACAATCAAAAGATATCATGATAGAGTTCCTGACTGAAAATGTAAAGCTGCCCCGTCTGGACAAGAAGGCGGTAAAGGCTTGGATTGCCGCTGTTGCAGCCACTTATGATGGCCGTAAGGTGGGTAATCTCAATTATATATTCTGTAATGATGACCGTATACTGGAGGTTAACAACCAGTTTCTGGGACATGACTATTACACAGACATCATCACGTTTGACTACAGTGAACCGGGGGTGGTGAGCGGTGATATGTACATAAGTCTGGATACGGTTGAGACTAACAGTTTCAAGTTTCATACGTCTTATGATAAGGAACTGATGAGAGTTATAATTCACGGAGTGCTGCACCTGTGCGGCATCAATGACAAGGGACGCGGTGAGCGGGCCATAATGGAGGCTGCCGAGAACCGTGCCCTGGATATGTGGTACATGAAACAATTCTGAAAGATGAGAAAGATATTCACTATATCAGCTTTAATGCTGCTCTCCGTAGGGCTGGGCATGGAGGCTGCTGCCCAGGGACGTCTGGCAGATACGGACTTACACCTGCTTGACGAGTGCCGTACGCTGTTTGCCCAGGGTGATTACAGCGCTGCGGGTGCAGTACTGGACGAGTGGGCTAAAGGTACCGGAGCAGAGAGCCCGGCAAGGACAGAGGAGATAGAGTACATGCAGGTGGTGATTGATGCCGAGCGTGACTTTACCACTGCCATGCCCGCCATACAGATATTCATGGCCAAGTATCCTGAGTCAATATACAACAACAGGCTGCTGGCACTTATGGGCACGTCACACTTCTCTCTCCACGAGTATGAGGAGGCCATAGAGTGTTTTGATGAGTGTGACCCGTTGCTGCTTGAGGAGGCAGACTGCCGCCGGATGGTCCGCCATAACGCGATATCGCTTATACGTACCGGCCGTACCCAGGAGGGTTATATGCAGCTGAGCATACTGGAGCGTATGGTTGATGATCCTGATGAGGATGAGGACATAGTATTCTACAATGCATATGTGAACTATGTGAACGGCAAGAAAGAGCAGGCCAGGGAGGGCTTTGAGAACTCTCTTGAGTCATCTCATGCAGAGGAGGCTGAACTCTATCTGGCCGATATGGACCTGCAGGACGGCGGTGACCATAGTGCCGCTTATGAGACTGCTCAGAGGATGGTTGATGAAAGCGAGGATCCGGTCCTGGAGGCTGAGGCCGAGCGTATTCTGGGTGAGTACTGGTACCGTAAAGGTGATTATGCCAAGGCTGCGGACCTGCTTGCCAGTTATGTGGCTCAGGGCATAAGTGCCGATCCGCGTCATGACATGTATCTGCTGGGTCTGGCCTGTTTCAATACAGGTGATATGGAGGGAGCCATTGAGAATCTGTCAAGGGTAGCTGACACAGAAGACCAGATGGCTCAGAATGCGGCCATGCATGTGGGTCTGGCAGCGTTGAACAGGCAGGACAAGGATATGGCCCGCATATGGTTTGAGAGAGCTGCATCGCTTCCGGGCACCCCGTCGGTAAGGGAGCAGGCTCTTTACAACTATGCGATGATAATCCATGAGACTTCATACTCTCCCTTTGCGGAGTCAGTTACCTCATTTGAGCGTTTCCTGAATGAATTCCCGGACTCAAAGTATGCCGATAAGGTGAGCAGCTATCTGGTTGATGTATACATGAGCACCACCAGTTATGATGTGGCGCTGGCGTCAATTGACAAGATCCGCAACCCCGGTGCTTCCATCCTGGCGGCCAAGATGCAGCTTCTCTACAACAAGTCCATGGACCTGATGGCAGCCGGACAGTATGACAATGTGCCTGACCTGCTCAGTTCTGTGATTGCGCTTGACCGATATGATCACAACACTGCCGTTGAGGCTACTTTCTGGCGTGGTGAGGCCTATTACAGACTCTCTGACCGGACCCGTGCCGAGTCTGATTTCCGCCGTTATCTGGCATATCAGTCAAACAAGGTTACAAAAGGCAGTGCACTGGCAAACTACGGTCTGGGTTATATGATGTTTGACCGTGAGGAGTATGACCAGGCCTATAGGTTCATGAGAACCGTGATAGAGACATCGTCACGTGCCGGACTGAGCAATGAGATCGTGGCCGATGCCTGTCTGCGTGCGGCTGACTGCATGTTCTACCGTCGCCAGTATGACCAGGCCAAGGAGTATTACAGCATGGCAATCAACCTGAACCGCACCATAGGAGACTATGCTCTCTACCAGACAGCACTGGTGAACGGTCTGCAGCGTAACTATACCGGAAAGATACAGGAGCTGGAACGTCTGGTGAACGGCTATCCGGAATCACCTTATCTGGCATCGGCCCTGTATGAGGAGGGACGTTCATATCAGCAGCAGGACAAAACGGATCAGGCTGTTAAGGTGTTCGCAAGGATAATCAAGGAGTTCTCCTCTACGGACCTGGCACGCAAGGCGGCTGCCGAGACGGCTCTTATCTATTATCAGACAAACCGCTATGACGATGCCATTAAGGCTTACAAGGAGGTCATTGCCAACTATCCCGGAAGCGACGAGGCACGCACTGCAATGGTTGACCTTAAATCCATCTATGTGGAGAAGGGTGATGTGAACTCTTATGTGGAGTACACTCAAAGTGTTCAGGGTGCTGCACCTATTGCTGCAACCGAACGCGACTCGCTTATGTATACGGCAGCCGAGGGACTATTCAGCCGCGGTGCCAAGACAGAAGCCAAGGAGCGTTTCAAGGAATACCTCTCACAGTTCCCCAATGGAGCCTTTGCAGTTAATGCATGGTACTATCAGGGTCTGCTGCTTGAAGAGGAGAATGACTATGAGAAGGCATATGAGAGCTATATGCGCGTGGCTGCAAATGAGAACAGCCGTTTCTCGGAGAGTGCTCTTGACCATGCCGCATCGATGGCCTGGTCAGTGGGAGACTGGGAGACAGCCATGGATACCTATATCCGTCTGTATGACAAGACTACCAATGCCGACAGGCAGAAACGCAGTCTCTATTGCATAGTAAGCAGTGCCGGTAAGATAGAGGAGCATGATGCCGTACTCCTTTATGCCGACAAGGCTCTGCAGACCCAGCTGTCAAATGACCAGATTACCGAGGTCAGATACCGTAAGGCCAAGGCCCTGCTGGCAGGCGGCACCGGCGCTGATGCACGTCCTCTGCTGGAGGAACTCTCCAAGGATACCCGTTCCCAGTACGGCGCCGAATCGGACTATCTGCTCAGTCAGCTGCTGTTTGACAACGGTGACAAGGCGGGTGCAGAGAAGGTGATAATGGATTTCATAAAGGAGGGAACGCCGCATATGTACTGGCTGGCCCGCAGCTTTATACTGCTCAGTGACATCTATAAGTCACAGGGTAAGGATGTGGAGGCACGTCAGTACCTGCTTTCACTCAAATCCAACTACACAGAGAGTGATGACATTGCAAAGATGATTGAGGATAGACTTGAATGATTATGAAGAGATATATTTTACTTGCCGTTTTGGGTGCAGTATGCTGTAATGCAGCGTACTCACAGGATGGGCTCCCGTCCAGGTCTCTGACCATAGAGGGAGCATATAACCCTACGGTTACCAAGGCACAGAAGATAATGCCCGTTCCGGAGAAACCGGTATCCGAGCGCGAGGCTGTCCAGGTAAGTTACCTGACAGACCCCAATCCGTTACAGAATCTGCAGCGTGCTCCCATGGGTGCGTTCTCACAGAATTCCGATGATATTAAGAGGCCTGCATATTGGGGTCTGGTCCGTTTTGGCTACGGTTTGAGGAACATACATGACGGACTTCTGGATTTTGGTTGGCGCATATCGGACAAGGATGAACTTAAGGTATCGGGCATGCTTGACGCATGGTCCTCAAAACCTGACGGCGACTGGAAATCCAGGATGTTCAACGGTGACATATCCGCTCTCTATACACATAGATTTGAGAACGTGACCCTTAGTGTTGACGGAGCATTGGGACACTCTCATTTCAACTACAGGGAGGGAGCGTATCTTACTCCTGCCATGAGTGACCTGAGCAGTCTTTTGCAGAATACCGGAAGAGAGCGTCTGGGCGTTCAGGCATCGGGCGGGAACGACAGCCTCAAGTGGCATGCTTTGGTCTCTATGGAGTGGCTTTCACGCAATGGCCTTGAGGTGGCCGGAACACAGAGGGACAATAAGGAGAGAGTGCTCAGGATTGAGGGCGGTATAGCTGCTCCTCTCAAGGGCGGAACAGGAGGATTCGAGTACAGGCTCAAGAGCGCCGGTTATGACTGGCAGGGACTGTACGGTTGTGATTATTCAAACTTTGTGGCCGTGACCGTATCTCCTTACTGGAAGAACTCATGGGGCAAGCTGGATGCAGACCTGGGGGTTAACCTGGATTTGCGTACGGCAGCCGGATATAAACTGCTGCTCTCACCGATGGCTAGAGTAGGATATAATGTGAATGACCGTGTCAGACTGCTGGCCGGACTGACCGGCGGACTTGAGGACAACAGCATGCGCAAACTGGCTGCCGTATCTCCCTACTGGTCCGAGGCTGAGCGCATACGTGACGGCTATACCCTGTTCAACGCATTTGTAGGCGCATCCTACACACAGGGTACGTGGCTTTCGCTGTCTGCCAATGCCGGTTACCGTCACACCATAGACGCGCTGTTCCAGACCGTGAGCGACAGCCTGCTGCTAACCTCAATGCTTAAGCAGGAGGCTCTGGATGTGTTCTATGTCCGCATGGATGCCGATATGCTTTTTGCAGACCGTGCCCAGGTAAGCATGGATATGACAATAAACGGATATACAGGCCATTATAAACCCGGGAGCCTGGTTCTCAAACCGGTGATTGACGCCTCGCTTTTTGGTAAGGTGAACATAATGCCCGGACTGAATGCCATGCTTTCCTACCGCATGATGACTTTCCATAAGGTTAAGGGAGAGCGGATGCCCATGATCAATGACCTGGCTCTTACGGTTGACTATGATTTCCGTCCCAACCTGTCATTCTATCTTACGGGCAGCCGTCTTGCCGGTGGTGACTGGTACTACTATGCCGGATACCGCTCGCTCAAACCCAGCGTGATGGTTGGCGCCACCTACAGGTTCTAAGCCTTTTTATTAATATAAATATTAATAAGGTGGACGGATAGAATTTTTTCTGTCCGTCCACCTTCTATATGTCTTTTTTTTGTTCTACTTTTGCCGCGCTTTTAATACAGAAAACCATGCAGAAAAATCTGGTAATTGTTGAGTCTCCGGCCAAGGCCAAGACAATCGAGAAGTTTTTGGGACCGGATTACAAGGTGATGTCAAGTTACGGACACATCTGTGATCTCAAAAAGAAAGACCTGAGCATAGACATAGACACGTTTGAACCCATATATGAAATACCTACCGATAAGAAAAAGGTGGTAAGCGAACTTAAGGATGCAGCATCAAAGGCCCAGATGGTCTGGTTGGCTTCCGATGAGGACCGCGAGGGAGAGGCCATCAGCTGGCATCTGTTCGATACACTCGGACTCAAACCTGAGAACACAAAACGTATAGTATTCCACGAGATTACCAAGAACGCCATACTTCACGCCATCGAGACCCCGCGTGACATTGACACCAATCTGGTATACGCCCAGCAGGCACGTCGTGTGCTGGACCGCATAGTAGGTTTCAAGCTGTCACCCATCCTGTGGCGTAAGGTCAAGCCGTCACTCTCTGCCGGACGTGTACAGTCAGTTGCCGTACGTCTTATAGTAGAGCGTGAGCGTGAGATCAAGAACTTTGTTCCCGAGGCATCATACCGTGTAGTTGGTACATTCCGTATGGATGGCGGCGTTGAGGTACGCGCCGAGTATAACGGCCGATTCAAGACCAAGAAAGAGGCTTATGCATTCCTTGAGAAGTGCAACGGGGCCGAGTTCAAGGTAAAGGACATATCCACCAAGCCGCTCAAGAAACTGCCTGCAGCACCGTTCACCACATCAACCATGCAACAGGAGGCAACCCGTAAGTTCGGATTTACCGTAATGCAGACCATGATGCTTGCACAGCGTCTGTATGAGTCCGGTAAGATCACATACATGCGTACTGACTCCGTAAACCTGTCAACCCTCTGCATAGACTCCTGCCGTAAGGTCATATCCGAGTCTATGGGTGACGAGTACGTAAAGAGCCGTCAGTACACCCAGAAAGCCAAGGGCGCACAGGAGGCTCATGAGGCCATCCGTCCTACATACATGGAGAATCAGTCAATAGACGGTACCGCTCCTGAGAAACGTCTCTATGAGCTTATCTGGAAACGTACCATAGCTTCTCAGATGGCCGATGCCGAGATAGAGAAGACCACGGTATCAATCACATCACCCAAGATTGACGGTGAGTTCACGGTAACCGGTGAGGTGATCAAGTTTGACGGTTTCCTGCGCGTTTACCGTGAGAGCCGTGATGAAGATGCCGCAGAGTCACAGGAGGTTCAGGGTCTGCCGGAGTTCAAGAAGGGCCAGGCTCTGGAGTTCAACCAGATATCGGCATTTGAGCGTTTCACCCAGCATCCGCAGCGTTTCAATGAGGCCGCTTTGGTACATAAGATGGAGGAACTTGGCATTGGACGTCCTTCAACATACGCTCCTACAATCGGTACCATCCAGCAGCGTGAGTATGTGCTGCGTGAGGATATAGAGGGCAGCAAGCGCGAGTGTGACATGCTGCGTCTGGAGAACGGTGAGATAAAGGAGCAGACCGTTACTGAGGTTTACGGAACAGAAAAGTCAAAGCTTGTACCTACAGACATAGGTATGGTGGTAAATGACTTCCTTATAGAGTATTTCCCCGATATTATGAACTACAACTTCACCGCCCAGGTGGAGAAGGAGTTTGATGATATAGCCGAGGGCGACAAGCAGTGGAAGAGCGTAATCAGCACCTTCTATGACAAGTTCAGCCCAGCCGTAAACAGCGCCATGACGCTCAAGAACGAGCACAAGGTTGGCGAGCGTATCCTGGGTACCGATCCCATATCGGGCAAGCCTGTATCAGTAAAGATTGGCCGTTACGGTCCCATCGTACAGATAGGCAGCGCCGAGGATGAGGACAAACCCCGCTTTGCACAGATGAAAAAGGGTCAGACCATTGAGACCATCACACTGGATGAGGCTCTGGAGCTGTTCCGTCTGCCGCGTACACTGGGCGAGTTTGAGGGCCAGGAGGTTAGCGTAGGTACCGGTAGGTTCGGTCCTTACATCCGTCATGACAAGTTCTATGTGTCAATAGGCGGTGTGGCAGATCCTCTTACCATCACACTTGACGAGGCCGTGAAGCTGATTGTAACCAAGCGTGAGAGTGAGTCCAAGAAGGTGCTCAAGACATTCCCGGGCAATCCCGACATGGAGATCATGAACGGCCGTTACGGTGCTTACATAGCTTATCAGGGAAGCAACTACAAGATTCCCAAGAGCTCTGATCCCACCACACTCACTGAGGAGGAGTGCCAGGAGATCATCAAGCGCCAGATTGAGAAGACCGGTTCCGCCCCCAAGCGCCGTATATTCAAGACCAAGAAGTAAGTATGGTTAGGGTCTTCCTGATGGGCTTCATGGGAGCCGGCAAGACAACCTTGGGCAAGGCGTTGGCTGCGCATCTGGGTGTGTCATTCATAGACCTGGACCAGTACATAGAGTCACGCTACATGAAGAGCGTGAGCCAGATATTCGCCACACGCGGCGAGCAGGGGTTCCGTGAGATAGAGAGCCGTCTGCTGCGTGAGGTGGGTGAGTTTGACAACGTGATAGTATCATGCGGCGGCTCTACTCCACTCATAGGCGATAACATGGATTACATGCTCTCCCAAGGCCAGACCGTCTATCTTAAATGCAGCAATGAAACGCTGCTCAGCCGTCTCAAGGCCGCCCGTTCACAGCGTCCGCTCATAGCATCCAAGACCGACCAAGAGCTGGCCCTGTACATAGAGTCCGAGACCAAGCGCCGTGAGCCGGGATACCTGCGGGCTCAGTACATCTGCCCCGGAGACCGTCTGGAGAGCCGTGACCAGATATCTGAGACTATAGAATACATTGAAAACCTTTTGAATCTTAATAAAGACTGACCATATGAAAGAGTCACTTGTCATAGTAAAGGTGGGCGGCAAGATTGTCGAGCAGCCCGAGACACTGGAGCGTCTGCTCACTGATTTCAAGGCCATACCCGGTAAGAAACTGCTGGTACACGGCGGAGGCCGTTCCGCAACTGCCATGGCCAGCCGTCTGGGCATAGAGAGCAAGATGGTTGACGGACGCCGTATAACCGATGCCGATATGCTTGACGTTGTGACTATGGTCTACGGAGGTCTGGTAAACAAGAATATCGTGGCCAAACTGCAGGCCGAGGGCATAAACGCTATCGGTCTGACCGGTACAGACTGCAACGTGATGCGCTCCGATAAGCGTCCCGTCAAGGAGATAGACTACGGATTCGTAGGTGACCCCAAGGAGGTCAATGCCGAGTTCTTGGCATCGATCATAGAGAAGGGCATAGTTCCCGTGCTGGCTCCGCTTACTCATGACGGAAAGGGCCAGCTGCTAAATACCAATGCCGATACCATAGCCGGTGAGGCAGCCAAGGCACTGGCACGTCTGTTCAAGGTTACCCTGATATTCTGCTTTGAGAAACCGGGTGTGCTCATGCATGAGGATGATGACAACAGCGTCATTCCCTATATATCATACTATGATTTCCCGCGTCTGGTACAGGACGGTACCATAAGCGGCGGTATGATACCCAAGATACAGAATGCGTTCAACGCACTGCAGGCGGGAGTGTCATCGGTCCTGATTACCAAGGCCGAGTCACTGGACAAACTTACAGGTACTACGATTGCCCTGTAACGGAATCATTTCTCGTAATTGTCTCCGCTGAAAGCTCCTCTGGAGCCTGTCTTATCCGCAAGGGTGGCAGGCTCCTCTTTTTTTACGGAGTAATATCTTACAATCCAGACGGTGGTTCCCACAGCCACAACGATTGCGGATATAAGGAGTATTATGCCCAGTGTGCTGTCCAGCTCCAGTTCAGATTCAGAACTCGGATCCATTCTCATGGTGATGAAAGAGAATGTGTTGTTGAGTATATGTACGCATACGGGCACAAGCAGTGAACCTGTCCTGCAGTAGAGCCAACCCAGAACTATACCTGCCGGCAAGGCAAATACCACCTGAATGGGATTGACATGGATGATGGCGAATATGGCCGCAGATATTATTATGCCCCACCACATGCTGTGGGTCCTTTTTCTCATCTCCTTGAGAATGATTCGGCGCATCATTATCTCCTCCATTACAGGACCGATGATGCAGATACCCAGGAAACCGCCGAATGTCTGTGCCAACTGGTTGAACTGCTCCTCAAGCAGGTTGGGAACATCAACGGGCTGTGACAGAAGGTCTACTGCGAACATGGTGGTCAGACCCATGACCATGGATATAAGGAAAATGTCAGCCGGTATGGTCTTGAAAAAGTCCTTTATCCTGAAGTACCTTAATATAAGGAGTGCCACTATGACCAGAATGTCCGATATGAGAAGAGACTGGGTTAGCATTGAAGCGGGGTCAATCTTCCTGAACAATGAGATAACCAGGTATACAATACCTACAGCCACCTGAATTGCCAGCCAGATTCCCAGTGTAGTCAGTGTCCTTTTATACTTTCCCATATTCTTCCTATTTTAGAGTATCCATTACTTTATTGCGGTCCGCCTCCAACTGGGCGGCAAGTTCCTGTGGTGAAGCGAACCTGCGCTCGGGCCTCATGAAATCCACAAACCGGAGTGTCAGTTCATGAAAGTAGATGTCGCGGTCAAATCCCAGCAGGTGGGCCTCAATGGTGCGTGCCTTACCCTCAAATGTGGGGCGGTATCCTATGTTGACCATGGCGGGCCAGGTCTCGGAATCCACAGTGGCGATGGCTGCATATACTCCGTCGGCCGGAATCTGCATGAATTCGCAGTAAGGTCCCAGATTTGCGGTGGGGAATCCCATCTTGCGGCCGTTCTGCAATCCGTGAATGACTGTACCGCACAGGGTGTATCTGTAACCCAGCATTGAAGCTGCAGCCTTGACGTTGCCTGCAACCAGTTCCCGGCGTATGCGGGAGCTGCTTATGGGACTGCCTTCAAAGAGGAATGCATCGGCTGGGATAACCTCCATGCCAATCTCATTTCCAATACGCCTGTAATCATCGGCATTGAGATTGGTGTCATGGCCAAAGTGGTGGTCATGGCCAACCAGAAGTGTGCTTACTCCAAGCCGTTTCTGCAGGAAATCGGTCATGAAACTGCGTGCGTCCATAGCAGCCAGGGCTGTGGTGAAGTGAAGCGGGAAACAGTAGTCAATACCTGTTTGCTCCAGCAGTTTCATCTTGTCCTCCGGGGTGGAGAGCAGACGCGGACGGTAGTCGGACTGCAGGATCTGGCGCGGGTGTTCGGGGAATGTTATGGCCATGCTCTTGAGGCCACGGCTTGAAGCTATGTCCATGAGTTCACGTAGCAGATGCACATGTCCCAGATGGACTCCGTCAAAGAATCCTATCGTGGCTGCGTAACTGTTGCCTTGCTGATGGGGTACGGTCATATGAACACCTCTGTTAATGATTGCGACTGCAAAATTAGTGAAGATGGTTGGGCTATGGGAATTTTTTGCTCCAAAACTTTGCTAATTCGGGTTATTGGAGTACTTTTGCACCCGAATGATGATGTCGGCTAAGGCCGATGATTCCTTCTCCGGGCTTTTAGCTCAGTTGGTTAGAGCAACAGACTCATAATCTGGAGGTCCTAGGTTCAAGCCCTAGATGGCCCACAAAAGAAACCGCTTCAGGCGGTTTTTTTTGTGGGCCATCCAGGGCTTTTTCTTTAGACAACTAAAAAAAATAGTTGATTTGTTTGGAAACGAAAAAAAATAGTTTTATGTTTGCAGTGAACTTTGGTTATTATTTTATCAAACGTGCATGGAAACTTACATTTTGAAATTATGAAAAAGAGACTGACTAAAAAAGAAGAGATCATCATGAACTGGTTCTGGGACAAGGGACCTCTTTATGTAAAGGAGCTTCAGGAACTCTACCCTGAACCTCAGCCTCATTTCAATACTTTGTCCACGCAGGTACGTACGCTGGAATCAAACGGCTACCTGAATCATAAGTCAATCAGCGGGTCTTTTCAGTACTTCCCGGTGGTAAGCAGAAAAGACTACAGCGAGATGAGTCTTGACAGTCTGATTGGAAAATGTTTCAATAATTCGTACCTTGGTGCCGTATCGGCTCTTGTGCAGGAGGAGAAGATATCCCTGGATGAACTGAAGAGTCTGATTGAACAGATAGAGAGGGGCAGGGAATGACGCCCCGGTAGTCTTTGATAATTGAAATAACTGAACTTAATTACATAACTTAACGATGAACGCCTTAATTTCCACACAATCTTCACTTTGTTCTGATTTTCTGTCCTACCAGTTCAAGGTGGCTCTGATATTGGTCTGTTTCTACCTGTTCTATCGTCTGCTTATGAGCAAGGAGACATTCCACAGACTCAACCGTTTCCTTCTGGTAGGTATGCTGCTGGCTTCATTCGTGCTGCCTTTCTGCGTAATCACGATACACCGTATCGAGCCCGTACCGGCAATGGCTTCAGTCACTCCTATGGCGAGTGAGCAGTCTGCCGTTGTGCCCATTTCCATGCCGGAGCCGCAGATTGAGTCCGCGTCGCCACAGGCAGTTGACATGACCTATGCCGCACCCCAGATGGATGCCAAGTCATCGGCTGCCGCTCCTGTAAAGCAACGCAGACATATTGACTGGTGGCTTGTGGCAGTTGCCGTATGGTTTGCCGGATGCGTGTTCCACTGGAGCCGTACTCTGCTCTCAGTAGTTCAGGTAAAGAGACTTATCCGTACGGGTAAGGAGGTCTGGACCGATGGAAGGGTTAAGATATATGTGGTGGACCTGAACATATCGCCGTTCAGTTGGATGAACTCAATAGTGCTGTCGGCCCAGGATTATGAATCCTATAACCGTCAGGTGATAATTGATCATGAGATGACGCATGTACGTCACGGTCACTCCATGGATCTTGTGCTGGTTGATGTGCTCTCCGCTTTCCAGTGGTTCAATCCGGTTACCGTGTACCTGCGCAAGGACCTGCAGGATGTACATGAGTTCCAGGTTGACGGATGCGTGCTGCGTGACGGATTCGACATCAAGGAGTATCAGTACATGCTGCTTGGCAAGGTTGCGTCCATGAGCGGTTACAGCGTCACCAACCACTTCAAGAAACAGAACCTATCCAATAGAATCAGTATGATGAACAAGAAAGACTCCAAGTTTGCAAGAGCGTTCAAGGCTCTTTATGCACCCCTTCTTACAGGTATAGTGCTTATGACGTTTGCAGTGACGGTTTATGACTGCAAACCCGAATCACAGGGCCAGCCCACCGCGGGTGGCCGCAGAAATGTGGATGTACTGCGTGACTCCATGCAGATACTGGATGAGATATACGGTCAGGGTAAGTTCAACCGTTTCCCGTGGGAGACCGGAGGCGTATGGCTTACGGAGGGTGATACCGTAATAGTACGTACCGGTGACCGTGTGGAGGCCGTAATGAAACCTGAGGAGGTGGCCGATTACCTTCTTGATTATAAGGGATTCAACACCCATCGTATCACTATAGTACTCTCCAGACTGGAGGGTGACCAGACAGAAACCGGTCTGCTGCGTGCACGTCCGCTGGTGGATATGCTCAACGAGGTGGGCATCTATACCCTTGTGGTAAAGGATGACATGGCATGGCGTGAGGCTTATTATTCAACCTATAAGTACGGCCGAATCTATCCCTATGAGCGCGGTAAGTATGAGCTGGACTATAACGGACTGGTTGTTCGCGGAACCGCTAAGGAGCTGACCGGCTGGCTCAAGGCTCTGGATGTGGAGTATATGGCATTCTTCCCGGACAAGGATATGCCGTGGTCTGATGCATCGGTCATGATGAAGGCTGTCTATGACCGTGGCGGACGCACATTCTCCATCTGCGTATGCGAGACAAGTAACGGCAGGTCAGCCCTGGCCGAGTTGCTGGAGGGTGTCAAGGATCCCGGCGTAGTGGCCCGTGAACTCAAGGAGGACGGTTACTACAGGACAACCGTACTGCCTGTAAAGCGTAATCTTGACAGGGAGTTCAGAGGCAAGACCGTCATGGAGGTTGAGGCTAAGATAAGAGGCGAGTATACTGACAAGTATGAGAATAATGCCAAGAGGGTGGTTGAGCATCCTTCAGTATTCCGTGGCAGCGGTATCTTTAAGGTCGTGTTCACCGGCAATGAGGTGGCTATCATAAAGAAGTGCACCGGACTGGGACGTAATGTATGGTTCAGACCCGATGTGGAGGACTTCATGGAATACTATCTGGTCGCTGACGGCAAGCAGTACAACTACATCCGTGAGGAGGGCCTGCAGAACTTTGCCGATTACCCCTATCATGATGAGTACAGCTATGCGAACGGTTCTTACTTCTGGGTTCCTGAAAGCGGTTATCTCTATCTGACCGATGTGTTCGAGGCACTTCCGGATGACGTAAAGAGCTTTGATATTGTTGAGTTCAACAAGCGTACCATGCACAGGGAGATTATTGCCAAGGGCGTGAACATATCGGGCGATGCCCATCTGTTTGACGGCATAAAGCTTGTGGATGCCGCATGTTACGTTCAACTTGACCTTCCCGGTACCGTAGGCAGGAATGAGGCCGTAGTACAGCGCATTGAGATCACTCCCACCGAGACATCGGTATTCCTGGAGGTTCTGGTACGTGCCGATTTCTCATACCCCGGTTATATAGGCAGTGACATGACTCTTACCCTCAATAACGGCAAGAAGCTTGAACTGATCAGAGCCAGCCTTCCGCTTGACAAGGATTTTGACCGCGGCGGAGACCATATGATCACTGAGGTGGAGCTGGTATATCCTGCAGTGGAGGTTAAAGACCTGCTTCCTGACAGGGAGAACGGTAAGTTCTCAGTGCTGGAGGGTACGGTTTGTCACAGCAAGTTGACTCTGCCCATGACCTCAATGAATTACAATGAGAGGATTGTAAGGTAAGTCTTAAGAAAGAAAGGATTGAACAGCAAACAAATAGTAGTTATGAAAAAGATATCGTTGATTTTTGTTTCAGTGGCCTTGTTCCTGAGTTGCTCGTCAAAGACAAACCAATACGTCTTGACCGGAAAATTTGACAACTGCAAGTCAGACTCCATATGGATTCTTGATGACAAGCTCCAGGTTCTGGCATCAGTTCCCACAACAGACGGTTCATTCAGTTTCTCAGGCTCGTTTGATGTTACAGGCGTCGGATACGTATCGGCCGCCAAAGATCCAGAACAGACAAACTGCCGCTGCAGTTTCATACTTGAGCCGGGAACTCTCCAGATGAATTTGGTTGATTCGCTGGCTGTAATCACCGGTTCAAAGGGTAATGACGCTCTGAGTGAGCTGCAGATAATTACCTACAATATCTCCAAGAGACTCCGTGAGAACGGAGGCAGGGCAACCGATGACCTGATAGCCCTGCTTGATGAGAGGACGGAAAAGATGAAGAAAGACCTGCTTAACAATCTGGACAACATGTACGGACTCATCCTTGTGGAGTCACTGGAATCACCCGATGACCCCGAGTCAACCCGAAAGATCCTGGACAGATTCTCAGATGAGGTAAAGAAATCCGATGCATGGAAAGAGATAAGCGGCAGGGTTGACAAGCTGCTCAGCTTTGGAGTAGGCAAGCCTTACCTGGATTTCACCCAGAATGATCCTGACGGAAAACCTGTAACCGCAAGTGCCGTCATGGCCACCCCCGGCAACCGTTATGTCCTGATTGATTTCTGGGCATCATGGTGCGGCCCGTGCATGAATGAGATTCCCTATCTCAAGCAGGCTTATGACAAGTACTCCGACAAGGGCTTTGAGATTATCGGAGTGTCTCTGGACATGGAGCGTGAACAGTGGCTGGCAGCCATAAAGGAGAGGGAACTCAACTGGATTCACGTAAGCGACCTGAAATACTGGAGCAATGAGGTTTCAAGACAATACAACATCAACAGTATTCCTGCAAACTTCCTTGTGGATTGCAAGACTGGTCTTATCGTGGAGAAGGGTCTCCGCGGACAGGCTCTGATAAACAAATTGGCTGATCTTCTTAAGTGAATAGGTAGATAATTTCACGTTTCCTTGTTTTGCGTTACAGGCGCCGGTGAATGGGACTCTTTCACCGGTGCCTGTGGGTGTTTCAATGCAGTTGATAAATAAGATGACTGTGATTGTGATGACTGCGGTTTAATTTGTATCTTCGCTGAATTGAATACTCAAGGATACAATGTCATCACGGGAAATCACCATAGTACCTGTCAAAACAAGAAGGGATCTGCGCCGTTTTGCACGCTTCAACGTGCAGCTGTACCGTAATCATCCGTACGCAGTTCCCGATCTTATACAGGATACCAAAAACTCTTTCATTCCGTCACGCAACGCCGCATTCGAGTTTTGCCAGGCTCAGACTTTCCTGGCTCTCATGGACGGTAAGGTGGTGGGCCGTGTGGCTGCCATCATAAACACCAAGGCCAATCAGGCCTGGAATGTGAGGACCGTAAGGTTCGGATGGATTGATTTCATAGATGATATCCGCGTATCGGAAGCGCTTCTGGATGCCGTGGCAGCATGGGGAAAGGAGCGTGGAATGGACCGTCTGGAGGGACCGTTCGGATTCACTGACTTTGACCCTGAGGGTATGCTTACCCAAGGCTTTGACCGCATAGGTACCATGGCCACCATCTACAACTATCCCTATTATCCGGAGCACATGGAAAAACTGGGGTTCAAGCCGTCGGCGGTATGGTCAGAGCGCCATATCCCGTACAATGACGTGCCGGAGAAAATGGGCCGTCTGAGCAAGGTGGTGCTGGACCGTTATAACCTGCATATAGCCAAGCTTGAGCACAGCAAGAACACCGAGGCCCGTATATATGCGCATAAGCTGTTCCATCTGGTCAACGAGTCATTCGCCCCGCTTTACGGATACTCGGCATTCTCTGACAAGCAGATAGATGATTTTGCCCGCCGTTACGTACCGCTTCTGGACAAGCGTCTGGCGGTGTTCGTGCTTGACAGCAATGACCAGCTGGTTGCGGGAGCGCTCTCCATGTCATCCATTGCCCGTGCGCTGCAGAAAGCGCAGGGTCGTCTCTTCCCGTTCGGGTGGTGGCATATCATCAAGGCTTTGAAATGGCGTCATACCGAGACCCTTGAGATGCTGTTCGTGGCAGTCAAGCCCGAGTACCAGAACAAGG
Organism: Bacteroidaceae bacterium; assembly: GCA_045113495.1. GTDB lineage: Bacteria > Bacteroidota > Bacteroidia > Bacteroidales > Bacteroidaceae > Colenecus. Next base: position 54,778 of record JBGUIZ010000002.1, read on the forward strand.
GCGTAAGTGCAATCCCGTTCTCTGTGCTTACCAAGTCGGCAACGGATATGGGATTCACCCTGGGTGAGACCAATCCGGAACTTGACGACAACATAAAGATACAGTCACAGTGGTCATACTTTAAAGGCGTGGAGGTGGTCCGCAAAAGGGCGGTGTTCTACAAGATGATCTGAGGGTATGATTTAATTATGGTTTGAAAAAAGTATAATAAGATATATGGCAGACTCTGAAGAATTATTCAATCCCGATGCACCCCAGGTGCAGTACAATGAGGATAATATCCGCCACATGGACGATATGGAGCATATCCGTATGCGTCCCGGTATGTATATAGGCAAGCTAGGTGACGGATCCCAGGCCGATGACGGTATCTATGTGCTGCTCAAGGAGATAATTGACAACAGTGTGGATGAGTTCCGCATGAACACCGGCAAGCGCGTTGAGATTGACCTGGTTGACAACAGCAAGGTGATGGTACGTGACTACGGACGCGGCATCCCTCAGGGCAAGCTGCTGGAGGCGGTGAGCATACTTAACACCGGCGGTAAGTTTGACAGCAAGGCATTCAAGAAGAGCGTGGGCCTGAACGGTGTGGGTCTTAAGGCTGTGAATGCGCTGAGCCTGCACTTTGAGGTAAGCAGCTGGCGTGACGGCCAGGTCCGCACCCTCAAGTTCGAGCGCGGCCGCCTGCAGTCCGATGAGACCGTACCCAGTGCCGAGGAGCACGGAACCTGCGTAAAGTTCGAGCCCGATGACCAGCTCTTTACCGGCTACCAGTTCCGTCCCGCCATAATAGAGACCATGTTGCGTAACTACACCTACCTGAACACCGGCCTTACCATCATGTACAACGGCCAGAGGTTCATGTCACGTAACGGTCTTGAGGACCTGCTGGGAGAGCGTATGAGCGCCCAGAGCCTCTATCCCATAATCCACCTGCAGGGTACAGACATAGAGATAGCTTTCACCCATACCAACCAGTACGGTGAGGAGTACTACTCATTCGTGAACGGCCAGTACACATCACAGGGCGGTACCCATCAGAGCGCATTCAAGGAGCACATAGCCCGCACCATAAAGGAGTTCTACGGAAAGAACTTTGAGTTGGGCGATGTCCGTAACGGCATAGTTGCCGCAATAGCCCTGAACGTTGAGGAGCCGGTGTTTGAGAGCCAGACCAAGATCAAGCTTGGCTCCACCACCATGAGCCCTAACGGCGGCGTGTCACTCAACAAGTTTGTGGGTGATTTCATAAAGAAGGAGGTCGATGACCTGCTGCATAAGGAGCCTGAGATAGCCGATGTGCTGCTCAAGAAGATCCTGGAATCAGAAAAGGAGCGCAAGGAGATAGCCGGCATCACCAAGCAGGCCCGTGAGCGCGCCAAGAAGGCCAACCTGCACAACCGCAAACTGGCCGACTGCCGCATCCATCTGAATGATGCCCGTGGTGACCGTCAGGAGGAGAGCTGCATATTCATCACAGAGGGTGACTCCGCGAGCGGATCCATCACCAAGAGCCGTGACGTGAACACCCAGGCGGTGTTCAGCCTGCGCGGTAAGCCGCTCAACTGCTACGGCCTCACCAAGAAGGTGGTCTATGAGAATGAGGAGTTCAACCTGCTGCAGGCAGCCCTGAACATAGAGGAGGGCCTTGATGACCTGCGCTACAACAAGATAATAGTGGCTACCGATGCCGATGTGGACGGTATGCACATACGTCTTCTGATGATAACCTTCTTCCTGCAGTTCTTCCCGGAGCTTATAAGGAAGGGACATGTATACATACTCCAGACTCCGCTCTTCCGCGTCCGCAACAAACGCAAGAAGAAAAAAGGTCCTGCCGGTCATGTGGACGGAGTGGTGACGGAGAAGGGAGAGTTCGAGACCATCTACTGCTATACGGATGAGGAACGCCGTCAGGCCATAGAGAAACTCTCACCCAACCCTGAGATAACCCGATTCAAAGGACTCGGTGAGATATCACCCGATGAGTTCAAGAACTTTATCGGCCCCGATATGCGTCTGGAGATGGTGACCCTCAAAAAGACCGATGCCGTCGATGACCTGCTCTCATTCTACATGGGCAAGAACACCATGGAGCGCCAGAACTTCATCATAGACAATCTGGTGGTAGAGGAGGACCGTGTTGATGAGGATGAAGGTGAGAAATTCTAAACTTTAAGGACTATGAAACTGTTGTTCCCCGGATCATTCGATCCCTTTACGATAGGTCATGCCGACCTCGTGGAGCGTGCACTCCGCCTGGCCGACGAGGTGGTGATTGCCATCGGGATAAATGATGACAAGAAACCGCTACTGAGCACCCAGGTGCGCAAGAAAGCTATAAGTGACTATTACAGCAACCAGCCCCGCGTGAAGGTGGTTGAGTACAAAGGCCTCACCGTAGACGCCGTACGTGACAACGGCTGTGACGCCATACTGCGCGGCATACGTTCCGTAAGCGACTATGACAATGAACGTAACCTGGCCGATATAAACCGCGCCATTGAGGACGTGGAGACCGTGATACTTGTGGCCAGCCAGAACATGCAGCATGTAAGCAGCAGCCTGGTACGTGAACTGCATCTCTTTGGCCGCCCTGTAGGTGACCTTGTAATAGATACATTCAAACCTTATTTCTGAAAGATATGAGAAAGATATATACCCTGATACTGGCCTTGTGCATGCCGCTCTCTGTCATGGCGCAGCCGGGCCGTGGTCTGACCGTACCGCGTCAGGCGCAACCTCAAGTACGTCAGGTGCAGCCGCAGGCGCAGCAGAGCATTGATCCTGAACTGCAGAAACTGCTGGTGGCGGAGAGTGCCATAACCAACCTTTACGTAGAGGATGTAGATACCAAGAAGGTGGTTGAGCAGGCCATAATAGGTATGCTCAAGGAGCTTGACCCGCACTCCACATATCTCACCCCTGATGAGAATGACAAGTCTGCCGAGACCCTGATGGGATCCTTTGAAGGTATAGGAGTCCAGTTCAACATGATAGAGGACACCCTGTTCATTGTTCAGCCCATACCGGACGGCCCGTCTGAGAGGGTGGGCATCATGGCAGGTGATCGCATAGTTACCGTAAATGATACCGCCATTGCAGGCGTCAAGATGTCACAGGAATCCATAATGAAACGTCTGCGCGGCCCCAAGGGTACCAAGGTGGATCTGGGTATCAGCCGCCGTGGCGTGAAGGAGCTCGTCCACTTTATCGTGACACGTGACAAGATCCCAGTCAATACCGTAGATGCAGCCTTCATGATCCTGCCCGGTACCGGTTATATCAAGGTCTCCAGTTTTGGCGCTACCACCGTACAGGAGTTTGAGGATAAGCTAAAGGAACTCAAGGCCCAGGGCGCAACCTCTCTTATCCTGGACCTGCAGGGTAACGGAGGCGGTCTGCTGATGGCAGCCGTAGGTATAGCCAATGAGTTCCTGGGACGTGACCAGATGGTAGTCTACACTGAGGGCAAGCGCTCTCCCCGCAGCGGTTATATGGCCGATGGACACGGCAATTTCCGTGACGGCAAGCTGCTGGTGCTCATTGATGAGTACTCGGCATCGGCCAGCGAGATTGTATCGGGCGCAGTACAGGACTGGGACCGCGCAACGATTGTGGGCCGCCGTTCGTTCGGCAAGGGTCTGGTACAGCGTCCCATCGAGTTCCATGACGGTTCCCTGATACGTCTCACCATTGCCAAGTACTATACTCCGGTGGGCCGATGCATCCAGAAACCCTACGGAAAGGATGTGGATTACGGTGATGATATCCTGGAGCGCCTGCACCACGGAGAACTTACCAATCCGGACAGCATACATTTCCCGGATTCACTCAAGTACAGCACCATCCTGAAGCATAGGACCGTGTACGGCGGCGGTGGCATCATGCCCGATATCTTTGTACCCATTGATACCAACCGTACCACCCAGTACTACAGGAATGTGACCGCCAAGAATGTCGTGCTGCAGACATCCATGCAGTATGTGGAGCGGAACCGCAGGCAGCTGCAGCGCCGATTCAAGACATTCGCTGACTTCAACGCACAGTTCCGGGTTGATGCAGACCTGCTCAAGCTGTTCCGCAGCAAGGCCGATGATGCCGGAGTGGAGTTCGATGAGGAGCAGTATGAGAAGAGCCTGCCCATATTCACGACCCAGCTCAAGGCAACCGTAGCCCGTCTCATCTGGGGAATGAATGCCTATTATCAGGTGATACTGGAGCTTGACGAGACGGTACAGCGTGCAGTGGAATACATGAAGACGGGCCAATAAGAGTCCGTGTAGCCAATAATCACTGTGCCTATAGCAGTTACAAACTATTTTTTTGTAAGTTTGTGGGCTGAAATAATGACTTAACCAATAATTATTAATCAATAAACCTAAATTATGGCAAACGAATCAAACAACGGTTATTACAAACTGAGTTGGGGACAGAGAATCGGTTTCGGTTCAGGTGACCTTGCCCAGAATCTTATTTTCCAGACAGTTGCATGTTTCCTGATGCTGTACCTGTGTACGGTACTCAAAATCAATCCCGGATTTGTAAGCGGTCTTATCCTTGCAGTAAGACTCCTTGACTGTTTCTGGAGTCCTGTAGTAGGAAAATATATCGATAACCACAATCCCAAGCTCGGTAAGTATCGTACATATCTGCTTTACGGCGGTATTCCTCTTACCGTTGCAGCTTGCTTACTGATGCTTCCTGCAGTAGCTACATGGGCTATGACATGGAGAATTGTCTATGCTACCGTCAGCTACACCCTGCTCAGCATGATCTACTCAGTAGTGAATATACCTTACGGCTCAATCATGGCCTCTATGACCCGTGACAACGATGAGGTTCTTATCCTCACCTCAACCCGTATGGTATGCGCCAATATCGGTCAGATAGTAGTTCAGGCCGGTTTCCCCATCGGACTTGCAATGTGCGTAGGCATAGCAGTTGACTGGAACCAGGCTATCTTCATGGCTATCGGTACCATCCCTGCCTTCATCATCCTGCCTCTGCTTCCCGTACTTAAGAAACTGTTCGGAAAGAAGGGCCTTTATTACCTGCTTCTTTGTGTAGGTCTGGTAGGATTCATCACACTCTTCATCATTGGTAAGTTCTTTGATGTACAGAAGTGCAATACACTCGTTCAGGGTGCCAAGGTTCTTACAGGCGTAGGTCTGCTGGTAGGTTCACTCATGTGGGCTCTGGTTCCTGAGGTTATTACCGATGCCGAGTACCGCACCGGAAACCGTCCCGCCGCTACCGTCAACGCTCTTGCCGGTGTTGCCTTCAAGGCCGGTTTCTCTCTGGCAGGTTTCATCACTCCCTGGGTTATGGGTCTGATAGGCTTCAACCTGGCCAGCGAGGAGTCAGCTCTGCCTACTGATCCCAAGGCTTGGTTCACCGTAACATGCATCTTTGCAGTCGTTGGTTTCGTTCTGCTTACCCTCTGCTTCATGGGCAGTAAGGAGAACATCACCACCACACCTGAGAAACCCGTATCATTCAAGGAGATGTGGGATGAGTTCAAGGCCAACAAGTGCCTGCAGCTGGTTCTGAGCATCTTTATCGTAGTGTTCCTGGCATCATTCATCAGCGCTCCGGTAAATGCTTATTATACTCACCTGAGTGACTATAATCCCACCGTACAGAATGCAATCCTCTGGTTCACGACTATAATTCCCGCCATTCTTCTTGTGATAGTAGGATATCTGGTATTCAAGTATCCTCTTACCGATGAGAAGCTTGACGAGATGAATAAGGCCATTGAGGCTAAGCATGCAGCCAAGAATTGATATTTTAACCTAAATGACTGAGGAGCCGGTTCTGTGAAGGACCGGCTCTTATTTTTTTGGCAAATTTTTGTTAATTAATCGGTAAGGTTGTATAACTTTGCATTGCGAAAATGAAGAACAATAGAACTGAATGGGGTTTATGCGCGGCGATTATGCCGTTAGTCCTGCTTCTCACACTGTTTACAGGCTGTAAGAGTGAGCAGAAGAGGTGTATTGACTGCCCTCATGAAGTTTATGTTCCGTTGCTTGAGGATGATATCACGGAGTATCCCATCGTCTCACAGCTGTTCGGATCCATAGACACCGTTTATCTGGAGAACGCAGGACCAGGCAGTTATGTGGCATCGGTCGATGATGTCAAGTTCATAGGTGACACCATTATAGTCCGCTCCGAGTCAACCCTTTACTTCTTTAACCGTCAGGGTAAGTTCATAAGCCGATTCTACCGTCAGGGAAACGGATCCGGCAATTACAGGTCCATCTCCAGTTTTGACCTGCTGCCCTCGGCCGGTGAGATGATAATTCTTGACAACCAGTCCGATGCTCTGTTCGTCTACGGTCTTGACGGAACCTACAAGAGGAGTGTCTATCTGGAGGATTACGTCACTGATTTCGCAGTTCTGCCCGGTGGTGATTATCTGTTCACCAACCCCATCAAATATTCCAACAAACCCTATCGCCGCGGTCTGTGGCGCGTGGATGCTGCAGGCAGATTCAAGGAGCAGCTTATTGCATTTGATGATGATTTTCTGCATGTAAGCATAAACAACCCGTATCTGAGTCATATCAGTCCGGACAAGATTGGATTCATGAGGATTGAGGATACGGACCAGTTCTATCACATTGAGGGGGATTCCATCTATACCACTTGCCGCATGACTACCGATATAGTCATTCCCGATGAACTGAGGGGCAGTGACAAGGTGTTTGTGAACCCACAGAAAGAGTACACTAAATGCGGCTATCTGGAGACTGAGCGTTTCCTCTACTTTGTTAGTACCAATTACGGTGCAAACCTGGTCATGACTCTTGTCGATAAAGACGATTGGACTACATACCGGATGTATGTTTATACAGAGGACTTTAATATGAATGCGGCAAACGTTGAACAGTTCCCCTATCTGGTGGGCTGTTACAACGGCTCAATGGTGGGATTTTTTGATGCAGGTATGGTCTATCAGGAGGAGCGTTTCAGAAAGATGTTCCCCGCCATGAAACCGGATTCCAATCCCATTCTCATTTTCTACAACGACAAGTAAAAGAAAGCGTTTTTTCAAGGGCTCTGGCCGTGAACAGGGCAAGCATTCCACTTTTTTCTTTTTTTTATTGTATATATGCATCATATAGTTGGTGTGCTCCCCAAAAATCGTTAATTTCGCGGATAATTACAGAAAACCGTAAAAACAAGATAAAACATGTCTGAAACCAAAAGAATTTCATCAGCTCTGATATCGGTCTTCCATAAGGATGGCCTTGACGAGATTATCAGCAAACTCCATCAGGAGGGTGTGACACTCATATCAACCGGCGGAACCCAGCGTTTCATCGAGTCTCTTGGCGTACCTTGCCAGGCCGTAGAGGAACTTACCGGTTATCCCTCAATCCTGGGTGGTCGTGTTAAGACCCTTCACCCTAAAGTTTTCGGAGGCATCCTGGCTCGTCGTGAGGAGGAGAACGATATGGCTCAGATGGTAAGCTATGACATCCCTGAGATTGACCTGGTGATTGTTGACCTCTATCCTTTTGAGGATACCGTAAAGTCAGGCGCAGAGGAGGCAGACATCATTGAGAAGATAGATATAGGCGGCATTTCACTTATCCGTGCCGGTGCCAAGAACTTCAAGGACGCTGTGATTGTTGCCAGCAAGGATCAGTACAAGCCCCTGCTTGACATCCTTAACGAGCGTGGCGCAGAGACAACACTTGAGGAGCGCCGCTGGTTTGCCAAGGAGGCATTTGCCGTTTCATCATATTATGACAGCTGCATCTACAACTGGTTCGCCGGTGATGATGAGGATCATTTCCGTCTGGCTCTGGATGGCCACAAGGCTATGCGCTACGGTGAGAACCCCCACCAGAAGGGCGTGTTCCACGGTGACCTGGATGCCATGTTTGACCAGGTACACGGTAAGGAGATCTCTTACAACAACCTGCTCGACATCAACGCAGCCGTTGACCTGATTGATGAGTTCAATGAGACCACATTCGCCATACTCAAGCACAACAACGCCTGCGGCGTAGCTTCACGCCCCACACTGCTTGAGGCATGGAAGGATGCCCTGGCCGGTGACCCCGTATCTGCATTCGGCGGTGTCCTGGTTGCTAACGCTCCCATTGACAAGGCAACTGCCGAGGAGATAAACAAGATATTCTTTGAGGTTATCATAGCTCCCGATTATGACTTTGACGCCCTGGAGATCCTGGGCCAGAAGAAGAACCGCATCATACTGGTTCGCAAGGAGCAGAAACTCCCTGTAAAGCTGGTTCGTTCAGCCCTGAACGGTGTGCTGGTACAGGATAAGGATACCAAGATTGAGACCACCGATGAGCTCAAGCTTGTTACATCACGCAAGCCCTCTGACTCAGAGATTGAGGATATGCTGTTTGCCAACAAGATTGTAAAGAACAGCAAGAGCAACTCCATAGTATTTGCACGCGGCAAGCAGCTGCTTGCAAGCGGCGTGGGTCAGACATCACGTGTGGATGCGCTTAAGCAGGCCGTTGAGAAGGCTCACGGATTCGGATTCACTCTGGACGGTGCAGCTATGGCAAGTGACGCATTCTTCCCGTTCCCTGACTGCGTTGAGCTGGCAGACAAGGCCGGCGTCAAGAACGTGGTTCATCCGGGCGGTTCCGTTCGTGACCAGGAGTCAATAGATTACTGCGAGCAGCATGACATGACTATGGTAATGACCGGTTTCCGTCATTTCAAACATTGATTTACTAACTATAATTAATACTTAGTAGTGGGACTATTTTCTTTAACACAGGAATTATCGATGGACCTTGGCACCGCCAATACCATCATAATGCACAATGACAAGATTGTCGTAAACGAGCCTTCAATCGTGGCTCTGGATAACCGCACTGACAAGATGGTGGCAGTAGGCAACCAGGCCAAGATGATGTATGAGAAGACCAACAAGGATATTCGCGTAGTACGTCCTTTGAGAAACGGTGTGATTGCAGACTTTGATGCCTGCGAGCAGATGATGCGTGGTCTGATAGGTATGGTTGATACCGGCCGCAGACTCTTCTCTCCGTCACTCAAGATGGTTATCGGCGTTCCCTCAGGCAGTACTGAGGTTGAGCTCCGTGCCGTACGTGACAGTGCCGAGCATGCCGGCGGACGTGAGGTTTACATGGTATTTGAGCCTATGGCTGCCGCAATTGGTATCGGCATTGACGTGCTGGCACCTGAGGGCAACATGATCGTTGACATAGGTGGCGGTACAACTGAGATTGCCGTAATATCACTTGGAGGTCTGGTTTCAAACAACTCCGTAAAGGTTGCCGGTGATGACTTCACCGCCGATATCCAGGAGTACATGGGACGTCAGCACAACGTCAAGATTTCAGAGCGTATGGCCGAGCGTATCAAGATCAACGTAGGTGCCGCTCTTACCGAGCTTGGTGATGATGCCCCTGAGGATTACATCGTAAGCGGACCTAACAAGATTACCGCACTGCCCATGCAGATTCCCGTATGCTATCAGGAGATCGCACACTGCCTGGACCGTTCAATCGCCAAGATTGAGTCTGCAGTGCTGAACGCTCTGGAGAATACTCCTCCTGAACTGTATGCCGATATCCTTAACAACGGTATCTACCTGTCAGGTGGCGGCTCAATGCTTCGCGGCATAAGCAAGCGTCTGGCCGATAAGATCGGTATCGAGTTCCATGTGGCAAGTGAGCCTCTGCTCAGCGTTGCCAAGGGTACAGGCGTTGCTCTCAAGAACGTTGACCGTTTCTCATTCCTGATGAGATAATGAATTTTCAGGATGCGTTCCCTGCTTGACTATCTGGTAAAGTTCAGCTACGTTTTCCTGTTCATTATCCTGGAGATCCTGTCGCTGGTGCTTCTGTTTGGTTTCAATGACCAGCAGAAGCTCGCTTTTATGACCTCTGCCAACTCCGTGTCGGGCTCTATCGCTGAGCTCTGTTCCAACGTGGACGTCTATTTCAACCTTCGCCGTGAGAATACTTTCCTGGTTGAGGAGAATGCCCGTCTGCGCAGCATGCTGTATGAGTTTACAGACAGCCAGATTGTAAGGAAGGCACGCATTATGTCATCGGTCGGTGTCATAGCGGCGCGTGTGGTTGACAACTCGGTCCGTAAGGATGACAACTACATGACCGTAAACAAGGGCACCAATGACGGAGTGGAAAAGGGAATGGGCGTTTACAATACCACCGGTGTTATAGGAGTCGTAATTGCTTCAGGTAAAAGCTACTCGCTCGTGATGCCCATACTTAACGGCAACACAAGCATAAGCAGCAAGATCAAGGGGACCGATAATTTCGGATTCCTGGAATGGCAGGGCGGAGATCCTTACACAGCACAGCTTAAGGATGTTCCCTATCACTCCAAGGTTGAGGTGGGTGATACTGTGGTTACTACCGGTTTCTCATCGGTATTCCCTGAGAACATAACGGTAGGTACGGTATCGGATGTCCAGCGCTCAAGTAACGGATATACCCTTAAGATCCTGGTCAGCCTGGCCGTGGATTTTTCAGATCTGGGATGGGTTTACATCCACTCCAAGACCGTTGATCCGGAGATAATAGAATTACAGAAACAGCTAAAATAGGACAGCATGGATACGTTTATGCGCAGATTCGGCACATTCGTGTTTGTTGCCTTGATTCAGATCCTGTTCCTTAACAGGATATCGCTGTTCGGATATGTCACTCCGTTGTTCTATATCTGGCTTATCGTAAAATTTGACAGTTACATGAAACGTTCCGGCATGTTGCTCTGGGCATTCTTTCTGGGACTGGTTCTGGACATGTTCTCAGGAACCCCGGGCCTGAATGCCGCATCCGCTACACTGCTGGCCATGGTACAGCCCGGAATTGTCAAGATGTTCGTCCAGACTGAGCGGTATGAGCAGCTCTTTCCCAGTTCGGCTACCATGGGCGGCCGTCCGTTTGCAGGCTATCTGCTGATTATGACGGTCCTGCACCACACAGTTTATTTTATCCTGCGCAGCATTCCGCTTGGTGACTGGTCAGTACTGGTGCTTAAGGTGGTATTCAGCACGCTGCTTACTTTCATATTCATGATAGTAGCGGAGCGTCTGACATTGAGTTCAAGCTCCAAACGTTGATTCTGCGGTGAAGAACCACAAGTTTGACAACAGAAAGTATCTCATCGGCATTATGGTCATATCCGTGGTGCTGATATATGTGATACGCCTGTTCCAGATTCAGATAATAGATACCCGTTACCGCTACTCGGCAGATAACAACGCCCTTTACTACCGTACCGTATATCCTACACGCGGCGTCATATATGACCGTGAAGGCCGCATGATTGTGAGCAACCAGCCGTCATTTGACGTGATGGTGGTGATGCGTAACGTCAAGGACCTTGACACCCTGGCATTCTGCGCGGCAATGGATATAACCCGTGATTACTTTGAGAGCCGTATGGCCGATATCCGGAACCTGCGTAAGAATCCCGGATACTCCCCTTACACGGAGCAGGTCTTTATGGCGCAGCTATCGTTTGATGAGATATCGGACCTGAGGGAGAACCTGTACCGGTTCCGCGGGTTCGGCATCAACCAGCGTCAGCAGCGCAAGTACAGCTATGAGGCTGCGGCACATCTGCTGGGTGACCTGGGTGAGGTATCCAAGAGCGAGATTGAGAATGACAGCTGGTACAGCCAGGGTGACGTGATAGGCAAGCAGGGAGTTGAGAAATACTACGAGAGCCAGTTGCGTGGCCAGAAGGGAGTAGAGGTGCTGCTTAAGGATGCATACGGACGTATCCAGGGCAGTTACTATGACGGTGAGTTTGACAAGGAATCCGTGCCCGGCAAGAATATCAAGCTGGGTATTGACATAGAGCTGCAGATGCTGGGAGAGAGGCTCATGAAGAACAAGATAGGCAGTATCGTTGCCCTGGATCCCAAGACCGGTGAGATACTCTGCCTGGTGTCATCACCCACGTTCAACCCGTCGGAACTGTCAGGCCGTCACCGCGGAGAACACTATCAGGAGCTGGCTGCCAGATCGGACAAACCGCTGCTTAACCGTCCTATCCAGGGTACTTATCCTCCGGGTTCCACTTTCAAGACATCACAGGCGCTCACATTCCTGCAGGAGGGAATAATTGACACACGCACCCAGTATCCCTGCCAGGGAGGTTTCCTGTTCCGTGGACTTAGGGTGGGCTGCCATGACCATTCATCACCGCTGTCACTTGACTTTGCCATCGCCACATCATGTAACAGCTATTTCTGCTGGGCATACTACTATATGATCGGCGCTTCAAAATACGGAACTCCACAGAGAGCCCTGACCGTATGGAAAGACTATATGGTCGATATGGGATTCGGCTATACCTTAGGAGTTGACCTGCCCGGTGAGGCCCGTGGCATGATTCCCAACTCAGACTATTATGACCGTCATTACAACCGTTCATGGAACGGTCTTACCACTATAAGTAACTCAATAGGACAGGGTGAGGTTACCCTCACACCGCTTCAGATTGCCAATCTGGGTGCTACCATTGCCAACCGCGGATATTATATCGCCCCTCATGTGGCAAAGCAGATTGACGGTGAGAAACTTGATTCACTCTACACCACCCGACATTACGTGGATGTTGACAGGGAGAACTATGAGATAGTTGTCCAGGGCATGCGCCAGTCTGTTATTGACGGTACCTGCCGTGCTGCCAACAATCCGGATTATCTGGTATGCGGCAAGACCGGTACTGCACAGAACCGTGGTATAGACCACTCGGTATTCATGGGATTTGCACCTATGGAGGATCCGCAGATTGCCATTGCGGTCTATGTTGAGAACGGCGGATTCGGCGCAGTTTACGGTGTGCCTATCGGTGCTCTTATGATGGAGCAGTACATAAAAGGCGGTCTTTCTGAGGCCAGCCAGCGTAAGGCTGATGATTATTCCAATCGTGTAATAGACTATGGCGAGGAGGAGCGTTGACCTAATTGGTAAAATGGACTGGCTGACCGTTCTGCTGGTCCTGTGCATAATGGTGTGCGGATGGTTCAGCATTTGCGGCGCAAGTGCCAATGTTGAGAATGTCAACCTGTTCTCATTCGCTACCCGTCCCGGAAAGCAGATGGTATGGATAATCCTGTCATTCGTACTGGGAGGCATAGTGATGTTGTTTAACCAGAACACCCTGAGTTCTTATGCCTATGTGGTCTATATAGCGCTCCTGATGCTGCTGGTTGTCACCATCTTTGTGGCGGGTGATACCAAGGGCTCCCACTCGTGGCTTAATCTGGGACCAGTAAAACTGCAACCGGCCGAGTTCTCCAAATTTGCCACGGCGCTGGCATTGGCCAAATTTGTGGACCGGTATGATTACAACGCCAATAACCCCAAGGACCTGTTCCGTGCCTGCGGTATATTCATCATCCCCATGCTGCTTATCATACTGCAGAATGAGACCGGATCGGCCCTGGTTTACCTGGCTTTCCTGCTGGTGCTTTTCAGGGAGGGAATGACAGGCAGCGTGTTGCTGACAGGATTCTGCGCTATCCTGTTCTTTATACTTGAGATCAAGTACAGCCCGGTCAGCTTTGGAGAGCAGCCGTTCAAGGTGGGAACATGGCTGGTGCTTACTATAGTGCAGCTTGTTGAGCCGCTTATGGTACTTATCATGTCCAATGACCGTAAGTTTGCATTGACCATATTCCTGGAGGGCGTGGTTGGAATGCTGGTGGGACTGGCTGTCTCACTATCCATGTTCGCGTTCAACGTCACTTACCTTCAGGTGGCTCTGATCATATTCACAAGCATACATATCATATTCCGTGCACTCAAGGATATAGCCCGACGCTATATCTGGATTGCCGTGTTCGCCATAGGATCCGTGGGATTTCTGTTCTCGGTCGATTACGCTTTCAATGACATACTGCAGCCTCACCAGCGTACCCGTATAAATGTGATATTGGGTCTGGAGGATGATCCCAAGGGTGCCGGTTATAATGTGAACCAGTCACTCATTGCCATCGGATCAGGCGGTTTTACCGGCAAGGGATTCATGAAAGGTACCCAGACCAAGCTCAAGTATGTGCCGGAGCAGGATACGGACTTTATATTCTGCACGGTTGGTGAGGAGCAGGGATTCATCGGCTCGGTATTTGTACTGTTGCTCTATCTGAGCCTGCTGCTGCGGCTCATTGTGCTGGCCGAGCGGCAATCATCGGTGTTTGGTAGGGTGTATGGGTATTCGGTGCTTAGTATTCTGCTGTTCCACCTATTTATTAATATAGGTATGGTTTTGGGCATTACACCGGTTATCGGTATTCCTCTGCCGTTCTTCAGCTATGGCGGCTCCTCGCTCTGGGGCTTTACCATCATGCTGACTCTCTTCCTTCGCATTGACTGCGAACGCTCCGCTAATTATTGATTCCAGCCAATGAATTGGCTGGCTACCCCTATTATGTGCCTAACGGCACAGGTTAATGCCGTAGGCATTAGATAATGGTAGCCAGCCATTTTAATGGCTGGGTTGGGGGGTTATTCCTTGGGTGGACGGTTGTCGGGACGGGGACCGCCCGGACGGTGGTGCTTTTTCTTCTTTTTCTTTTTGTCAAAGCGGGACAGATCGCCGTCGGTGAGGATATCGTTCTCAATGCGGGAATCGGTATGAACGGCATTCTCATCCAGGCTCAGGGGTTTCTGGCCCTTGCGGTTCATTGCTATGATCTCAAGCGCGCGGGCGGGGGTGATTGTCTCCACGTTGGCGGCAAACACCTTATCGGTAGAGTAAGAGAGCTGTCCGTTCAGGATATCGGCCTTGAAGAAGTAGTAGGTGCTGTCCTTGGTCTCCAACGGGATATCGCGTGAGGGGAATCCCTTCTGTGCCTCCACGTAGGCATCGACCTCATAGTTGAGGCAGCACTTGAGCTTGGCGCACTGACCGGCCAGTTTCTGCGGGTTCATGGAGAGGTCCTGGAATCGGGCGGCGCCGGTTGAGACCGATACGAAACTGGTCATCCAGGTGGTGCAGCAAAGCTCACGTCCGCAGGGGCCGATGCCACCTATGCGGCCTGCCTCCTGACGGGCACCTATCTGTTTCATCTCAATACGTACGTGGAACGCATCGGCCAGCACCTTGATGAGTTGGCGGAAGTCAACGCGGCCGTCGGCAATATAATAGAAGATGGCCTTGAGTCCGTCACCCTGATACTCCACATCACCTATCTTCATCTCCAGACCCAGGTCTTTGGCTATCTGGCGGGAGCGGATCATGGTGTCATGCTCGCGTGCCTTGGCCTCGGCATACTTCTCCATATCAACCTCACGTGCCTTACGGTAAACGCGCTTGATCTCAATGTCGGGGCGCAGGTTGGCCTTTTTCATCTGGAGCTGTACCAGACGTCCGGTCATAGTAACGGTTCCTATGTCGTGGCCGGGATTGGATTCCACAGCAACAATATCACCCTTTTCAAGAGGGATCTTGTTGGAGTTGATAAAGAATCCCTTGCGGGTGTTCTTGAACTGAACCTCAACATAGTCGCCCTCATCGGCCCCCGGCACGCCGGCCAGATAGTCAAAAGAGTGGAGCTGGCCCATTCCGCGGCCGCAACCCTTGCAGCAGATTCCGCCGCTGCCGTTATTGAGTATGAAATCCTGATCCATATATTATTGTTTCATTAGCATGATGGTCTTGAGCGTAAGGTCAAAGAACACCATCTTGGAATTAACGTTCTGTTCTATATCTCTCTGTGCATCGGACAACACATCCATGAGTCCGATAATATTGTTCTCATTCACAAATGGGGCGAACTTTACTGAGAACTGCCGCTCCTGCTCCGTCATGTAGTTGAGGTCAGGGTTGTGGAAGTTGCAGATAAAGTTCTCACGAATCATGCGCTGGCAGTAGGCAAGGAACCGTTTCTGCCATTCGCGTCCGCCACCGGCTATGCCATCGGCCCAGAGCTTGAGGTCCTTGAGCTTGCGGCCGTATGACAGACGCATAAGACGGGTGAAATAGTCAAAGAACTCATCGCTCTCGGCGTTCACCCTGAGCGCACTCATGGCCTTGAGCCAGCTGCCTCCGCTCAGGTGTGCTATCTTGGTTGCGGTATCGGCGTCCAGCATATATCCCGGGCCGGTGAGACGCTGCTCAATGAGCTGCTCCGGTATGCGCTTGAACTCTATGCGCTGCGTGCGGCTAATGATGGTTTCCAACATCTGCTCGGGCGCATCGGTAGTGAGAATGAATATTGTTCCGGCAGGCGGCTCCTCAAGCAGTTTGAGTATGGAGTTGGCGCACTCCTGGTTCATCTTCTCGGCATGCCATATGATCATGATCTTATAGCCGCCCTCAACAGACTTGAGTGAGAGTTTGTTCAATATGGACTCGCTCTCGGTCACGAATATGCGTGCCTGCTTGTTATCGGCATCAATGGCTGTGAGCCAATCCTCAAAACCAAAATACTGCTGCTCAAGCACTGTCTCACGCCAGGTTGCAATCTCGTCGTCCGATACGGTTGAGCGGCCGGCGTTCTTACTCTTGTTTATTACGGGGAACACAAAATGCAGGTCAGGGTGTACCAGCTTGTCCATCTTGACGCACGCCGGGCAGGTGCCGCATGATTCCGCAGCGGAACCTTTATCCCTGCATAGCAGATAGCGGCTGAATGCTATTGCCGTCTGCAGTTTGCCAACCCCTTCAGGACCACAGAACAGCAGAGCATGGGGCACAGTCCCGGCCTGAGCGTCCTTGACCAGCCGCTCTATCACCTCCTGCTGTCCTATTATGTCCTTAAAGTACATTTACTTCAAAATGGAACAACCCTGGCAGGGCTTGAGCTGCTTGAAGAAATCGTTGCCCTTGTCATCTACCAAAATAAATGCGGGGAAGTCCTCAACTTCAATCTTCCAGATGGCCTCCATGCCAAGCTCGGGGTACTCGACGCACTCGATAGACTTGATGTTGTTCTGGGCCAGGATGGCAGCGGGGCCGCCTATTGAACCCAGGTAGAAACCGCCGTGCTTCTTGCATGCATCGGTAACATCGATAGAACGGTTACCCTTGGCCAGCATGATGAGTGAGCCGCCGTTATCCTGGAACTCATCTACGTAGGGATCCATACGTCCGGCAGTGGTGGGACCCATTGAGCCGCAAGCCATACCGGCAGGTGTCTTGGCGGGACCTGCGTAGTAGATGGGGTGCTCCTTGAGGTACTGAGGCATAGCCTCACCTGCATCAAGACGTGCCTTGATCTTGGCGTGTGCTATGTCACGACCTACTATGATTGTGCCGTTAAGGCTCAGACGTGTGCTTACGGGATACTGTGAGAGCTGCTTGCATACCTCTGCCATGGGGCGGTTCAGGTCAACCTTTACGGCATCGCCCTCACCGGCCTGACGGAGCTCCTCAGGAATCAGCTCATATGGTTTGTCATCCATCTTCTCAATCCAGATACCGTCCTTGTTGATCTTGGCCTTGATGTTACGGTCAGCACTGCAGCTTACGCCCAGACCTATGGGGCAGCTTGCGCCGTGGCGCGGCAGACGGATAACGCGTACATCGTGTGCCATGTACTTGCCGCCGAACTGTGCGCCCAGACCAATCTTGTAAGCCTCCTGCAGCAGCTGTTTCTCAAGCTCTACATCGCGGAATGCGCGGCCGGTCTCGTCACCGCTGGTAGGCAGTGAGTCATAATAGTGAGTTGATGCCAACTTGACGGTGAGCAGGTTCTTCTCGGCACTGGTACCACCTATTACGAATGCGATGTGGTAGGGAGGGCAGGCTGCTGTACCCAGGCTCTTCATCTTCTCAACCAGGAAGGGAATCAGAGTGCCGGGGTTCTGGATGCGGGCCTTGGTCTCCTGATACAGGTATGTCTTGTTGGCTGAGCCGCCACCCTTGGTAACCATGAGGAAGCGGTACTCCATACCCTCGGTAGCCTCGATGTCAATCTGGGCGGGCAGGTTGCACTTGGTGTTCACCTCATTGTACATATCCAGCGGAGCGTTCTGGCTGTAACGCAGGTTCTCCTCAGTGTATGTCTTGTAAACGCCCTCAGACAGAGCCTCCTCATCACAGTATCCGGTCCAAACCTGCTGGCCCTTCTCACCGTGGATGATGGCGGTACCGGTATCCTGGCACAGGGGAAGCTTGCCCTTGGCTGCTACCTCGGCGTTGCGCAGGAATGTGAGTGCTACGTACTTGTCGTTATCTGATGCCTCGGGGTCACGCAGTATCTTGGCCACCTGCTCGTTGTGTGAGCGGCGCAGCAGGAAACTTACATCGCGGAATGCGGCATTGGCCATCTTTGTGAGGCCCTCCTTCTGAACCTTCAGAATGGGTTTGCCCTCAAACTCGCTTACGCTTACGTAATCCTTGGTGAGCAGATAGTACTCTGTCTCATCCTTGCCCAGCTGGAACATGGGCGCATACTTGAAATTTGCCATATAGTCTATATTTTACTGATTTTCTGAATTATCCATATCGGGATAGAGGAAATCGTTATACGGGTACTTCTGTACATGCAACTGCTTTACTCTATCGTATAGTACTTTCCTCATATTCTCAACGCCCGTCTTCTTAAGTGCCGATACAAACAGGCATTCACCGTTCAGGCGGCCCATCCAGGTGCGCTGCAACTCCTCCATGGTGATGTTCTCACGCGTGGCGGGAGTGAGGTCATCGGCCTCCTTCGGGGTCCAGGTGTAGGCATCGGTCTTGTTAAAGAGTACAATCTTGGGCTTATCACCGGCACCAAGGTCGGCTAGGGTCTTGTCAACCACCTTCATCTGGTCCT
The DNA here is from genome assembly GCA_045113495.1 of Bacteroidaceae bacterium. Taxonomy (GTDB): domain Bacteria; phylum Bacteroidota; class Bacteroidia; order Bacteroidales; family Bacteroidaceae; genus Colenecus. Next base: position 73,559 of record JBGUIZ010000002.1, read on the forward strand.
CAAAGTCAGGGTGGGAGATATCAACCACGTGAATGAGCAGGTCCGCCTCACGTACCTCATCAAGTGTGGACTTGAATGACTCCACAAGGTCTGTGGGCAGCTTGCGTATGAATCCTACGGTGTCCGATAACAGGAACGGCAGGTTATCCACCACAACCTTACGGACCGTGGTGTCAAGGGTGGCAAAGAGCTTGTTCTCAGCAAACACATCACTCTTGGAGAGCAGGTTCATAAGGGTGGATTTGCCTACGTTGGTGTATCCTACCAGTGCTACGCGGATAAGACGGCCGCGGTTCTTGCGCATGGTGGATTTCTGACGGTCTATATCGGCCAGCTGCTCCTTGAGCCAACTTATGCGTTTGGTGATGATACGGCGGTCCATCTCCAACTGGGTCTCACCAGGTCCGCGAAGACCTACCGTACCCTTACCGCCGCCGGCACCGGATCCACCTCCCTGACGCTCCAGGTGAGTCCACATTCGCTGCAGACGTGGCAGCAGATAGCGGTACTGCGCCAGCTCCACCTGAGTCTTGGCGTGGGCTGTCTGGGCGCGCATGGCAAAGATGTCAAGTATCAAAGATGTGCGGTCCAGGACTTTGACACCTATCACGCTCTCTATGGCCGACATCTGCTTGGCCGTGAGCTCATCATCAAAGATGGCCATACCCACCTCCTCATCCAGATCCTCCATCTGCTTGATGTAATCACGCATCTCCTCCAGTTTACCTTTACCCACGTATGTGGCGGCAAGGGCCTGGGGAATCTTCTGGGTGAAACGGCGCATGACGGTAACGCCGGCGGTATCGGCCAGGAACTCAAGCTCGTCAAGATACTCCTGTGTCTTGCGCTCGTCCTGATCCTGTGTGATGATACCTACCAGTATCGCGGTCTCGGCCTTCTTCTCTGTTATGACTTGAAACTCTTCTTTCATTCTTCTTCCTTGTTGTGTTTCTTACCGGGAGCTCCGCCAAGTACAATCACGATCTCGCCCTTGGGCTCGTGGGTCTTGAAATGGGCCAGCACATCGGCCAGTGTACCGCGAACGCTCTCATCATGGATTTTTGATATCTCCCTGCACACGCAAACCGGACGCTCCGGACCAAAACACTCCATGAATTGCTCCAGAGCCTTTACCAGACGGAACGGAGACTCATAGAAGATGATGGTGCGCGGCTCATCCTTAAGCGCTGCTATACGGCTCTGACGGCCTTTTTTCTGCGGTAGGAACCCCTCAAACAGGAACCTGTCACAAGGCAGTCCGGAGTTAATCAGCGCTGGCACGAATGCCGTGGCACCGGGCAGGCACTCCACGTCAATGCCCTGCTGTACACATTCACGAACCAGCATGAACCCCGGGTCCGATATGCCCGGCGTACCTGCATCACTTATCAGCGCCACGGACTGACCGGCCTGGATGCGGTTGGCCACCAGACCTGATGTCTCATGCTCGTTGAACTTGTGATGTGACTGCAGCGGCTTGTGGATGTCATAATGGTTAAGCAGAACAGAACTGGTCCGGGTATCCTCGGCCAGAATAAGGTCAACCTCCTTAAGGATGCGTAATGCCCTCAAGGTGATATCCTCAAGATTTCCCACCGGAGTGGGGACCAGATATAGTTTTCCTGCCATCGTGTGTGCGCGCGTGCGTTGCAAAACACAAAAGTAGACAAAATCCCCGTACCAACCGCATTTTTTCATTAAGTTTGCATTTACAATATGGGCATATATGGATAATAAAACAGGCAGAACTGTAGATATAACTTTTGTGGCGGCAATGTTTGTGATGGCATTGCTTTATCTGGTGTTAAGGGCTCCTTTCAGATTGGATTTCAAGGAGCAGATAAGCATATTCCTGCTTGGTGCGGACCGTCTGGACTGGTATCTTTCCAACCCCGGCGTACTGGCTGCCATAGCGGGTGACTGGCTTACCCAGTTCTTTATCCATCCCAAGACAGGTGCCGTGCTGTATGTCCTGCTGTTGCTTGTCACCATGTGGGGTCTTGTAAGACTCTTCAGGTTGTCAGCCCCGGATCGGCCCGTATGTTCGTGGCTTCTTGTGATTCCGGTCATGACGGAGTGTTATTTCATCACGTTCCCCAATTATCCGGTATCGGCCACGGTGGGCCTGGCCTTATCGGTCTGGACGGCCTGTGGGTTGGCTTTAATCAAGGATTACAAGATAAGTCCCGTAGTATACGGCATTACCGTACCCGTAATGTTTGTGCTTGCGGGCGGTCATGCGCTCACGTTGGCCCTGCTGCTGGGATTCGTAAAACGCAGGGACGGCATCAAAAACCTGCTCTGCATCCTGTGCGGCATAGTCATAATGCTGGTTTGCGGAAGGCTCTATAACCTGACTCTCCTGCAGACGCTGGTATGGCCCATGCATCCGGATTATATCAATCCCCCCATAGCACTGGTGGTGATGCAGCCTCTCTTCATCCTGGCTGCAATGATCCTGTCACTCTTCTACTACAAGATCAAGGATTCAAAATGGAAATCTCCTGTATTGTCTGTCCTGTCTATTATCCTGATTGACCTGACTGCTGTCCTTGACAACAATTCATTGGAATCAACCATAAAGATAGGCACCCTGGCATATCACGAGCAGTGGAAAGAGGTCCGTGAGATGGCCGCCAAGGACAAGAACAAGAAATACAACGGTTATTACTGGAACCTGTGCAACGCCCGTGAAGGCCGTCTTGCCGATGAGCTCCTTTATGGCCGATGGGGACGTTCATCGGACGTGCTGTTCCTGTCAACGGCTCAGGGTGACCCCTATTTCTCAATGATCTACTTTACCGATGCGCTGCTGGAGATGGGCGATGTGTCACAGGCTACGGACTGTGCGCTGCTGGCCCAGACCATCATGCCGGGCCATTACTCAACCCGCATGTTGCGCCGGCTCTCAGAGATTGCCGTGGTGGCAGGTGATTATGAGTTGGCCCGCAAGTACCTGAACATACTGATGCGCACCCGTAACCATAAGGCATGGGCAAAAGAGCTGCTGGACTGCATGGATCGTGATGAAATCCCTCAGCAGTATCTGGACTGGCGTTTCAAGGCTGCTACCGATGACCGCTTCTTTACACAGGGAGACGTAAGGTCATCACTCGCCATCATCGCATCCCAGCACCCGTATAACAGGACCGCCGTGGATTATCTGCTCTGCTCCTATCTGCTGGACAAGAACGTGAACACTTTCATAAGCCTTTATGACAAGTACTACCTGAACGCACTTGACAGGATCGTGACAGTTCCGGATATCTATCAGGAGGCATTGCTGGTGAATGTGGACTCGGATGAATCACTCGTAGAGACAGTAGAGAAATACAGGATCTCACAGCGCACGCTTGACAAGTTCATGGCTCTTATGGAGGCCAGGGCCAGGAGCAACAACCCCGAGAATCTAATGATTCCGGAGGCAATGAAATCATATTGGCACTATATCATGTCCGTAAGATTCAACACAGAGAAGAAATGAGAAACAGATTTATCATATTGGCATCACTGGCCGTCCTGCTGGCAGGCTGCAGGGACAGGATGGCAGACAGCATAGAGGGTATGTTCCCCGATTACAGGGACGTAACCGTTCCCTGCAACATAGCCCCGCTCAATTTCAGGGTGGGCGGCGCCGGCAGTTTTACAGTGACGGTAAACGGAGAGCATGGCAATTACGTATTCAAGGCCCGGAAAGGTCTTGTCAGGTTTCCTGTAGCCAAGTGGCACTCCATGCTTGATGCGGAGAAGGGCAACACCCTGAAAGTATCTGTCGCTTCCGCAAACGGTTATTCCGATGCATTCACATGGACCATTGCCCCGGACTCAATAGACAAGTACATGAGTTACCGTCTCATTGAGCCCGCCTATGAGGTGTGGAGCGGAATCCAGATAGTGGAGCGTGACATGGAGAGTTTCAAGACTGTCGTGCTGGGTGATAACCGCAATGCTGACCAGTGCTGCATGAACTGCCACACATCAAACCGCAACGGAACGTCATTCATGCATCTGCGCGGAGCCAACGGCGGAACCATCCTTAACCGCAACGGCAAGACCATGAAACTCAAGACCAGTACGGACCAGACAGGCAATACGGTATACGGTGACATATCGGCCGACGGACGTTACGGGGTATTCACCACTGCCGATATCACATTCGCCATCCACAGCCGTGTGGATATGAAGATGGAGGTCTATGACAAGCGCAGTGACCTGGTGGTGGTTGATTTTGACAATCTTACGGTTACCAATAACGCCGTCACCACAGGTGATGATTATCAGGAGACATTCCCCTGTTTCTCGGCCGATGGACGCAGCATATTCTTTTGCCGTGCGGCTCATCATGAGCAGCCCGACAGCATAAGTGACATGCACTATGATATCGCGGTGGTGACCTTTGATCCTGAGACCGGAAAGATGGGCAATAAGGTATACACCATCGTGCCTGCACAGGACGGACTCTCTTTCAGTCATCTCAAGGCTTCACCCGATGGCCGCTGGCTGATGGCAACCGCAGCTCAGTACGGCACGTTCCCGGTATGGCATAAGGAGAGTGAACTGTGGATGGTTGACCTCAAGAACAGGACCATCAACAACCTGCCTGAGGTCAATGCACCGGGTGCCGACACATATCATAGCTGGAGCAGCAACAGCCGCTGGGTGGTATTTGCATCCAAACGTGACGATATGGTATACGGACGTCCTTACATTGCATACATAGGTCCTGACGGTACTCCCGGCAAGCCTTTCGTCCTGCCGCAGACAGATCCGGACAAGTATACCGCCACACTCAAGTCATTTAACCTTCCGGAGCTTTACGCTATACCAGAGGTATACAACGCCCGTGACGTGGCCGCATTCTACAACAGTGTAGAGCCGTTACAGGTAAAGTATGTTCCTTAAAACGATTGAATTATGGCATTAAAAAGGATTAGAATAATAACCTCAAAGATGTGGACTGTAACAGTCTGCTTCTTCTCCGTAGCCGTACTCTCCCTGTTCGGCTCATGCCGCAGCAAGAAAGTGACTAAGACCCCCGATGTTACAGAAACTGAGCAGACCGTGAATGCCCGGTCCGTGAATGCCCAGACCGTAAGGGATATGGAGGTCCGTGTGGAGTCTCTTAAGAAAGAACTTGACAACCGCTCCCGTGCGCTCATATACGGTCCTCCTGAAATAATGGAAAGACGTGCCGAGCAGAACAGACAGATGCGCACAGAGATAGACTCGCTCGAGAGGGAGATCCGTAAATACCGTCAGTAAACCGGATGGACTGCAGGATATCACTACCCCGACGTCTCTTGCTTGAAACCGGTAGGGCAGCCACCCGTACCATGGTTCTGGAGCACAAGCTGCATCAGCTGTTCTGGGAGTGTACCCTGCGTTGTAACCTTAGTTGCCGTCATTGCGGAAGTGACTGCCGCAAGACAGCCGGACTTGAAGATCCTCCCGTCCAGGACCTGCTGGGCGTGCTGGACAGCTGCCCGCCGGATGTGGAACGCGGAAGGGTGGTGGTAATAACTACAGGCGGAGAACCGCTGGTACGTAATGACATAGTCCAGGTGGGCGCAGAGATCAAGAAACGCGGATTCCTGTGGGGCATGGTAACCAACGGAATGCTGCTTACCCGTGAAAAGCTGGGTGAACTTGTCCATGCAGGCCTGGATACCATAGCAATGAGTTTTGACGGCTTTGAGGATGAGCACAACTGGATGCGCGGCAGCGAACTCAGTTTTAAGCGTGCCGATGCAGCCATAGACTACCTCAATGAACACAAGGATCTCACCTGGGACCTTATCACATGCGTGAACCGGCGCAACTACCCATATCTTAACCGGTTCAAGGAGTACCTGATAAGCCGTGGTGTGACCCGATGGCGCATCTTTACCGTAGCCCCCATGGGCCGAGGCGCAACTGACAGCGAGCTCATGCTGACCGATAATCAGTATGTGGAGCTGATGAATTTCATAACACTGGTTCGCCGTGAGGGCAGGATAGACCTCAACTACTCATGTGAGGGATTCCTGGGGCCGTATGAGGGCGTGGTCCGCGACCATCTTTTCCGTTGTGTGGCAGGTGTGAGCGTAGCCTCAATCCTTAATGACGGCTCCATATCGGGCTGTCTGAGCGTGCGTGGCGATTATCACCAGGGTAATGTCCGCACTGATGATTTCTGGCAGATCTGGGAGCGTGGTTTCAATCCGTACCGTGACCGCAGCTGGATGAAAAAGGATGAATGCGCCGGCTGCAAGGTTTGGCGCTACTGTCAGGGCGGTGCAATGCATCTGCGTGGCGAAAACGGACGGATGCTCTCCTGCAACTATCTCAAGATTCAGAACGGCTGAGGGGGCCAAAAAGAACCGTCCCCTCTGGCCCCTCTCTCAAAAAAAAGACAAATGTTAGTACTAATTAAGAAAAATTTCCCTATGTTTGCAATGTTAGTCAACAAGCTAACCTGATTGATAACTCATTTTACTAAAAGGGACTATATGAAAAGGACTTTGAGAGGCCATCCTGGCTGACAATGGATTTATTCCATTTATACAATCATGGGGCGACTGCCCCAATCAACACACTAATGTTTAATCCTAATTATTATTTAAGACAATGAAAGCAATTAATGTTTTGTGCATAGCAGCACTGGCTCTTTTTTTAGGTTCATGCAGTAAGGACGATGACGCCACCACCACCAAGACCATAAAATGGGATTCGAATTTCTGCAATTCAGTTTCGGCATATGTAGATTTGCGCGGTCAGATTGTAAAGGCCAATAACTCCAAGGACGGAATATCTGTTGATTTTAATGGAGAAGAGGAATTGGATGGTATGAATGAAGGAATGATTTATTTATATGTACCAACATCTGATTTAGTATTCAAGTCAAATGCAGGCAACTTTAAGAAGATAGAGATCTTTGAGCTTTATCCTGAAGATTATACAGTTGCTCCCGATGGCTGGACCTGGAATGAAGATAACAGCTCATATATATGGGAAGGCACTCCCGCACAATCTGTGAATATGAGAGGTATTGCAGATGTGGAAATAGAGATTAGTGTCGAAAAGATTGTGTTTACTCTTGAGTAACTCATCCTGCAGTAACCCAAAAAGAAGCAGTGAAGGCATACACTTTCACTGCTTTTTAATTTGTGAAAAGGGGAGCCAACGGAACCGTCCCTTTTGGCCTCCTCTGACTCCTTTACGAGTTCTGATAATCCTGATAAAGCGCAACTGGACCGAGATTCCACAACTTAGCGACGCAAAACGAAACGACCCATTTGCGTCACCTTTGGTGCCATTTTTTTCAATTGTTGCTATGACATCATGTTTGTGACAACAGGGATTTATATCGTATTAAAGGCGTTTTGAAGCGTTTCCAGGAAACGGGCGGCCTGGCAACCGTCCATCTGGGCGTGGTGGAACTGGAAGGAGATGGGCAGGGTGGTCTTGAACCAGCCTTTGCGGTATCGGCCCCAGGAGACGAACGGATTGTTGAATATGCCGCTGTATTGGTTGGTGATGCTGTCAAGTTCCGTTCCTGTTACGGCCGATGTTCCCACAATGACGGCTTCTTGGTCCAATATATCCTGGCAGGTCTGGCAGATGGTTTCTGTAAGATGCAGGTAATTGGCATTGAACGCCTCCAGGTCATCACAGACGGCAACGTCGCAGAAACTGAGTCCGCCCTTGACATTGTTCACTATAACGTTGATGGCCATTCGGTCATACTTATATAGCTTGCCGTCCTGGGGCAGCATGAAGAACTCATCAATCCCGGATGCAGCACGGCCTATACACCAGCACAGCAGCATGTTGAATTTCATGCCGCGCCTGCGGCTCACCTTGCACAACCGTGTCACGTTGAAAGTCTTGGTGAGTGTCACCATGGGCATGGGTGATTTTGTCCACAGCTGGAATGCTATGGCTCTATTGGTGCTGCTGGGATCTATTTCCTGTTTCATTGCTTC
>JBGUIZ010000003.1:0-133346 GCA_045113495.1 Bacteroidaceae bacterium
CTCTGCCGGCCTTCCAGGCCGGGTAAAACGAAATCCCGACAACGCTTCGCTGTCGGGATTCCGTTTTACTGGGTGCAACTGGAAACCTTGTACGGATTAGGGACACGCACGGGGAAACGTATTTATGTTTGGAAGGATCCAGCCGTTGAAACGGCTGGCTACCCCTATTATGTGCCTGACGGCACAGGGTAATGCCGTAGGCATTGGATTATGGTAGCCAGCCAATTCATTGGCTGGGTGTTTATGGTAACGTAAACAAAAATACCGAGCCCCAAAGCGGCGAGAAACCCGCCGAGGGGCTAAACTTCCAATGTTTGTTTTCAACCGATTACGATGAACCTCTGAATATCCGCTTTAAGCCCCTGTGGCTAACATATTGGATATTAAACCGATGACTTATCAACAACTTGTTAAAAACTTTTTGGGATAAAAAGTGGGGCGAAGTGGGTGAAAGTGGAGTGAAAAGTTATAACTTTGAATCCGATTATAGATTATCAGCTAGAAATGAGTTTTATAGGACAGTTCCCAGTGCGCCTGGATGCCAAGAACAGGGCATTCATGCCGGCAGGATTCCGCCGCCAGCTGCAACAGGTTGGTGAGCAGACTCTGGTGGTGCGCAAGGATTACTTTGAGAACTGTCTTGTAATCTATCCCGCATCACAGTGGCAGCAGGAGATTGCCGGAGTGCGTGCCAGACTTAACCGGTTTGACGGAAACCAACAGATGGTTTACCGTAAACTGGTGTCCGAGGCTCAGGAGGTGCAGCTGGACAGCAGCGGACGTCTGTTGCTGCCCAAGCAGTTGCTGGACAAGGTGGGCATTAAGCAGGATGCGCTGTTTGTGGGTATGGAGCAGACCATTGAGATATGGGCTCCGGATACTGCGGCTACAAACGGTGAGCAGCCGTTCATGACTGATGCGGAGTTTGCTGACAGTCTTAAGAAATTCATGACTGAGTGACACACTACATACACATATCGGACAAGTGGAAACAAACGGGACTTATCATGTGCCGGTTCTTCTTAAGCAGAGCGTAGAAGGACTCGTAGTAGACCCTGACGGGGTCTATGTGGATGCCACATTCGGTGGTGGCGGCCACTCGCGCGAGATAGTGTCCAGACTCAGCCCCAAAGGTCATCTGTACGGATTTGACCAGGATGCCGATGCCATGCAGAACATAATCAAGGATGAACGGTTCACGTTCGTTTACTCCAATTTCAGATACATGCGCAACTTTATGCGCTGGTACGGTCACACTAAGGTAACCGGAATACTGGCAGACCTGGGTGTGTCATGGCATCACTTTGATGACAGCACCCGCGGGTTCTCATTCCGTTTTGAGGGTCCCATAGATATGCGCATGAACCAGAAGGAGGGTTTCAAGGCATCGGATGTGCTGAATGATTATCCGGTGGAGCGTCTGGCTCAGCTGTTCTGGCTGTATGGAGAACTGCAGAACGGACGTCAGCTGGCGCAGGCCATAGGGCGTGCACGTGCAAACAGCCGACTTGAGACTGTGACTCAGCTTATGGATGCGGTACGCCCGGTGATAGGCCGTGAGCGTGAAAAAAAGGATATGGCCAAACTCTTCCAGGCCTTGCGCATGGAGGTGAACCATGAGGTGGATGCACTGCGTGAGATGCTTACCGGTGCGGTTGAACTGCTTGACAAGGATGGCCGTCTGGTGGTGATCACGTATCACTCAATAGAGGACCGTATGGTCAAGAACCTGATAAAGAGCGGAAACATAGAAGGTGATATAAAGACTGATTTCTACGGAAACCGTGAGGTGCCTCTGCGTGCCATAGGGAAGCCAATCATTCCCGATGCCGACGAACAGGCTGCCAACCCGCGTTCCCGTAGCGCCAAACTTAGAATAGCCCAGAAGATCTGATATGGAAGATACAACATCAGCAGAAGCGCCCAGAAGAAAGGGGCTGATGAGGGCAATGCCTGATTTCATCCACAACAACATATGGTTGCTGGTGGAGGTGCTGGTGTGTGTGATCATCTATATAGGAAACCGTTATGCTTATCAGCGTGACCAGGCTTATGCCGAGAGGCTCAGGCGGGAGCTTGTGGATATGGAGTATCAGACTCTGAATACCACTAGTGACGTATCGGCCAAGAGCAAGCCTTCATATATTGAGAAAGTTGCGACCAGAAACGGCTCAGGTCTGCAGCCTACAACCGAACCGCCGTTCCGTCTGCCCAAATGAGTATGATGTCTGACAAGGGTGATCCCGGCAAGCAGGAGAAGAAGAGGGTATCCAGAAAATACCTCTCCCTTTTCTTCCTCATGGCAGTGTGGGGCATATTCATCATTGTCAAGATGGCTATTGTCATGTTCGGCGAGAGGCAGTACTGGAATGAGGTGAGCCGTAACCTGACTCCGTTAAACCGTACTATAGATGCCCGTAGAGGTAACATCCTGAGTGATGAGGGACTGCTGCTGGCCAGCAGCATGAAACAGTACCGCGTGTTCCTGGATTTTAAGAGTGCCGAGAAGAGTGCCGAACGTGCCAAGAAGGATCAGTTACGCAAGGATACACTGTATAGCAGGCATATTACGGAGTTTGCGCGTCAGATGCATGAGATATTCCCGCAGTACTCTGTACAGCAGCTTGTGGACCATTATGAGAAGGGATACAGTAGCAAGTCTCACTCATGGCTGCTGCTGCCCGGTGTCTCAAGAAACTCATTCCCAATATCATACAATCAGTACAAGTCTCTGGCCAAGACCGTTTGGCTCAAACCCAAATATGAGGGGTGGTTCTATAGCGCTGAACCTAAGATATCACGCCAGAAACCGTTCGGAACTCTGGCTGCACGTACCATAGGCGGTATGTATGAGGCCAAGGACTCGGCACGTAACGGTCTGGAACTCTCTTTTGACTCCCTGCTGCGTGGCGTTCCCGGACGTGGTCATATGGAGAAGGTGCAGAATGTTTCACGTATGGTGGCAGACGTACCGCAGATAGACGGCTGTGATATAAGGACCACCATTAATGTGGATATGCAGGATATTGCCGAGGTGGCACTGCGTAAGGTTATGGACAGTCATAATGCGGCATCGGGCATAGTGGTGCTGATGGAGGTACCAACCGGTGACATAAAGGCTATGGCCAGTCTCACCAAGACCGGTCCCGGCCAGTATGAAGAGATCCAGAACAATGCAGTGAGGGAGATTTATGAGCCGGGATCCACATTCAAGCCGGTATCCATGATGGTGGCGCTTGATGACGGCAAGATTTCACTTACGGACAGCGTGTTCTGCGATAACGGAGTATATACCGGATTCGGCGGTTCCAGGATGACTGATTCACATAAGTACGGATGGCTGGATGTGCCCCATATCATCATGAACTCCAGTAACATTGGTACCTCAAAACTGATACATGCAGCCTATAAGGATGACCCCAAGGCGTTTGTAGACGGGGTTTACCGTACAGGAATCAACACCCATTTTGACATGCAGCTCAAGGGTGTGGCTGCTCCCGTGATAAGACGTGAAGGTTATTGGGATGCCACCCGCCTGCCGTGGATGTCAATAGGTTACAACACCCAGCTGCCGGTAATAAACACTCTGGCATTCTACAACGGTATAGCAAACGGCGGCTGTATGGTTGCCCCGCGTCTGGTAACTGAGGTTACACGTGAGGGGGAGGTGGTAAAGGAGTTCCCGGTAGAGGTGGTACGCCGTCATATGTGTAAGGATGAGACACTGAAACAGATAAAGTACATGCTCGAGCAGGTGGTAGTGGACGGAACGGGTAAGAATGCGGGCTCCAAATACTTTAAGGTAGCCGGTAAGACCGGTACCGCACAGCTGTCACAGGGATCGGGCGGTTACAGGAGCGGACCTATGAGATACATGGTATCGTTCTGCGGATACTTCCCGGCCGATGACCCGCAATACTCCTGCATTGTCTCAGTACGTACCGATGGCGGTGCTGCCGGCGGTGCCACATGGGCGGCTCCGGCATTCCATGAGATATCAGAGAAGGTTATGGCAAGCCGTAACCTGCGTGATATAAAGGAGGCATATGACTCCACACGCCAGTTCATACCCAAGGTCGTGGCCGGAAATCTGGCCAAATCCGCAGCCGTGCTTAAGGAACTGGGTAAGAAGAACCTTATGAGCCGCGAGTACAGGAACGTTGCGGATACGGTATGGGGAACGGTAAAATCAGATTCAGGTGTGTACGTGATCAAGCCGGCAATCATAAGTGAAGGGGTGGTACCCGATGTACACGGTATGGGGGCATCGGATGCGCTCTTTCTGCTTGAGAGCATGGGTATGAGGGTGAGTCTGATCGGTGTAGGTAAGGTTAAGAGCCAGACTCCGGCCAGGAATACCAGGTTCCGTAAGGGGGACAGGATACAGTTGACATTATCAATGTAAATGATATAGATATGACGATCAGGGATTTAATATCGGGTTTAAAGACGGTCTCAGTTACCGGCAGCCAGGACGTAGAGGTTACTGACATACAGCTTGATTCACGTAAGGTGACTCAGGGTTGCCTGTTTGTGGCCATGCGCGGCACCACCGTTGACGGACATCAGTTCATATCCAAGGCTCAGGAACTGGGCGCTGCGGCCGTACTCTGTGAGGTACTGCCCGCTGAGCAGTCTGAGAGCGTGACATATATACAGGTTCCGGATTGTGAGGATGTGGTGGGCCTTGTAGCCACCCGTTTCTTTGGCGATCCGTCAAGCAAGGTGAAACTGGTTGGCGTGACCGGTACCAACGGCAAGACCACGATAGCCACTCTGCTCTATAACATGTTCCGCAAGTTCGGTTACAAGTGCGGTTTGCTCTCAACCGTATGCAATTACATAGACGGAGAGCCGGTTCCTGCCGATCATACCACCCCTGATCCCGTCACCCTGAACCGCCTCATGGGACGTATGGCCGATGAGGGCTGCAAGTACGTGTTCATGGAGTGCAGTTCACATGCCATCGTGCAGAAACGCATAGGCGGACTTAAGTATGCCGGCGGTATATTCACCAACCTGACACGTGATCATCTGGATTACCACAAGACGGTTGAGAACTACCTCAAGGCCAAGAAGATGTTCTTTGACGGACTGCCCAAGGATGCCTTCATGGTAACCAACCTGGATGACAAGAACGGTCTTGTAATGGCACAGAATACCAAGGCCAAGGTTACCACATACTCGCTGCGCAGTATGAGTGATTTCAAAGGCCGCATCCTGGAGTCAGGATTTGAAGGTATGCTGCTTGATATAAACGGACGTGAGGTGTTCCTTAAGTTCATAGGCAAGTTCAACGCAAGCAACCTGCTGGCTGTTTACGGAACGGCAGTGAATCTGGGACGTGACCCCATGGAGGTGCTTACAGTCATGAGTACCCTGGTTCCCGTGAACGGACGTTTTGATGCAATACGCTCACCCAAGGGATTCACTGCAATCGTGGATTATGCACATACTCCCGATGCCCTGACCAACGTACTTACCACCATCGTTGATGTTCTGGACGGCAAGGGACAGATAATTACCGTGGTTGGTGCAGGCGGCAACCGTGACAAGGGCAAGCGTCCGCTTATGGCCAAGGAGAGCGTCAAGTACAGTGACCGTGTGATAATAACATCCGATAACCCCCGTTTTGAGGAGCCTCAGGATATCATAAATGATATGCTGGCAGGTCTCACCAAGGAGGATATGCAGAAGGTGATAACCATTGTTGACCGCCGTGAGGCAATCCGTACCGCGTGCATGATGGCACAGACGGGCGATGTGATCCTGGTGGCCGGCAAGGGACATGAGGATTATCAGGATGTCAAGGGTGTCAAGCACCACTTTGACGATCATGAAGTTATTCGTGAATGCTTTTAATCAAGACATATGCTCTATAGTCTGTTTGAATACTTGAAAAATGCCGGAATAGATATTCCGGGAGGTGGAATGTTCAGTTACGTGACATTCAGGGCCATATTCGCGCTGGTGTTTTCACTTGTGGTCTCATGCTGGTTCGGAAGCCATTTCATTGACATGCTCAAACGCCGCAACATATCCGAGACCCAGCGTGATGAGAAACTGGACCCGTTTGGCGTGACCAAGAAGGGCGTGCCCACCATGGGAGGTGTCATCATCATTGTGGCAATCCTTATTCCGTGTCTGCTCATTGGAGACCTTAGTAATGTCTACATGTGGCTCATGATCATCACGACGGTAATACTGGGTGTGATAGGTTTTGCCGATGACTACATCAAGACTTTCCGTAAGAACAAGGACGGCCTGAACGGCTGGCTTAAGGTGACCGGTCAGCTTGCGCTTGGTCTGATTGTGGGCCTGACACTGCGCTACAGTCCTCAGGTGGTCATAAACGAGAAGGTTGAGACTCGTATTGAGAACAACACCGAGATAGTGGTAAAGACTCCCGATGTGAAATCAACCCGTACCACCATACCTTTCTTTAAGAACCATAATCTGAACTATGCCGATGCATTCAGCTGGCTGGGCGAGAAGGCCAAGTATCCCGCAGGATGGGTATTCTTTGTGCTGCTCACCCTGTTCATAGTGACTGCCGTATCAAACGGATCCAACCTGAATGACGGCATGGACGGCATGGCAGCCGGAAACTCGGCTATCATAGGTGTGACGTTGGGTATACTGGCGTATGTGTCCAGTAATATCGTTACGGCAAGCCATTTTGACCTTATGTATATTCCCGGCAGCCAGGAGGTGGTGGTCTATCTGAGTGCATTCGTTGGAGCGCTGATAGGTTTCCTCTGGTTCAACTCATATCCGGCACAGATATTCATGGGTGATACGGGCAGTCTTACCATAGGCGGAATAATTGCAGTGGCCGCGCTCTGCATACACAAGGAGCTGCTGCTGCCCATTCTTTGCGGCGTATTCCTGGTAGAGAGCCTCTCTGTGATTTGCCAGCGTTTCTATTACAAGTTGGGTAAGCGCAAGGGCGTGCATCAGCGTATATGGAAACGTACGCCTATACATGATCATTTCCGTACCAGCATGGCCAAGGTTCTGGAGGCTGACCCCACCAGCACCGTCAAGTTCCAGGGAAATGAAAAGAAACTACTTTTTGAGACTAAGATAACGCTCAGGACCTGGATCATAAGCATAGGTCTTGCAGCACTTACAATATTGACCTTGAAAATCAGATAATAAGAAATGGCTAAGAAAATTGTAGTATTAGGAGCAGGTGAGAGCGGCACAGGTGCCGCCATTCTGGCTAAAGCCAAGGGTTTTGACGTGTTCGTATCGGACCTGTCAGAGATTAAGGAGCATTACCGACAGGAGCTGGATGCCCGCGGAATAGAGTGGGAGCAGAAACAGCATACTGAGGAGCGTATCCTGGCAGCCGATGAGATTATAAAGAGCCCGGGTATACCCAAGGAGGCTCCCATCATTCAGAAACTCATGGCTAAAGGCACACCTATCATATCCGAGATTGAGTTTGCAGGCCGATACACCAACGCCAAGATGATCTGCATAACCGGATCTAACGGTAAGACCACGACCACATCACTCATATACCATATATTCAAGATGGCAGGAATGAACGTGGGTCTGGCCGGTAATATAGGAAGCAGTCTGGCATGGCAGGTGGCAGAGAAGAACTATGACTACTACGTGATTGAGCTGAGCAGCTTCCAGCTGGACAACATGTATGATTTCAAGGCCGATATAGCCATCCTCATGAACATAACCCCGGACCATCTGGACCGTTATGACCATGAGATGCAGAACTACGTGGATGCCAAGATGCGCGTGATCCGCAATCAGACCAAGGATGATGCATTCGTTTACTGGAGTGATGACCCCATCATTACCCGTGAGCTCAAGAAATACGGACTGCAGGCTACACTCTATCCCTTTGCCGAGGCCAAGAAGGAGGATCTGGCTGCTTATGTTGAGGACGGAACCCTTTACTTTGACAAGCCCTATGCATTCAATATGGAGCAGGAGTCACTGGCCCTTACCGGAAAGCATAACCTTTACAACTCAATGGCTGCAGGTATATCGGCCAACATCGCCGGTATCAAGAGTGAGACCATACGTAAGGCTCTGCAGACATTCCAGGGTGTGGAGCACCGTCTGGAGCGTGTGACCAGAGTAAACGGCATTGACTTTATCAATGACTCCAAGGCCACCAACGTGAACAGCTGCTGGTACGCTTTGCAGAGCATGCCCGTAAAGTGCGTGCTGATCCTGGGCGGCAAGGACAAGGGTAATGACTACAGTGAGATTGCCGACCTGGTACGTGAAAAGTGCTGCGGTCTGGTATACATGGGCCTGCACAATGAGAAACTGCATGGTTTCTTTGACAGCTTTGGCCTGCCCGTGGCCGACGTGCAGTCCATGAAGGATGCCGTTGATGCAGCATACAAGATGGCCCATAAGGGTGAGATAGTGTTGCTGAGCCCCTGCTGCGCCAGTTTTGACCTGTTCAAGAGCTATGAGGACCGTGGCGAACAGTTCAAGGCGTGCGTAAGAGCATTATAATTTGAAAATATGGAGAATACGGAGAACAAAACCGAGCGCAAGCCGCTGCTAAAGGGTGACCGTACCATATGGGCTATGGTCATTATCCTGTGCTGCATATCCCTTATTGAGGTATTCAGCGCGAGCAGCCGTCTTACATTCGGCAAGAGCAGTTTCCTGACGCCTATTATAGGTCACTCCATGCACCTGGGTATGGGACTGCTCCTTATGTACGGTGTACACCTATTCCATTACAAATGGTACAGGATGCTGCCGGTGCTGCTTGTTCCCGTATCGATAATACTGCTGGGCTACCTTTCATTCCAAGGCATGACTACAAACGGTGCCGAGCGATGGATTGACCTGGGATTCTTCCAGTTGCAGCCGTCTGAGGTAGCCAAGATAGCGGTTATAATGTCTGTAGCCTACTGGCTGTCAAAACTCAAGCCCGATGATGAACTGAGTCAGATAACCACATTCTGGAAGATAATGATACTTACCGGACTGGTTTGCCTGCTCATATTCGGTGAGAACCTCTCTACTGCCATATTGCTGGCCGGAGTGATATTCGTTATGATGATTCTGGGCGGTATAGCATGGAAGAGGATGCTGGTGCTTACGTCTATTGTGGCGTTGGCAGGTGCCATGATAGTTGTGGTACTGCTGTTCGTTCCGGCTCAGACCATACGTGACTCAAAGATAATTCCGTCACGTGCCACCACGTGGCAGGCACGACTGCAGGATTTCTTCCAGCCCGGAAGCGAGAGTAAGCCGACGGCCTACGAATATGCCAAACTGGTGGCTCCCGAGAAACCGCAGGAGACTCATGCCAACATAGCGATTGCAACCAGCAACATACTTGGCAAGGGACCCGGTAATTCTGATGAACGTGACTATCTGCAGGAAGCCAGCTGTGACTTTATCTATGCCATCATCATAGAGGAACTTGGTATGACCGGCGGAATAGTTGTGATGCTGGTTTATATGATACTGCTGTTCAGGGTGGGTCGTATAGTGAACCGCTGCAAGGAGAAATATCCGGCATATCTGGCCATGGGACTGGGTATGCTTTTGGGCCTGCAGGCATTCATAAACATGTCTGTGGCCGTGGGCCTGTTCCCGGTTACAGGACAGCCGTTGCCGCTTATAAGCAAGGGAGGAACATCGGTCCTTATGACCAGTTTCTGCATAGGAATGCTGCTGGGCATAAGCAATACGCTTGAGCGTGAGGCAAAAGGTGAACAGACATTGGGTACAGGGGCGGAGGTGCCTGCTCCCATTGACGGAGACGAATCATTTGACGATATAAAAGTACAATAACATATGGAGGCAAAACCCAGAATAATAATCAGTGGAGGAGGTACGGGAGGTCATATCTTTCCCGCCATATCAATAGCTCATGCCATCAAGGCGCTCAAACCCGATGCAGAGATCCTGTTTGTAGGCGCCCAAGGACGTATGGAGATGCAGCGTGTTCCGCAGGCCGGTTTTGAGATAAAAGGTCTTCCGATATGCGGATTTGACCGTAAGAACCCGCTCAAGAACATAATTGTGCTGTTCAAGATCATGCGTAGCCAGATAATGGCCCGCCGAATCATACGTCAGTTCAACCCTATGGTTGCCGTGGGTGTGGGCGGTTATGCCAGTGGTCCCACACTGAGTATCGCGGGTAAGATGGGTATACCTACACTGTTGCAGGAGCAGAACTCATATGCCGGTGTGACAAACAAGATCCTGGCCAGGAAAGCCGGCAAGATTTGTGTGGCATATGACGGTATGGAGCGTTTCTTCCCTGCCGATAAGATAATCAAGACCGGAAACCCGGTACGTCCCAATCTTACAGACAGTAAGATATCACGTAAGGATGCAGCAAAGAAGATGGGACTGGATGCCTCCAAGAGGATTGTCCTGATAATTGGCGGAAGCCTGGGCGCACGTACCCTGAATGAGAGCGTGATGTCCAATCTGGACCTGATACGCATGTCGGATGATGTGCAGTTCGTATGGCAGACCGGTAAGTTCTACTTTGAGGAGATGAAGAGACGTCTGGCTGCTGAGCAGCCGGTGGAGAACCTCTTCCCGGTAGAGTTTGTACAGGATATGGATCAGGCTTACGCTGCTGCCGACCTGGTGATTTCACGTGCCGGAGCAGGTACCATTTCTGAGCTTTGTCTGCTTGCCAAGCCTGTAATTCTGGTGCCGTCACCCAACGTGGCCGAGGATCATCAGACCAAGAACGCCCTGGCTCTGTCAGACAAGGATGCCGCCATACATATCCGTGACGTGGATGCACGTAAGGAACTTATTCCTGCCGCCATAGACCTGGTCAAGGACAAGGCACGTCTGGAGACACTGAGTGAGAACATACTTAAGCTGGCTTATCATGATTCGGCCCAGATAATTGCCCGTGAGGTTCTTAAACTGGCAGGAATAGGTAACGGCTCGCTTTCACTCAAGGATATCAAGTCCGTTTACTTTGTGGGTGCCGGCGGCATAGGCATGAGCGCCCTTGTCCGCTATTTCCTGGCGCGCGGATGCCAGGTGGGCGGTTATGACAAGACATCGACGGATCTGACATCGGCCCTTATCAAGGAGGGTGCAAGGATTACTTTTGAGGACGGAGAGGATAAGATTGACGAGTGTTTCAGGGATCCGGCATCGACGCTGGTGGTCTACACTCCCGCCATTCCTTCCGATAACCGCATCCTGAGCTGGTTCAACAGTAACTGCTTTGACGTGCAGAAACGCGCTCAGGTGCTGGGTACGCTGACCCGTTCGCTGGACGGACTGTGCGTGGCAGGTACTCACGGTAAGACTACCACGTCATCTATGGTGGCCCATATACTGGACGGAACGGATGAGGGCTGCAACGCATTCCTGGGAGGTATCCTCAAGAACATAGGAACCAACCTGATGATCAGCAACAAGAGCCGCCGCGTAGTTATTGAGGCCGATGAGTTTGACCGCTCGTTCCACCATCTCACTCCGCTGCGTACCGTCATCACTGCCGTGGATGCCGACCATCTGGATATATACGGTACATATGAGGCATATGTGGAGAGTTTCCGCAAGTATACGTCGCTCATAAAGCCGGGTGGAGACCTGATACTGCATGTGGGACTTGAGGAGAAGATAAAACCGCAGTTGCAGAAAGGCGTCACTCTCTATACTTACGGTCTGGATGAGGGCACTTTCCATGCAGCAAACGTGAGGATAGGTAACGGAGAACTCAGGTTTGACTTTGTGTCACCGCTGGGTAATATATCCGATGTGGAGCTTGGAGTACCCATTCCCATCAACGTGGAGAATGCAGTGGCAGCCATGGCCATGGCTCAGCTGAGCGGTGCCGATGAGAAGGTGATACGTGAGCGTATAGCCTCTTTCCGAGGCTGCGACCGCCGTTTTGACTTCCATGTAAAGAGAGATGACAAGGTTTATCTGAGTGATTATGCTCATCATCCGGCCGAGATAAAGCAGTGCGCCCTGTCACTGCGCCAACTCTATGCAGACCGTAAGATAACCTGCATATTCCAGCCTCATCTCTATACCCGTACCAGGGATTTCTACAGTGAGTTTGCCGATAGCCTGTCACTCTTTGACGAGGTTTGGCTGCTGGATATCTATCCCGCACGTGAGCTGCCTATCCCCGGTGTTACCAGCGCTCTGCTGGCCGATAACATGAAGCCGGGCGTATGCAAGGGTATCATTACCCGTAATCAGGTTCCGCAGCTTGTGGAATCAATTAAGGATGACGTTCAGGTTCTGGTTACCCTGGGTGCCGGTGACCTGGAGGATTATGTGGATACTATAGCCAAGATACTCAAGTGATAAAGAAGATTCTCTCCATATTGGCAGTCCTGGCGTTTGCCGGTTATCTGGTCTACTCTGCAGTGGCCATGACCGACAGGCATGAGGATGTCCGTATGTGCCGCGGCATAGACCTGTACATATCGGACAGCCTGGATTACGGACTGATAGATGAAGAGATGGTTACCGCGTTGCTTCATGAACGCGGCCTTGATCCGGTGGGTCTGCCGCTTGACCGTATTGACATAGAGGGTATTGAGTCTGTTCTGGTGCGTCATCCTCTGGTTGGAAAGGCACAGTGCTATAAGACCGGCGGTGATATGATAAGGATAAACATATCCGGCAAGGTGCCGCTGGTACGTGTCATAAACAATCACGGACAGGACTTTTATGTGGACAGTCATGGCGAGATCCTGTCACAGCATACGCTGGCGGTACAGCTTCCTGTGGCAACTGGTTATATTGACAGGCGGTTTGCATCGGAAGACCTTCTGGCCGTGGTGAATGCCATTGACAAGTCTGATTTCTGGAAGGCCCAGGTGGAGCAGATTGATGTGACCCGTGACGGAGAGATACGTCTGGTTCCCAGAGTAGGCGATCATCTGCTCATATTGGGAACAGCACAGGATGTGGAGGACAAGCTGCAGCGTCTGGAGAACTTTTACAGGAAGGGTCTGGATAATGTAGGCTGGAACAAATACCTCTCTATAAGCGTGGCTTATGATAATCAGGTAGTATGCAAGAAACGAAAATAAGATAGATGGAAAACGAAAAGACGATTGTTGCTATTGAGCTTGGCTCATCCAAGATCTCAGGCGTAGCGGGTCAGATACTGACAGGCGGATCCCTCAAGGTGCTGGCTTACGCGTGGGTTCCGTCATCATCGTGTATAAGACACGGTGCTGTTTATAACCTGGATAAGACAGCCTTGGGAATAACTGATGTGATTTTCAGGCTGGAGACTATTCTCACTACAAAGATTGAGAAGGTGTATGTGGGCTATAATGCCAAAGGACTGCGTTCTGTAATTAGCCGCGTGGAGCACAAGTTTGATGAGGAGACAGTTGTGAGCCAGGAGGTCATTGACGATATGTTCCAACAGTGCAGTGAGATTGATTATGACGGTTACGTGAATCTGTTCCAGGAGTCACAGGAGTATGTGGTGGACAACAAACGCGCTACGGAAACTGATCCTATGGGTGTGGCATGCCGCTCTCTGGAGGGTAACTACCTGAATATCCTGCTCAAGAAACAGGTGACCGATTATATAGCACAGTGTTTCCGTGCCGCCCAGATTCAGATTCTGGACGGTTATGTGGCTCCTATGGCCCAGGCCGATGCGGTACTGACCGATGATGACCGCCAGCAGGGTTGCGCCTTGGTGGATTACGGCGCCGACACGACGACAGTATCAGTCTATAAGAACGGTATGCTGCGTTACCTGCGTGTCATCCCGCTGGGCAGTGCCCTGATAACCCGTGACCTGGCGGCAATTCTCAAGATAGAGACCGAACAGGCCGAGCAGATAAAGTGCACCTACGGACTGTGCAACCTGATAGGCAGTCAGGATAATGAGGAGACTATCATGCTGAATCAGCGTAAGGTGTCTCTCAATGAGATAGGTGAGATAATTGAGGCCCGTAATGAGGAGATTGTCCGTAACGTGGCCGCGCAGATAAAGGCATCGGGCTATAGTGAGGTCCTGTATGCCGGAATAGTACTGACCGGTGGTGGATCACAGCTGCGCCAGCTGGACCAGGTATTCATGAAAATAATGGAGACCACCCGCAAGCCCCGCGTGATTGCCGAGCCTATCTGCGGTGTGGTGTGGAACGAGCAGAGCTGGAAACGCGGTGACGGGTCACAGTTGTCACTGCTGTCCGTTATGGCCAAGGGTGATGAGAACTGCTGCGAACTGCCCAAGATGGATGAGATAGACAACCTGGCACCTGAGAATCAGGATAAGGTGATACAGCAGAGCCTGTTTACTGAAGAGGGAGAGAGCGCCCAGGAGGAGCGTGACCGTAAAGAGGAGGAGGAACGCCGCAAGGCTGCCGAGGCTGCAGAGAAGGAGATGCAGGAGAAGGTTGTTGAGGAGGCTTCTACCGGTGGCAAGAAGAAGATAAACTTCTTTAAACGAGCTCTGGACAGCTTCCTGAACTATAGTGAGGATTTCTTTGATGACAAGGAGGATAAGAACGCTTAGAATTGACCTTAATTGATTACGACTATGAACCAGGAGATAAAAGATTTTGAGGAGAACGAGATACTTCCGTTTGACTTTCCTACTGAGGCCCGTAAGATAATCAAGGTTGTGGGTGTAGGCGGTGGCGGCGGCAATGCCGTCAAGAACATGTACCGTGAGGGTATCCATGACGTGGTATTCGTGATTGCCAATACGGACCAGCAGGCTTTGGCTGACTCTGATATACCTATCAAACTGCAGTTGGGACGTCAGACCACCAACGGACTGGGTGCCGGTAATGATCCCGACGTGGCCCGTAAGGCTGCCGAGGAGAGCATTGAGGAGATTAAGGCTCAGTTCAAGGATGATACACAGATGGTTTTCATCACCGCCGGAATGGGAGGCGGTACAGGAACCGGTGCGGCTCCTGTCATTGCACGTTGTGCCAAGGAGTGCGGCATGCTTACCGTGGGTATCGTGACCATACCTTTCAAGTTTGAGATGCGTCCCAAGATCAAGCAGGCTCTCAAGGGTGTGCGTGAGATGTCACAGCATGTTGACGCCTTGCTTGTAATAAGCAATGAGAAACTGCTTGAGATATATCCTGACCAGAGTATTACTACCGGATTCAAGCATGTGGACGAGACCCTTACAACCGCCACAAAGAGTATTGCCGAACTTATTACATGCCGCGGTATAATCAATCTTGATTTCCGCGATGTGAAGAAGATTCTGAGCAACGGCGGTGTGGCTATAATGAGTACCGGCGTGGCTAGCGGTGAGAACCGTGTCAACCAGGCATTTGACGCCGCACTCAAGTCTCCGCTGCTGTATAACAATGATATCCATAAGGCCAAGAAGATACTGTTCAACATCTATCAGAGCACCAATGCTGAGCATCAGCTCATGCTTGACGAGATGAATGAGGTACGCCATTTCATGGACAAGTTTGAGGATAAGAACATTGAGGTTATCTGGGGTCTGGCCAATGACGATACCCTTAATGACGAGGTCAAGATTACGGTGCTGGCTACCGGATTCGGAATGGAGAGCATTCCCATGATGGAGGATGAGGAGGAGACTGACCGCGTTATCGAGAATATCTACGGTGACCGCGTTAACAAGAAACAACTATATCTCTATACGATGAGTGAT
This sequence comes from Bacteroidaceae bacterium, assembly GCA_045113495.1. GTDB lineage: Bacteria > Bacteroidota > Bacteroidia > Bacteroidales > Bacteroidaceae > Colenecus. The sequence goes on from JBGUIZ010000003.1 coordinate 15,626, forward strand.
GCCGATCTTGACAATGACGCGCTGATTGACGCAATTGAGTCATCGCCCTCATATCTGCGCAATTCCGTAGGACTGGCCGAGATTAAGGCTCTGACCGCTTAACCGAATACGGTCTCAAGAACCTCAATGGATTTGAGTACCGGGAAAGCCGGTATGTGCAGACGGAAATAATTGTTCAGAGAATTAAGCAATGTGACGCGTTCCTGACCTGTCAGGGGCGCGTCTTTTATGTCATCATAGCCGCTCTCCATAAGGAGATGCAGTTTGTATGACAGCTCGGCCGGCATATAGTCGGAATGTAGTGGCGTCAGGGGAGTAAAACAACCGTCACGCATATCCAGAACAGCGCCGGGCGTGTATTCATCGGAATTGGGGCATACTCCTATGTGGCTGGCTGTTCCTATCATGAATGCCAGGTGAAAATTGGCGTAACTGCCCTCATGCGCGCAGTCAAACCAGTGGAGTGATCGGGACAGGAACTCGTACAGTCCGGGATTGTTCTGTTCTGAGCGCAGGGCATGGGTCAGGAACTCTGAAAGGAACAGCGCAATTGCGCTCTTTTGCGGATTGAATGGTATGTCCTTGTAGGGTAGGGAGTTCTTGGCTTCCTTGATGTGGTGGAGATTCTCCGTGGGTACATACTCGGCCTGGAATTCCAGTTGGGTGAGCGGCTGCAGAAGAGTGTTGCGCGATGCATTCTTTCCGCTCTTGGACAGGAACCATATGAACGGGACCATACCGTGCGTACGTGTAAAGATACGCGCTACGCTGCTGCGGTCATTATGCCTTACGGCTCCTATCAGTATGCCTTGTTCTGCTGTCCACATATTCCTGACTGTAAGCGTGGGACAAAAATAGGCATTATTAGTCAGAACTGGACACGGGTCTTAAGATTCTAAAAAATTTGGGGAGATTGTTTGCCGTTTGGAAAAATGTAACTACTTTTGCATCCGCTTTATAGGGTGGCCTCTCGAGGCTTACCGCAAAGGATGGCGCGTTCGTATATCGGCTAGTACTCAAGATTTTCATTCTTGCAAGATGAGTTCGACTCTCATACGCGCTACAAATTGATAATTAAAAAAACGTTTTTATAATGGCAAACCACAAATCAGCCTTGAAGGCTATCAGAAAGAGCGAGAAGAGAAGACTTCACAACCGTTATTATGCAAAGACCATGCGTAATGCAGTTCGTCAGCTTCGCGCTATGACCAACAAGGAGGAGGCAGCTGCAACCTATCCTAAGGTTCAGAAGATGCTTGACAAACTGGCTAAGACCAATCTTATCCACAAGAACAAGGCCGCTAACCTCAAGTCAAAGCTCTGCGCTCACATCGCTAAGCTCGCTTGATCTTACCACCCCCTTTGCTGGTTTGATTCGTTACAGGTTGGATTCCATCCAACCTTTTGTTTTTTTATCCCATACCTACGGCATGGAAATAATGGTTTGTACTCCCATAACCCAGCCATTAAAATGGCTGGCTACCCCAATCCAATGCCTACGGCATTACCCTGTGCCGTTAGGCACATAATAAGGGTAGCCAGCCAATTCATTGGCTGGATCTTTCCAACCCTAAATACGTTTCCCCGTGCGTGTCCCTAACCTGCACAAAGGTTCCAGCTGCAGTTCAGTAAAACTAAGGCCTCGCGAGCAAAGCTAGCGAGGTCTTAGTTTTACCCGGCCTGGAAGGCCGGCAGAGTGGAGCGGTATGAAATGAAATGTAATACCGCGTAACGGGTTTGGGGCGTCGCCGCCCCAAACTAAAAAAAGGTAAAATGCTTCTAATACAAAATACGGTTTCCAGCTAGCGACTTTTGAGGCCCTTCGGGCCCAAAAAGTCAAAAACGCCCGAGCCGCGAAGCGGCGAGCTGCCCGCCGGATGGAATTACTTAGCCGCCTCAGCGTCCTTATTGCGGATCTCCACGCGCTTGATCTTGCCGCTAATAGTCTTAGGCAACTCCTCCACAAACTCCACCACGCGCGGATACTTATAAGGAGCGGAAACCTTCTTGACGTGATCCTGAATCTCCTTGATAAGAGCTTCCTTATCAGGATAATCCTTGTACTCCTTGGCCAGGATGATGGTGGCCTTGACTACCTGTCCGCGAACCTCATCAGGGACACCGGTAACGGCGCACTCCACAACTGCGGGGTGTGTCATTAGGGCGCTCTCAACCTCGAACGGTCCGATGCGGTAACCGGAGCTCTTGATAACGTCATCGGTGCGGCCTACGAACCAGTAGTAGCCGTCACCGTCACGCCATGCAACATCGCCGGTATGGTAGATTCCGTTGTTATGTACGGTCTTGGTGAGTTCAGGATTGTGATAATACTCCTCAAACAGACCCAGCGGCAGGCGCTTATCGGTATGCAGGATGATCTCACCGCTCTCACCGTCCTCGGCCGAACGGCCGTCGTTGGTGAGCAGGTCCATGTCATATGCGGGATTGGGTACGCCCAGTGATCCGGGTTTGGGAGTCATCCAGGGGAATGTTCCGATGGTCATGGCAGTCTCTGTCTGACCGAATCCCTCATGGATATCCAGGCCGGTATGCTCTTTCCAGAACTCAAATACGCTGGGGTTGAGCGGCTCACCTGCTGTGGTGCAGTATTTGAGGGCGCTCAGGTCATACTGGCTCAGGTCCTCACGTATAAGGTAACGGTATATGGTGGGGGGAGCGCAGAATGATGTCACGCGGTACTTGGCCATGGCAGCCAGGATGTTGGCCGGAGTGAACTTCTCATGGTCATATACGAATACTGCAGCGCCAGACAGCCATTGTCCGTAGAGCTTGCCCCATACGGCCTTGCCCCAGCCGGTATCGGCCACGGTAAGATGCAGGCTGTTCTCATTCACGTTGTGCCAGTACTTGGCGGTAACGATATGTCCCAGAGGATAGAGGAAATTGTGAGCTACCATCTTGGGGTTGCCGCTAGATCCTGATGTGAAGTAGAGCAGTGATATGTCATGATTGTCATTTACATGCTCGGGGCGTACGAACGGGGCAGCATTGTTCATGCCCTCATCCATGCTGTGCCAGCCGTCCTTGTTGTATGAACCGGTTGCTACCAGAACCTTGACCGACGGAGCATCCTTGAGGCAGTCATTGACATGCTGTATCATGATGGGCTCATCGGCACTTACAATCATCTTGATCTGTGCTGAGTTGGCGCGGTAGATAAGGTCCTTGGGGGTGAGCAGGTGGGTTGCGGGGATTGCCACGGCACCCAGCTTGTGCAGAGCTACGATAGAGAACCAGAACTCGGCACGGCGCTTGAGCATCATCATGACGCAGTCACCGCGGCCTATGCCCAGAGACTGGTAGAATGATGCAACCTGGTCTGATTTACGCTTTATGTCGGCAAATGTGTACCTAACCTCTACGCCCTCATCGTTGGTCCAGAGTAGCGCAAGCTTGTCAGGGTTTGTACGTGCCCACTCATCAACCACGTCATAACCGAAGTTGAAGTTATCGGGTACAATTATTTCAAAATTCTTCTGGAAATCCTCCAGTGAATCAAATTCTACTTTCTTAAGGTATTTCTCTAACATGTTTCTCAGAATATGATGGCAAGGAACCTTGCGGGCTCACCGTTAAGAGCCCTCATGCCGTGGGGCTGTGTTGAATCAAAGTATATGCTGTCGCCGGGGTTGAGTGTGAGTTCCTTACCGCCGATGCTCAGGAGCAGTGTGCCTTTGAGTACCAGGTTGAACTCCTGGCCCTCATGTGAGTTCAGGTGCATCTCATTCTCCATCTTGGGATCAACGGTAACAATGAAAGGTGATGCCTTGGCGTGCTTGAATCCCATGGCCAGTGCCTGGTATTTGTAGGCCTTCTGACGCTCAATGACCGGACCCTTGCCCTTGCGTACCAGCCAGTAGCTGCTCATGTTGGGGGCGTCGCCTGAGAAGAGTTCAAGAGGCTCCACACCGAACACATTAGCTGCGTTGCAGAGGAAGTTCATCGGAATATCCGATTCACCCGACTCATATTGTTTCAACTCATCGGGGGTGATGCCGCACTTGGAGGCCACCTCCTCAACGGTCATTTCCAGATCCTCGCGCAGTCCGCGAAGACGCATGGCCATCTGTTTGATCTGTTCGTTTATCTCCATATCAAATAACCTCTATTCCTTTCTCCTCGCAAAGCTTAAGACTGAGCTCACGAAGTTTGAATTTCTGAATCTTTCCGCTACCTGTCAGCGGGTATTCCTTTACAAAGAATACGTATTTAGGTATCTTGTATCGGGCTATCTTGCCGCGGCACCAGTCACGTACCTCCTCCTCGGTCAGTTTTGCGCCCTCATCCAGGATGATGAATGCACCAACCTCCTCGCCGTATTTCTTGGAGGGTACGCCTGCCACCTGTACGTCACGTACGCCGGGCAGATGATAGAGGAACTCCTCAATCTCACGCGGGTAGATGTTCTCACCGCCGCGGATAATCATATCCTTGATACGTCCGGTGATGCGGTAGTTGCCGTTCTCATCCATGATACCAAGGTCTCCTGAGTGCAGGTATCCGTTCTCATCAATGACCTCGGCTGTAGCCTCGGGGTTCTTGTAGTAACCCTTCATTACGTTGAATCCCTTGCAGCACATCTCACCCTGGGTGCCAACGGGAACCTCCTTGTTGGTCTCAGGATCCAGCACCTTGACGTCTACGAACTCATAGTCACGTCCTACGGTGGTATAACGTACCTCATCGGGATCGTCTATGCGTGTCTGGCTCATACCGGGTGATGACTCTGTAAGACCGTATACGCTGGTTACATGCAGGAACATCTTCTCCTCAACCTTACGCATCAGTTCAATGGGGCAGAGTGAACCGGCCATGATACCTGTGCGCAGGCATGAGAGGTCAAACATGTTGAACATGGGGTGGTTAAGCTCGGCAATGAACATGGTGGGCACACCGTAAACCGCGGTGCAGCGCTCCTTATGTATTGATGCCAGGGTAACCAGCGGGTCAAAACGTTCTACAAGTACCTCGGTGCAACCGTGTGTAAGGCAGTTCATTGTAGCAAGTACCACGCCGAAGCAGTGGAACAGGGGTACGCATACGCAGAGCTTGTCATCCTGGGTGAATTTCATATGCTCACCGGTCAGGAATCCGTCGTTCGCTATGTTGTAGTGGGTAAGCATGACTCCCTTGGGGAATCCTGTTGTACCCGATGTATACTGCATGTTCACAACATCATGGCAGGTAACAGCCTTGCGCAGACGCTGAAACTCGTCATCTTCAGTATTCTCGCCGAGCAAAAGAATCTCGGCAGTATTGTACATTCCGCGGTATTTCTCCTGACCTATGTAAACTACGTTCTTAAGGTTGGGGAAACGCTTGCTCTCCAGGTGGCCGCGCTCGCACTGACGCAACTCGGGAAGCATGGTGTAAGCCATATCCACATAGTTGCTCTCCCAAGTACCGTCAGTAAGGCAGAGGGTGTGCATATCGGAGTTCTCAACCAGATACTCCAGCTCATTCTGCTTGTAGTTGGTGTTCACGGTGATGCATACGGCACCTATCTTGGCGCATGCATAGAGGAACGTAAGCCAGTCAGGCACGTTCTGAGCCCAAAGGCCCACGTGGCTGCCACGTGTAACACCTATTGCTATCAGGCCGCGTGCCATGTCATCGACCCTCTCGTTGAACTGTTTCCAGGTAAAACGGAGGTCGCGGTCTGAATAGACTATATACTCCTTGTCTGGAGTCTCCTGGACCCAATGCTCAAGCCAGTCGCCCAGTGTTCTTTCAGATAACTGATACATGGGCTAAATCAAATGGGAGTATATACAACGGCAAGGATGCGGGCTTTCTGTCCGTTATATCCGTGCACGTGGTGTTTTACAATTGAATCGTAGTAGATGCTGTCACCCTTGTCCAGGACGTAGGTGGTCTTGCCATAGTTGATCTCTACCTGACCCTCAAGAACGTAGATGAACTCCTCACCCTCATGGGTTGAGAGGTCAAAGTTGGGAGCCTCATTGGGCAGGATGTCAATTACGAACGGCTCCAGATGGCGGTTGTCCTTGCCGTCTGAGAGTGAGTGGTAGATCATGTTCTCATGACCGCTTGATGCATGGTTTGAGAACCTTACGCTCTCATGCTCATCCTCGGCACGGCTTACAACAGCGCCTATGCTCTGCTGGTCATCAAGGAAAGTACCTAGACGGACACCCAGTACGCGGGCAATCTTGATTAGGGGAGCCAGACCCGGCAGCGGGCCATCCTCCTCAATTGCCTTGACCTGTTCAACGGTTAGCTGTGCGCGCTCGGCCAGCACCTCAATCTCCATCTGTTTTGACTCCCTCAGGGAGCGGATTTTCTTACCTACTGGTACTTTCGAATTCATGACTTTTGTATTTTTATGCGGAATGTTCCTATTTTACGCGGCAAAAATACAAAAAGCATCCGATATGGAGGCTTAAAGTGCTATAATACTTGCAGAAAAGTACCTTAAAATTATCATTTTTAAACAATGTGGAATCAATCATTTTGATTATCTTTGTATGTCTAAGAAAACGCTCAAAATGACAGAAGAAATCATTAACGGACAGGCCAATTATTCCGCGCAGAATATTCAGGTTCTGGAGGGTTTGGAGGCAGTGCGCAAGCGCCCTGCCATGTATATAGGTGACATCAGCGAGAAGGGTCTGCACCACTTGGTATATGAGGTAGTCGATAACTCTATTGATGAGTCCATGGCCGGCTACTGTACCCACATTGAAGTTGCTATCAATCAGGACGGTTCCATAACCGTTCAGGATAACGGCCGCGGTATCCCTGTGGACATGCACCCCAAGGAGCACAAATCCGCTCTGGAGGTCGTAATGACAGTCCTGCATGCCGGCGGTAAGTTTGACAAGGGCTCATATAAGGTATCAGGAGGTCTGCACGGCGTAGGTGTATCGTGCGTTAACGCCCTCTCTACCAAGATGATCACTGAGGTTTTCCGTGAAGGTAAGGTATATCGTCAGGAGTATGCCTGCGGTAAGCCTGTTACCGGTGTGGAGTGTGTAGGAACAACCGATATCAACGGTACCCGCCAGACATTCTGGCCCGACGGCTCAATATTCACCACGACAGAATATAAATACGATATCCTGGCAGCCCGTCTGCACGAGCTTGCATTCCTGAACGCAGGTCTTAAGATCTCTCTTACAGATTACCGTGTCATGGAGGATGACCAGCCCAAGAAGGATGTATTCCTGTCACAGGAGGGTCTTAAGGAGTTTGTGGCATACATTGATGAGAACCGCGTTCACCTGATTCAGGAGCCTATCTACCTGAATACCGAGAAGCAGGGTGTGCCCATTGAGGTTGCCATCCTTTACAACACTGAGTATAAGGAGACCATCCGTTCATTCGTAAACAACATCAACACCATAGAGGGCGGTACCCACCTGGTAGGTTTCCGCACCGCGCTGACACGTACCCTTAAGAAGTACGCCGATGACAACAAGTTCCTTGAGAAAGCCAAGGTTGAGATTGAGGGTGAGGATTTCCGCGAGGGTCTTACCGCCGTAATCTCCGTCAAGGTTGCAGAACCTCAGTTTGAGGGTCAGACCAAGACCAAGCTTGGAAACAGCGAGGTGGCCGGCGCCGTTCAGCAGGCTGTAGGTGAGGCTCTCACATTCTACCTTGAGGAGCATCCCAAGGAGGCCAAGATGATTGTTGACAAGGTTATCCTGGCAGCCCAGGCACGTGTTGCAGCCCGTAAGGCACGTGAGAGCGTTCAGCGTAAGAGCCCGCTCTCTGGCAGCGGACTTCCCGGCAAGCTGGCTGACTGCTCTGACAAGGATCCCGCCAACTGCGAGCTCTTTATCGTTGAGGGAGACTCTGCAGGTGGTAGCGCCAAGCAGGGCCGTGACCGTCACACCCAGGCTATCCTGCCTATCCGCGGTAAGATTTTCAACGTGGAGCGCGTAATGTGGCACAAGGCTTTTGATCATGAGGAGGTAAACAACATCATCCAGGCTCTGGGTGTACGTTTCGGCCTCAACCCCGAGGATTCCAAGGCAGCCAACTACGATAAGCTGCGTTACTATAAGGTCATCATCATGACCGATGCCGATGTCGACGGCTCACACATCGACACCCTTATCATGACACTCTTCTTCCGCTATATGCCGGAACTTATCGAGAACGGCCATCTGTACATAGCTACACCTCCTCTCTATCTCTGCACAAAGGGTAAGGTAAAGGAGTTCTGCTATGATGACGTTCAGCGTCAGCGCTTTATTGACCAGTATGGTGGCGGTCTGGAGCAGAACATCATCACACAGCGCTATAAAGGTCTGGGTGAGATGAATCCGGAGCAGCTTTGGGAGACAACCATGAATCCTGAGAACCGTCTCTTGAAGCAGGTGCACATCCAGGATGCTGCGGAGGCTGACCGCATATTCAGCATGCTCATGGGCGAGGATGTAGGCACCCGCCGCGAATTCATAGAAAGGAACGCAACTTACGCTAATATTGATGCGTAAGTAGTTCCATCCGGCGGGTTTCTCGCCGCTTTGCGGCTCGGTGTTTTTTGACTTTTATGGCCCGGAGGGCCTAAAAAGTCGCTAGCTGGAAACGTATTTATATTTGGAAAGATCCAGCCAATGAATTGGCTGGCTACCCCTATTATGTGCCTAGCGGCACAGGGTAATGCCGTAGGCATTGGATAATGGTAGCCAGCCATTTTAATGGCTGGGTTATGGGAGTACATACCTATTTTTTCCATGCCGTAGGTATGGGATAAAAAAAAGGTTGGACGTTGGTCCAACCTTTTTATAAAGAATTATTTCCGTATTATTCCTTAACCAGTTCCATTCCGGCCTTGATGGCTTTCTCGTTGAGCGGGAGGTATTTCCAGTTACGCTCTGATACGGAGTGCTTGATGCCTTCCATTACGTAGTCTACCTGGAGGATGGGGCGTATCTTCATGAACGCTCCAAGCAGGAACATGTTGGCAACCTTTGAGGCGTTTATCTTGGCAGCCTCCTCGATGGCCTTGATGGGGTAGATTGTGATATCAGTACGTGTGGGCTTGCGGGTGATGGTGCTGGGGGTGTATATGAGTACGCCACCGGGCTTTACCATCGGCTCAAACTTGTCCATTGACTGCTGGTTCAGGATGATAGCGGTGCTGAACTTCTGCAGGATAGGTGAGCTGATACGGCTGTCGCTAAGGATAACCGTAACGTTTGCTGTACCTCCACGGATCTCAGGACCGTATGACGGCATCCACGATACCTCCAGACCCTGCATGAGGCCTGAATAAGCTATTATCTTACCCATTGAGAGGACACCTTGTCCTCCGAATCCGGCTATGATTATCTCTTCTGTCATGATTCCTACTCCTTTATTATCTGGGTGCGTTCATATCCATGACAAGCTTGCCATCGACCTTAATGTCTCCCAGAGGATATTTCTTGAACATGTTCTCTACCATCCAGTCGTTGGCGGCCTTAGGAGTGAGACCCCAGCCTGAGTTGCAGTTTGATACAACCTCAACGATTGATGTTCCCTTCTTGTCACGCTGGTTCTCAAATGCCTGACGCAGAGCCTTCTTGAGCTTACGAACATTGGCGGGGGTGTGTACTGAGTGACGTGTCACGTAGCATACACCGTCCAGCTGAGCCAGCAGCGGGGTGATATTGAGGGGGTAACCCATGGTCTTGACGTCACGTCCGCGGGGGCAGGTGGTGGTCTTCATGCCCTCCAGTGTGGTAGGAGCCATCTGACCGCCGGTCATACCGTAGATACCGTTGTTGATGAACACGATTACGATGTTCTCACCACGGTTGCAGGCGTGCATTGTCTCACCTGTACCGATGGCGGCCAGGTCTCCGTCACCCTGATAGGTGAATACGAACTTATCGGGCTGAACACGCTTGATACCGGTTGCAACGGCGCATGCACGTCCGTGAGCTGCCTCAACTACATCGAACTTATAGAAATCATAGAGGAACACGGAGCAACCTACAGGTGAGATACCTATTACGTCATGCTCTATGCCCATCTCCTCAATTACCTCGGCAATGGTGCGTACAACAACACCGTGGCCGCAGCCGGGGCAGAAGTTGAACTGCTTCTCGGCCATCAGACGGCTTTTCTGATAGACCAGATTTTCAGGTTTGATTATATCGTTTACTTCCATTGCTGTGCTCATTTGATATTAAAGTAATTGTAAAGAGCTGTCTCAATCTCCTCAGGTGTGGGAACCATACCGCCCAGACGGCCAAAGAAGCCAACGGGCTTGCGGCCCTCTACAGCCAGACGGATATCCTCAATCATCTGACCGGCGCTGAGCTCTACAGACATGAGGCCCTTGATGCGGGGATTGTCAGCCAGCTCGCGGATCTGGTCATAGGGGAAAGGATAGAGTGAGATGGGGCGGAACAGGCCGATCTTGTGGCCTTTGGCGCGTGCCAGCTCAATGCTCTTCTGTGCTATACGGGCGATGATACCGAATGCAACGATTACGTAATCGGCGTCATCACACTGTATCATCTCATAACGTACCTCGTTCTGCTCCATCTCGCGGTACTTCTTCTGCAGACGGATGTTAACCAGCTCGTGCTCCTGCGGCAGCAGGTTCAGAGAGGTAACGAAACGGCGCTCCTTGCCTACGGGGGTACCGTTGGTAGCCCAATCGGGATACTCGGTCATGCGAGGACGCTGTGCGGGCAGGTAGATCTTCTCCATCATCTGACCCAGTGCACCGTCGGCCAGGATCATTGTGGGGTTGCGGTATTTGAATGCGAGGTCAAAACCAAGTGCGATGAAGTCTGCCAGCTCCTGGACCGATGAGGGTGCCAGTGTGAGCAGCTTGTAGTCACCGTGGCCACCGCCCTTTACAGTCTGGAAATAGTCAGCCTGGCTGGGCTGGATGGTGCCCAGTCCGGGACCTCCACGTGATACGTTGATAAGCAGACAGGGCAGCTCGGCACCTGCCAGATATGATATACCTTCTGCCATCAGGCTGATACCGGGGCTTGAAGATGAAGTCATAACCCTGTGACCAGTCGATGCGCCGCCATAGACCATGTTGATGGCGGAAACTTCACTCTCTGCCTGGAGTACTGCCATGCCTGTACGGGCGGTGGCATCGGTCTCCATCAGATATTCCATTACCTCCGTCTGCGGAGTGATGGGGTAACCGTAAAAGGCATCGGCGCCGGCGCGGATAGCGGCCTCGGCAATTGCCTCATTGCCTTTCATAAGTCTCATTTCTCTTTCTTCCATAATTACTCCTCTACTTTTACCCTATAGACTGATATTACTCCGTCAGGGCAGATAATGCCGCAGTTAGTGCAACCTATGCATGCCTCAGGATTTGCCATGTAGGCATAATGGTAACCCTTGCTGTTGACGGCTTCTGACATGCCCAGCACCTGCTTGTCGCAAGTGTGTACGCACAGCTCGCAGCCTTTGCAACGCTCGGCGTCAACTGTTACAGCACCTCTAATTTTTGCCATGATAAATTAATGTTAGTGGTATGGTTATTGGTATGTATTGTTATCTGGGTGAAAGGCTCTGTCCCGTTCTGGCCATCTCTGTCAGGTTGACATCAAAAATGATGGTCGAGTAGGCGGGTATAGAGCTTTTATCCTGGTCTCCGTAAGCAAGCTCCTGCGGAATGTATAGTCTCCAGAAATCTCCTCGGTGCATATACATGAGTGCGGTGGATACTCCGTCAACCAATCCGGATACACAGAATGATGAAGGGATGTTTACCGACGGATCAAGAGTGGCGGTCTTGAAAGACTGGTCCACAACCTGGCCATCCGGGTAGTTGTCTGTGGGTATGAGACGGACACGGTAATTGATGCGCACACTGTCGGTAGAACGGGGCGAAAGGGTATCGGCGCTCTTGGTAATTACACGGCAATATACGTATGACTGGTTGTCCCACTCCTTTTCCGGATCGAGTTTGTAAGACAGGATGCGGAACAGTTGTCCTTCGGCTGCCTCCTCAGGGGTTACAGAGCCTGAGCCTCCGCCACATTGGGAGGCTATGTTGTCTATGTACTCCCTGTTTCTTGCATTCCAGTTGGCGTGGTCATCGGCCTCCTTGGTCTCACTGCAGGAGACTGTGAGGATGACAACCGTCAAAAGGGTGAAGAATATGGCCGATAAACGCTTCATACTTAGAGTGTCTTGAGGACGCTTGTGATTGAAACTGTATCTGAAAGGATTCCGCAGAGGTCTGCAATCTTGACGCGCTGCTGCTCCATGGTGTCACGGTTACGCAGGGTAACGGTCTGATCCTCAAGTGACTGATGGTCAACGGTTACGCAGAACGGGGTGCCGATGGCATCCTGACGGCGGTAACGCTTACCTATTGAATCCTTCTCGTCATACTGGCAGTTGAAGTGGAACTTGAGGTCATTCTGGATGGAACGTGCCAGCTCAGGCAGTCCGTCTTTCTTTACAAGCGGCAGGATAGCCAGCTTGATAGGTGCCAGAGGTGCGGGCAGATGAAGAACCGTGCGGGTCTCGCCGTTCTCAAGGGCCTGCTCCTCATATGATGCGCACATGACGCTCAGGAACATACGGTCAACGCCTATTGATGTCTCGATTACGAACGGAGTGTAGCTCTCGTTTGTCTCGGGATCGAAGTACTTGATGCTCTTGCCGCTGAACTTCTCATGCTGTGAGAGGTCAAAGTTGGTGCGGCTGTGGATTCCCTCAACCTCCTTGAATCCGAATGGCATAAGGAACTCGATGTCGGTAGCTGCGTTCGCATAGTGGGCCAGTTTGTCATGATCGTGGAAACGGTAGTGGTCTGCACCGAATCCGAGGGCCTGATGCCATTTCATGCGGGTCTCCTTCCACTTGGCGAACCAGTCAAGCTCAGTGCCGGGCTTGATGAAGAACTGCATCTCCATCTGCTCGAACTCACGCATACGGAATATGAACTGACGGGCTACGATCTCATTACGGAAAGCCTTACCTATCTGGGCAATTCCGAAAGGAATCTTCATGCGGCCTGTCTTCTGTACGTTCAGGTAGTTTACGAATATACCCTGTGCGGTCTCAGGGCGCAGGTATATCTTCATTGCGCCGTCAGCGGTAGAACCCATCTCTGTCTGGAACATCAGGTTGAACTGACGTACATCGGTCCAGTTGCGTGTGCCGCTGATGGGGCAAACGATACCCTCATCCAGGATGATCTGCTTGAGCTCGTCAAGGTTGCCGTCATTCATGGCCTTCTTGTAACGGTCATGCAGGGCGTCGCGCTTGGCTACGTGCTCCAGTACGTTGTTGCTGGTGGCGCGGTACTTGGCCTCATCGAAAGAGTCACCGAAACGCTTGCGCGCCTTGGCAACCTCCTTCTCTATCTTCTCGTCATATTTGGCTATCTGATCCTCAATCAGGACGTCTGCACGGTAGCGCTTCTTTGAGTCGCGGTTGTCTATGAGGGGGTCATTGAATGCATCTACGTGGCCTGAAGCCTTCCAGATGGTGGGGTGCATGAAAATTGCGGAGTCAATACCCACAATGTTGTCATGCAGCAGAACCATGCTCTGCCACCAATAGGTCTTGATGTTATTCTTCATCTCAACTCCCAGCTGTCCGTAATCGTAAACAGCGCCGAGTCCATCATAAATCTCGCTTGAAGGGAATACGAAACCGTACTCTTTACAGTGTGCTACAATCTTTTTGAAAACGTCTTCTTGAGCCATAATCAGCAATTTTTCAGAAAATTTCCGCAAAGGTACTCCTTTTATTTAATAAATAGAGGTATGCCTAATTAAAATAACCTAATTGACTGCACAATATGCCGCCAATGTGCGGTTGTTGAAAAGTATGATGAAAAATTGGGACAAGTTAGCACTGTGGATTGGGATTTGTCGCTGAAAAGCAGTAAATTCGCATCCAATCATATTGCTAAAGGGATAATGAGTGACGAGATAGAGAACATTGATGACGAACTCCGCGACAAGGCTGCGGAGAGTGCTGATGACGGTCAGGAGACTGGGCATTCTACGTACCAGCCTGTAAAGGATGACAACGGAATGATACGCCATCAACTGTCCGGCATGTACCAGGGCTGGTTCCTGGACTATGCGTCATATGTTATCCTGGAGCGCGCCGTACCTCATTTTGTGGACGGCTTAAAACCCGTTCAGAGGCGCATACTGCACTCCATGAAACGTCTGGATGACGGCCGTTTCAATAAGGTGGCCAATATTGTGGGCCACACCATGCAGTTCCATCCGCACGGCGATGCTTCCATTGGCGATGCGCTGGTGCAGCTTGGCCAGAAGGACCTGCTTATAGAGTGTCAGGGAAACTGGGGAAATATCCTTACAGGTCATCGAGCCGCAGCGCCCCGATACATTGAGGCTCGTCTCTCCAAATTCGCCCTTGAGACCCTGTTCAACCCCAAGACCACAGAGTGGAAAGCGTCATATGACGGACGTAACAAGGAACCGGTCACACTACCGGTCAAGTTCCCGTTGCTGCTGGCTCAAGGTGCTGAGGGTATTGCTGTAGGACTATCTTGTAAGATACTTCCGCATAACTTTAACGAGTTGTGTGACGCAGCCGTATCATACCTGAGCGGAGAGGAATTCCATCTCTATCCTGATTTCCAGACGGGTGGTGCCATTGACGTGTCCCGTTACAATGACGGTGAACGCGGAGGTATGGTCCGTATCCGTGCCAAGATTTCAAAAGAAGCTGACAATAAGACTCTGGTCATAAATGAGATTCCATACGGTGAGAACGTGATGACACTGTGCGAATCCATAGTCAAGGCCGGAGAGAAAGGCAAGATAAAGATACGTAAGGTGGAGAACCTTACCGCCGATAAGGTTGAGATCCGCATATCGCTTGCTCCCGGTGTGTCATCGGACAAGACGATAGACGCTCTGTATGCCTTTACCAACTGCGAGGTGAGCATCTCTCCAAACTGCTGCGTGATCGATGAAAACAAGCCTCACTTCCTTACGGTAAGCGACGTGCTCATGAAAACAGTTGACAACACCAAGGAACTGTTACGCCGCGAACTGGAGATTGAGCGCGGTGAAATCCTTGAACAGCTGCATTTTGCATCACTGGAAAAGATTTTCATAGAGGAGCGTATCTATAAGGACCGTGAGTTTGAAGAGGCTCCCACAATGGATGCCGCCTGCGAGCATATCGATGACCGTCTGACTCCTTATTACCCGCAGATGATCCGCGAGGTGACAAAGGAGGATATCCTCAAGCTGATGGAGATAAAGATGGCCCGGATTCTTAAGTTTAACAAGGAGAAGGCAGAGGAGGCTATAGCCAAAATGAAGGCCGATATCGCACGGATTGACAAGGATCTGGCCAATATGGTGGGTGTGACCATCCGCTGGTTCCGTATGCTCAAGGATAAGTACGGAGATGCATATCCGCGCCGTACGGAGATAAAGAATTTTGACACTATCGTGGCAACCAAGGTGGTGGAGGCTAACCAGAAACTCTATATTAACAGGGCTGACGGATTCATCGGCATGGAACTCAAGAAGGATGAGTATGTATGCAACTGCTCAGACCTGGATGACATAATCCTGTTCTATAAGGACGGAAAGTTCAAGGTTGTCAAGGTGGCCGACAAACTGTTTGTAGGTCAGAATGTGCTCTACCTGAACGTGTTCAAGAAGAATGACAAGCGCACCATATACAACGTGGTCTATCGTGACGGACGTAACGGGGCTTACTTTATAAAGAGGTTTGCCGCAACCGGTCTTACACGAGACAAGGAGTATGACCTGACCCAGGGTAAGGCAGGCTCCAAAATCATGTATTTCACTGCCAATCCAAACGGTGAGGCCGAGGTGATAAAGATCACGCTCAAACCCAACCCCAAACTCAAGAAACCTGTCTTTGACAAGGATTTCAGTGAGATGCTTATCAAGGGCCGTCAGTCAATGGGTAACCTGCTGACCCGTAATGAGGTTCTGCGCATAGGTCTCAAGGCACACGGTTCGTCAACACTGGGCGGACGTAAGGTGTGGATTGACAGGGATATACTTCGTCTGGACTTTGACGGACACGGTGATTATCTGGGCGAGTTCAACAGTGGTGACCAGCTTCTTGTAATCAACTCGAACGGAGAGTACTACACCACTCCGGTCGATCCCAACTGTCACTTTGACGCTGATCTGCTCAAGCTGGAGAAATATGACCAGAACAAGGTCTGGACGGCAGTTCTTTTTGATGCTTCACAAAAAGGCTATCTCTACCTCAAGAGGTTCAATCTGGATCCCACATCCAAGCGTATAAACATACTTGGAGATGAGAAAGGCAGCCGTTTGGTACTGCTTACCGATACCCCGTTCCCGCGTCTGCTGGTTACCATGGGCGGAGCTGACAGTTTCCGTGAGCCGATGGAGGTGGATGCCGAACAGTTTGTGGGAGTTAAGGGCGTCAAGGCACGTGGCCGCAGAGTGACCGCATACTCAGTTCAGGATGTGGAGGAGATGGTTCCCTTGAGACAGCCTGAACCTGTTGCCGTGCCTGAACCTGACAATTCCGATATTTCCGATGAAGAGCCCTCTATAGATGATGAAAACTCTGAAACGGTTAATGACGGACAGCTTTCGCTGTTCTGATATTAAAGGCATACTCGCAACGTTCATCTTTGCGGTATTACCTCTCTCCCTCAAAGGACAGAACAATGTATGGAATCTGCCCGGCTACAGGGAGACTGTCCGTGTGGGTTCTGTAGGTCTGGGTACTGTGAATTCCCGTGACACATATCTTTCACAATCTACTTACAGCGGCTTTCTGGTTGCCGGTGAAACGGATACATGGACCGGATACAAGCCCTACAGGCTTTTCAGTTACGGCAGGACTCATTCCGCTCTCCAGATCGGCCTCTTGAACAACAGCCTGGGCGGCGGCGAGACGATGAGTGCATCGGGCTCATTCCACTGGTCAGGGATGTGGCATGCTGTAGAGACCGGTTCATACGACCTGTTGCTGGGTCCGGCAGCTATGACGGAGCTCGCTGTATTGTATAATGTCCAGAATTCAAATAATCCGGTAGACGTTACAGGATACATAGGGGCCGGTATTTGTGTTGACAACACTGTCCGTTTCTCTGTGTTCCACCGTCCCATAGCCGTTCAGGCTACGTTCCATATGCCTTTGGCGGGTGTAGGATTCGCTCCTGATTATGATATGCCGTATTGGTACATATACCAGTACGGGGAGTACGGAAAGGTGCTTCATTTTATAAATCCTTTCAATAACCCGGCTTTTACGCAGCAGGTAGACCTGATCGTTCCGGTGCGTAGCAACCGTCTGAGGATAGGTTATACATTTGATTATCAGGGAAACCGTCTGGGCGGTCACAAGAGGCATCTGGGTATGGGATACTTTACCCTGGGATATGTCATGAGATTTGAAACAAAGGATTGGGGACGTGTAAGATGAGAAGGGTAAAATCATATATGACGGTGGTTCTGATGATGACGGCGGTTTTGCTGCCGGTCTCATGCGCCAGAACTGAGAAAGCTGCTGACAGGGAGTTCTCAAACACTCCTCAGGGCAATTTCCTGGCTTTGTGGACCATCATGGATGAGCATTACTGCTTCTTTGACCTTAAGCGTGAGAGGCTGGGAGTTGACTGGAATGAGGTCAGGGCCAGATATGCGCCCAGCATTACAGACAAGATTTCTGCTCAGGCCCTGTTTGAGGTCCTATGCAATATGATAGGCGAGCTCAGGGACGGGCATGTGAATCTTACAAGCAGCTATGATTACGGACGCAACTGGAGTTGGAAGACGGATTATCCGGCTAACTATTCAAAGGACATACAGGACAGTTATCTTGGGATTGACTACAAAATTGGAGGCAACGGCTATTATTACCGGATACTGGACGATAACATAGGCTATTTTGTAGTGGAGAGTTTTGATGATATGATGTCCAGCAGCAGGATAAACGCGATGCTCAATCATATGGCTCTCTGTAACGGTATTATCATTGACATACGCAATAACGGAGGCGGGTTGGTGCTGGCATCCCAGATGCTGGCTTCACATTTTACTGAGAAGACTGTCACTACCGGTTACTCCCGATACAAGACCGGTCCCGGTCACAATGACTTTTCTAAGCCGTATGCCAATGAGATATCACCAGCCGACAAAGACCTTAGATGGATTAAGCCGGTGGTGGTGCTCGTTAACAGGGGCTGTTTCAGCAGTGCCAATGACTTTGCATGCTCCATGAAGGCTTTGGATGGAGTGGTACTGTTGGGTGACACTACGGGTGGCGGCGGCGGTCTGCCCATGTCATCGGAACTACCTAACGGATGGGTGGTGAGGTTCTCATCGGCGCCGAGTTTTGATGCCGAAATGCATCATATAGAGTTCGGTATCGCTCCGGATATCAGGGTGGATATGAAGGATGAGGATATCGCGGCCGGTAGGGATACTTACATTGAAGAGGCTCGCAGGTACATAAATGACAAAATAGTCAACCCTTAGCCTTAAGTTTGGCGATTACAGCTAAAACCACTATTTTTGTAACGCGTTCCGGCTGATGGAGCGCGTTTTTAATGCGGGCGTGGCGGAATTGGTAGACGCGCTAGACTTAGGATCTAGTATCTTAGATGTGTAGGTTCGAGTCCTATCGCCCGTACGAAAATAAAACAGCCGACCTTTGGGGCCGGCTGTCCATTTATTATGAGTTTAAATCAGAACTCGTATACAAGGCTAATCTGAAGATCTTCAAAGTTAAAGCCTAAGCCTGCGTTGTTCTTGTAAGTTGCATAACGGGGCTGTGAGTCAGGATTGTTCTCGTGATCGAAGTAGAGACCCCAGAATAATGCCTCAAGTCTGAAGTGATCTGACATTGCGTATTTGATACCGGGAGATGCAAATACACCTACATGCCACCAGTTAAAACCTGAAGGTGAGCAGATGCCATACTCGAATCCACCATCTACGAACATGCTGAAATTACCCTCATTGAAGAAAGTGTAGCGGAGGAACGGAGCAAAATTAAAGGTGAATTCCTTCTGGCCGTCTGAGTATTTGAGATCCTGAACGGAGAACTGTAAACCTAAGTCAAGGTTGTCCTCAATTGCCATACCGACCATGGGGCTGAACACAAACTGGTGATACTTGTTGTCATTGTAATAATATGACTCGGTGTCGAATCCTATTGATCCACCAAACCAGTACTTAGCACTTACGGTCATGCATGAAGCGAGAGCTGCGATAATGAATAAAGCTTTTTTCATAATTGTGATTTTAGTTAAGTGTTAATAAATATCGTTTTAGTTACTGTCTATAAGTCCTCTGATGATGAATTAGAATCCTTTTAACTGTGCCAAAAGTATACAACATTTGTTAAAGCGGCAAAAAAATCCCAAAAAAATAGTGCTTTGGATGCACTTTTTTTGCCTTTTGTGAACATTAAGGGGGCAAATGAGCGTTTTTGTGGTTTAAAGAAGGCGTTTAAAAGATGTTTTGTTGGGTTGAAATAGTTATTTTTGCGGTACTATGAAGGTTGAGGATTTATACAGCAGACTGAGTGAGTGCGCCGGTGTTACGACCGATAGCCGTAAGTGCGGTCCGGGGCTTATGTTCTTTGCCCTTAAAGGAGAACGTTTTGACGGAAACGAGTTTGTGCGCGGAGCGCTGGATCAGGGTTGCAGCTATGCCGTTATGGATGATACTGCACGGTATGATGCAGGTGACAGCAGAATGATTCTGGTGGATAATACCCTTACCGCATTGCAACAGCTTGCCGCCTATCACCGCAGACAGCTTGGAACAACCATAGTAGGTATTACAGGAACCAACGGCAAGACAACCACAAAAGAACTTACCAGCGCAGTGTTGCGCTCTACCTATAATATACTGTGCACTCAGGGAAACCTGAACAATTCCATAGGCGTTCCTCTTACTGTCCTTGGCCTTAAGCCGGAACATGAATATGCCATTGTGGAGATGGGTGCCAGCCATCCCGGTGATATAAAGGAGTTGGTTGAGATAAGCCAGCCGGATTACGGATTGATTACCAATGTGGGTAAGGCTCATCTGCTGGGATTCGGGTCCTTTGAGGGCGTAAAACGTACCAAGGGCGAACTGTATGACTGGATCCGTGAGCATAAAGGTTCAGTATTCGTAAACCGTGACAACGAACACCTGCAGCAGATGGCATCAGGACTACCGCTCATTGAATATGGTAAGCCAGGGCAGGACGGACTTCTGGTTGAAGGTGAGGTCCTGGAGTGCAACCCGTTCGTGAAGTTCCGCTGGCGCAGTCGCGGAGGAGAGTGGCATACGGTACAGACAAACCTTATAGGCGCTTATAATGTTGACAATGCGCTGGCTGCCATAACCATCGGTCTTAAGTTGGGTGTAACGGAGGATAAGGCATCGGCTGCGGTAGCAGGATATCAGCCGCAGAACAACCGTTCACAGCTTACCGATACCGGCCGTAACCGTCTGGTTGTGGATGCATATAATGCAAATCCCACCAGTATGGCTGCTGCGATTGAGAACTTCAGCATGATAAACGCAGACAGGAAGATGCTTATCCTGGGTGATATGCGTGAACTAGGAGAGGTATCTCAAGCGGAGCACAAAGAGATTGTAAAACTACTTAAGGCTAAGGGTTTTACAAAGGTCTGGCTGGTGGGCGGCGAGTTCGCCAAGGCGGCAGATGGAACGGATTTCCGCCTGTTTGCCGATGTGGATGAGGTGAATAAGGAACTTGAGATTGAACCTTTGACAGGATTGACTATACTTATTAAAGGTTCAAACAGTATTGGATTAACCAAAATCATAACCAATTTATAATTATGAAAAAATTAGCTTTTCTTTTTGCATTAGTTCTTGTATGCGGCAACATGTCCGCACAGTTGAAGGTTTCCGTAATGGGTGACTCCTACTCAACATTCACCGGCACTATGCCCAAGTATTATGACACATTCTATCCCAACCAGTTCTGCGGAGTTACAGAGCAGAGCCAGCAATGGTGGGCTCAGGTTATAGAGAAGAACGGCTGGGTTCTTGAAAAGAACGATTCATATTCAGGCAGTACCGTATGCTGCCGCGGTTACAATCATGATGACTACTCAGACCGTGCTTTCGTAAGCCGTCTGAACCGTATTGGTGCTCCTGACATCCTGTTCATATTCGGCGGTACCAACGATGACTGGACACACGAGCCCTTTGGTGACTACAAGTATTCAGACTGGACCAAGGAGGATCTCTATTTCTATCGTCCGGCATTTGCATACCTGCTTGACAACCTCAAGAAGCTCTATCCCAACATGAAGATCTATTCACTGCTGAATGACGGCATGAGTGAGAATCTGGGTGAGTCAATGAGAGAGATCTGCAAGCATTACGGTGTACCTGTAATTGCCGTTGAGGGTATTGAGAAGCGTATGAATCACCCCACAGCTGCAGGTATGACCAAGATTGCCGAGCAGATACAGGCCTTCCTTGACGCAGAGAAGAAGTAATGACAAAAATAATGGGGATAATCAACGTGACCCCTGACTCCTTTTGGAGCGGGTCACGTGTGCAGGATAGGTCCACTCTGGTGGAGCGTGTGAGGATGATGATTTCCCAAGGTGCCGATGCTATCGACGTCGGCGGCTGCTCAACCCGTCCGGGCGCAGTCCAGGCCTCTGAAAAAGAGGAGATGGAACGCCTGGAGTGGGGTCTTGAAGCAATCAGGGAGGAGTTCCCGGACGTATTGCTTTCTGTCGACACCTACCGCCCGCGAATTGCGGATCATTGCATTCGCGAGTGGAGAGTTGACATTATAAATGATGTATACGGGGGGAATGATGACATGTACAAGGTGTTGTCCGATACAGGTGTGCAGTATGTGCTCATGTGGTCTGAGGATATCAGGAAGGATCCCATCGGTGAGATGATGGCTTTCTTCAAGGAGAGACTGCAGATGCTTGAGAAAGCCGGTGTGGATGTGAACCGTAAGGTGATTCTTGATCCCGGATACGGTTTTGGCAAGACAGTGGAACAGAACTACACCGTTCTGGCCAACCAATCCCGTCTGTGTGAGTTCGGACTGCCGGTACTCTCCGCCCTTTCCCGTAAATCAATGGCTTGGAAACTCCTTGGGATAACTCCCGCTGACGCTCTTGCAGCTACCGTGGTCATGAATACGGTGGCAATAGAGCAGGGCGCAGACTGGATACGTGTCCATGATGTGCGGGAGGCTGCCCATACCGTAAGGATAATGCAAGCCCTTAGTGACTATAAATAACTTAAAAAGGATATGTTCGATTACTTTGTTTCATTCGGCGTCAAGGATATCATTGACGTGCTGAGCGTATCGCTGCTCCTGTTCTATCTCTACAAGCTGATGAAGAGGACCGGATCACTCAATATGTTCATAGGTATTCTGGTATTCATATTTGTATGGATAATTGTGTCCCAGGTGTTGAAGATGCAGCTTCTGGGCGCCGTGATGGACAAATTGGTCGATGTGGGTGTCATAGCTATCATCGTGCTCTTTGCCGATGACATCCGCCATTTCTTCCGCGATATCGGCACATCTACACGCACCAGGAAACTGTTCCACTGGCTTACCCGCAGGCGTCATGCAGACGGTGACTTGAGCAAGTGGGAGCCCATTGTAAGGGCGTGTGAAAGCATGAGCCATCGCAAGGAGGGTGCTTTGATTGTCATAGGCCAGAATGATGAGTTGCATGATGTGATTGAGAGCGGCGAGGAGGTAAACGCCAATGTCAATCAACTGCTCATAGAGAACATATTCTTTAAGAACAGCCCTCTGCATGACGGAGCCATGATAATCGTGGGCGATCGGATAGAATCGGCAGCCAGCATATTGCCTCTGTCCCAGTCCGAACAGCTGCCCAAATCATTCGGTCTGCGCCATCGTTCGGCCATGGGTGTCGCCGAGAAGACAAACGCAGTGGCCGTTGTGGTATCGGAAGAGACGGGAACAATATCAGTATTCCATAAGGGCTCGTTCCAGCGTAACGTAAAGGGCGAGCAGCTGGCCAAGTATCTGGCAGAGAATGTCAGATAATAGGGGAAAGATATTATAAGTTGTGCCAAACTGTCAGTGAGGATGTCATATTTGATCCTGCTGGCAGTTTGGCATGTTTTATGCACTCACCCTATTGCCCTATGAGAGGCTTTGTGGAAGATTATAAATAACTTAAAAACTATAAGATTATGAACATCAAACCGTTAGCAGACCGCGTTCTGATACTTCCGGCAGCAGCCGAGGAGAAGACCATCGGTGGTATCATCATCCCCGATACAGCAAAGGAGAAACCCCTTAAGGGTGAGGTTATTGCAGTAGGAAACGGCACCAAGGATGAGGCTATGGTTCTCAAGAAAGGTGACCAGGTTCTCTATGGCAAGTACTCAGGCACTGAGCTTGAAGTTGAGGGAACAAAATATCTGATTATGCGCCAGAGCGACGTTCTGGCCGTGGTTGAAAAATAATAAGGAGATACAATTATGGCAGCAAAAGAGATACTTTTCAATATGGATGCCCGTGACCTGATGCGTCAGGGCGTTGACGAGCTTGCAAATGCAGTCAAGGTTACACTCGGACCTAAGGGCCGCAACGTAATCATCGAGAAGAAGTTCGGTGCTCCCCAGATCACCAAGGACGGTGTTACCGTAGCCAAGGAGATTGAGCTGGCCGATTCATTCAAGAACACCGGCGCACAGCTGGTAAAGTCAGTTGCCTCAAAGACCGGTGAGGATGCAGGTGACGGTACAACAACCGCAACCGTTCTGGCTCAGAGCATCGTTAACGTAGGTCTTAAGAACGTTACCGCAGGTGCCAACCCCATGGACCTGAAGCGCGGTATCGACAAGGCTGTTGCAGCTGTAGTTGAGAACATCAAGAAGCAGTCAAAGGCAGTTGGTGACAACTTTGACAAGATCGAGCAGGTTGCAACTATCTCTGCCAACAACGATGCCGAGATAGGTAAGCACATTGCCGAGGCTATGCAGAAGGTTTCAAAGGATGGTGTAATCACTATCGAGGAGGCTAAGGGCCGTGACACATATATCGACGTTGTCGAGGGTATGCAGTTTGACCGCGGTTACCTGTCATCATATTTTGTAACCGATACAGAGAAGATGAACTGCGTTATGGAGAATCCTCTGATTCTTATCCATGACAAGAAGATATCAAACCTCAAGGACCTGCTCCCCATCCTGGAACCCGCAGTACAGTCAGGCCGTCCTCTGCTGATTATTGCTGAGGATGTTGATTCTGAGGCTCTGACTACTCTGGTTGTGAACCGTCTGCGTTCAGGTCTTAAGATCTGCGCTGTAAAGGCACCCGGATTCGGTGACCGCCGTAAGGAGATGCTTGAGGATATCGCAGTCCTGACCGGTGGATTCGTAATCAGCGAAGAGCGTGGCGTAAAGCTGGAGCAGGCTACAATGGATATGCTTGGTACTGCTGAGAAGATCACCATCACCAAGGATAACACCACTATCGTAAACGGTAAGGGTGATAAGGCCAAGATCGCTGACCGCGTTGCCCAGATCAAGGCTCAGATCAAGACCACCACAAGTGATTATGACAAGGAGAAACTCCAGGAGCGTCTTGCCAAACTGTCAGGCGGTGTTGCCGTAATCAAGGTTGGTGCTCCCTCAGAGACTGAGATGAAGGAGAAGAAGGACCGTGTTGATGACGCTCTGTGCGCTACCCGTGCCGCAATCGAGGAGGGTATCGTAGCCGGTGGCGGTGTTGCTTACATCCGTTCTATCAGTGCTCTTGACAAGATCAAGGGTGAGAATGCCGATGAGCAGACCGGTATCCTGATCATCCGTCGCGCCATTGAGGAGCCTCTGCGTCAGATCGTATTCAACGCAGGCAAGGAGGGTTCTGTAGTGGTTCAGAAGGTTATGGAGGGTAAGGGTGACTTTGGTTACAACGCCCGTTATGACCGCTATGAGGATATGGTTAAGGCCGGTGTGGTTGATCCCGCCAAGGTTACCCGTGTAGCTCTTGAGAACGCAGCATCAATTGCCGGTATGTTCCTGACCACTGAGTGCGTCATCGTAGAGAAGAAAGAGGATAAGCCTATGCCTGCCATGGCACCCGGAATGGGCGGCATGGACGGCATGATGTAATCATCCTCACATTCATATCAGGAAAGATGGTTCCCATAATCACGGAGCCATCTTTCTTTTTTTCAGGTTATTATTAGTAATTTCGCGGGACTAACTAAATCTTATTGCTGACAATGAATAAACTGTCATTATCTGTTATTATGTTTTCCGTTCTGGCTGTTTCCTGTCAGTCAGACTATGAGCCCGGCATAAAGGGCTATCGCAGTGTGGGAGACTGGGGTTACATGGTTGACTCCATCGATATCGTCGTACCTGACCGTGCTGCAGTCAAGAACCTTAAGGCAAGTGATTTTGAGCTTACCGGTAACACCTACGGAACTCCGTATGATCCCAATACCGGTGAATTCGCCCAGGATTATGCTGATGATGAGATATCGGTCTCAATAGACCGTAACAGGGTTCGTGTAAGGTTCCGCCCGTTCCGTGAGGAGGGCCGTCTGGGCCAGAATTTCCGTTCTGTTCCATGGGAACTCAAGTGTGAGAAGGCCGGTATCACCGTCACTGACAAGGATGTGACTGATTTTGCTACCGACATTATTGACGATTGTATAACGGGCAGTTTCAGCTATGCCGGACTTACCCGTGAATATATGCTTTATCTCCCTAAGGATGAGAACGGCAATCCTTTGAAGAATGTGCCGCTGCTGGTTTGGCAGATAGGCGGAGGCGAATACAACAAGCCTCTTCTGGAGACTATCATAGCCAACCGCGGCCTGGTGGCACTGCCCCAGAAAGGCGTAAAGTGCGCTGTACTGGAGTTTGCACTGGCTAATGAGAACTACTCATACAGTGCTTCACTGTTCCCCGAGAAGATTAAGCTCATAGACCGTAACAACGCCTTGCAGATGGCGTTCATCGATACTTTGATTGAACAGGGACTGGTTGACGGCAGCAGACTGTTCTGTGCCGGTGCAAGCAGCGGCGGCGGCTGTACCATGCGTTTCATGATGCAGTTCGCAGACCGTTTCAAGGCTGCAATACCGTGCTGCGCAATGGATCCCATCGTTCCCATCCACATGACTACCGAGAAGTATGACGGACAGTTCACTGATGACGTGACCAAGGCTTTCCAGGGTGATGTATACCGCTGGAACGGCACTGAGATGGTGGCTTCAAAGATCAATCTGGATGCATTCCTGTCAACTCCGCTCTATTTTGTGCATGCACAGGATGACCAGACCTGCAAGGTGATAAGTTCACACGTATACTTTGACGCCCGCAAGAGACTGGGCGCCAAGGATGACAAGATAACCATCTACTCTGATGACTATATGAAGAAGTTCGGTGTAGGTGGCATGCTGAACCATTTTTCATGGGTAACACTGCTCGATGACTATTCGGAGGGCTCTGCCATGGACTGGCTTTTGAAACAATTCTGATAAAAATGATAAAACTCGCCATTCTGGCATCGGCCAACGGAACCAATGCACAGGCTATTATGGAGGCTGTGCGTGACGGACGTCTTGACGCCCGGGTTGAGGTTGTGCTTACAAACAAAGAGGATGCGGGCGTGATTGCCCGTGCCCGTAATTTTGGCATTCCGGTTGAGGTGGTTCCGTCAAAGGGCCACCGTAACCGTGCCGAGTATGATACCATCGTAGTTGATACCTTGAGAAAATATGAGGTTGATACAATTGCTCTTGCAGGTTGGATGCGTATTCTGAGTGATGTGTTCGTGAACGCATTCGAGGGTAGGATCCTTAATCTGCATCCGGCGTTGCTGCCCAGTTTCAAGGGGGCTACGGCTATTGCCGATGCCTATGAGCATGGCGTGAGGATAACCGGGTGTTCAGTTCATCTGGTTACTCCGGAACTGGACGCCGGCCCGGTCATTATCCAGGCTGCTGTACCGGTGGTAAGTTCTGTGGATGATCTTGAGGCCAGGATTCACCGTATGGAGCATAGGATATTCCCGCAGGCCCTGCAGTGGTTCGCCGAGGGTCGTATCAGCACAGAGGGACACAAGATAGTTGTGACTCCCATATCGGGTCATGTTAAGAAGATTGATTACATAGAGGGTTGCCTGGTTTCACCGGCGCTCGAATTAAAAGACTGAGATATGAGTAGACAAGATGTTCCGTCGGCGCATATATCGGCACAATATGACGATATAGCCAGGACTGTGATAATGTGTGGTGACCCTTTGCGCGCCAAGTTCATTGCCGAGAAGTATCTGGATAATCCGGTGCTTTTCAATGAGGTTCGCAGCATGTTGGGATACACAGGTTTCTATAAAGGAAAGCGTGTCTCCGTGATGGGACACGGCATGGGTATTCCGTCAATAGGAATCTACTCATATGAACTCTTCAACTTCTATGATGTGGAGCGCATAATAAGGGTGGGTACAGCCGGAGCTCTGAGCAGCGACATGAAGATTGGCGACATGCTGTTTGCACAGGCTGCCTGCACTGACTCCGATTATGGGCATCAGTACGGTTTCCCCGCACGTTTTGCCCCTATTGCCGATTTTGAGTTGCTGGAGAGTGCGGTTCAGGTGGCACGCGAGCACGGTTTTGAGTTCCAGGTGGGCAATATCTACAGTGCCGATGTCTTTTATGACGAATCGGACGCACAGATGATATGGGGTAAGTTCGGTGTCAAGGCTGTGGAGATGGAGGCTGCAGGACTCTATATCAATGCTGCCGCTTCGGGTAAGAAGGCACTTACCATCTGTACCATATCTGACCAGCTGGTTCATCGTAAATATGCATCGACCGAGGAACGCCGTTCCAGCTTTACCAATATGATGAGAGTAGCACTTGAAATAGCCTGATAATGAGAAAACTGTCCCGTCTTTTGACCTTGACGGCATGCCTGTTGTCGCTGTATGGATGCCAGAAAGAGGAGTTCGCCGAGGCTCCCGTATATGGCAAGATATACTGCAGTTCACCTCATCCCGAGGTGGGCGATACAGTCACGGTCCTTGTCGAGGTCCTGGATGCCGGGAACAGACTGAATAGTGCTGAGTACAGATGGAAGATCCGTAGTCCTTTCACTACGTACAACAAGACTGTAAAGACAATGAGAAAGGCAGGACAGAAATCCATAACTGAGGTGCCGTCATTTGAGTGGGTATTCAGGGAAGACGGGAAACACAGGCTGGAGCTGACAGCCAAGTTCAGCTACTCCATGGGTGATGCCAACTCGGTTATGAGAGGTTATTCGACTGCCCGGGGAGAGATAGAGGTTTATCCTAAATCCAATTGAATGAAAGGGATTCTGGCATCCATAGAGAGTGCGTTGGACAGACGTTACGCTTCATCGGAACTGGAATCCGTAAAGAAGGCGCTTTGTACCGAGTATCTGGGCATAAGCGCCTTGTCATATTATACAAAAGAGACTTTGCCGCCCGATACAGACCGGGACAGGCGTCTTGGCGAGGCTCTCTCCAGGCTCGCGGCCGGTGAGCCGTTACAGTATATTCTGGGACACACTCCGTTCTGCGGCCTTGATTTCAAGGTTGACAGCCGTGTGCTTATCCCGCGTCCCGAGACTGCCGAACTGGTGGAGTGGGTGGCTCATGACAGTGCCAAAGCCGGCTCTTTGCTTGATATCGGTACCGGAAGCGGATGCATAGCCGTTACGCTGGCGCATAAACTGCCCGGATGCAGGGTTCAGGCCTGGGATATAAGTGAAGGTGCGCTTGAGGTGGCCGCCGGGAACAGCCGTCTTAACGGCACGGATGTGGAGTTCCGCAAGGTGGACGTGCTTGCAGCCGGTGATGCAGATTGCCGTTTTGACGTGATTGTGAGTAATCCGCCGTATGTGATGGAGTCTGAGAAGGCTCAAATGGAGGATACGGTGCTTGAACATGAACCTCACACCGCTCTGTTTGTACAGGATAATGACGCATTGGTCTTTTATCGGGCCATTGCCCGTCTGGGCCGGAGAATACTGAACTCCTGCGGTTCTTTATATTTTGAAATCAACCCGCTTAAGGCAGATGATATGAAAAAGATGCTCTCTGATGCGGGATACCATAATGTTGAACTGCGCAGTGACATTTACGGAAAACTGCGTATGATAAAAGCTATACTATGACAGAATCTGAAGGAAAGACACGGGCCGAGGCCTACTGCTCTGCCGCCGAGCACTGCAGGAGTGAGGTTAGGGCCATGTTGGAACGTCACGGCGCTGAACGGCCGGACATTGAACGTATCCTTGACTATCTGGTTAAGGAGGGTTTTATTGATGAGTCCCGATATGCACGGGCATTTGTTCATGACAAGGTGAGGTTTGCCAAGTGGGGCCGCGTCAAGATAGGGCAGGCTCTATGGCAGAAACGCATCCCGCAGGATGTGGTTGATGATGCTCTTTCATCTATTGATGAGGATGAGTATATGACCGCTCTCAGGGATGTGGCTAAGGCAAGATACCGTTCTGCCAAAGGTGCCACCGAGTATGAGCGTAAGATTAAGACCATGAAATCAGTCTGTGGGCGCGGATATGAGCCGTCACTTGTCCGTAAAGTGATAGACCTGTCCGATCTCCCGGAATAAATCATCGGAACATATGGATAATCCTGTTTGCCGTGACGGACAATTGAGTCGTCCCGGTCTTGTGAGAATTCTCTTTGAGTTCGTTTTCCCTCATTACTGTAAGGTGTGCGGCCGGCGTCTTGACCCCAGTGAGGAGGAACTCTGCATCACCTGTTTCCTGGGCATGCCGCGTCTGGAATATGACATGAATGCCATCAACCCTACTGAGCGTATGCTGCTTACTGAGCGCAGCCTGGTACGGGCGGCCTCTATACTACATTATAGTAAGGAGAGTGATTACCGCAACATACTGTTCCATCTCAAATACTGGCATCATCCCAGGGTGGGGCGGTGGCTTGCTGCACTTGGTGCCTCTGAACTTATGGAGAAAGGGTTCTTTGAGGGTGTTGACTGCATCGTTCCCCTGCCTCTTACCCGATGGAAGGAGCTGCGGCGCGGATATAACCAGTGTATGCATATTGCCAGGGGGGTGAGTAAAGTCACGGGATTGCCTATACTGGATGGCGCGGTCATTCGTAAGGTTAACAGCGGCAAGCAGGCTGGGCTGGGCAAGTATCAGCGGTGGCGCAATGCCGAGGGCCTTTTCCATGTGGCCGATGCTGCCGCGCTGCAAGGCCGGCACATCCTCATCATCGATGACGTAATCACCACCGGAGCTACACTCTGCTCTATGATCGACACCATAGAATCAGCCGTCCCTGACATCAAAGTCTCCGTCTTTACTCTTGCGCTCGCAAATTAACACAAAGGGGACTGTCCCTATTGTGTGCTTTTTAGCTAACTTTGCGGTCCGAATGGAGGAGAGCGTTAAACATATCAGGATTGCGGAGTTCAATTATGAGTTGCCCGATGAGCGGATCGCTAAGTTTCCTTTGGCTGAGAGGGACAGTTCCAAGCTGTTGCTTTACAGGCATGGGAAGGTTAGCCATGATGTTTTCCGGAATTTGCCGGAGTATCTGCCCAAGGGGGCTTTGATGATCTTTAATAATACTAAGGTGATTCAGGCCCGGCTCCATTTTCGCAAGGAGGCTACGGGTGGTCCCAAGTCAACGGGTGCCCTGATTGAGATATTCTTGCTTGAACCGGCCGATCCTAATGACTATCAGGTTATGTTTACCCAGACGGAGCGTTGCAGCTGGTACTGTCTGGTGGGTAACCTTAAGCGTTGGAAGGATGATACTCCTGTGCTTCGCAATACCGTTCAGATAGGTGACCGTACCGTTACTCTTGAGGCCCGGCGTGGCCCTGTTCACGGCACCAGTTACCGCATTGACTTTAGCTGGGACGGAGGCGTGAGCTGGGCCGAGCTGCTTGAGGCTGTGGGCGAGATTCCCATTCCGCCATATCTTAACCGTGAGTCACAGGAGAGTGACAAGACTACATACCAGACCGTATATTCCAAGATCAAGGGCAGCGTTGCAGCTCCTACTGCAGGACTGCACTTTACGGAGCGCGTGCTCAAGGATCTGGATGCACACGGCATTGACCGCGAGGAGCTGACTCTGCACGTAGGAGCAGGTACTTTCCGTCCCGTCAAGTCAGAGGAAATAAGCGGCCACGAGATGCATACCGAGTTCATTGCAGTAAAGCGCTCTACCATAGAGAAACTTATTGCACATGGAGGTGAGACCATAGCCGTGGGAACCACATCGGTCCGCACCATTGAGAGCCTCTACTACATAGGCGTCTATCTGAGCACTCATCCCGATGCCACCGAGGAGGATATGCACGTAAACCAGTGGACTCCCTACGACACCAACCCCACCATGACATCAGTTCAGGCGCTTCAATATATACTGGATTACCTGGACCGACATAACCTGGATGTGCTAAAAACCAGCACCCAGATCATCATAGCGCCGGGTTACAAATATCACATAGTGAAAATGATGGTAACCAACTTCCACCAGCCCCAAAGCACCCTGCTCCTGCTGGTATCAGCCTTTGTGAACGGAGACTGGAAAACCATCTACCGCTACGCCCTTGACAACGGGTTCCGTTTCCTTAGCTACGGTGATTCTTCCCTGCTCATTCCCTGACACTTAGGTAAAACTGATATCGTTTTCTGGGGGGCGCTTGCTGTTTTAAAAATAAATAGTTATAATTGCAAAAATTATTAACTAACCTAAGTGTTTATGAAAAAGGACTTCTTTAAAGTGTTGTTTATTGCAGCGGTCGCATTGCTGACAGTTTCATGTTCAAAGGATAAAGACAATGAGGTGACAATTGACCGTAAGGTCGCTGTTCTGCTTCCTGATAACTCCATTATTGAACGTTGGGGTATAGACAAGAGTAATCTTGAGAATGCAATGACCAGGTATGGTTTAGATGCCACTTTCTATACCGCCCCGGAGACGGAAGCGGGTGCTGCACAGCAGGTTGATCAACTTAGAAAAGCAATTAATGACGGAATTAAATATATAGTACTGACCGCCATTGACTACAAGAAGATAAACGAATCCAAACTTATTGAGGAGCATCCCGATGTAAAGGTGGTATGCCATGACAGGTTTGTGCTTGACAATCCCAATATCGCTTATATCTCATCGGCCGATACAAAGGCTGTAGGACATATACAGGCAATGTTCCTGATCACTTATTTCCGTGCTTCAGGAAAAGCTTCAATGACATTGGAAATACTTGAAGGCCCTGTGACCGATGTGAATGCCAAGGATTACTATGACGGCGCAATGGAACAGCTGAAACCATTGATTGAAAACGGACAACTGATAGTAATGAGCAATAAGAAAGAGTATAATGAGGTCAAGACTAACAGCTGGACTGTAGCCGACGGCAAGAGTGCAATGCTGGACCGTCTTGAAGCCTATGAGCAGGGTGAGTGCCCGGACCTGATTCTGGCTGCTATCGACAATCAGGCTCAGGGTGTCATCGAAGCTCTGGCAGAAAAAGGTATCAATAAAACGCCGGTCATCACTGGTCAGGACAATTCTACCATCGCTAAGCAAAATATTGAGAACGGTAAACAGACCATGACTGTTGACAAGAGCCTTGATGAGATGGCATTCAATACAGCGCTGATCATCAACGGCCTCATACATAATGCTCCCGTTCAGACCATTGAGAGCGTAACCATAGGATCGGCAAAGATTCCGGTTCTGTACTCCAAGCTCATCACCAAGGTCAAGGAGAGCGAATGAGATTCTGCTGACATCTAAAACAATAATGGAGCCATCCTTACAGGTAATGGCTCCATTATTTTACTCCTCAAGGGTAATATCAAAGTGTTTTTTCATCTTTTTCCAAGTGTTCATTTCTTTCATTATAATTGCATTACGACGATAATATTTAATATGTTATGAGAAAAGTCCTGATCTTCTTGTCTTGCTTTATATGGGTAATGGCTGCGTATGCCAATGACGGCGCTTTCTATGCAGAGGGAACCCATTTGATTCCAATCAGTGAAACCGACATCAGTGTTAAGAAGGAGGTCCTGACGCTGAACCGCGTTGGAGAAATAATACAGGTTACAGTCTATTATGAGTTTTTCAATCCCGAGGCGCAGAAAGAGGTGCTTATGGGATTTGAGGCCGCTCCTCCTTCGGTTGATTTCAATACGCAATCAGTAAAACAGTTCCCACAGCACCCGTATATGTATAACTTCAAGGTGGTGATGAACGGAGAGCCGATGTCGTATCAGGTTGCCCATGTATCTGAATATGATGAGAACTGGAATAAGATATCTGATCCTGAGTATTATGTGGATGGTGAGATAAAGAGTGCATCCATCAAGGAGTTGTATTTGGAAGACTGGTTTGAAGATGGGGATCCCGAGGCAGTAGGACATCCGCTGTACGTATATCATTTCAAAGCTCAGTTCCGTCCCGGACTCAATATTATACAGCATAGTTATGACTTTGACATATCGGATCAACGGAATGGAAGTACATCAGAGTTCTTCTATATCCTGACCGCTGCCAACCGATGGGCCAACAATCAGATTGACGACTTTACACTGTATGTCAATATGGGTGACTATACGTCATTCCATATAGCCCCCGGTTTTTTTAAAAGCCCTGATGAATGGGAGATTCAGGGCATAGGCAAATCTGCGGTCGGTACTCTACCGTATCAGCTCAGGGTGGACAGCGTATTCTTCCACATGCAGCACGGCAATAAAGGTTGCATAAGGAAAACTTCCATCCGGAAGGGGAACTCTATATAAGCATGGACTACCCGTGGGATTATGGATACATATGTTCATTGGACCGTATCGACTCTTTCAATGCTCAAGAATATGTGAATAAGTACAAGGAACAATACCTGGATATCAATTCGCGTTTTCTCATCAGAATGAAAGATACCTACGATTATAACAACCTCTTCACACAAGAACAGCGCCGTATTCTCAGGAACCTGCCCTTTGCCTACCGAGGATACATCTTCAAAAACAAGGAACTGCAAGACTTTTTCGAATCCACCGTCTGGTACATACCCAACCCCAACTACACCCCCAATATAGAAGCCCTGACTGAAGACGAACAATACTGGGTAAACTACTGGAACAAATCTGATATTCCAGCTCCTACCAAGTAATAACAAAAGCCTCCCTTTGCAGTAGCCGAACCTTCAGTCGGGGGACCATCGTGGAGAGGCGTAAGCGGAGAGCCCACGAAGGATCCCGTTAAGAACGGCGCATGTCTGAGGCACGTTAGGCCCCGTAGGGGACTATAAGGCCGAGTTCGACGTTTAGGGTCCGTAGGGGCTCGCAGTAGCCTCGGAGCGTTGTGTCCCCCGACTGAAGGTTCGGCGTTGTTACACAAAATTGGAAAGACTGTGCAATAGTATTCTTTTTGATAACGCAGGTGCAAAGGGAAGGGGTTGTAAAAAGGTATCTTTGCAACCATAAATGAGCTAATTATGGAGAGACCTACAGTTGCACTGATGTATGATTTTGACGGAACATTGTCGCCGTCATACATGCAGGAGTACGATTTTATGGACGCCATAGGACTCACCGACAAGGACTCGTTCTGGAAAGAGTCCCACGGCCTGGCCGAACGGCAGCAGTGCAGTACAATCCTTGCATACATGAAGCTTATGGTCGACAAGGCCAAAGAGAACGGCATAAGCATCCGCCGCCAGCAGTTCGTGGAGTTTGGCCGCGGAATAGGATTCTTTCCCGGAGTGGAGCAGTGGTTCGAACTGATAAACCGCAAGGGTGATGAGATAGGAGTGAACATAGAACACTATATCATCTCGTCGGGACTCAAGGAACTGATAGAGGGCACATCCATTGCAAAATACTTCAAGCAGATATACGCATGCTCGTTCATGTATGAGAACGACAAGGCTGTATGGCCCGGTGTTGCTGTGGATTTCACCTCCAAGACACAGTTCATATTCATGATCAATAAGGGCATACACGATATCTGGCGCAATGCACAGATCAATGATTCCATGCCCGATGAAGGCCGTCCTGTGCCGTTCCAGCATATGATATACTTTGGTGACGGAGAGACTGACATACCCAGTATGCGAATAGTCAAGGGTGAGGGAGGCCGCTCCATAGCAATTTACAAGCCCGGCAATGATTCAAGCCGCGCACAGGCACGCAATCTGGTACAGAGAGGACGCGTTAATTTTGCATGCCCGGGTGATTACACCGAGGGCAGTGAACTGTACAATGCCGTGATAGCCACGATAGCAACAATCAAGACAGATTCCGAATTCCATTATCTGGAGCGCAGAAACCAGAAATCCATGCTTCAGAACGATTAACAAGACCTATGGAAAAATTCAATATAATAGTTTTGGCAAAGCAGGTACCCGATACCCGTCAGGTGGGAAAGGATGCCATGAATGCCGACGGCACCATTAACCGTGCCGCACTTCCGGCAGTGTTCAACCCGGAGGATCTCAATGCCCTGGAGCAGGCCCTTGCCATCAAGGACCGTTTCCCCGGCAGCACAGTGACAATGCTCACTATGGGTCCTGAGAGAGCAAAAGAGATAGTGATGGAGGGTGTATACCGCGGTGCCGATGACGGATATCTGCTTTCAGACCGTCTGTTTGCAGGTGCCGATACACTTGCCACATCATATGCCCTGTCAACCGCAATCCGCAAGATAGGCAAGTTTGATATAATAATAGGTGGACGCCAGGCTATTGACGGTGATACCGCACAGGTAGGCCCTCAGGTAGCCGAGAAGCTGGGTCTGAACCAGATTACCTACGTTGAGGAGGTGCTGGAGATGGATGCCAAGAGCGTAACCGTAAAGCGTGTGATCACAGGTGGTGTGGAGACCGTGAAGGCTCCGCTGCCCTGCCTGCTTACCGTGAACGGAAGCGCCGCCCCCTGCCGCCCCCGCAACGCCAAGCTGCTCATGAGCCGCAAGCGTTATGAGGTACCCACATGGGCTGTGGCCGATGTCAATGCCGATCCCGCCAAGTGCGGTCTGTCAGGCTCACCCACCAAGGTAAAGAAGATTGAGAACATAGTATTCCAGGCCAAGGAGAGCAAGCGCTTTGGTGCAGCCGATGCCGATATCGCAGCTCTGATTGATGAACTGGCCGTTAACCACATAATAGGATAAGCCATGAACAGCGTATTCGTATATTGTGAGCTTGAGGGCAACCAGGTTGCTCCTGTCAGTCAGGAACTGCTCACCAAGGGCCGCTCACTGGCCAGCCAGCTTGGAGTAAAACTTGAGGCAATTGCCATTGGCAGTGAGCTCAAGGGTATAGAGAACCAGATACTTCCTTACGGTGTTGATGTGCTGCATCTGTTTGATGACAAGGCACTGGCACCTTACACTACAGCACCCCATTCAGCAATCCTGGTAAAGCTGTTCCAGGAGGAGAAGCCGCAGATTGCACTTATGGGCGCAACCGTAATAGGCCGTGACCTGGGCCCCAGGGTATCATCGGCACTGGGTAGCGGACTTACTGCCGATTGCACCAACCTGGAGATTGGTGAGTATGAGGACAAGAAGACAGGCAAGGTATATGAGAACCTGCTCTATCAGATCCGTCCCGCATTCGGCGGTAACATCATAGCTACCATCGTCAACCCCGACCACCGTCCCCAGA
The DNA here is from genome assembly GCA_045113495.1 of Bacteroidaceae bacterium. GTDB lineage: Bacteria > Bacteroidota > Bacteroidia > Bacteroidales > Bacteroidaceae > Colenecus. The sequence continues at coordinate 52,272 of JBGUIZ010000003.1, forward strand.
TGGCAACCGTACGTCAGGGCGTGATGAAGAATGAGCCTCTTAAGGATGCTGCAAAAGGAACCATTGTAAACCATAAGGTTGCGGATTATGTAAGCCAGGCAGACCTGGCAGTAAGCGTCATAGAGCGCCACATGCAGAAACCCTCACACCATCTGGACAGCGCCAGCATAGTTGTTGCCGGCGGTTACGGAATGGGCAGCCGCGAGGGCTTTGACATGCTGTTCAAGCTGGCTGACCTGTTGCATGCAGAGGTCGGCGCCAGCCGTGCCGCAGTAGATGCCGGTATGGTTGACCATGACCGTCAGATAGGTCAGACTGGTCTTACCGTACGCCCCAAGCTCTATATCGCCTGCGGTATATCGGGCCAGATACAGCACATAGCAGGTATGCGTGAGAGCAGCCTCATCATGTCAATCAACCAGGATCCCGATGCTCCCATCAACGCCATTGCCGATTATGTGGTAACTGGCCGCGTTGAGGATGTGATTCCCAAAATGATCCGTAACTTAAAGGAGATTTCAAAATGAACAGATATAAAGATACCCCTGAACTTGAAGCCCGCATGCACTCTCCGCTTATGGAGCGCATTGTGGAGCTTAAGGAGAACTTCTATTCAGAGGCTGGCAAGTTTGATTATGCACCGGCCGATTTTGCCGATGCAATGGACAATTTTGACCGCGTGCTGGAACTGACCGGCAGCGTATGCGAGGATGTGATTGCACCCAACGCAGAGCGCGTGGACCGCGAAGGCTCACACTGCAGCGGTGGCCGCGTGCAGTATTCTGAGGGCACTGCCCAGAACCTCAAGGTCATGCATCAGGCCGGAATGTCCGGATTCGGACTGCCCCGTCAGTACGGTGGTCTGAACATGCCTGTAACCGTGTTCAGCGCAGTATGTGAGATGATATCACGTGCCGATGCATCATTCCAGAACGTATGGGGCCTACAGTCATGCGCCGATACCATCAATGAGTTCGGCAGCGCAGAGCAGAAAGAGAAATACCTGACTATGGCAAGCAACGGCGCCACCATGTCAATGGACCTTACTGAGCCCGATGCCGGTAGTGACCTGCAGAGCGTGATGCTCAAGGCAACAGAAGATCCGGAGAACGGCTGCTGGCGCTTGAATGGCGTAAAGCGTTTCATCACCAACGGTGACAGCGATATCCACCTGGTACTGGCCCGCAGTGAGGAGGGTACCACCGACGGCCGCGGTCTGTCACTCTTTATCTATGACAAGCGTAACGGTGGCGTGAACGTTCGCCGTATTGAGGATAAGATGGGTATTCACGGATCACCCACCTGCGAGCTGGTGTTTAACAATGCCAAGGCAGAGCTTTGCGGTGACCGCCGTCTGGGTCTTATCAAGTATGTGATGGCTCTTATGAACGGAGCCCGTCTGGGTATCGCCACACAGAGCGTAGGTATTCAGGATGCCGCATGGCGTGAGGCTGTGGCATATGCTGCAGAACGCCGTCAGTTTGGCCGTAACATCGATACATTCCCCGCTGTCTACCAGATGCTGGCAGTGATGAAGGCCAAGGTTGAGGCTTCACGCTCACTCCTGTATGAGACATCACGTTACGTTGATATCTACAAGTCACTTGATGCAATAGCTAAGGTACGCACACTCACCCCTGAGGAGCGTCAGGAGAGCAAGCGTTACAGCCGTCTGGCCGATGCGCTCACTCCCATATCAAAGGGTATGACCAGTGAGTTCGCCAACCAGAACACATATGACAGCATACAGATACACGGAGGTTCAGGCTTTATGCGTGATTACGCCTGCGAGCGCCTGTACCGCGATGCCCGTATCACCTCAATCTATGAGGGTACCACACAGCTGCAGGTTGTAGCCGCCCTGCGTTACGTGACCAGCGGCGTATACTCACAGTTCGTGAAGGATATGCTGGCTACACTGCCTGACTCAGAGAGCAAGGCAGCCATCAGCGCCCTGACCCAGAAGCTGGATGCCATGACCGCTCATGTGCTGGACCAGAAGGAGACTGAGGTCAATGATTTCTGCGGACGCCGCCTCATGGAGAGCGCAGCTTACTGCGTAATGAGCACCCTGCTGCTGCGTGACTCAGTAGAGACTCCCGATCTTTTTGACAAGTCACTCAAGGTATTCCTTGACTATGCACTCTCACAGGTGGAGGGTCATTACAGCGTAGTGATGACCTGGACCGCCCAGAGCATGGAATATTATAAATAATGAGTACTTTTGTGCCAGGTTTTTAAACAGACTCTGGTGCACAGCGATAATGTTGACATACTGAAAAGTGAGGCCCGCTACAGGCGGCTCACGGAGACACCGGTTCCAAGGCTGGTACTTAGCCTGGCGGTGCCCACAGTAATAAGTATGTCCATATCGGCCATCTACAATATTGTAGATTCATGGTTTGTAGGCCACATCAGCACCGTCGCTACGGCGGGTGTCGGTGTGGCTTTCGCATACCAGTCACTCATTCAGGCCACCGGTTTCTTCTTTGGACACGGATCCGGCAACTATATGTCACGGGCGCTGGGTGCACGTGATGCCGAAGGGGCCGGCAAGATGGCCGCTACCGGATTCCTGTCATCATTCCTGCTGGGACTGGTGTTCATGGTGCTGGGACTCTGTTTCATGACACCACTGTCCAGACTGCTGGGTGCTACCCCCGATGTGGTGCCGTACTCAAACGCTTACCTTAGGTGGATACTCATAGCCACGCCGTTCCTGGTGTCACAGATGACCCTGAACAACCAGTTGCGCCTGCAGGGTAATGCCATGCTGGCTATGATAGGTATTGCGGCCGGAGCGGTGCTGAACATATTCTTTGACTGGCTGCTCATAGACCGTCTGGATATGGGCGTGCAGGGTGCATCAATGGCTACGCTCATAAGCCAGTTCATATCATGGTGTCTGCTGCTGTGGGCTACCACGCTTGACGGTAACGTCCATATACAGCTGCGAAACTTTGCACCTACGCTAGGCAGGCTGCGTGAGATAGGGGCGGGCGGACTGCCGTCACTTATGCGTCAGTCACTCTCCAGCATATCGGCCATATGCATGAACTGGGCGGCTGCAAGTTATGCGCTCCAGGGCCGGGAGGCATCGACCATTGCGGCATTTACCGTGGTGGCCAGGGTGATGCAGACCGCCATGGCCGTGATACTGGGTGTGGGCCAGGGATTCCAGCCGGTATGCGGATTCAACTGGGGTGCCAGACTGTACGGCCGCGTAAGGCAGTCTTACCAGTTTACCATCAGCATGTGCGTGGTGATACTGCTGGTGACTTCCACACTGGGTTGGGTGTTTGCACCGGAGATCATCAGCTTTTTCCGTGATGAGGATCCGGAACTTATAAGAATAGGTACGACGGTGCTGCGCTGGCAGTGCGTGGCATTCCCGCTCGTGGGCCTGACCACTCCTACCAACATGCTGCTGCAGAACATACGCCGTACCGGCAGGGCCACTCTGCTGGCCATGAGCCGTCACGGTTTCGCATTCTATCCCACACTCTTTATTCTGCCCGCCATCTGGGGCTTGCAGGGGCTGGAGGCTACGATGGCTACGGCCGATGTCATTACATTCTCCATAGCACTGCCTTTTGCAATAGGTATGATACGTGAGCTTTCGGCCCGTGAGAGAGGAGAAATTGCCTAAGATTTGTATATCTTTGCCGCATGGAACAATCATTCAGTGACATGCTTGCGCTGCTAAAGCAGCTTATTGCCACTCCGTCAGTGACACGTCAGGAGCAGGAGGTATCGGCCATAATGAAGGCCGATATGGTTCGTCATGGCTATACCCCTAAGGAGATAGGGCTCAACCTGCTGCTTTACGGACACTCTTATGATCCCGCCAAGCCTACGCTGCTGCTAAACAGCCATATGGATACGGTAAAGCCGGTGGCAGGCTGGACCAAGGACCCCTTTACACCTACTGTTGAGGATGGTAAATTGTACGGTCTGGGCAGTAATGATGACGGAGCGGGCCTGGTGTCATTGCTCTATACGTTCTATCAGCTGGACAGCAAACCGCAGGCCTATAACCCCATTTTCCTGGCTACGGTCGAGGAGGAGGTGAACGGCACGGGAGGCATGAAGCTGGCCGTGAATGAGCTGCCTAAGGTTGACGTAGCATTGATAGGTGAGCCTACCGGCATGCAGCCCGCAGTGGCTGAGAAGGGCCTGATGGTGCTGGACTTTACCGCGCACGGTAAGGCCGGTCATGCGGCACGTAATGAGGGCATAAACGCTCTGTACCGCGCCATGGATGTGATTGCCATGCTGCGTGATTTCAAGTTCACGGAGCAGTCTGACCTGCTGGGCCCCGTCAAGATGACCGTGACCATGATCAATGCCGGCACACAGCATAACGTTATACCCGATACCTGCACCTTCACCGCCGATATCCGCAGCAACGAGTTCTACTCTAACCACAGGATATTTGACATGATAAGCGCAGCGTTGCCTGAGTGGTGTGAGGTTAAGGCCAGGTCTTTCAATCTCAACTCATCAAGGATTGACGTTAATCATCCTATCATACGTAAGGCTGCAGGCATGGGCATGGTACCGTACGGATCACCTACGCTGTCTGACCAGGCAATACTGGATTGCCCCTCATTCAAACTTGGTCCGGGCCAGTCAAGCCGTTCACATACGGCCGATGAATATGTGGGTCTGGACGAGTTGGAGCAGGCAGTTCCACTATATCTGGAATTGCTTGACGGACTGCGTATCGATGAATAATTATGCGTTGATTCGTTGATTGTGACGGCGCAAAAGTGTTATAATCTGCAAATTTCACTTAAATTGCCCTCAAAAATATACGAGATAAAAAATAAAGAATAACTTTGTACCGCGATTACGAAAAGCGGTTAACCCGCGTAAGTGATCATTAATAGTTAGATAGTCCTTTTTATAAATATCATTGGGTATCGTTTGATGTGAATCACGCGCCGCCAAAAAAAGAGAAGAGTATGCGCAAGCAGACTCTTCTTTTTTTTATACTTTTACCGGAAAGAAACCATAAACCTGAATAGTTATGGAGAGCAGTTACGCCGATGGCATAAGCCGTATAGAGATCAATTCCCTGTGGGGAAGAAAGCATATCGTATGGGAACTCCGCCCCGATGTCAACATACTTAGCGGTGTGAACGGCACAGGTAAGAGTACTATACTGAACAAGACGGTGGCACGTCTGGATTATCTGTCGGGTGAGAGCAAGGACGAGAATCCGGAGGTATCCATAGACTTCTATCCTGACGGTTGCAGGAAATTGCGTTATGACGTGATACGCAGTATAGACCGTCCGCTCATGCACAGCAACCTGCTTGAGAAGATGAGTGACAAGAGCGTGGTGTCAGAACTTGACTGGCAGCTTTACAAACTGCAGCGCCGTTATCTGGACTATCAGGTCAACATAGGCAACCGTACCATCCAGCTGCTGACATCGGGCGATCCCTCCAAGATAAGCGAGGCGCAGAATATTGCGGCGCCCAGAGTCCGTTTCATGGACTTTATGGATGAGCTGTTTGCAGATACCGGTAAGAAGATTGTACGTACAAGCAACGAGATACTGTTTGACCAGTTCGGTTCCACGCTGTTGCCGTACAGCCTCTCATCGGGCGAGAAACAGCTGCTTGTAATAATGCTAACCACACTGGTTCAGGACATGGCACCTTGTGTACTGCTTATGGATGAGCCGGAGATATCACTGCACATAGAGTGGCAGCAGCAGCTCATACAACGTGTCCGTTCACTCAATCCCAATGTCCAGATAATCATGACTACCCATTCACCGGCTCTCATCATGGACGGCTGGATGGATAACGTATATGATGTTGAGGATATAACCGTCAAGTGAGGGGCTTGGTGGAATGAAGAGGCTCACCGATAACATTAACTCCCGGTATTTTGAGGCGGCCGACAGGCTCTTGCCCGGCAAGCGTCGTGGCCGTATCATAGCCTTTGTGGAGAGTTATGATGATGTCTCTTTCTGGCGTGTCCTATTGGATGAGTTTGAGACTCCTGATCACTATTTCCAGATAATGCTGCCCAATCGTGGCGGCTTGACCAAAGGTAAGAAATCGGCCCTGCGTTCATGCATCGAGCATGACGGATTGGGTAAGAGCCTGATTGCGTGCGTGGACAGTGATTATGACTGGCTTCTGCAGGGGGTGACCCAGACATCACGCGATATCATATCCAATCCCTTTGTGATACAGACATACGCATACGCCATAGAGAACTATCAGTGCTGGGCGGGTAGCCTGCATCAGGTATGCGTGCAGTGTACACTTAACGATCACCGTCTGATTGATTTCCCGGCTTTCATGGAACTCTACTCAAAGGCTGTGTATCCGTTGTTTGTGTGGAATGTGTGGTTCTACCGCAAGAAAAAGCACAATGAGTTCAGTATGCAGGACCTGAGTATTGACATCAGGCTTAAAAGTGTGGATGTACACCGTCCTCAAGCATCCATAACCGCCGTTCAGGAAAAAGTGGCCCGAAGAGTCCGCTGGCTGGAGAGTCATTACCCGGATGCCGTTCCTGAGGTTGCGGAACTCAGAAAGGAACTGACCTCAATGGGAGTAACGGAAGAGAGTACGTATCTGTTCCTTCAGGGCCATCATCTGGTGGAGAACGTGATCCTTAAACTACTGCTGCCGGTATGTACTGTCCTGAGGCAGGAGCGTGAGGCCGAGATCAGGCGTTTTGCAGTGCATGACCAACAGTATCGTAACGAGATAAGCGCATACCAGCATAGTCAGATGAGTCTGACTGAGGCTATACGCAAGAACACGCATTACCGCGGCTGTTATCTCTACCAGCGTATGCGTGATGACATGAGCCGCATGTTATCTATGCTTCCAGAAAGCGGGGGTGAGAATAAGCAGGACACTGAAGACCTCCAGTCGGCCCATCAGCATCAGGAAGGTTGAGAACCATTTGCCTATACAAGGCATGTCACTCCACGGGATATTGCATCCGTGATACCCAATTGTAAGTCCTATGTTGCTGAGACATGAGAGGGAAATGCCGTAGGCCTCGGCAATATCTATTCCTATGGCCAGGTAGAAGAACCATCCCACAAATACCAGCGCAAAAAAGAATATACTGAAAGTCAGCACACTCTGACGTGTAGACGGCGGTATTACCTTTCCGTTTATACGTACCGGCAGCACAGCGTTAGGGTGCAGGATGCGGTTGAACTCGTTGCGCATGGACTTGGACAGAATGGCAATACGTATGGATTTCATTCCACCTGTGGTTGATCCGGCGCAGGCTCCGAAATAGAAGCACAGGCCCAGTATCATCCAAAGGAACGGAGGCCACATGGTATAATCAGTCGATGTAAAACCTGTGGTGGTTATGATGGATGTGACATGGAACAGTGCGTTGCGCAGAGATGACGGGGCATTGTAAGAGGTGGAGATGAATAGTCCGATAGCCACGATCACGGTAAAGATAAGCAGCATGAATGTGTACCACTTGAACTGCGAATCCTCTATCAGTTTGCGGACCTGTCCGCGGAAAGCTACAAAGAAGAGCAGGCCGTAGTTGATTCCTGAGAGGTACATGAAGAATGTAATCACATACTCAATGGAATGTGAATTGAAATAGGCTATGCTGCTGTTCTTGGTGGAGAATCCGCCGGTAGCCGCGGTGGCGAATGCATGGTTCACGCTGTCAAATATGCCCATGCCGCAGAATCTCAGGGCTACGGCGCAGAGAATGGTTATGAGCAGATATACAGTAATGATCCATCGACCGCTGATGCTTATGCGCGGGTGCAGTTTATAACGGGTAGGTCCGATGGCCTCGGCCGCAAAGAGCTGAACCTCACCTACACCGAATATAGGCAGTACGGCAACGGTAAAGAATACTATACCCAAGCCTCCTATCCACTGGGTCAGGCTCCTCCAGAACAACAGACCGTGCGGCATAGCTTCTATGTCATCAATGATGGTTGCGCCCGTGGTCGTGAAACCGGACATGGTCTCAAAGAAGGCATCGGTATAGGAAGGTATGTATCCGCTCAGGTAATAGGGCAAGGACCCGAAAATGGAGAACAATACCCAACTGACGGCAACGACGATATATCCGTCGCGGCGGGTCATGGCACTCTCATTGTTAAGGGAGCTCCTGCCTACTATCATGCATGTCATGCCGCAGCAGGCTGATATGAGGGATGCCATAACAAATCCGAACAGGTCATTCTCACCATAGAAGACGGGAAGCAGGGCACATAGCAGCAGTATTCCTGATTCAATAAGAAGCAGGACTCCCAGTATGCGGTGTATGATCTTGAAGTGTATCAATTGAAATACTTTTCTATTGTCTTTATCATGCCCTCCAGACAGAATACCACTACGTGGTCTCCGGGCTGGATCTGGGTGTTACCTGTTACCAGAATGGCCTCCTTGTCACGGATAAGGCCACCGATGGTTACTCCACGCGGCAGTGAGATGTCCTTTATCAGGCTGCGGGTGATTCGGGCACCCTCAATGACGTTGAATTCCGCAACATCGGCGTTTGCGAAAGTGAGACACTTGACATTGGTGACATCGGCATCCAGCATCATCTGGTAGATATGGCTGGCGGCGATCTTCTTCTTGTTGATTACCGTGCCTATATCAAGTTTTTCGGCCATGTTTATGTAGTCTATGTTCTCAACCTCCGCTATGGTCTTGGTCACGCCAAACCGTTTGGCTGCGAGACAGGCCAGGATATTGGTCTCAGAGTTGTCTGTCAGGGCTACGAATGCCTCTGTGTGCTGAATGCCCTCACTCATAAGCAGACTGGGGTCACGGCCGTCGCCGTTTATGACCATTACGCTGTCATCAACCAGTTCGGTGAGCCGGTTGCATCGGGCCATATCACTTTCGATGATCTTGAGATTCATGTAGTCCGGCATGAGTTGTGCCGTGCGGACTGCTATACGGCTGCCACCCATGATGATGACGTCACGTACATCGGGCAGCTCCTCCTTACCGGCAATCTTGCGGATATGGGGGATATGTTTCTTCATTGTCATGAAGTAAACCAGGTCACCGGCTTTCATGGTGTCGTTACCACTCGGGATGATGGTCTCACCCTCACGCAGGATAGCTACGATATGATAGGGAAGCTCACGTCCCAACTCTGCAAGCGGTTTGTCCAGGATCTGAGCGTTCTTACGCAGTTTGATTCCCATCATGACCAGGGCTCCGCCGGCAAATTCCCACCACTGACGGATCCAACTCAGTTTCATGCCGTCTACGATATCCTTGGCGGCAAGCATCTCGGGATAGATGAGTGAATCTACACCCAGGCTTGAGAAATACTCCTTGTTCTTGGGCTGAAGATACTCAAAGTTGTCTATTCTGGCTACTGTCTTCTTGGCTCCAAGCATGTGGGCCAGCTGGCAGGATATGAGGTTGCGGCTTTCATCGGGAGTTACGGCTACAAACAGGTCCGCGCTGCCGGCGCCGGCTTCCTTCAGGCCGCGAAGCGATACCGGTGATTCCTGTATTGTGAGAAGGTCAAAGCTGGAATCCATGCGGCTCAGCTTGTCTTCACTCTCGTCAATCAGTATGATGTCCTGGTTCTCACCGGCCAGCAACTTGGCCAGGTGTGTTCCTACATTTCCTGCTCCTGCAATAACGATTTTCATTTTTCTGTCTTATTGGATCCTGAAGTCAGCTCCGTGAGTGCATCCGTTACGGCATCCTGGTCAAGGTGACACAGGTGCAACAGCTGCGGGGTGGAGCCGTGCTCAATGAAACGGTCGGGCAATCCCAACCTCCTGATAACCGGAGAGAAGCCGTTCTCCATCATATACTCCATGACAGCGGTGCCCAGACCTCCGGTCACGGTACCGTTCTCAATGGTTATGATGCGGCTGAATTTTTGTCCCACCTCCTTAAGGATGGTGGTATCGATAGGTTTGAGAAAACGCATGTCATAAAGGGCGGCGGTATGACCGCTCTCAGCCTCCCATTTCATGATGGCATGTTCGGCCAGATTACCTATGGGGCCGATGGAGAGTACCGCCACGTCCTTACCGTCCTTGAGTTTGCGGCCTGTGCCTACCACTACCGGCTCAAGCGGTTTATGCCAGTCCGTAAGTATTCCGTGACCACGCGGGTATCGGATAACAAACGGCCCCTGGTCAGGAAGCTGGGCGGTATACATCAGGTTGCGCAACTCTATCTCGTCATACGGGGATGCAATTGTCAGGTTGGGGATGGGGCGCAGGAACGCAAGGTCAAAGGCTCCGTGGTGCGTGGGGCCGTCTTCACCTACAAGCCCGGCGCGGTCCAGACAGAATACCACGTTGAGTTTCTGGATGGCTACATCATGTATGACGTTGTCATAGGCTCGCTGCATGAATGACGAGTATATGTTGCAGAAGGGCATCATACCCTCCTTGGCCAGACCGCCGGAGAATGTCACGGCATGTCCTTCGGCGATGCCTACGTCAAAACAACGGTCGGGAAAAGCCTTCATGGCTATGTCCATGCTGCATCCTATGGGCATGGCAGGTGTTATGCCGATGATTCTGGAGTTCTCTTTCATGAGTTCCAGAAGAGTCTTGCCGAACACATCCTGAAAGAGTGGGGGCTGACCTGAGCCGTTACCTATGATACGCTCTCCTGTAACCTTGTCAAACAGGCCGGGGGCATGCCATATGGCGGAGTCTTTCTCGGCGGGTTCATAGCCTTTTCCCTTTACTGTCTTTATGTGGAGCAGCTTGGGGCCGTGCATGTTCTTGATATTGCTCAGGATACGGACCAGATTCAGGACATTATGTCCGTCCACCGGACCGAAATAGCGGATATCCATACCCTCAAACATGTTGTTCTGATGGGTGAGCTTTATCTTGATATGGTTGTTCCGGCGTATTATGTTACGACGGCGCTGCTCCGTAAGGAGTCCCAGCGTGTCAAGCACACGGGATACGTAGTAGCGGAACTTGTTGTATGAACGTGATGTCTGCAGCTGAGTAAGGTAGCTGCGCATACCTCCAACACTCTGGGATATGCTCATGTCATTGTCATTCAGGATGATGAGCAGGTCATTGTCCGTGATGGAGGCGTTGTTTATACCCTCAAACGCAAGTCCGCCGCTCATGGCTCCGTCACCTATGACTGCCACCACACGGCGTGAAGGATGACCGTTGCGTTTATCGGCCACGGCCATACCCAATGCTGCAGATATGGAGTTGGATGCATGTCCGGCAGTGAAGGTGTCATACTCGCTCTCATCGGGTGACGGGAAAGGTTTCAGACCGCCGAACTTGCGGTTGGTCGAGAAGCGGTCGCGGCGGCCGGTAAGAATCTTGTGCCCGTAAGCCTGATGGCCTACGTCCCAGACAATGCGGTCATCGGGGGTATTGAACACATAGTGAAGAGCCACTGTCAACTCTACGGTACCCAGACTGGAACCAAAGTGACCGGGGTTGTGTGAGAGCTCGTCAATTATCATCTGACGGAGTTCATTGCAAACCTGCGGTAACTTGTCCGGACTGAGTCTTTTAAGGTCATACGGAGAGTCTATGCTCTTAAGGAGTCCGCCTGTTGATTGTTCCTCTTCTGCCTTTTGCATCCACTTCTTGTTGTTGTTCAAACGGCAAATGTACCAAAAATCGTATGAATATACCCCTGTTTGGGAGAGATATTGGTATTTTTTAATATGGTGTGCAAGGTTGCCCCCTGAGCTGTGACAATTAACAGGAATAATGGTTATCTTTGGCAAATTGGAAAATCAGGTACACAATGACATATTCCATTGACGATATAGTGTTGATGACGGGAGCTGAAAGGCATGGTTTCTGCCCGGCCAGGATATCATGGCTTCTTACGGACAGCCGTTCCCTCTGCTTCCCTGCCGAAACTCTGTTTTTTGCTCTTGTGAGCAGGCGTAATGACGGTCATAACTACATCAGGGAGTTGTATAACCGCGGCGTGAGAAACTTTGTGGTGAGTTATCTTCCGGACAATATGGATGATTACAATGAAGCCAACTTCCTGCTGGTAAGGGATACTCTGGCTGCACTTCAGACCCTGGCCGCCTCACACAGGAAGAATTTTGAAATTCCTATAGTGGGTATTACCGGAAGTAACGGAAAGACCATGATCAAGGAGTGGCTTTACCAGCTTCTGGAGCCTGATTTCGTAGTGACCCGTTCACCCAAGAGCTATAACTCACAGATAGGTGTTCCCCTCTCGGTATGGCTGCTCAACAAACAGTCTGAGATAGGACTGTTTGAGGCCGGCATATCCAAGAAGGATGAGATGGGGCAGTTATGGAAGATAATCAAACCTACCATCGGCGTGCTCTCCAACATAGGTCTGGCCCATCAGGAGAATTTCCAGACCCTTCAGGACAAGTGCATTGAGAAACTCAAACTGTTCCGTGACTGTGACGTGGTTATTTACAACTGTGACAATGACCTGATTCAGAGCTGCGTCGACAAGTCAATCATCACCGCCCGTGAGATAGCGTGGTCCCGCAAGAACCAGGACAAGCCTCTCTTTATTTCATCGATAGTGAAAGGTGAGGAGAGTACGGAGATTACCTACCGTTACATAGGACTGGAGAATAAATTTACCATTCCGTTCATAGATGACGCCTCGATCGAGGATGCTCTGCACTGTCTTGCTGTATGCATATACCTCATGGTTCCGCCCGAGAAGATTACTGAGAGAATGGCCAAACTGGAGCCGTTGGCCATGCGTCTGGAGGTAAAGGACGGCAAGCAGGGCTGTATCATAATCAATGACAGCTACAACTCCGATATATCGTCACTGGGTATCGCCCTTGATTTCATGGCCCGACGTCAGGACGGCAAGTCAAAGAACAGGACGCTCATACTCTCAGACATACTTCAATCAGGATGGTCGGTACATGAGTTGTACCGCAGGGTAGCTCAGCTGGTAGAGAGCAGGGGTATAACAAAACTGATAGGAATAGGTGAGGATATTTCATCGGAAGCCAAGAGGTTTGACGTCCCCAAGAAATATTTCTTCAACAACACGGAGAGTTTCCTCAAGTCAGATGTCATAGATGATATCCATAACGAACTGGTTCTTATCAAGGGTGCCCGCGTTTATGAGTTTGACCGTATTGCCGAGCGTCTGGAACTGAAAGTTCATGAGACCATCCTTGAGGTAAACCTGCAGGCTCTTGCCGAGAACCTGAACCGTTATCGCGGAATGCTCAAGATCGAGACCGGAATTGTCTGCATGGTTAAGGCATCGGCTTACGGATCCGGTGCAATAGAGGTGGCCAAGACTCTTCAGGACCGTCAGGTTGACTATCTGGCAGTGGCAGTGGCTGATGAGGGTGCTGAGTTGCGTAAGGCCGGAATCACCACCAACATCATGGTCATGAACCCTGAACGTACGTCGTTTGGTACCCTGTTTGACCAGAAACTGGAACCGGAGGTCTACAGCTTCCACCTGCTGGATATGATAATACGTGCGGCCGAGCACAACGGCGTGACCAATTTCCCCATACATATCAAGGTGGATACCGGAATGCATCGTCTGGGATTCGCTCCCGACGATATGCCTGAGCTGGTTTACAGGCTTCAGAGACAGACTGCTGTCATTCCATGCTCCATTTTCTCACATTTTGTGGGCAGTGACAGTCCTGATTTTGATGATTTCACAAAACTGCAGATAGAACGTTTCAATAAGGCGGCCGAAACGCTTCAGGCCGGATTCAAGCATCATATCCTGCGCCATATCTGCAACTCTGCAGGTATAGAGCGTTTCCCGGAGGTGCATTATGACATGGTGCGTCTGGGATTGGGACTGTACGGAATCAATCCGCTTGACAACCAGCCGCTTGAGACTGTCTGCACACTCAAGACCACCATACTCCAGATACGTGAACTGGACAAGGGCGAGACTGTGGGCTACAGCCGCAAGGGCAAGATAACCAAGCATTCACGCATAGCAGCCATTCCCATAGGTTATGCCGACGGACTGGACCGTCATCTGGGTAACGGAAACGCCTATTGCCTTGTGAACGGTCAGAAGGCTTACTATGTGGGTAACATATGCATGGATGTGTGTATGATCGATGTCACGGATATTGATTGCCAGGAGGGAGACAGCGTAGAGATATTCGGCCCTAACCTGCCGGTACATGTGCTGTCTGACATTCTGGGTACAATCCCGTATGAGATAATATCCACGGTGTCAATCCGTGTAAAGCGTGTATACTACACCGAATAATCCTGAAACAAACTAACCAATTAAAATAATGAGTAAAAATTCCGTTTCCAATCCCGTGCGGATGACAAATTTCCGCTGGGTGCTGTGTATTCTTCTGTTTGTTGCTACAACAGTCAATTATCTGGACCGTCAGGTGCTTTCACTTACCTGGAAAGACTTTATCTCAGCCGATTTCCACTGGACTGACAGCCAGTACGGTTCAATTACAGGCTTTTTCTCCATATTCTATGCCGTAGCATGCCTGTTCAGCGGCAAGATCATAGACAAACTGGGTACCAGAAAAGGTTACCTGTGGGCTATTTTCATATGGTCTGTGGGCGCCTGCATGCATGCAGCCTGCGGCTGGGCTGCCCTTAAATGGGCCGGGATCGAGTCCATGGAGGCAGCCAGGAACTCTGCCGATATAGTCCTGCTGGTATCGACGGTGTCGGTTTATATGTTCATGTTCTGCCGTGCCGTGCTTGCTCTTGGTGAATCAGGAAACTTCCCTGCCGCCATTAAGGTTACAGCCGAGTATTTCCCCAAGAAGGACCGTGCGTTTGCAACATCAATATTCAATGCCGGAGCATCAGTAGGTGCGCTGGCTGCTCCTGCATGTATTCCTAAACTGGCCGCTTTGTGGGGCTGGGAGATGGCTTTCATAATCATAGGTGCGCTGGGCTTTATATGGATGTTCTTCTGGTTCGGACTCTATCAGAAACCAGAAAAGTCCCGTTTCGTCAACGAGGCGGAGCTTGAGTACATTCACCAGGATGATGCTGCCGAACTGGCTGCTGCCAAGGCCGCTGAGGCCGCTGCCAAGGAGGAGAAATCAATTCCTTTCTTCAAATGTTTTACATTCCGTCAGACATGGGCTTTCATCTGCGGTAAGTTCTTTACAGACGGTGTATGGTGGTTCTTCCTGTTCTGGGCACCTGCATACTTCAGTGACCAGTACGGATACCGCTCGGATTCAAATGAGGCCATCATGCTTATTTTTGTCCTCTATCTGATAGTTACTGTGGTAAGCATAGGCGGCGGTTATCTGCCCAAACTCTTTGTCGAGAAGAAGGGTATGGAACCCTATTCCGGACGTATGAAAGCTATGCTCATATTTGCGTTCTTCCCGCTGTTGGCCCTGTTTGCACAGCCTCTGGGCAGATACAGCGCATGGTTCCCCGCCATCATCATCGGTCTGGCAGGTGCCGGACATCAGGCATGGTCTGCCAACCTCTATTCAACCATAGGTGATATGTTCCCCAAGTCAACCATCGGCACCATTACCGGTGTGGGTACGACTATGGGAGGTCTGGCTTCATTCATGATCAATAAGGGTGCCGGTATGCTCTTTACCAAGAGCGATGCCCTGGGCTCAGCTTTCACTTTCCTGGGATTTGAGGGTAAGGAGGCCGGATACATGATTGTATTCTGCATCTGCGCCGTAGCCTATCTGATTGGCTGGACAGTGATGAAGGTGCTTGTTCCCAAGTACAAGCCCATTGTCGTAGAGTAATACCTTCATTCATATGGAAGGCTCTGACTATAAGGCATCCGTTTTCCGTTATGACGGGCGTATGCCGTATATCCGATGCGGACACAGCGGGGTCAGGCTCCCTGCCGTGTCACTTGGGTTCTGGCATAATTTTGGTAGCGTGGATGATTTTGAAAAGGCTCATGCCACTGCCAAATGTGCGTTTGACAATGGCATAACCTGCTTTGATTTGGCCAACAACTACGGTCCGGAGTATGGTAGCGCCGAGGAGAATCTGGGCCGGATGATGGACCTGTCACTGCGTCCATATCGTGATGAACTGTTCATCACCACAAAAGCGGGCTATGACATGTGGCCCGGACCATATGGAGAATGGGGTTCGAGAAAGTACCTCATGAGCAGTCTGGACCAGAGCCTCAAGCGTATGCGTCTGGATTATGTGGACCTGTTCTACTCACACCGTTATGATCCGGAGACTCCCCTTGAGGAGACCATGCAGGCTCTTGTGGATATAGTCCGTCAGGGCAAGGCTCTCTATGTGGGCATATCGAACTATCCGGTGGAGACTCTGGATTTCTGTTTCAGCTACCTTAAGAGCCGTGATGTTCCCTGCCTGATATATCAGGGCCGATACAACATGATGGACCGCAAGGTTGAGGAGAGCGGAATCCTTGAAAAGTGCTATGAGGCCGGAGTGGGTTTTACCGCCTTCTCGCCGCTGAATCAGGGACTCCTTTCGGACCGTTATCTGAACGGCATTCCCTCAGATTCCAGGATGGCCCGTAACTTCTTCCTTAAGAGTGATGTCCTGACTCCGGGGCTGCTATCCAAACTGAAGCGTCTGAATGATATCGCCGCTTCACGCTCCCAGACTCTTTCAGAGATGGCGCTGTCATGGCTGCTTAAGGATGCGCAGGTGACATCGGTCCTGGTGGGGGCTAGCTCTCCGTCCCAGATACTTACCGATATCAAGGCAGTGAACAACACACAGTTCACAGCCGATGAAATGTATGAGATAGATAGACTTTTAAGATAAACCTAACCTTATTGCTTCAATTATTATGAGTTACAACAAACCTACAGTACGGGAAAAGATAGCGTACGCTCTTGGCGATGCCGCTGCAGGTGGTATTACATGGAAGATCATGTCCATTGCTTTCCCCTTGTTTTTTACAAATGTTTTTGGTCTGACTTTTGCCGATGCAGCCGCGCTGATGCTCATAGCCCGTCTGTTTGATGTGGTCACGGATCCGCTTATGGGCAGCCTGGCCGACCGTACCCAGTCCAAGTGGGGTACATACCGTCCGTGGCTTATATTCGGAGCCATACCTTTTGGGTTGATATTCGCACTGTTGCTTTATACGCCTGACCTGGGTCCTGCCGGCAAGCGTGTCTACGCATATGTACTCTATCTGCTCATGATGGCGGTCTATACCGCAGTCAACGTACCTTACGGCTCGCTGCTGGGTGTCATGACTGATGATGACAATGAGAAGAACCAGTTCTCGTCATACCGTATGGTGGGTGCCTATGCAATGGGTTTCATAACTCTGCTGTCATTCCCTTATCTGCAGAAAATGGTGGGCGGAACCGATGCACACCAGTATGCGGTGCTTGGCGCCGTATTCGGCATAATAGCCGCTGCCATGACACTGGCCTGCGGTCTTATGACTAAGGAGCGTCTCAAACCTGTCAGGGCCGAGAAGTACTCCCTGAGTCAGTTCGTCGACCTGTTCAAGAACAAGCCTTGGATTTATCTCACGCTGATAGGTCTCTGCACCAACTTCTTTAACGGATTCCGTTATGCCGTGGCAGGTTATCTTATCTCCTACTGTCTGGGCGGAGATGTGACTGTAGGTTCACTCATTATCAACTACACCGTGCTTATGGCATTCGGTGAGGTTACATGCATGATATTCGGTGGTGTATCTCCCAAGTTCGCCAAGTGGGTGGGCTCCAAGCGTATGGCTTTCCTCTGGGCAGCCGTAATCTGCGTGGTATTCTCAGTGCTGTTCTTCTTTATCCCAATGAGTCCCAGGTATATCTGGCTGATGGTTGCAGTGGTTATCCTGACATCAGTGGGTGTAGGACTCTACTCACCGCTGCTGTGGTCCATGTATGCCGATGTGGCTGACTTTGCGACAGAAAAATTCGGCACATCATCCACCGGACTGATATTCTCATCGGGTACGATGGCCCAGAAACTGGGTGGTGCGATATCGGGCTCACTCATTGCGCTTCTGCTGGGTTTGGCAGGCGCACGTATGATTCCCGATGACTTTGGCAACATGTCAATCGATCCTACGTCGGTTACTGAGTCGGTACGTACCATGGTATGGTCGCTGTTTTCACTTATTCCCGCTGTCATTGCTGTGATAATGGGATTTTTGGCATATAAGTTCCCCATCAAGAAATAACTGTTATGGCAAAGGAATACGGATATTATGATGATGCGGCCAGGGAGTATGTAATAACCGACCCCTGCACACCGTGGCCTTGGATAAACTATCTGGGTACCCGGGATTTCTTTGGACTCATCTCCAATACGGCAGGCGGATATGATTTCTGCAAGGATGCCAAGTTCCGCCGAATTACCCGTTACCGCTATAACGGAGTTCCCATGGATGCGGGCGGCCGTTACTTCTACATAAAGGACGGTGATACGGTATGGAATCCGGGCTGGAAACCCTGCAAGACTACGCTTGATTTCTACGAGTGCCGTCACGGCATGAACTATACCTCAATTGAGGGCCGCAAGGACGGTGTTACCGCCCGTGTGCTTTTCTTTGTTCCGCTCAAGACTTGGGCCGAGGTCCAGAAACTGACGCTTACCAATACTACCGATAAGGTCAAGAAGCTTAAGCTGTTCAGCTTCCAGGAGTGGTGCCTTTGGAACGCATCGACCGATATGGAGAATTTCCAGCGCAACTTCTCTACCGGTGAGGTGGAGATTGACGGCTCTGTGATCTACCATAAGACGGAGTACAAGGAGCGCCGCAACCACTACGCATACTACTCGGTAAATGTGCCCGTGCAGGGATTTGACACTGACCGCGAATCTTTCCTGGGTCTGTACAACGGATTTGACTCTCCTGAAGCTGTGCTTGAGGGCAAGCCCCGCAACAGCGTGGCCCACGGATGGTCACCCATAGCATCCCACTATCTGGAGATGGAACTTAAGCCGGGTGAGAGCCGTGACCTGATATTCGTGCTGGGTTATGTGGAGAATCCTCAGGATGACAAATGGGAGAGCAAGGGTGTAATCAACAAACGCCCGGCCCGTGAGACCCTTTCCCGTCTGGATACAGTAGCCAAGGTTGATGCCGAGTTCCGCAAACTCAATGAATACTGGGATAATCTGCTCAGCATCTTCAATGTCAAGAGCGGAGATGACCGAATGGACCGCACTGTCAACATCTGGAACCAGTACCAGTGCATGATTACCTTCTGTTTCTCACGCAGCGCATCGTTCTTTGAGAGCGGCATAGGGCGTGGCATGGGATTCCGTGACTCCAATCAGGACCTGATAGGATTCGTGCATCAGATTCCGGAGCGTGCCCGCGAGAGGATAATCGATATCGCATCGACCCAGTTTGCCGACGGAGGCTGCTACCATCAGTACCAGCCCCTGACCAAGCGCGGCAATGACGGTATAGGCGGCGGATTCAACGATGATCCCATGTGGCTCATATTCGGCGTTTGCGGTTATCTGCGTGAGACGGGTGACTTTGGCATACTTGATGAACCGGTTCCGTTTGATAACGTACCCGGCAGCGAGAAGAGTCTGTTTGAGCATCTTACCATATCATTTGATCATGTGGTCAATAATCTGGGTCCTCACGGACTGCCTCTGATAGGACGTGCCGATTGGAATGACTGCATGAACCTGAACTGTTTCAGCAATGATCCTGACGAGAGCTTCCAGACTACTGAGAACAAGACCGAGGGCAGCAAGGCAGAGAGCCTTATGATTGCTGGCCTGTTCGTGTTCAGCGGTCGTGACTATGTGGAACTGTGCCGTCACTTGGGCCGTAATGCCGAGGCTGACCGTGCACAGAAGCACATTGATGCCATGATCAAGGCTGTTGAGCAGTATGGATGGGACGGTGAGTGGTTCCTGCGTGCATATGACTATTTCGGAAATAAGGTAGGCTCCCATGAGAATGAGGAGGGTCAGATATTCATAGAGTCCAACGGATGGTGCACCATGGCGGGCATCGGTCTTAAGGAGGGTCTCTGCGACAAGGCTCTTGACTCCGTCAAGGAGCGTCTTGACTCAGAGCACGGCATAGTACTGAACAACCCCGCATTCACCCGTTACTACATAGAGTACGGAGAGATATCCAGTTACCCCGCAGGTTACAAGGAGAACGCCGGCATATTCTGCCACAACAACCCCTGGGTAATCATAGGTGAGACAGTTCGCGGTAACGGCAAGGCCGCCATGGAATACTGGCGCAAAATCTGCCCTGCCTACATCAAAGACCAGACCCTGCACAAGGTTGAACCCTACGTTTACTCCCAGATGGTAGCAGGAAAGGATGCATTCCGTCCCGGCGAGGGTAAGAACTCATGGCTCACCGGCACAGCCGCATGGAACTGGTACACCATCACCCAGTTCATCCTTGGAATCAAGCCGACTTACAACGGCCTTGAGATTGATCCCTGCATCAGTCCCGATATGAAGGAATACAAGGTTACCAGAAAGTTCCGCGGAGCAACCTACGAGATTGAAATCAAGAATCCCAACGGTGCCACCCACGGAATCAAATCATTAACCATAGACGGCAAAGAAATCACCGGAAATCTAATCCCCCTCGCCGCAGAAGGCTCCAAGGTGCGCGTAACAGCAATCCTTCAGTGAAAGAATTTGGGGTATCGGTATCAGAAACCGTCGCCACCCTCGGCGCGTTAGAGGGAGGGGCCCGTGCTCAAGAAGATGCTCTGGAAGGTGGGAGCTTGCTCACGCCTTTCAGAGCGTCTTATTGGGGATGGGAGGGATAGGCCCGTAGGGCCGTAGTTTCAGATACTGATACCCCAAATTCTCACTGAGGGATTGCTGTTACCTCTCAATAGCGAGAGTAAAGCCGGATGCCGCGCAAGGAGCGCAAACCGGAGGATTCTCCTTGCAGACCTTAATAGTCAGTGCCTTAATCGCAGGGAAACTATCAAGTAGCGCCTGAGCTATACGTCCCGCTACGTGTTCAAGTAAAGCAGAGCGAATAAGCATCTGCTGTTTGATAACTTCAGCGACTTGAGCATAGTTGATAGTTCCGCTCAAATCATCGGATTGTATGGCAAGAGTTGCATCGGCAGTGATGCATACATCAACCGTGTACCATGCACCGACAATGGCCTCCTGCGGCTCTGCACCGTGATAGGCGTAGAACCGCAGGCTGTCAAGTGTTATGGTCTGTTCCTTTATCTTCATCTTATTATCCGCAACGTGAGGAGCCGCAGTTCTTGCAGATGAGGCAGCCCTCCTGGTAAACCAGGGATTCGCTTCCGCAAACGGAGCACTTCTCGCCCTTGACGGCTGTACCGTCCTGGACGTATTTCTTGAGTGCACGCTCCACGCCGTTTTTCCAGTTGTTAATATTCTCTGATCCCAGATCCAATGATCCTATAAGTTTCATGCACAGGTCAATAGGCATCTGGTAACGCAATACGCCCGATATCAGCTTGGCGTAGTTCCAGTACTCCTTGTCAAACTTCTCGGACAGGCCCTCGATGGTTACTTTGTATCCGCGTTTGTTGGTAAACTGGAAGTCATAACGCTTGCGGCCCTCCTCGTCAATGTTCTTGATGATCCAGCCGTGGTCCACGGTCTTAGGCAGTACAATGCCCTCCTCGTCATCCTGCAGACCGGTGAATATCTCATATGGACGGCCGTCCAGGATTCCCACGAATGCCACCCATTTCTCCTTGTTGTTCTGGAAACGTACCACATCGGCCTCCAGTATGCGGGGACGAACCTCGACAACCTGACGCGGCTCGCAGTCGCATGGTGCCAGAGTGGGCTCCTTGGCGTCTTTCTTCTCCTTCTCCTTATCGGCTTTCTTGTCACTCTTGGCGTCAATGAGCACGCCGTCACGTGAGCCGTCGCGGTATACGGTGCAGCCTTTGCAGCCGCTCTTCCATGCCTCAACGTAGAGCTGGTTGACCAGATCCTCTGATACGTCATTTGGCAGGTTGATGGTTACGCTGATGGAGTGGTCTACCCATTTCTGCATGGCACCCTGCATCTTTACCTTGTTTACCCAGTCAACATCCTGTGCGGTGGCCTTGTAGTAGGGTGAGCGGGCAACCAGCTCGTCAACCTCCTCGGGGGTGAACTTCTGTGCCGGATTGATACCGTTCACTATCATCCACTCCACAAACTTGTGGTGGAATACTATGAACTCCTCAAATGAATCGCCGTTCTCATCGGTAAAGGTTATGTTGGCGTTCTCATCCTCACGGTTAACCTTGCGACGACGCTTGTAGACGGGCATGAACACCGGCTCCAGGCCTGATGTGGTCTGAGTCATGAGGCTTACGGTACCTGTGGGCGCAATGGTAAGACATGCTATATTACGGCGGCCGTATTTCTTCATATCCTCATAGAGCTGGGGATCGGCCTCCTTAAGACGCAGTATGAAGGGGTTCTTCTGCTCGCGTTTCCAGTCAAATATCTCAAATGCACCGCGCTCGCGTGCCATCTCTACCGATGAACGGTATGCGGCAAGTGCCAGCGTACGCTGAACCTTCTCGGCGAATGCGGTGGCTTCCTCTGTTCCGTAACGGAGTCCCATTGCGGCCAGCATATCACCCTCGGCAGTGATGCCTACACCGGTACGGCGGCCCATGGTGCTCTTGTGCATGATCTTCTCCCACAGACGCTTCTCAGTATACTTGGTCTCGTCATCCTCTGGGTCACTGGCTATCTTGGCCTGGATCATGTCAATCTTCTCAATCTCAAGGTCAATGATGTCATCCATTATGCGCTGGGCAACGGTCACATGCTTCTTGAACAGGTCAAAGTCAAACTCAGCCTTGGGGGTGAACGGGTTCTTTACGTATGAGTAGAGGTTTATGGCCAGCAGACGGCAGCTGTCATAGGGACAGAGGGGTATCTCACCGCAGGGATTGGTGCTGACGGTTCGGAATCCCAGGTCTGCATAGCAGTCAGGTACTGACTCACGTATTATGGTATCCCAGAACAGGACTCCGGGCTCGGCCGATTTCCATGCGTTGTGCACGATCTTCTTCCAGAGCTCAGCGGCGTCGACCTCCTTCTTGTAGAGAGGGTTCTTGGAATCGATGGGGTAGGTCTGCAGATATTTCTTGCCGCTGATGGCGGCTTTCATGAACTCATCATCAATCTTGACCGATACGTTGGCACCGGTAACCTTGCCGCTCTCCATCTTGGCGTCGATGAATGACTCTGAGTCAGGGTGCTTGATGGATACGCTCAGCATAAGGGCACCGCGGCGTCCGTCCTGTGCAACCTCACGGGTGGAGTTTGAGAAACGTTCCATGAACGGAACCAGTCCGGTCGATGTGAGCGCTGAGTTCTTTACGGGTGAACCCTTGGGGCGTATATCGGACAGGTCATGGCCTACACCTCCGCGGCGTTTCATAAGCTGGACCTGCTCCTCATCTATCTTCATGATGGCGCCGTATGAGTCGGCTGATCCCTCATTACCTATTACAAAGCAGTTGGAAAGGGATGCAATCTGATAGTTGTTGCCAATTCCGGTCATGGGGCTACCCTGTGGAACAATGTATTTGAACCCTTTGAGCAGTTCATGGAGCTCTTTTGCACTCATGGGATTCTTGTACTTTTTCTCCACGCGTGCAATCTCATTTGCTATGCGCCAGTGCATGTCATCGGGAGTCTTTTCATAGATATTCCCGAAAGAGTCCTTAACGGCGTACTTGTTAACCCAAACCTTGGCTGCAAGTTCGTCGCCTCCAAAATACTCGACGGAGGCCTTGAACGCCTCATCGAATGTGTAGGTCTGTTTTTGTTTATCCATTTATAATTACTTGTTTGATGTATGCCCTTTAGGTCGGTTCCAATCATCTGATTGGTATTAGCGTCACAAATGTAAAAAATGTGTTTTATAAAAACTAATGTTTGCAAATAATATATTGCCGTTTAATTGAAAGTTTTCCGTTTTGTTTAATCAAAATGCAGAAAACCAACTAAATAGCATTTTGATAAATTGAAAAAGTTTTCCCAAACGGGAAACATTCCTAATTTTTCTGCCTGTTGGTATGTTTGAATCCGATATGAACAGAAAAGAAAAAAGCGGTGAAAGTTCACCGCTTTACAATCATGTGCAGGTTATTGTTATCAGCAACGAAGTCCGCTTTCAATATTTTCCATATCAGCCTTGAAGTTCTTGTCTACCTGAATCTGGTCACGAACCATATTGCAGGCATGAAGAACTGTGGCGTGGTCGCGTTTGCCGATATAGGCTCCGATCTTTGAAGTTGAGAAATCCAGGTATTTCTTGGCAAGATACATGCTGATCTGTCTTACCTGAACTATCTCATGTTTGCGTGACTTGGACTGTATGGATGCCTCGTCTATGTTGTAATAGTCGCAGACCTTGGAAATTATTGATTCTATCGTGATGGGCTTCTGCTCGTGATGCTGGCTCTTGTCAATCACCTCATGGGTAAGATTCAGGTCAATCTCCTTACCATAGATGGTAGAGTAGGCCATCAGAGATACTATTACTCCCTCCAGGTCACGAACGTTGTCACGAACCTTGTCTGCTATGTAATCGATGACCGGCTCCGGGAAGTTGAGACCGTCACGTCTTGTCTTGTCACGAAGAATGTCTTTACGCAGGTTCAGGTCCGGACGCTCCAGTTCTGCTACAAGACCCCACTTGAAACGGGTAACCAGACGTTCCTCCAGATCCTTCATGTCCTTGGGAGCCCTGTCACTTGTCATGATGAGCTGCTTGTGGTTGAGGTGAAGGTAATTGAATATGTGGAAGAATGTGTTCTGGGTCTTGGTCTGACCGGCCATCTCCTGCATGTCATCTATTATCAGAACGTCAATTGACTGATAGAAATGGATGAAGTCATTGGTGGTGTTGTTCTTTACAGAATCAACATACTGCACCATGAACAGGTGGGCTGATACATACAGAACCCTCTTTTCCGGATGAAGTTCCTTTACCTTACGTCCGATGGCGTTTACCAGATGGGTCTTTCCTACACCGGATGATCCGTAGATGAACAACGGATTGAATGCTGTGCTTGCCGGATTGAGTGCGATGGTTTCACCAGCCGTACGTGCCAGCTTGTTGCTTATACCCTCAACATAGTTCTCAAAACTGTAGTTGGGATCAAGCATGGGGTTCAGGTCCTGAACCAGCGGTGCGTCATTTACGGATGGTGCCTTGTTGCCGGTATCGGCAGTACCTTTGATATTATTAGATAAGGTGTTTGCGGAACTTACGTTCTGGCTTATGTTGTTCTCCTTATCTGTAAGAATGCTGTAGGCGAGTTTTGTTCCCTTACCGAATACCTTTGTTATGGCAGCCTTGATGACGTCAAGGTAGTTCTGCTCAAGATACTCATATACAAAAGAGCTTGGAACCTGGATCATGAGTTCACCGCTTTCAAGTGAGACAGGCTCTACGATGGAGAACCATGTATCGAATGCTGATTCCGATACATTGTCACGGATGAAATCCAGACATAAGCTCCATTGGTTCTTTAGTTCAGTTCCTGTCATTTTTATCTCACTATTGAAAACGGTTGTGTTGTGTTCCAATCGTCGGCTTTGCAAAGTTGATAATCTTATTCCATTTGTCCAAACAGTTTTTGTCAGTCAAAAAAAACCTCTTACGTAAAGTATTGGGAATTAATGACTTGTAAAACAGGCTTAAAAAGGTTGAAAAGAGCCTATTGATTTTTTACAAATATCTGAATATCAGTGATATAACCTGTTGATAACTTATAAAAGGCATGGTTTGGGCAGTTCTCTATCCCCCTTTTTGAATGTGTTTTGGACAAGATTGGTTATAGTCTTTTTTTAATTTGCAGGAGAGTGTTTATTTGGATAAAATCTAATTTAGGCGAAGTTTTTCGCTGAATAAAAATGCCTGAATTATTTGTTTTTTGAGGTCATTTCACGTGCTTCTTTGACACTGATTTTCTTTCCCTCATAGACCGCAATTACGAATGCATCCTTGTATTTTTTCTGAACCTCCGCCTTCGTTTTGAGGATGGTTTCATAATCGGTAGTATCACCGCAGGTATACTTGCACATTCCACCCTCCTGGTAGTAGTCTACATTTTCATATGCCTTGAGCTTCTTATCATTCTTCTTGAGGGGATTCTTAAGGCTCATGAACTGTACCTTGTATACGGGTAGAGGCTTCTCGACTTCCTTTTGTCCTATTGCCTGCGCTGCAGGAACAGCCTTCTCAACCAGTTTGTTGTGATATTCCAGATAATCGGCAAAAGCCTTGTACAGGCTCATACTCATCTCATCCTCTCCTTTTTGTGATGTGAGATACTTGCACTCATTGTCATTGGATATGAATCCGAGTTCTATCAGTATGCTGGGCATGGTGCTTTTCCAAAGTACCAGATATCCTGCCTGATGCACGCCGCGGTCAGGACGTTTGGCGGACTTTACCATCTGGTCCTGAGTGAATGACGCCATCTTGAGGCTCTCTTTCTGATACTCGTTCTGCATGAACTCAAATATGATCATACTCTCCGGACTGTTGGGGTCATAACCTTCATAGTGGGTCTGGTAGTCATTCTCCAGGAGAATGGCCTTGTTCTCCTCAAGCGCAGCATTGAGGTTGGCGGCGGTGCGGTTCTCTTCCACTCCTAGCAGGTATGTCTCTGCTCCGTATGCGCTCTTGCTCTTGGCCGAGTTGGTGTGGACGGATATGAACATGTCTGCGCTTGCCTTGTTGGCTATGTCAGCGCGTTTGTACAACTCAACGAACACATCGGTCTTGCGGGTGTAGATGACCTTGACGTTCTTGCAGTTCTCCTCAATGAGCTTACCCATTTTGAGGGCTACGTTCAGGTTAATGGATTTCTCCTGACTCTTTCCGTTCACGGCACCCGGGTCCTTGCCTCCGTGGCCGGGGTCAATGACCAGCACAAAACGTCCCTGTTCATCGATGGCGTGAGCGGGGCAGAATGTAAGCAACGATGCTGAAAGAATCAGAACTGAAAGCAACCTGTTCATGACGATGTGTGTATTATGTTATTGGTTAATCTTTGATTCAAATGATACCTGGGTGGGTTTGGAACCGCGGATGAATGAAGCAATCCTGCGTGCTGATATCCTTACCGGCTCAATCGTGAACTCCGGAACATTGAATGCAAACAGGAATTTCCTGTTGAACTCCGGGTCGCGCTGGGGCAGTGCGAACGGTTTTGAGAATGTTCCGTCACTGTTGAAATGCGCCAGATACAGTCTTGTATATATGCCGTCTTCACGTCTGGTACTGAGCACTACCCATTTGCCGGTACTGGACCAGGCATGATAGCTTTCGGCCTGGTCGCTGTTGATTTCTGTCACGTACCTGTGGGTGCCGTTCTCCAGATCGAACATAAAAAGGTCAGATTTGTCCTGATAGGGAGGGAATACACCGTGAGTGCTGATTGAGCAGAGGATATAGCGGCCGTCCGGACTGACCTTGGGCCATGTGATGCTGCTGTCTATGGCTGCTGCATCAAAAAACATCTCAGTCGGCCCCCAGGCACGGGTGTCGGGGTCAAACGGTTTCCTATAGAGGTTATACTTGACCTCATCCATGTGGATGACAATCTGGTTGGTCGTTTTCATTTCGGGGTAATCGGCCGATGTGTAATAGAGGGTGCGTCCGTCTTTTGACCAGGCTGGATGACACTCCAGACGGTCAGGTGAGTTCTCAATTATACTGACAGCGTTATCCTTTATGTTGTACAGAATAAGGTCACTGAGTTCGTCAAATGCTTCAATCCTGTCCGGATGGACTGTATGCATTATCTGGTATGTCTTATTGGTCGAGTAGGCTATGTAGTCATGGGTGGGATGCCATGAGGGATAGACGGCTGCGGCCAGTGTGGAATCAGTATTCATGTTAAGTCTGAGCAACTTGCCGTCTTGGTAGAATATGGTACCTCCCAGATACTGACGTGCATGGAACTGCATGTAGTCAGTCTTGTAGTCCCTGAAATAGTGGCAGTTGATGCATTGTCTGCTGCCGTCTTTCATTACCATGCTGTTGGCATAGATCACCTTCTCCTTGAAAGATGTGAGGTCGCGCTGGTTTAAGGAGAGTCTCTGATAACTCTCGAAAGAGTGTGGTATCACACGGTAGGATATGTAGTTGTCTATCTCATCGGGTGAAACAAATATGGTGAACGGTTTGTATGATATCCATTGGCCTGAAGTCTGGCTGTATACAGTAACCTTAATGTCTCCCTGACGGGTCAGGCTGTGCCACTTCTTGAAGGGTATCATTACCTTTTTCCCTCTTAAGATGACCTGCTGATTGCCAGCCTCCAGAACCGTAATGTGCTTTTGGGCATTATCCTGGATGAGGAAATTGGTGGGGGCTATGTTGGCGGGGACAGTGATTCCTATATTGTCAGGGAAGATTGACGGATATGAGCTGTCACTGACACTGGTTGAAGGTACTTTGCTGCAACCGGTCAGAACAACTGATAAGATAAGTATTGCTGTAAGTTTTTTCATAATGGTCAGAACTGTTCGAGTCCGCGGACAAATGTGTAATAATAATAGTAGGTATATCTTAGTTGGGAGGGTATGATTCTGCGGGCGTCCTTAAGGGACTTAAGGTCCATCTCATTCTTTCTGATGACACCGCTGAATGATTCATACAGATCCTTGGTGTTTTTATCATAAGGTAGAGCCATAAGAGTGCGGTTTTTCTCCATATTGCCGAACATATAGGCTGCCTCCTGATAATAGCGTTCAAGTTTAGTGGGGTCTGATGAATCCAGATATAACAGGAACTTGGTCCAGAAAGCTCTGGAATCCTGTGATTTCAGAGCCCAGAACAGTGCGACCCTGTCATAAAACGGTGTGGCTTGTTCGGGTCTTGCTGCCAGAAAATGGTGTGAGAGAGTATATTCACATCCGCGGAGGTCTTCCATGAGCTGGTCGTCATAGCAGACTAGGGGGAATATCTTGTCATACGGCGCTGTCTTGGCAGCCAGCTCGCGGTTCAGGTTTAAGGAACGCTGCTGTTCTGACCATTTCCTGTAAAACAGCGTGTGGTCCATCATGTCCAGATATTTTGTAGTCAGTTTGCTGTCTCCGATTGATATGGAGGTCATGATCAGATATTTGAGCCTGTCATAACTCCATCCGAACTCTCCGTTCTCCTCCAGACACCAGCGGTGACAGAATCCGGGAATGCCGTAGTGGAGATAGAGAATCCTGCCTATCTGGATTACCATGGGTATGTCATAGCTATTTTTCTGTTTCATGTCTCCGTCATCAAATGCGAATGCTGATTGGCCCTCTTGCCCGGTCTTGATGAGTGCCAGGTCCTTTAGCAGTACCATTACACGTGTGGGCTGGTAATCCTTATTCTTGTCTGCTTTGGCGTTGAGATCCTTAAGAAGGCCTGCTGTCCTGTTCCAGTCCATCTCATTGACGGACTGGATCATGGAAATCTCAGTACTGTAGTTGGTGTCCTTGAACCATGAGAGATACAGCAGTATGATGCAGGCTGTGAGAACAGAGGTTTGTAACAGAACCGGTTTTGCCACCGGACGGTTTACGTACGACCTTATGAAAGGTAGAATTACAGGTACTGCCGTGGCGGTTATGACAGGCAGGAATGTCCTGAAATGAGTCTCAATATAGAGTGAAGTGGGGAGTCCCAAAGACCAGCTTTGCGGAATGTTATACGTGGTGAGCCCATACAGAACCAGCGGGGATATGACCGTAACGGCAATCCCGGTGATGAGCGGCACGAACCTGCTGCTGCGTTTGTTGGAACACAGATGATCTGTGCCTGCGGTTATTATCGCGGCAAAGGCATAATAACCGGCAATCCAGAATCCTGCAAATCCCCAAATGGCAATGAATGCAATCTGTACCGGTACGGAACTGATCCGGCGGAAGATGGCGACGGTGACCAGAATGAACAGATACCCAAGTACCGGTGAAAAGAAGTAACCGGGTACGTTCATTATATAAATGAGGTAGCCTATGGACATGTTTGCTCCTGCAAGCAGGAATGCCGGAATCCATGCCAATACAGAACGGTTTTGACTTATGCCGTATGTCCGTTCAGTAAGGAATGCAGACAGGGCAAGCAGAAGGACCCAAATGAATGATCCCATCCAAGGCAGATGGAGGAACTGGGTCAGGAAGAGTGCGAGACATTGAAGAATGCCCGACGGCGTATTCATGAAATCCTTTATCCAGAACCAGTCAAACAGGAAAAGGGAACGCGCCTCAACCTGCAGCAGGAAATCCCTTGAGGTTAATACAAGGATAATCCAGAACAGAGCCGGAAGAAGGTATTTAAGGTATGCGGCGTAAGAACCGTTATTACTTTTCATAGTTTCTCTCATTTTTTTGTTGGTATCCTACAGGTATGGCTTGTGTTGATGATATGAATGATGCGAATTCTCTTGGTGATATGCGTACCGGCTCCTTCATGAACTCGGGTATGTTGTATGAGTACAGGAATGTACGGTTGAAATCCGGGTCATGCTGCGGGAGTGCAAATGGTTTGGAGAATGTACCGTCCTTTTCCATGTGGGCGATATACAGACGGGTGTATGCACCGTCCTCGCGGCGGGTGCTGAAAATGACCCATTTGCCGTTGGATGACCAGGAGTGGTAACTCTCCACTTCCGGACTGTTGAGCTCTGAAAGCGAGCGCACGGTACTGTTTCTGAGGTCTATCATCCAGAGGTCCGACTCACGGTGCCATATGTGGAACACTCCGTAGGGTGCCATGGAGAACATGAGCCAACGGCCGTCGGGCGATACTCTGGGCAGCGTGGCGCTCAAGCCTTCACTCGCACAGTCATAGAGTATTGAAGAGGGGCCCCAGGTGCGTGTATCGGGATCAAACTGTTTGCGGTACAGGCTGTATCTGATCCGGTCATAATTGATGAACACCTGGTCTTTGCGCTTGCTGTCAAACGGAGCGTCATAATAGGCTGATACATAATAGAGCATATGTCCGTCGGGTGACCATGCGGGGAAACACTCAAACTGTTTGGGGTCATTCTCAATTATGCTGACGGCGTTGTTGCGTATATCGTAAAGTATAAGGTCGCTCTCCTCATCGGTTACCTCTATGCGGTTGTTCCCGATGGAGTGAATGGACTGGTGTGTCTTGTTGGTTGAATATGCTATGTAGTCATGGGTGGGATGCCATGCCGGATAAACACCTGCCGAAATGGTGGAGTCTGTCTTGAGGTTGACCTTGCGCAACTGTCCGTCAATGGACAGGATTGTGCCGCCCAGATACTGACGCGCGTGGAACTGCATGTTGTCAGTGCCGTAGTTCCTGTAGTGGTGGCAGTTTATGCACTGGCCGTTGCTCTCATCCTGAACCATCTGATTGGCATAGATGACCTTCTCCTTGAATGAGGTGATGTCGCGCTGGTTTATGCTCAGTCTCTCATAGCTCTCTACGGAGGGCATGATGATCCTGTACGATATATACGGGTCAATCTCATCCGATGGAGTTATGGTGAACTCCCTGTAACCGTACCATGTATTGTCCCTGCGTACATAGACCTGAACGGTTATGGGACCGTTCTCTTTCAGTCCGTTCCATTTGCCGGCCGGTATGATTACCTTGTCTCCGCCAAGAGTGACCTTTTTTGAACCCGATGTCAGCAGGGTGACATATTTGTCTCCCTTCTCCTTAATGCTGAAATTGAGGGGTGCTATATTTGACGGGACTGTGACGTCTGTGTAATCGGGAAATATCGAAGGGGCGTTTTCTACAGATTGGGTGATGTCAGGTACCTGCGGGGAACAGGCGGCCAGCATCATCAACAGATTCAGGAAAAACAGGGGACGTTTCATATCAATAGGTCTGCAGGTTTCTGATAAAGTAATAGAAATAGAAGAATGTCTTGCCAAACTGTTTGCAGTAGGGGTACGATGCCTCCTTGAGAGAACGAATGGGATGGCTGTTCACGTAACGGTTGAATGCGTCATAACTGTCACGTACGGTTTTGTCATACGGCAGTTCCATTCCATCCTTCTCCAGACTGCTGTACAGTAGGGCGGCCTCCTGGACTGCGCGCGGAAGCCTGTCAAACTTGTTGGAGTTTACATAGTACATAAGGCGCTCCCAGAAACTGTTGATGTCCTGAGTACGCATGGCAAACAGCAGTGCGGCACGGTCATACTCGGGGGTGGCCATGACGGGCTGGCTGCCCAGGAAATGATTTATCAGGAACACCTCGGGCTTTACCATGTCATTGGACATTTTGTTTTCAAAACACATATACGGGGCAATACTCCTGTAAGGCTCGGTTATGTTTATGAGCGATGTGTTGCCTGTCAGCTCCTTTCTGGACTGCGCCCATTTGCGGTAGAACAGGGTTGAGGAGAGCTTGTCCAGATACTTGCCGGCCAGTTCATACTCGTGTGTAACGATGGCATATTCGGCCATATATCTGAGAGTGCTGAAACTCCATCCGTACTCAACCATATCCTCCATGCACCAACGGTAACACATGTTCTCCAGTCCGTAGTTCAGATAGAGCTGTCTGGCAGACTGGAACGCCATAGGTATCTGGGTCCGTGATTTCTGGGCACGACCGCCGTCTTTCATGCTGAATGCCTGGTCAAGAGCCTTGTCCAACTTAAGCAGTGCTAGGTCGCGATACATGACCATTGTGCGGGTGGGCTCAAAGAAACGGCTTTCAAACCGGTCGGTGATATCCATGATCTCATCGTTGCTGCGGGCTTGTGATATCTTGGAAGTACGTGCTTCATATGCTTTTGCATCAGACCGGGAACGGCTGTTGGCAGCCTTGCTGAATATGTCTACCGCTTTGTGCCAGTCATATATGTCTATTGCCTCTGACATGGCCAGTTCCGTACGGAAGTTGCTGTCACGGAACCAGAATGCTGATACCGTTATGGTCAGAACCGCAGTGGTGATTATCTGTACGGCAATAGCCGGCGTTTTGGGCTCATTGTTTCCGGATAGAAGTCCGGACAGCAACGGGGCAATCACCGCTAATGCCAGCAGTATGTAATATGGGGCGCCTATCTGAGCAGACCAGGCGGTATCGGATATGGATGGCAGACCGATGGTCCATGCATCGGCCAGCCTGAAAGAAGTGTAGAAGTTATAACAGACAAGCGGGATGAGAAATGCCGTTACCGCCGATACCACGGGCAGGATAACCGTCCGGCTACCGGATTCTGTGCGTTTCCTGATGGCGGACACTCCGACCGACAAGGTGCCTGCGATGGCGTAAATTCCGGTTAAAGGATAGGCGATGCATGCCCAGAAGACTATGAAGGCGGCCTTGAGTCCACGTCTGGAGATATTCCTGACCGCCAATACGGGAATAAGGACAGTAATGTATCCCAGGGTGGGACCGAAAAAGTGGTCGGTAACTCTCATGATGAAGACTCCGTATCCCAGGGACATGTTACTTATTACAAGTATGGCCGCAGGAATGAAAGAGAAAGCTGAATACCGGCTTGGAATATCAAAGGCTTTGGCGGTGAGCCGGGCCGATGCAAGAAGCAACAGTATCCAGATGAGTGAGCCTAACCACGGCAGGTGAAGGAACTGTGTGAGAAATGAACCTGCAACGGACAGGATGCCTCCGGGGATTTGTAAAGAATCCAGGATGAAACCGCCGTTGAACATGAAAAGGGACAGGTCCTCAACCTTGCGTAGGAAACACTCCTCATGAAAGGCCAGTACGGCCCATAGTAATGCGGCAAATATGAGACATGCGCCGGTAAGTTCCTTCTTTGGTCTTGACATAATATTTCTTGCGTGCGCGTGGGCGCGTATTTTTCTCCAAAGGTATGAAAAATCACGTTTGGGAAAGTTTGAGAAGGCAGAAAAAACCATTACTTTCGCGCTAAAACCGTAAAACCATAAATTTTCAACTAAATGAAAGTATTCACATTACTGACCGCTATCCAGTTCCTGATGATTCAGGCTGTTGCCCAGACGCCTGTCTGGCTTGACCCCAAGGTGAACAGTGAAAACGAGAAACCCGATGTTGCCGACTATTTCGCTTATGAAAACCTTGAGTCTGCCGTGAAAGGTGACAAAAACCTTTCCTCAAGATTCATGTCAATAGAGGGCAATTGGAAATTCAATTTTGTAGAAAACGCGTATGACAAACCTGAGGGCTTCTTCGCTCCCGCTTTTGATGACAGCAAGTGGGTTGATTTCCCTGTCCCCGGACTGTTTGAGATGAACGGTTACGGTGACAAGATATACACCAATGTTACATATCCCTGGAACAATGAATATCCCGTTAATCCTCCTATCGTAGGTGAGCGTAACAACTACGTGGGCTCTTACCGTCAGAGTTTCACCATACCTGCTGACTGGAAAGGTGACCGTATCTATATCCACGTTGGTTCTGCTACATCGAACCTCTGGGTTTGGGTGAATGGCGAGTACGTGGGTTACAGCGAGGACAGCAAGATGGAGGCCGAATTCGATATCACGGATTATGTGAAGTTGGGAGAGAAGAACCTGATTGCCTTCCGGATCATGCGCTGGTGTGACGCCAGTTACATAGAGGATCAGGATTTCTGGCGCTTTACAGGCATAGCCCGTGAGGTATATCTCTATTCCCGCCCTCAGGAGCATCTGGATGATTTCCGTATCGTTACTGATCTGGATTCAAAATACATAAACGCCACCCTTGATTTTGATGCAAGCTTTGTGGGAGCTGACGGCAAGAACCTGGGACTCCAGCTCAAGGATGCATCCGGCAAGAGCGTGTGGAGCGGAAACCTGACCGTAAAGGACGGTGCCGCCAAAACTTCTGTTTTGATCAAGAATCCTTACAAATGGACTGCAGAGACTCCGTATCTTTACACCCTTTATATGACCCTTTCCGATACTGACGGCAAGGTGCTTGAGGTGATTCCCCAGAAGGTGGGATTCCGTGAGGTTGAGATACGTGACCGCCAGCTTCTGGTAAACGGCCAGCCCATCCTTATAAAGGGTGCCGACCGTCATGAGATGGACCCCTACGGAGGATATGTGGTTCCACTGGAGCGTATGATTGAGGATATTCAGATCATGAAACAGATGAATATCAACGCAGTACGTACCAGTCACTATCCTGATGACCCCCGCTGGTATGACCTGTGTGACGAATATGGTATCTATCTGGTGGCCGAGGCCAATCTGGAGGGACACGGCATGATGTACGGTCCCAGTCCGCTGGCCCGCAATCCGGAGTATGAGCAGGCTCATCTGGAGCGTAACAAGTCAAATGTCATAACCTATAAGAACCACCCGTCAATCATTGTATGGTCAATGGGTAACGAGGACGGTGACGGCCAGAACTTTGTGACCTGCTACAAGTGGATAAAGGAGTATGACAAGACCCGTCCCGTACAGTATGAGGGTGCTACCGGTTCTACGGACCACTGTGATATCAACTGCCCCATGTATGCTGATTACGGAGCTATGGAGCGCCATGAGAAGGGTAATGACCCGCGCCCGATGATTGAGTGCGAATATGCCCACGCAATGGGTAACTCTGAGGGCGGTTTCAAGGAGTACTGGGATATAATCCGTGCAAACCGTTCCGTTCAGGGCGGCTTTATCTGGGACTTTGTTGACCAGGCCGTATTCGGCAAGAATGCCGATGGAAAGGAGATATTCCTGTACGGAGGTGATGAGGGCCGTTATCCCACATCGGACCAGAATTTCAACTGCAACGGTCTGATTGCCCCTGACCGCCGCTGGAACCCGCACGCATATGAGGTGCAGTATTTCTACCAGAATATCTGGGCTACCCCAGTGGATATCCGCAAGGGTGTGATTGAGGTCTATAACGAGAACTTCTACACAGACCTGTCGGCATACTATATGGAGTATTCACTTACAGCCGACGGCGCCGAGATATCACGCGGTCAGGTCAAGCTGCCCAAAATTGCCGCTCAGAGCAGGGTAAAGGTTACCTCTGCAGACCTGGCCAAGGCCATTAAGAAGGCTCCTGCAGGAAAGGAGATCCTGGTTGATGTGGAGTTCAAACTGAAAGAGGCTGCCCCGCTGCTGGAGAAGGATTTCGTGGTGGCACGCGGCCAGTTTGAGGTTGCCGGATATCAGTTCCCGCAGATGGCTGTCGGGCCCGCCGGTTCGGATAGTGAGGTTAAGATGGATGAGGCTGTAGCCTATGTAAAACTGGAAGCTGCAGGTGTGGTCTATACCTTCAACAAGAATACCGGTTGGATAGATTACATTGATGTAGACGGCAAGCAGATTACACAGAACGGCAGCCAGCTCAAGAGTGATTTCTGGCGTGCTCCCACCGATAACGACTATGGTGCTAACCTGCACACCCGCATGCAGGCATGGCACAACCCCAACCTGAGGCGCACCGCCTTTGAGTGCAAGGTCGAGAACGGCCTGGGCAAGGTTAACGTGAAGTATGAGATAGAGCAGCTCTACGCATCACTTGAGATGGAGTATGTGCTGGACCGCGAAGGATATATGCATGTTTCCCAGAAGATGGTTACCCGCCCAGAGGAGGCTGCACAGGCCATGGCTCAGGCCGCTCCGCAGCGTCAGGGCCAGCGCGGACCGCGCCAGCAGACTATGCCTGACCTGTTCAAGTTCGGTATGACCATGAATATGGCCCGTGAGTTCGATCAGGTTGAGTTCTACGGCCGCGGCCCCGTTGAGAACTACTCTGACCGTAACAGTTCCCAGTTCCTGGGCGTATATAAGAGCTCGGTTGCCGACCAGTATTTCCCCTACATCCGTCCGCAGGAGAACGGCAACAAGACCGATGTACGCTGGTGGCGTGTTACAAATGCTGAGGGCCTGGGTCTGGAGTTCTACAGTGACGCTCCCCTGAGCATGTCATCACTCAACTATACCACCGCCGATCTGGATGAGGGTCCGCAGAAGCATAACGTACATGCAGGTGATCTGACTCCGCGTCCTTATACCGTTGTTCATATTGACAAGGCGCAGTATGGACTGGCCTGCGTGAACAGCTGGGGCGCCACACCGCTTGAGCCCTACAAGCTGCACTACGGTGATTACTCATACGGTTTTGTAATCAAACCTGTAAGATGACGGAGAGGGCTGACAGCATGTGGATGCGGGTGATAGACAAGTATTACTCTGATAATCCGCCTCTTAGGGATTTGCTTATACTGCACAGCCGCCTTGTGGCCGATAAGGCTCTCAAGGTGGCTGCGGCACATCCTGAACTTGGGCTGGACGTCCAGTTCGTGGAGGAGGCCGCGATGCTTCACGATATAGGAATTTTCCTTACAGATGCGGCGCCTATCCACTGCTTTGGCAAGTACCACTACCTGTGTCACGGTTACCTGGGTGCAGACCTGCTGCGTGAGGAGGGACTGCCGCGCCATGCGCTGGTTGCCGAGCGTCATACAGGCACCGGCCTTACCCTGAAGCAGATACTGGAACGTGACCTTCCGGTTCCGCATAGGGACATGATACCTGAATCCCTGGAGGAGAAGGTGGTATGTTTTGCCGACAAGTTCTATTCAAAGACCCGTCCCACAGAAGAAAAAACCGTAGAGCAGGCAATCCGCAGCCTTGAGAAATTCGGACCGGAAGGAGTGGAGATATTCAGGGGGTGGTGCCGGCAGTTTCTCTGAACCTAACGGTAATTCTGCTAAAAAAACTTGAAAACACCCGCGCGTATGCGGTTATTTGGTCTTTTATCGATACTTTTGCAGTTCGAAAAGACTCTATGGTCCGCCTAAGGTGAGGGATAAGTTGAGAAAAATATGGATTCCGATACTTCTCGGAATGTTCTTGCCAACCGGCAATGTCGCGTCACAGAATGTTGCTGACCCCATTGCCAGCGTTGATTCCGTACTCCAGTCCTTACCTGTCGCCGCTGATTCAGTTCCTGTAGTTAGGGCTGATTCTGTTGCAGCCCTTCCCGATTCTGTTCCCGTCAAAAAGAAGAAAGACGCCCTTGACGCTCCTGTCATATACGAGTCCAGTGACTCCATGGTGTGGGATGAGGGCGGATTCGCCTCGCTGTTCGGCAGTGGCAAGGTCAATTACCAGAATGTGGAACTGACCGCAGCCGTCATCAAGATGGAGATGGACAACAGCACGGTGTACGCTGACGGAGTTACTGACTCAATGGGATACACCACAGGCACTCCTGTATTCCTGGACGGAGGTACGCCGTATGAGTCAAACCATATCCGGTACAATTTCAAGACTGAGAAGGGTTACATAAATGAGATCATCACAGAGCAGGGTGAGGGTTACATGACCAGTGCCGAGGCCAAGAAGGGTCCTGACGGTGAATACTATATTGCCGATGGCATATACACCACCTGTGACGAGCATGATGATCCTCACTTCAATATCCGTTTTACCCGTGCCAAGGTGCGTCCCGGACGTGACGTGATATTCGGACCGGCATATCTGGAGGTGATGGGCGTTCCGCTGCCTCTGTTCATACCGTTCGGATTCTTCCCGTTCCTGGAGGGCGATTATGCATCGGGTATCATAGTACCTACCTACGGTGACGAGATGGAGCGCGGCTTCTATCTCAAGGACGGCGGTTACTATTTTGCCCTGTCCGATTATTTTGACCTCAAGGTACTGGGTGAGATATTCACCAAGGGTTCGTGGGGTATGTCGGTTGAGAGCAAGTACAAGAAGAGATACAAGTATTCCGGAAACCTGTATGCCAGTTCTCTTACCACAAAACTCGGTGACAAAGGCCTTCCGGACTATTCCGTGACAAAGGACTTCAAGGTTCGCTGGAGCCATAGACAGGATGCAAAGGCAAATCCTAACCAGAACTTCTCTGCAAGCGTAAACTTTGCGACCCAAAGCTATGAGAGGTCCAACCTGAGCAGTCTGTACAGTCCTATGCTCACATCACAGAGCACAAGGACTTCAAGTATAAGTTACTCCAGGAATTTCCCGTCGATAGGACTGTCACTCTCCAGTTCAATGAACCTATCGCAGAATATGCGTGACTCCACGCTGGCTGTCAGCTTCCCGTCACTGAACCTGTCACTTCAGCGCATCTATCCTTTCAAACGCAAGAAAGTGGCCGGCAAGGACAAGTGGTATGAGAAGATATCTTTCACCTACTCGGGTTCACTCAGCAACAGCATCACCACTAAGGAGAGCGAGTTCTTTGACAAGAGCCTTGTAAAGGACTGGCGTAACGGTATGACCCATTCCATACCTGTAAGCGCCACGTTCCAGATTTTCAAGAACATAAACGTAACGCCCTCATTCAACTATACATCCCGATGGTATAGCTACAAGGTCATGCAGTCATGGGATCCCACAGAGATGAAGGCTGTCAAGGATACCGTTTACGGGTTCAACCGCGTCTATAACTACAACATGAGCGTGAGTGCCAACACCAAGCTGTACGGATTCTATCAGCCTACGGCACTCTGGCGCAAGATATTCGGTGACAACCTCAAGATGGTACGTCATGTGTTCTCACCCTCAGTATCTTACAGTATGGCGCCCGATTTCAGCGCGGCCCGTTACGGATACTACGATACGTACGTCTATACTGATGCCAACGGTGAGGTGAGGACGGTAGAGTACTCCCCATACACCGGTTCCATGTACGGCGTACCGGGAAAGGGAAAATCGGGAACCTTGTCCATGAGCGTAGGAAACAACATCGAGATGAAGGTGCGCCGTGACAGGGATACCACGGAGAGAAACGTAAGTCTCATTGATGAACTGGGAGCCTCCATGTCATACAACTTTGCCGCAAAGACAAAGCCCTGGAGTAACCTTAACACCAGGCTCAGACTTAAACTGCCGGGAAACCATACGTTCAGTCTGAATGCGACATGGGCCACATACGCCTATGAGTTCAATGACAAGGGACAGGTTATTGTGGGTGACCGTACAGAGTATTCATACGGCAGGTTCGGCCGATTCCAGGGCATGAGCCAGCATTTCTCATATACGTTCTCAAACAACACCCTGAGGGATTGGAGAGCCAAGTTGGACAAGTTGTTCAATGGAGAGAAGGAAGAGGATGAAGAGGAGGATGACGCTGAGTTTGACGAGAATCCCAATGCCGACAGGCCCGCTCCGGCGGCAAGAACGTCAACGGCCCCCGGAAAGGGCGGATCCGCTCAGGTTGATGAGGACGGCTATGTGAATTACACGCTGCCCTGGTCGCTTTCAATATCTTACGGTATCTCCATGCAGGAGAATAAATCCGCGCCTATCAATGTAAAGCGAATGCGCTACCCGTGGATGCTCTCGCACAGCATGAACATGTCCGGAAACATGAAACTGACCAACAAGTGGAACATCAGTTTCTCATCGGGATGGGATTTTACCTATCACGATTTCACTATGACGACAATGAGTGTGACTCGTGACCTGCACTGCTTCAACATGTCCTGCAGTGTGGTCCTTAAACCGTACACTTCATATAACTTTACTGTTAAGGCAAATTCAAGCATGCTCTCAGACCTGCTCAAGGTCAAGAAGCGCTCAAGCTACAACAGTTACGTAAACTGGTATGACGATTAAACAAAAATACTATGAGTTACCTGATTATTCCTGAAAATTACAAACCGCTTATGTCAATGCAGCAGACAGAGCAGGGTATCAAACTGATCAAGGAGTTCTTTCAGCAGAACCTCTCCACAGGATTGCAGCTGAGACGTGTCACCGCTCCTCTGTTCGTGCTCAAGGGCATGGGTATCAACGATGACCTGAACGGTGTTGAGCGTGCCGTAACCTTCCCTATCAAGGAT
The DNA here is from genome assembly GCA_045113495.1 of Bacteroidaceae bacterium. Lineage (GTDB taxonomy): Bacteria > Bacteroidota > Bacteroidia > Bacteroidales > Bacteroidaceae > Colenecus. The sequence continues at coordinate 92,917 of JBGUIZ010000003.1, forward strand.
TTGGGCGATGCCAAGGCCGAGGTGGTTCATTCACTTGCCAAATGGAAGCGTCTTACTCTGGCAGAGTACAATATCAAGCCCGGTTATGGAATCTATACCGATATGAATGCCATTCGTGCCGATGAGTCTCTGGGTAACCTGCATTCTCTGTACGTTGACCAGTGGGACTGGGAACGTACCATTACAGCCGATGACCGTAACATTGAATTCCTTAAGCGTATAGTCCGCAAGATATACTCGGCTATGCTGCGTACGGAGTATCTCATAAGTGAGACCTATCCTCAACTGGTGCCGTTCCTGCCCCGTGAGGTATTCTTTATCCATTCTGAGGAGCTGCGCCGTCTCTATCCGGACAAGACTCCCAAGGAGCGTGAGGATGCAATCTGCCGTGAGCATGGCGCCGTGTTCATCATGGGTATAGGCGGTAAGCTGGGTGACGGACAGGAGCATGACCTGCGCGCCCCTGACTATGACGACTGGACAACCCCCAATGAGGACGGTTTCCTGGGCCTGAACGGTGACCTTCTGGTTTGGAACCCCATACTGGGTCGTGCCATGGAGCTCTCGTCAATGGGTATCCGCGTAGACAAGGAATCACTGCTGCGTCAGCTTGACCTTTGCGGCAAGCAGGAGCGTAAGGAACTCTATTTCCATAAGAAACTGCTGGCCGGCGAACTGCCGCTGTCAATAGGTGGCGGAATAGGTCAGTCACGTCTTTGCATGCTGTTCCTGCAGAAAGCCCACATAGGTGAGATCCAGGCCAGCATATGGCCGGATGATATGCGTGCCAAGTGCGCCGCTGCCGGAATACAACTGATCTGATGGAGGTAAAGATAGACCAGAGCTGGAAGCAGAGGCTGCAACCGGAATTTGACAAGCCCTACTTCAGGAACCTGGCGGATTTTGTCCGCGAGGAGTACTCCCGTGGCCCGGTCTATCCCCCCGGACGACTCATATTCAACGCCTTTGACCTTTGTCCTTTTGATAAGGTGAAGGTGGTGATAATAGGGCAGGACCCGTATCATGAGCCGGGACAGGCTCACGGACTCTGTTTCTCAGTGAATGACGGAGTTCCGTTCCCGCCCTCACTCAGGAATATATTCAAGGAGATAAGCGATGACCTGGGCAAACCGGTACCCGTTAGCGGAGACCTTACCCGATGGGCGCGTCAGGGAGTGCTTCTGCTCAATGCAACGCTCACCGTACGTGCCGGACAGGCCGGTTCCCATCAGGGTAAAGGATGGGAGGAGTTCACAGATGCTGCAATACGTGAACTCAACTCAGGACGGGACGGTCTGGTGTTCATCCTATGGGGCGGATACGCCAAGAAAAAAGGGGCCATCATAGACCGTAGCCGGCATCTGGTGCTCAGCTCTGCGCATCCGTCGCCCTTATCGGCTTATAACGGCTTCTTCGGTAACCACCATTTCAGCCAGACCAATGACTGGCTCATAAAACACGGAGAGACTCCCATTGAATGGTAAACAAAAAAGCGATCGCCTGGGCGAACGCTTTTTTGTGACCCCGGTGGGATTCAAACCCACGACCTGCAGAACCGGAATCTGACGCTCTATTCAACTGAGCTACGGAGCCATTGTGGCCGCGAAGATACACATTTATTTCGGGATTTATTTTTCCGCTGAATAATAAAGGGTTATTTTTGCACCTGCCAATTATGCATAACACTCCTGGTGAAACAGTTTGAAATCAATATGAAAAGACTTTTCCTTACATTTTTTATACTAATGGCCGTGACGGCCGTTCCTGTATGCGGTCAGGACAATATGGAGGCATTCCGTCACCTTTCTGTCGGCGCCGAGATAGGTTTGCACGGATTCGGCGTGGAGGTTGCCATGCCTGTCCAGAAACATTTTGTAATTAAGGCCGGTTACAACTGGGCTCCGTCCGGTGACCTTTTCAATACTGATATAGTCATAGATACAAAAGACCTGAAAGTTGCTCAGGAGCAATATGATATGATTGCCCATTTTGAACATAAGTTCGGTGATGAGGCTATTGTCAATACGGGTCTCAGGATGGGTCTTTCCAATATAAAGGCTATGATAAACTGGTATCCTTTCGCTTCGGGCCGTCTCTATCTGGCCGGAGGTGTCTATTATACTCCTGATTCCAAACAGGATGAATCTTTTATCAGACTGAGCGGCCAGACCACTGAGAATGACTGGGAGGCATTGAAGGAACTCAATCAGTTTGAACGGCAGAATAACCCTCTTGCTGAGCAGAGGGAAATAGCACTCAAGATAGGTGACAACAGTTATCCTGTCAGGGAGAAGGACGGCTGCGGTTATCTGCAGGCGGATTATAAGTTTGATCCTCTTAAATACTATGTCGGCATAGGTTTGGGACGTTGTATTCCAAACAGATTCATGGGGCTTCAGTTTGAGATGGGCACCATGATCTATCACAACTCGGTCCTTTATTGCCAGGACAAGGTGGTGGGTTCCATAACTGATGCCGCAGACAGTTTCGGCAACGACGCAAAGGAGATCCTGGAGTATGTGGACAAGTATCCCATCTATCCCCAGGTTACCATGCGTCTGAGTTTCCGCATGTTCTAAAGAGCGTTTTTCCAATAAATCACAATGAAAACTTACATTATAAGACTTATGAAGAGATTATTTGTTGCAGTGTCTTTGGCACTGGTATGTCTTGGGGTAAAAGCCCAGGAGAGTGCAGGAATTCCGGACCTTGTCAGCCCGGATGGTCGTCTGGTGGTATCATTGAACCTTACGGGAACCGAGAATCCCACCTATTCAGTAAAATATGACGGAAAGCAGATGCTTGAGGATTCACCTATCGGCATCATGCTTGATCTGGGTTCCAAACCCACACTTGAGGGACTGCCTCAGGGTCGTGAAGCCGGCAACGGTGATTTTACCAAGAATCTGAGTCTTGTAGAGTGCCGCACTGAGAGTGCACAGGTTGATTACACGATTGACCGTATCAAGACCGCACATGTAAACCATGCTTATAACTCAATGGTGGCAGTGCTCCGAAACGCAGCCCGAGAGACCATAGAGTTCGAGTTTCGTGTAAGCGATAATGATATAGCAATCCGCTATAACATACCCAAACCCCGTCAGCGTGCCAGCACACGCGTGCTGTTTGAGAACACAGGATTCCGTTTCCCCGACGGCACTACCACTTTCCTGACCCCGCAGAGTGATGCCATGATAGGCTGGCAGCGCAGCAAGCCCAGCTACGAGGAGGGTTACTCAAATGACGGACAGATGAACGTACGTTCACAGTACGGACACGGCTATACATTCCCCGGCCTGTTCCACGTAGGGGAGAGCGGTTGGGTGCTTTTGTGCGAGACTGGCGTAAGCAGCAGCTACTGCGGATCACGTCTGGGTGACTGCAAGGACAACACCTATAAGATTGAGTTCCCCATGCCCGATGAGAACAATGGCAACGGTACCGTATGTCCCGCCATGCGTCTTCCGGGTTCAACCCCCTGGCGTACTATCACAGTGGGTTCAGACCTCAAGCCTATAGTTGAGACTACCGTGATGTGGGACTATGTCGAACCCCTCTTCGCACCCTCCCGCGAGTATGTTTACGGCCGCAGCACATGGAGCTGGATAGTATGGCAGGATGCATCGTGCAACTGGGATGATCAGGTCAAGTTCATAGACCTGGCAAGCGAGATGGGTTGGGAGTATATCCTGATTGATGCAGGCTGGGATGAGAACATAGGCTATGAGCGTATGGAGCAGCTCATCAAGTATGCAAATTCAAAAAATGTTGACGTATTCCTGTGGTACAGCTCAAGCGGCTACTGGAACGATATAGTACAGAGCCCCATCAACAAGATGGACAACTCCATCATCCGCAAGCAGGAGATGGCATGGCTCGAGAAGGTAGGCTGCAAGGGAATCAAGGTTGATTTCTGGGGCGGTGACAAGCAGGAGACCATCCGTCTTTATGAGGAGGTACTGAGTGATGCCAACGACCACGGTATCATGTGCATATTCCACGGCTGCACTCTGCCCCGCGGATGGGAGAGAATGTATCCCAACTACGTAGGCTCAGAGGCCGTGCTTGCATCGGAGAATATGTATTTCGGCCAGGGTTCATGTGATGAGGAGGCCTTCAAGGCAACCCTGCATCCCTTTATCCGTAACACCGTGGGCTGCATGGAGTTCGGCGGCTGCTTCATGAACCGCATACTGAACAGACAGAACAGCGGACGCGGATCACAGCTCAAGACCACTCCCATATTCCAGATTGCTACCGAGGTCATTTTCCAGAACCCCATTCAGAACATAGCCATCTGCCCCAATAACCTGGAGGATGCACCCAAGATCTGCATGGACTGGCTGCGTGAGGCTCCCACCACCTGGACTGAGACCCGTTTCCTGGACGGTTATCCCGGCAAGTATGTGATACTGGCACGCAAGAGTACCGACGGCCGCTGGTTCGTAGCCGGTCTGAACGCCACAAAGGAGCCTATCAAGGCTAAGATAGACCTTTCATTCCTGGGTGACGGCGAGGTTCAGTTCTATACTGATGACAAGAAGACCATGGAGCCTACTCTCAAGACTCTCAAGATAAAGACCAAAAAGCCTTATCTGTTTGAGATCCAGCCCAGCGGGGCTACCATGATGATGAGATGATCAATCTTTAAATCATATGATATGAAGAAGTTAACTGGTGTTTTAGTTTGTTTGGCAGTATGCCTTATGACAGTGTCTTGCGGCATACTCGGAATCGGAGCCAAGAGCGGCAGTGCCTCTGTCAGCGGACAGGCATCGGGCGCAGCACTCAAGAGCCTCTACTCTCAGTACAAGACCGATGGTCAGATTGATGTTACCAACCTGAGCAACATCCTGATGCTCTCACAGCTGGCCAACGGTATTCAGGGCCTTAAGGACGTTGACGACAAGAGTGCCTTCTACAATGATTTTGCAGCAGGTCTTATCCTGGGATCTGACAATCTTGTGACAAAACAGAATGCCAATCCTATTACCAGCACGCTTCAGTCACTGGCCAGTGGTACGGACCTCTCATCAATAGCAGCCGCAGGCGTGCTTGCTGCAGCTCAGACTGAGCAGGCCGGATCTGCCAAGCAGACAGTCCAGCAGACAGCACAGACCGCCCAGCAGACCACCACTCAGGTAGTGAACACCGCACAGGGTACGGTATCGGAGGCAGTAGAGGTCATTTCCGATGCCAAAGACGAGGTTTCAAGCACTATTGAGTCTTTGACCTCCATATTCAGCCTGTTTGGCAAGTGATTGCCTGACAGCGGTATATTCATATCTTAAAATAAGGTAATAGTGGTTCTTAACGGGCCACTATTACTTTTTTTTACTATCTTTGCACCCCAAATAACGAACTGAAAAATAATGGAATTAAGCGATCAGGAACAGTTTAGAAGAGAGAGTCTTAAGGAACTGCGCGCCATGGGTATCGATCCCTATCCCGCAGCCATGTATCCCACCAACGCTTTCGCTACCGAGATAAAAGAGAACTTCAAGGACGATGATGAGCCCCGTCAGGTCTGCATTGCAGGACGTATGATGAGCCGCCGTATCATGGGTAAGGCTTCATTCATAGAGCTGATGGACTCAACCGGCCGTATACAGGTATATATCACCCGTGATGACATCTGCCCCGATGAGGAGGATAAGGAGATGTACAACAAGGTGTTCAAGAAACTCCTTGACATAGGTGACTTTATCGGAATAGAGGGATTCGTGTTCCGAACCCAGATGGGTGAGATCACAGTTCATGCCAAGAAGCTCACGGTACTGAGCAAGTCACTGCGTCCTCTGCCTATCGTAAAGTACAAGGACGGTGTGGCATATGACAAGTTCGATGACCCCGACCTGCGTTACCGTCAGCGTTACGTTGACCTGGTGGTTAACGACGGCGTAAAGGAGACATTCCTTAAGCGTACCAAGGTTATCCGCACCCTGCGTTCAGTTCTGGATGAGGCCGGTTACACTGAGGTTGAGACTCCCATTCTGCAGTCCATTCCCGGAGGTGCCAGCGCACGTCCGTTCATAACACACCATAACACCCTTGACATAGACCTCTACTGCCGTATCGCTACAGAGCTCTATCTTAAGCGTCTTATCGTAGGCGGTTTTGAGGGTGTGTATGAGATAGGCAAGAACTTCCGTAACGAGGGTATGGACCGCACCCATAATCCTGAGTTCACCTGCATGGAGCTCTATGTAGCCTATAAGGACTACAACTGGATGATGGACTTCACTGAGAAACTGCTTGAGAAGATAGCTATAGAGACCAACGGCACCACCAAGGTAAAGGTTGGTGACAACGAGGTTGACTTCAAGGCACCTTACCGCCGTCTGCCTATCCTGGAGGCTATCAAGGAGAAGACCGGTTATGACCTGGAGGGCATGAGCGAGGATGAGATGCGTGAGGTTGCCAAGAAATGCGGCGTGGAGGTTACTCCCTCCATGGGCAAGGGCAAGCTCATTGATGAGATATTCGGTGAGACCTGTGAGGGCACATTCATCCAGCCCACCTTCATCACAGACTATCCCGTTGAGATGTCACCCCTTACCAAGATGCACCGCAGCAAGCCCGGTCTTACCGAGCGTTTTGAGTTGATGGTGAACGGCAAGGAACTGGCCAACGCATACAGTGAGCTCAACGATCCAATAGATCAGTATGAGCGTTTCCAGGATCAGCTGCGTCTTAGCCAGAAGGGTGATGACGAGGCTATGTTCATAGATCAGGATTTTGTGCGTGCATTGGAGTACGGCATGCCTCCCACAAGCGGTATCGGCATCGGCATAGACCGTCTGGTTATGCTCATGACCGGACAGCAGGCTATCCAGGAGGTGCTGTTCTTCCCGCAGATGAAACCTGAAAGCAAGGACTAAAACTGATAAAATATGGCAATTCCACAGGGAAAACTGGCAATTATGGGTGGCGGCAGTTGGGCAACAGCCATAGCCAAGATACTGCTGTCAACTGAGGATTCCATAAACTGGTATATCCGTCGTGATGACCGTATCGCTGATTTCAAGCGTCTGGGTCATAATCCGGCTTATCTTACCGGAGTTCAGTTCGATGTGAACCGCATAAACTTCTCGTCCGATATCAATCAGGTGGTCGAGGACTCTGAGGTGCTGGTGTTCGTAACTCCGTCACCATACTTTAAGAGTCACATGAAGAAGCTCAAGGTCAAGCTCCGCGACAAGTTCGTGGTATCGGCCATCAAGGGTATCGTGCCCGATGACAACCTGCTCATGTCAGACTATTTCCACCGCTACTATGGTGTTCCGGAAGAGAACATATCGGTGGTGGCCGGTCCGTGTCATGCCGAGGAGGTAGCTCTGGAGCGTCTTTCATACCTTACCGTCGGTTGCAAGGAGCTGGAAAACGCACAGGCCATAGCCCGCAAACTCACCAACTCATACGTAAAGACATCGGTATCGGAAGATGTGGCAGGCATTGAGTTCAGCTCAGTACTCAAGAACGTTTACGCTATCGCAGCCGGTATCTGCAGCGGACTCAAGTACGGTGACAACTTCCAGGCTGTGCTCATGTCAAACGCCATCCAGGAGATGAACAGTTTCCTGGCAACGGCACGTCCCATGCCTAACCGTGCAGTCAATGACTCCGTATATCTGGGCGACCTGCTTGTTACAGGTTACTCAAATTTCAGCCGTAACCGCGTGTTCGGTACCATGGTAGGAAAGGGTTACTCCGTCAAGGCTGCGCAGCTGGAGATGGAGATGATAGCCGAGGGTTATTACGGTACCAAGTGCATGAAGGAGATAAATGAGCATTATCGCGTGAATATGCCTATCCTTGATGCCATCTACAACATACTTTACGAACATATTTCACCTGTTATAGAGATTAAACTTCTCACCGACTCTTTTAAATGATCACTTTATGATTAAGATTGACTATTCACGTATTCTGGATTTCATTCCTCAGAGCGATATCAAGTCTCTTGAGACCTCTGTAAAGGATTCGATCCTCAAACTTGAGAACGGCACCGGCGCCGGAAATGATTTTATAGGATGGGTAGACCTTGCCTCAAAGATGGACAAGGGTCTTATTGCCGATATCAAGGAGACCGCACGCGTCCTGCGCGAGAACTGCGAGGTTGTGGTGGTAGCCGGCATAGGCGGTAGCTACCTGGGATCACGTGCAGTGATTGAGGCCCTGAGCAACAGCTTTACCCAGCTTATCCAGGATAAGAAGAATCCCCAGATTCTTTTTGCCGGTCATAACATAAGCGAGGATTATCTCTATGAACTCACCCAGTATCTCAAGGATAAGAAGTTCGGAGTAATCAATATTTCCAAGTCCGGTACAACCACTGAGACCGCACTTGCTTTCCGTCTGCTTAAGAAACAGTGCGAGCAGCAGCGCGGCAAGGATGTGGCACGTAAGGTCATTGTTGCCATTACCGATGCCAAACGCGGTGCAGCCCGTGTATGCGCTGACAAGGAGGGTTACCGTAGTTTCATCATCCCCGATAACGTAGGAGGTCGTTTCTCAGTCCTCACTCCGGTTGGTTTGCTGCCTATTGCAATTGCCGGATTTGATATTGAGAATCTTGTAAAAGGTGCCGCTGATATGGAGGCTATGACCACCAGCAGCACTCCGTTTGACCAGAATCCTGCTGCTCAGTATGCTGCAGCACGTAACGCCCTGTACCGCAGCGGCAAGAAGATAGAGATTCTTGTAAACTTCCAGCCTAAGCTGCACTATCTGAGCGAGTGGTGGAAGCAGCTCTACGGAGAGTCAGAAGGCAAGGAGAACAAGGGTATATTCCCCGCCTCAGTAGACTTCTCTACAGACCTTCACTCCATGGGTCAGTGGATCCAGGAGGGCGAGCGTTCCATATTCGAGACTGTGATATCGGTCGATAAGGTACAGCATTCAATGCTTGTTCCTGCAGATGAGGAGAACCTTGACGGCCTTAACTTCCTGGCAGGAAAGCATGTTGATGAGGTCAACAAGATGGCCGAACTGGGTACACAGCTGGCTCATGTTGACGGTGGCGTACCGAATATCCGCATTACCATTCCTGAACTGAGTGAGTACTGGATAGGCCAGCTCATCTATATGTTTGAGAAGGGCTGCGGCATAAGCGGATATGTACTTGGAGTGAATCCTTTCAACCAGCCCGGCGTAGAGGCTTACAAGAAGAATATGTTTGCCTTGCTTAACAAACCCGGTTACGAAGAGGAGTCAAAGGCTATACTTGCCCGTATCAGAAAATAAGAATGAGTTCATTCACACTTAAAGACAAAAGCGCCATCCTGTTTGACATGGATGGCGTTTTGTATGATTCCATGCCTAATCATTCCAGAGCCTGGAGCCAGGCAATGGAGAAGTTCGGCATGCATATGACCCCGCATGATGTCTATCTCAATGAGGGGGCTACAGGTCATGACACGGTGGTTCGTATAAGTCTCAGGGACCGTGGAGTAGAGGCTACGGAAAAGGAGATAGATGATATCTATGGCTACAAGGCCAGCCTGTTCCGTTCCATGCCCGAGGCACGCGTGATGCCCGGAGCTCCCGAGGTGTTCCGTAAGGCTGCCGCATCCGGCCTTAAGATCCTTATCGTGACAGGATCAGGGCAGAAAAACCTGATTGAACGTGTCCAGAGGGATTATGAAGGCTATATTACCCGTGACCGTATGGTGACCGCCTTTGAGGTAAAGCGCGGCAAACCGTATCCCGATCCCTATCTCAAGGGACTGCAGATTGCGGGTGTTCCTGCCAGCCAGGCTGTGGTGGTTGAGAATGCTCCGCTTGGAATACGTGCCGCAGTAGCCGCCGGGATTGATACCATAGCAGTTAACACTGGTCCTCTGGAGGATGAGATTCTCCTGGCCGAGGGGCCGATTCTGTTACTGCACTCCATGCAGGAACTGGCCGATATGATGTGACCCTCCAGCCAATGAATTGGCTGGCTACCATTATGATACCCCTACGGGGTATAGAGGTATTGTTTTTTAATGATGTGATGAGATGTATTGGTCCAGCAGGACCAGAGCCGTGAGTGCCTCCACTACCGGAACGGCGCGCGGAACAACGCACGGATCATGACGTCCCTTGGCGGCGATCGTGGTCTCACGACCGTCACGGGTTACGGTCTGCTGCTCGCGGCCTATTGTGGGAGTGGGCTTGAATGCCACGCGGAATCTTATAGGCTGACCATTACTGATACCTCCCTGAATACCTCCGCTGTGATTCGTCTTTGTCGATACCTGCCCGTTTTCCAGACAGAAAGCGTCATTATGCTCCGATCCGCGCTGTGCGGCGGCTGCGAATCCGTCGCCGTACTCGAATGCCTTGGCAGCGTTTATGCCCAGCATGGCTTTTGCCAGTGAGGCCTCAAGCTTGTCAAATACGGGATTGCCTATACCTGCCGGCAGACCGCGAACTACGCATGTCACGCATCCTCCGGTGGAATCCTGTTCCGTGCGGAGTTGCTTGATATACTCCTCCATCTTTGATGCCAGTTCACCGTCCGGGCAACGGACAACGTTGCTCTCAGCCATGACAGTGGTGTAGTCCATGTCATTTGCGGGGTTGGTGGAGAACGGGCCTATCTGTGATGTGAATGCGGTAATCTGCAGTGAGGGGATCAGCTTGCGCATGGCCAGCATAGCCAGAGCACCGGCTACGCATATGGGCGCGGTAACACGGGCCGATGAACGGCCGCCACCACGCCAGTCACGTATGCCATAACGCTGTTCCCATGCGTAATCGGCATGTGACGGACGGAACAGGTCCTTGAGTTCGTCGTAATCCGATGAGTGCTGGTCGTTGTTGCGTATGATAAATGCTATGGGCGCTCCGGTGGATACACCGTCAAGCAGTCCTGACAGGAATTCAACCTCATCCTTCTCCTGACGTCCGGTGGTAACGGTGCTCTGTCCGGGACGGCGGCGCTGCATCTGCAGTGCCACAAAATCAGTATCTACGGTTATTCCGGACGGAAAACCGTCAAGTACACCTCCAATGGCCGGGCCGTGGCTCTCTCCAAAGGTGGTAAGCGTAAGAATCTGCCCCAGTGTATTCATTTTCTGTCGTTATTTCTTGCAGTCACCGTCGCAGTTGCAGTCGCCGTCACAGCTGCCGCCTTTGCAGTCGCCGCCATTGCAACCGCCGCCGCAACCCTTGCATTTGGGATGCAGGATGGCATCAATCTCCTCCTGTGTGGCAGGACGTGACTCAAGGATTACGCCCTTGAATGTGAGGTCCTCACCAGCCAGAGGGTGATTCAGGTCTACGGTTACTTTGTCATCGGTAATGTTGGTAACGGTAGCGTTGAAAGTCTGCTGACCGTCACTGAGAGGAATGATAGCGCCAACCTTAACGTGCTCGCTGTCAAAAACGCCGTCACGCAGGAATATGCCTTTGTCCAGATCCAGCACGTTCTCCTTGCTGTATTCTCCGTATGCCTTATCGGCAGGAATCTCAAACTCAAAGCTGTCTCCGACTGCGAGTGATCCTACGTTGTTCTCAAAAAGGTCCAGGGCATAGCCTATACCGGTTATGAACGTGAAAGGTCTCTCGCGTGTGGCACTCTCGTACTTGTAAAGTTTACCGTCAGCATCTTTCAGCATCAGGTCATAAGTCAGACTGATATATTTCTTATCCATATATTTTTATTTCGGCGCAAAGTTAGTCATAATTTGGGAGTTCACAAGGGCACAGATAGAACCGTCCCTATTGTGCCCTTATTTGAGATTCTTGAGGGGAGCGGCGGTGCAGGCGTTGGGGGAGTCGTTGCGGGTTATGAGGGCAACGGTGGGTGCCAGAACGCTTATGGATATAGGCTCGTGATTGATTTCCGCCCTGATGCCGTTTCCGTAAAGGATCATGGGGATGGGCTTGGCTACCGGCTTGCGGTACATGGTATAGCCGTCCTTCTCATCCTGAATGCCCCATCCGGGAATGGCGTCGATTATTATGTCTCCCGAATATGACGCATTCAGGCTGTTGCGCTTGCGGGCCGATTCCACATCGGGAACCATAGACATGAGGTCACGCATCAGCAACACGCTCCTTACTCCGCTCACCTGTACCAGCAGGTCCACGCAACTTTCCAGAATCTCATGTGTGGTGAGGCCCTTGTCTTCTATAAGGTCATGGTTCAGGTAGATGTGGTTGTGATGATAGGTCTTGATGAAACTGCCGCTTCCGTATTTGGCTGACAGATAGAGATTAAGTAGCGCCGTGGTCCGCTCCATGCTGACCTGTCCTGTAGGTATGCGGGTACCTCCGAACTCAGGTGCGGCATTCTCAACATAACCTGTGGATGTTACAAAGAACAGCACGTTCTCCAACCCCAGCTTGGCGGTAATACCGGCTATCAGCTCAGAGATGGTCTGGTCCAGACGTACGTATATGTCCTGTTGCTCCTGTGACCATATCGTGTTGGGGGTGTGTCGGAAATTACCTGCGTAATATGTAAGTGAAAGCAGGTCTGTGGCGTCATCGTTGCCCAACTCCATTCCTTCTACTGCGGCAAGAGCCATCTTGGTGACCCTGTCATTGGCAAAGGGACTGGTCCTGAAATCAGCTATGTCATCCTTGCGCAGGGTGTATGAGAACGGGCGGAAACGTTCATGGTCCGATACCTGGATGTACGAACTGGTGGAGAGTGCCGGCCTCCAGTCCAGATTGACCCATGTGCTGTCATTGAGCACATTCACCCATTGGGGCAGAGCACCGTAATAATCCGATGAACTCCATCTGGCATCGGACCGGTTCATCCAGATAACCACGTCGGGATCGTGTCCGGCAGAGAGTATGGCGGCGTCTCTCTCGATGGCTATGGAGCAGACCTTGGAACGTCCGGCTGAGCCCAGTTTGATCTCATCGGCCAGGTCTGTGGCCATGAGACGCCTGGGTGATGAGCGCTCTATGGTGTTTATGCCTTTATGGTTGCCGTCATCAAGAGGTGATGAAGCCATCAGTGTACTGGGATTCATCCAGCGTTCCGCCACTATTCCGTGCTGAAAGGGGGATGAACCGGTATAGATGGATGCAACAGCCGATGCCCTGTCAGTATCATCAAAATCAAAGGTGGTGTTGGGTCTGTTGTAACCATAGGTCCATACCTTCTTGAGTCCGTCATTTCCAATGACCTGAAACATCCTTTCAAGGCAGTCTTCATCCAACTGGTCAATGACGATTCCCACTACCAGACGCGGGCTTTTCTCAGGCTTGGTCTGTGCGCTGACGGTAAGGGTGCCTGCCAGCAGAATCAGTATCACGGGAATCTTGTGATGCATTATCTTGACCTGGAGGGGCAGGCTCTTGTTTCCGAATATCTGGAAGAACAGGGTGCTCATGGCCCTGAATGCGAACAGTCCTATCATCATCAGGATGGCAGGCTCAATCACCTGCGGAATGGCCGGTGTCAGAAGCAGGAACGCCGTGCAGACGGTGAACTCACCTATGATGAACAGCGATATCTTGCCCTTTCTGATCCGGTGAACCATAAAAGGTATGAAGAACAGAGGCAGCGGATTGAGACAGATGACCAGCCAGTTGGTGTCAAGCGTGGGATGCTCGGAGAAGAAATACATGAGAGCGATCACGATGCCGCCCAGTCCCTGGATCCCGAACAGGATGACATCGACCAGCCAGAAAGGCTTGCGCCTGTACCATCCTATAAGTGAGATCATTATAACCAGCAGGAATAACATCCATATTGTCTGGAAAGGGGTGAACAGGGGTTTCCCGAAATCCACGCCGTGACTGGGATTGACAAGCCTTATCTCATCGTCAAGTACCAGAGGTCTTTGTATTCCGGCAGTGTCCGTTATTACGGCTGCCGCAGCCAGATTCCTGAGACGTAACGGAGCGAATGCCTCCTGGCGGTATCCTACAGGACGGTCACCCGATGCGCCTATGATGAGGTCTATTGCAAACTCGCTCCAGGGACGTACACAGGTATGTTCCGTCAGGATGTCACGGAATGTAAGGGTGGAGTCAGGATCGGGATAGGATACGATGCCGTTTATACACTGTTCCACCTTGTCGATGGCCATGGTGGCGCAGTTATTGTAAAGGAAATTGTATCTGTATACCCGGTTTTCAACACGGCTGTTCTCAATAAGTAACTGATAAAGCCTGTGGGATTCAGACTGAGTCAGGTTGAGCGGCTGGGCAAAAACCTCTGAACCGCGTTCCGTATATTCCCTCAGGAATGAGCGCATTCTGGTGGATCCGAGTATATAATCAGTCTTACCCAGAGTGAACCTCCATACAAAGTGTGGGGTATAGAAATCAAATAGTCCGTAATTAAAGACAATATCGGTTCCTGTTGCCTCATCCACAATCCATATTGCGGCGTGACCGTACAGTTCATAGATGGCTTTGCCGGGTTCACATGTGACAAGGTAAGCTTTTATGCTGTCATTCTGTGCCTTAGTGGCAGGTTGGAATAGAAATAGTGCTGTCAGAAGGGTGATTAGTATCTTCTTCATCTGTTGTTTGGTGTCATTTCGTGTAAATTCATGCAAATATAGTAAATTTGTGCTCTGTATGGAACTGTTGCTGGATTTTGGGAATACCCGTGTCAAGGCTGCCGTTACCGATGGCGGCATTCTCAGACAGGTTTTCAGCGGTGAGTCTACGGTTGACGCCCTTTCCGCTGCCGTAAGCGGAATGGATATCCGCGGAGGCATGTGGTGTTCCGTACATGAACTGGATCAGTCTGTTACGGAATGGATGAAAGGTATAGGGCTTAAACAGCTTACGGCATCCGTCCCCGTACCTCTAAAGATATCCTACAGGTCTGTTGAGACCCTGGGAATGGACCGTCTGGCAGCCGCAGTGGGCGCATGGTCCATGAAGCCCGGAAACAAGATGCTTGTTATAGATGCCGGAACAGCTGTGACATGTGACTTCATATCGGCCGAAGGGGTGTATGAAGGAGGAAACATAGCTCCTGGCATAGGCTTGAGATTCAGGTCATTGCACGAGCATACAGGACGGTTGCCGCTGGTTCGGACAGATGGTGACCTGCCCATGTTCGGGTATGATACCGAGACGGCAATCAGAAGCGGGGTGGTGAACGGAATCCGGTATGAAATAGAGGGTTACATACATAATTTGGAATCATTATACCCGTCAGTTTTGATTTTTTTAACCGGTGGTGATGCCGAATGCTTTGATATAAAAGCCAAAAGCCTTACTTTTGCGGTTCCGGATCTGGTACTTCGCGGCCTGGCCCGGATTGTAGAATACAATGAGAAAGGTTTCTGATATCCTATTTGCCGTTTTGGCATTATCTGTCTTAAGTTTGTTCTCCATCTCTGCAAATGCGCAGAGCGGGATCAATTCGCCGTATTCCAGATACGGTATCGGTTCTTTGTCCGATATCTCTACCGGTATCACCAAGGCTATGGGCGGTATAGGTGCAGGTTTCCGTCAGGCCAATACCCTGAACCTTAAGAATCCGGCCTCTTATTCGACAGTTGATACGCTTACGTTCATAGCGGATCTGGGTTTCTCATTGCAGAACGGAAACTACAGCGAGGATGACGTCAAGATAAACGCCCGCAACGCTTCAATCAACCATATGGCCATGCAGTTCAGGGTTCTGCCCAAGGTAGGTATGACGGTGGGATTCCTTCCGTTCTCAAACGTGGGCTACAACTTCTCTTCAGACCAGGTGGTAATCCGTGACGAGGACGGAGAGATTACGGCAACAAATACCTATTCAGGATCAGGCGGCGTGAGACAGTTTATGGCCGGTCTTGGATGGAGACCCACCAAATGGCTCTCTGTAGGTGCAAACGCATCATATCTTACAGGTGATATAACACACAGTATCAGCAATGTCTATTCATCATCCGATGTTCAGTCCAGAGTAAAGACCTACTATACGGACATGGCAGCACTCAAACTGGATTTCGGAGCCCAGTATTCGCTGACCAGAGGAGACAACAGCATGGTCCTTGGTGTTACCTTCACTCCGGCGCAGAACCTGGAAAGCAAGACATATGTGACTGATGCCCATTCAGTCAGTGACACCACGGAGATAAAGGATGCTTTCAAGTTCCCGGAACTCCTGTCGGCCGGTTTCACTTTCAAGCACAAGAACAAGATGATAGGCGCTGACGTATCTTACCAGACCTGGTCAAAAGCCAGTTTCTTTGGTCAGAAAACCGGTTCGGACAGACTGTCGGCAGCTGCAGGATTCATGTTGATGCCCGATGACGCCAGCAAGAACCTGTTCAAGCGCACGTCTTATCAGGTGGGTGTGAACTTCTCACAATCCTACTTTAATGTAGGTAACAATAAGGGACCCATGCAATTCGGAGTGAGTGCCGGATTTACGATGCCTATCACCACTTCATACAACAGCATGTCCTATCTGCATGTATCGGGAGAGTATGTCAGGGTACAGCCCATGCAGAAAGGAATGATAACCGAGAACTACATCAGGATCAACATAGGAGTCTCTTTCATGGAACGTTGGTTCATGAAACTGATGGTTGACTGAGTTTAACTTACGCGATTTGGAATTATCTTAAATACGAGAACATAACAAAAGGAAAGACTTATATGAAAAAGATTGTAATTACTACTATTGCGCTGGTTGTTGCTTTAAGCTCATTCGCTCAGGATGTAAAGGACGATCCCCGTTACGGAGAGACACCTGAGGAGAGAGTGGAGACTGTGAGAAAGATCAGTATTTACTCTGAATACGTAAAGACAAACAATTTCAAGGATGCCTATGAGCAGGGATGGCTTGAGGTATTCAATAAGGCTCCTTTGGCTTCTGTGAATACCTATACTCACGGAGTCAAGATCATGCGCGCACTGTATGATGATGCCAGAAAGGCCAAGAACGCAGAACTTCAGGCCAAGTACTCTGAGGAGTTGATGAAGGTTTATGAGCAGCGTCTCAAGTATCTTGACCAGCTCAATGCCCAGTCAACCAACAAGACTACAGAGGGTTCAATCATGGGTCAGTATGCTCATGACTACAGGGCACGTAACCCCAAACCTTCTATCGCCAAGGCATATGAACTGCTGCGTAAGGCTGTTGACCTGACCAAGGGTGAGACCCAGTATTATGTACTGGATGACCTGATGTCTGTTTCATCACAGCGTTTCGCCAACAATAAGGACAATCAGGAGTATCGTGACGCACTGCTTCAGGATTATATTGACTGCGCCGGTTATATTGACGAGTTCATTGCCAAGCAGACCAACGAGCAGGTTATTTCTGCAGCTACAACCGTAAAGGAGAACATTGACAGTCACTTTGTAGGCAGCGGTGCTGCTGACTGCGAGTCTCTGCAGAATATCTATGGTCCCAAGATTGAGGAGAACAAGGATAACCTGGAGTACCTTACCAAGGTCGTAAAGCTGATGTCTATCTTTGAGTGCCAGTCAAGCGACGCTTACTTCAAGGCTGCCGAGTATGCACATGCCATATCACCTTCTGCACAGACTGCCAAGAGCCTTGGTGCTCTCTATTACAAGCAGCGTGAGGATATCGACAAGGCTATCGAGTACTACAATCAGGCCATTGAGCTTGCTGATGACAAGAATGTTAAGGCTGACATCTATTACGCAATTGCTTCACTGTACATGCTTCAGGAGAAATATGACAGCAGCCGTTCAAACGCCAATAAGTGCATCGCAAACAACGCCAACAAGGGTGATGCTTACATTCTTCTGGCCCAGCTTTATGCTTCAAACATCAACTGGTCAAATGAGCCCGCTCTGAACCGTTGCGCATATTTTGCAGTGCTTGACAAGCTGGAGCAGGCCAAGAAGGTTGATTCTTCTGTTGCAGAGAGAGCCAACAACCTTATCCGTGATTACAAGAAGCAGATTCCTGCATCAGAGGATCTCTTCATGTTCGGTTACAAGGCCGGCGATAAGATTGAAATCAAGGGCTGGATAAACGAGACTACCACTATCAGATAAATGATACGATCCACCGGCTCAGTGCCGATGAAATATTCAACGTACCTGGCAACCGTCATATTGGCGGTTGTCTCGTCGTTTTTCTGCTGGTCTTGCGGAGGTAAGGACAAACAGCTTGGAGCTGCCATCACCAACCGTGATTCCACAGCGGTCATAACCACCCATGGCGTGGATATGTACATATCGGAGAACGGTGTGATACGTTATCATGTCATAGCCGAGGAGTGGAAGATCTTTGACAAGATGAAACCTCCGTTCTACAGTATGGAGAAGGGGGTGCTCCTGGAGATACTGGATTCTCTCATGCAGGTTGAGTCCATATTGGAGGCTGATACCGCCTATTTCATGAATGAGGACGAGATATGGCGACTGAGGCATAACGTTCATGCTGAAAATATTGAGAAAGAGGAGTTTGATACACAGGAGCTCTTTATAAACAACCGTATAAAGAAGATGTACTCAGACAGCCTCATCAATATAAAACAGGACAAGCAGATTATCGTGGGACGTGGTTTCGAGTCAAATACCAGTATGACCCGATACACCATCCGCAAGACAGAAGGCGTCTTCCCGGTTACGGACAGCAAATGACACATACGCTGATCATAATGCTCGTGGCGCTGTTCTTTTCGGCGCTCTTCTCGGGACTGGAAATCGGTTTCGTACAGGCGGACCGTCTGCGTTTTGAGATGGATGTGGAGCAGCGAACTTTCAGCTCGCGTCTTCTGGAGCGGTTCTTCCGCAATCCCAATATCTATATCTCTACCATGCTGGTGGGCAATAACATTGCGCTCGTACTGTACAGTACCATGATGGCGCATCTTATTGAACTGCTGCTGCCTCAGGGACTTATTGCCGATGAATTCCTGCTGATAGTCCTGGAGACACTGGTGTCGACTGCAATTGTGATTGTAGTGGGTGAGTTCGTACCCAAGACCATATTCCGTTCAAATCCTAACGCCAAACTCAATTTCCTGGCGTTTCCCATATATCTCATCTACATCATTCTCTACCCCATATCGCTGTTCACGACATGGCTGTCAAAACTGATTCTGCGCATGTTCGGCGTGAGGATAGACAAGGAGAATGCTGCCAAGGCCTTCTCAAAGGTGGATCTTGACTATTTCGTACAGTCAGGTCTGTCGTCCTCAGATAATGAAGGGCAGGCGGACCAGGAGGTGCAGATTTTCCAGAACGTGCTTGATTTCTCAAATGTCAAGACCCGTGACTGTATGGTTCCGCGTAATGAGATTTGCGCGGTAGAGAAGGGCGTCTCGTGGAACTCACTCAGAGAGCGCTTCATAGAGACCGGTTATTCCAAGATACTGGTATATGACGATGATATGGACCACATCATAGGTTACATCCATTCATCGGAACTGTTCCGTCACAAGGAGGACTGGAACAAACATATCCAGGCTGTTCCGTTTGTCCCTGAAACACTTGCAGCCCAGAAACTTATGAAACAGCTGATGGCTCGCAAGAAGAGCCTTGCCGTGGTTGTTGACGAGTTTGGAGGAACATCGGGAATAGTATCGCTTGAGGATATTATCGAGGAGATTCTGGGTGATATCGAGGATGAACATGACGTACAGAATCTGGTAGCCAAAAAGACCGATGAGGGGTATCTGTTGTCGGGCCGAATGGAGATAGACAAGGTTAATTCCATGTTCGGTCTGGATATACCTGAATCCGATGAATACATGACCATCGGCGGACTGATACTGAGTAAGGCCAAGGGATTCCCAAAAGTGAATGAGAAGATTCTCGTAGGGGACTATTCACTCAGGATTCTCAAGAAGGGTCAGACAAAAATCGAGCTTGTGGAGCTGACCAAACCGGAGTGAAGGTTTGTTTATTCTACAAAATCAGATTCTTTCTTGATAAATAAGGTGTGGAATTGGTATTAAAGAACATTTTTTAGTATTTTTGTGCGCTTTTTACGCGCAATAGCGCCGGCTTTTAGGATAAAACAAATAAAACAACAATAAGAAATGGCAACATTACAGAAAATCAGAAGCAAAGGACCACTGCTTCTTATCGTTATCGGTCTTGCCATGCTTGCCTTCATTCTGGGCGACGCATGGAAGATTATCCGTCCCAATCAGGGAATTCAGTATGTAGGAACTATTGATGGCGAGGACATCTCAGCAATGGAATTCCAGAAAGAGATGGAGAACTATACTGAGGTCGTTAAGTTCGCCAACCAGGCTTCAGACCTCAGCGAGGATCAGACTACCGCTATCAGAGATGAGGTTTGGGCTATCATGGTTCGTAACCAGATCCTTGAGAAGGCTGCCGCCCAGATTGGTCTCAGCGTTACTGACGCAGAGGTTAGGGATGTTATTGAGCGTGGAAGTGACCCCGTTCTGGCCAACACCCCGTTCAGCTCAGACGGCAAGTTTGATGCAGATGTCCTTAAGAGTTTCCTTGCTTTCTACCAGTCATTGGAGCCCAGTACTGTTTCATCGGAAGAGATGAACTACTACCAGAGCATGTACAGATACTGGCTCTTCATTGAGAAGGATATCAAGTCAAGTCTTCTGTATTCAAAGTATACAGCTCTTGTAAAGGCTTCAATCCTTTCAAATCCTGTAGCTGCCCAGATTTCATACGATAACCGTATCAAGAGGGCTGACGTCCTCATGGCTGCCCTGCCTTACTCTTCACTGGCTGATTCTGAGGCTCAGGTTTCAAGCTCAGACCTCAAGAAGACCTATGCAGAGAACAAGGAGGGTCTGTATGTATACTCAGAGAACCGCGACATCTACTATATCGATTATGAGATCGAGCCCAGCGATGCAGACCGTAAGGCTCTGCTCGAGGAGGTGAATGAAATCACCACCCAGCTTGAGGAGCTTGACAGCGATTATGAGTCATTCGTACGCCGCTCAGGTTCTGAGGTTGCTTACAGCGAGGTTCCCAGTTCTGCCAAGAACCTTCCCTCTGATGTAGCAGCAAGACTTGATTCAGTAAACAATGCCGGTGTGTTCGGTCCTTACTACAATGCAGCTGATGACACCTACAATACCTTCAAGGTTCTGGGTAAGGTGAACGGTTATGATTCAATACAGTTCTCAATGATCCAGGTTATCGTTGCTGACAACCAGGAGGAGGCCGATAAGCGTGCCGACAGCATCTGCGCTGCTGCTTCAAAGAGAGGTGCGGATTTTGCTGCCCTTGCTGAGAGCTATAACCAGACCGCTTCTGAGAACTGGCTTGCAGCTGACTCTTACGAGCCTGCAGCTATCAGCGGTGACAATGCCCTTTACATCAATAAGCTCAACAGCATGAAGAAGGGTGAGGTTGCTGTAGTAAAGGTTACTGGTGCCAACCTCGTAATAAAGGTTCTGGATACCAAGACTCCTCTCAAGAAGTATGACGTAGCTATCGTTAAGCGTCCTGTTGATTTCAGCGAGGAGACCAGCAACGCAGCTTACAACAAGCTCAGCCAGTTCCTTTCACTGAATACTACTCTTGATGACCTCAAGGCTAATGCCGATGATTCAGATTTCCGTCTGCTCTACTATCCCGCATATGAGAACTACAACTACAACATTGCCGGTGTGAGCAAGTCACATGAGGCTCTGCGTTGGGTGTTCGATGCTGAGGAAGGTGAGGTTTCAAGAATATTTGAGGTAGGTGCAGCAAATGACCATCTGCTGGTTGTAGCTCTGAGCAAGATTCATCCCCGTGGCTACCGCAGCCTTGAGGATGCCGCACAGACTCTCTCATACAAGGCTCTCAAGGACAAGAAGGCTCAGATCCTGATGAAGAAGATGGCCGGTCTCTCATTCGATGAGGTTAAGGCTCTGGACGGTGCTCTTGTTGATACTGTACAGTATGTAAACTTCAGCAACTCCGCTTATATCGCTTCAATGGGTACAAACGAGGCTGTTCTCGGTCCTAGCGTAGCAGATCTGGAGACTGGCGTAATGACCGCTCCCATGAAGGGTGAGAACTGCGTATTCGTTGCTAAGAAGATCTCTGCTGAGGAGGCTCCCGCTTCATATGACGAGAATACTGAAAAGATCCGTCTGCAGACTCTTGCAGCATCACGCATCCCCGCTTCAATTATAGAGACTCTCTACTTTGAGGCTAAGGTGGTTGATACCCGCTACAAGATATTCTAATAGCGAATAGCAAACAAAAAAAGCCCCGCAATTTTGCGGGGCTTTTTTTGTTTGCTTATTTAATTAGTTGTTCTCAGGACGGAGCTTGCGAACTACAGCACCGGTCTGCCACATCTCGCTGTCGCGCAGAGCAGCCAGCTCTTTCTCAAGACCCTCACGATAGCCGGGCTTTGAGTTGCTGTCGATAGAGATCTGAGCCTCGTTACCGCACTTTACGCTAGCGTAGAGCTTCTGAACAACGGGCTTGATTGCATCGTGGAACGGGCCCATCCAGTCAAGGGCACCGCGCTGAGCTGTGGTTGAGCAGTTAGCGTACATCCAGTCCATACCTTTCTGAGCGAACAGAGGCATGAGTGACTGAGTGAGCTCCTCAACGGTCTCGTTGAATGCCTCAGAGGGAGTGTGGCCGTTCTCACGCAGAACCTCATACTGAGCCAGGAGCAGACCCTGGATAGCACCCATCAGTGAACCACGCTCACCGGTGAGGTCTGATGTAGCCTCGCGGATGAATGTTGTTTCGAACAGATAACCTGAACCGATACCGATACCGAAAGCAAGAACCTTGTCAAGAGCCTTACCAGATGCATCCTGATATACAGCGTATGAGCTGTTCAGGCCACGGCCCTCAAGGAACATGGTACGAAGTGATGTACCTGAACCCTTAGGAGCAACCATGATAACATCGATATCCTTGGGAGGAACAACACCTGTGCGGTCGTTCCAGGTAATAGCGAATCCGTGTGAGAAGTAGAGAGTCTTGCCTGCGGTCAGGTAAGGCTTGATGTTGGGCCACTGCTGCATCTGAGCTGCGTCAGAGAGAAGCATGCAGATGATTGTACCCTTCTGGGCAGCCTCCTCGATAGAGAACAGAGTCTTGCCGGGAACCCAACCGTCAGCAACAGCCTTCTCATAGGTCTTGCCCTGACGCTGGCCAACGATTACGTTGAAACCGTTGTCACGCAGGTTGCAAGCCTGACCGGGACCCTGAACGCCGTAACCGATAACTGCGATTGTCTCATTCTTGAGTATCTCGCGGGCTTTCTCCAGCGGGAACTCCTCACGTGTCATAACCTCTTCTATGACACCACCAAAGTTCATTTTCATAGTTTTGTTTTGTTAAGTTTGTTATGTTAACCTGTTATTTCTTCTTTCCATATCTGGCAGCAACCTTGTCAAGGTATTCGCTGACATGTTCTATGCGGGCGCGGGTAATTGCCACGCGGCCAGAGCTTACAAACTGGAGCAGGCCGCCCTGGGCGGAGAGCTCACGGTTAAGTGCTGTGATATCCTCGGTAAGGCCGCTCTTCTCAATGACAGAGAAGGTTGAGTTCACCTCAATCAGCTTGGCGCCGTAACGGCGGATGATCTTGGATATCTCCGGGTTCTCGGTGAGAACGCTCGTCACAATCTTGTACAGAGCTACCTCCTGCATGAATATCTCATCATCGGTATAGCACTGGCACTGCAGTATGTCCACCTTCTTCTCTATCTGGTCAACAATCTTGACTATCGTCTCGCGGTCAGCCATTGCCGTGATAGTGTAGCGGTGGACACCGGGTATGGATGATGCCGATACGTTCAGGCTCTCGATGTTAACCTGGCGGCGTGTGAACACGGCGGTAACCTGATTCAGGATACCGGCTATGTTCTCAGAGTGAACAATCAGCGTATAAAGTCTTTTCTCGTTCTCCATCTTTAGTCTATGCTAAATATCATCTTATCTACCGGGTTGCCCGGCTTGATCATAGGCATCACATTCTCCTCCTCCTCAACAGCGGCTTCAAGCAGGAACGGTCCCTTGGCCTTGAGCATCTGGGCAACTGCATCCTTCAGCTCCTTGCGGTCAGTAACCAGACGGTAGGGTATGCCGTAGGCTGCAGCTATCTTGCTGTAGTCTGGGTTCATCATGTGTGTGCATGAGTATCGGCTCTGGAACATCATCTGCTGCCACTGGCGTACGTTACCCAGGTACGTGTTGTTCATCACTATCATCTTTACGGGTGCCTGGTTTTCCATTATGGTGCCCAGCTCCTGGATGTTCATCTGGAAACCTCCGTCGCCAAAGAATGCCAGGACTGAACGGTCAGGTGCACCGAATGTGGCACCTATGGCTGCAGGCATGCAGAATCCCATTGTTCCCAGACCTCCCGATGTCACTATGCTGCGGGGTACGCGGTATTTGAAATATCGGGCTGAGAACATCTGGTTAAGACCTACGTCAGTAACCAGTATTGAGTTGGCGGGTGACTGTGCGCTTACCTCTGTCACTACCTCGCCCATCTTGAGGGGACCTGAGGTAGGATGAATGGCACTGTCAATCACCTTATCATACTCCTCCTTGTCAAGAGGCTTGAAACTCTCAATCCACTCCTTGTGACTGGCCTTGGCCATACGCTCAGTGATAAGTTTGAGTGTCTGGCGGCAGTCGCCAAGTACGGTGACATCGGGCTTTACGTTCTTGCCGAACTCTGACTTGTCAATATCCAGGTGTATTATCTTGGCCTGCTTGGCATATGTGTTCAGCGTGCCGGTTACGCGGTCGTCAAAACGCATACCCACTGCAATCAGCACATCGCACTCGTTGGTCTTGACATTGGGGGCCAGGTTGCCGTGCATGCCAAGCATACCCATGTTGAGCGGGTGGTCAGTGGGCAGGGCGGAGAGTCCCAGCAGCGTGCGTGCTGCAGGCAGATCGGCCTTCTCAATGAACGCACGCAGCTCATTCTCGGCATTACCCAACTCAACTCCGTGTCCTACCAGAACCAGAGGTCTCTTGGCGCTGTCAATAAGACGTACTGCATCGTTTATCTGACTCTCTATGGGGTCAGGTGAAGGGATATAGCTGCGCTCATACTCTATCTTGGCCGGCTTGAAATCAATCTTGGAAACCTGTGCGGTCTTGGTGAAGTCAAGCACTACAGGACCGGGACGGCCTGAACCTGCAATATAGAATGCACGTGCCACTGCCCAAGCAATATCCTCGGCGCGGCGAATCTGATAGCTCCACTTTGTGATAGGCTGGGTTACGCCTACCAGGTCAATCTCCTGGAATGCGTCGGTACCCAGGGCATCGGTGCTGACCTGGCCGGCAATCACAACCAGCGGGGTGCTGTCAAGCATGGCGTCACTTATGCCTGTGATGGTGTTTGTGGCACCGGGACCGCTGGTAACTATGGCCACACCGGTACGGCCCGATACGCGGGCGTAACCCTGTGCAGCATGTGCGGCACCCTGCTCATGACGCACCAGAACCTGCTTAAGGTCATCACGATGGTCATACAAGGCGTCGAACACCTTTATTATAGAACCGCCGGGGTATGCAAATACTGTATCTACACCCTCGGCAAGCAATGCGTGGAGCATTGCCTCGGCTCCTGATATTATATTACTCATAGTCTAACTTAGTCAATTATTCTTACGCCACCCTTATCGGCAGAGCTAACCATATTGGCATATGCCTTAAGGCTCTTGGCTACCACACGCTTGCGGGTAAGCGGGCGCATGGGGCGAGCAGCCAGTTCAGCATCGCTCAGGCGTACGTTGATGCTGCGTGCGGGTATGTCAATGTCAATTATGTCACCGTCTACAACCTTGCCTATGGCACCGCCGTTGGCTGCCTCGGGTGATATATGGCCGATGCTCAGACCTGATGTGCCGCCGCTGAAACGGCCGTCGGTGATCAGGGCGCACTCCTTACCCAGGTGACGTGACTTGATGTATGATGTGGGGTAGAGCATCTCCTGCATGCCGGGACCACCCTTGGGGCCCTCATGTGTGATGACTACAACATCGCCTGCTACAACCTTGCCTCCCAGTATACCCTCAACGGCATCCTCCTGTGAGTCAAATACCTTGGCGGGACCAGAGAACTTCCATATGCTCTCGTCAACACCTGCGGTCTTTACCACGCAGCCGTCAACGGCAATGTTACCCTTAAGGATGGCCAGACCACCGTCTTTAGTGTAGGCATGCTGCAGGTCGCGGATACAACCCTCGGCGCGGTCGGTGTCAAGCTCGCTGTATGTGCAGTCCTGTGAGCCCAGCTCGATGTTGAACTTACGGGCAGGCGCAGTCGAGTAGATGCGCTTGGCCTCGGGGTCGATATCGGCCTTGAGAATGCTGTACTTGTCAATCAGCTCACCGTATGTCATTCCTGTTACACTCTTGGCGTCGGTGTGGAGCAGACCTCCCTTGGCAAGCTCGCCCAGGATGTTCAGGACACCGCCTGCGCGGCCTACATCCTGCACGTGATACTTCTGGGTGTTGGGCGCTACCTTGCACAGGCAGGGTACGTTGCGTGACAGACGGTCAATGTCGTCCATCTTGAAGTCTACGCCGGCCTCGTATGCTACGGCAAGCAGGTGCAGTATGGTGTTGGTGGAACCGCCCATGGCGATATCCAGGTTCATTGCGTTCTCAAAGTTCTTCTTCTGTGCTATGCTGCGGGGCAGTACGCTCTCATCACCCTCCTCATAGTACTTGAGCGCGTTCTTTACAACAAGTGCTGCGGCATCCTTCATAAGCTGCACGCGGTTCTTGTGTGTAGCAAGGATGGTTCCGTTGCCGGGCAGTGACATACCCAGGGCTTCGGTAAGGCAGTTCATGGAGTTGGCGGTGAACATACCTGAGCAGCATCCGCAACCGGGGCAGGCTGAACGCTCGATTGCCTCAACATCGGCGTCCGATACGCTCTCATCGGCCGATTTGATCATAGCATCGATAAGGTCCAGATGTGCGCTGCCCAACTCACCGGCCTCCATGGGGCCGCCGCTTACGAATACGGTGGGGATGTTCAGGCGCATGGTGGCCATAAGCATTCCCGGAGTAATCTTGTCGCAGTTGCTTATGCATACCAGTGCATCGGCCTTGTGGGCGTTTACCATATACTCCACACTGTCGGCGATTATGTCACGTGATGGCAGTGAGTAAAGCATTCCGTCGTGACCCATGGCAATGCCGTCATCAACGGCAATGGTGTTGAACTCGGCAGCAAAGCAGCCCAGACGTTCAATCTCCTTCTTTATTATCTGTCCGGCCTCATGAAGATGTGTGTGACCCGGTACAAACTGTGTAAATGAGTTTGCAATGGCAATTATAGGCTTGCCCATCTGCTCTTTCTTCATGCCGTTGGCAACCCAAAGAGCACGCGCTCCCGCCATACGACGACCCACAGTACACTGGTCACTTCTCAAAGGAATCTTCATATTTATTGTATTTATATTCAGCAAAATGGCCACTGCGGCCAAATTGAACTGCAAAGATATACCTTATTATTATCTTCTCAAACCTTTTTAAACAAAGATATGCTAATAATATACCCCAAAAGAAAGCGTTTTTTGATATTCATCCTTTTCAGACAGTAGGAGCAATAGATTGAGGAGACAACGTTCCGTGGCTACTCCGGGCCTCTCCGGACCCTAAACGGCGAACTCGTCCTCATAGTCCCCCTGCGGGGGCCTAACGTTCCTCGAACAAACCCCGTTCTTAACGGGAACCTCCAAGGCCCTACGCTTAACGCCACTGCACTGATGCTCCTCAATCTATTGTTCCTACTGTGCTAGAATAATCGCAATATGATATGACAAAAATGACGTAAATTGTAGTAAATAATGTACCTTTGCGTTTCGGCACGGATTTTGCTTTTGTGCTGCAGATAGTATTAATACAAAAACAACAGATACCGCATAATGGGTTTTAATGAATTTATCGGGAAGCTTTTTGGTAATAAGCAGACCCGCGACATAAAGGAGATTCAGCCGTGGGTGGAGAAGATCAAGGCAGCTTATCCTAAGTATGAAAAACTTTCCAATGATGAGCTGCGCGCCGCAACACAGCAGATACGCCAGAAGGTGCGCGATTTTGTCATACCTGAGAAAAAACGTATTGAGGAGCTTAAGGCTAAGGTCGAGCAGACCGAGATGGAGGAGCGCGAGCCTCTGTTCAACCAGATAGACAAGCTGGAGAAAGAGGTCATGGATCGCTATGAGGTGGTTTTGGACGAGGTTCTGCCCGATGTGTTCGCTATAATCAAGGATACAGCCCGCCGTTTTACCCAGAACGAGCAGGTTGAGGTGACAGCTACCGATTTTGACCGTGACCTGGCAGCCAAGCATGACTTTGTTGTCATAGACGGTGACAAGGCTCTCTGGCAGCAGCACTGGGTGGCCGGCGGTAATGACACCATTTGGAACATGATACACTATGACGTCCAGCTGTTCGGTGGCGTCGTACTGCACAAGGGTAAGATTGCCGAGATGGCTACCGGTGAGGGTAAGACCCTTGTAGCTACTCTGCCTGTATTCCTTAACGCATTGACCGGCAACGGCGTACACGTAGTAACGGTGAACGACTACCTGGCCAAGCGTGATGCCGAGTGGATGGGTCCGCTCTATATGTTCCACGGCTTGTCAGTTGACTGCATAGACAAGCATCAGCCCAACTCCGAGGCTCGTCGTAACGCATACCGTGCCGACATCACATTCGGTACCAACAACGAGTTCGGTTTTGACTACCTGCGTGACAATATGGCCGGTCATCCCAGCGAGCTGGTACAGCGCGGTCACAACTATGCCATTGTGGATGAGGTTGACTCGGTGCTCATTGATGATGCCCGTACACCTCTTATTATATCAGGTCCCGTACCTAAGGGCGACGACCAGCAGTTCGAGCAGTTGCGCCCTCAGGTGGAGCAGCTCTTTGAGGCTCAGAAGCGTCTGGCAACCCAGTATCTGGCCGATGCCCGCAAGAAAGTGACATCGGACAATCAGGATGAGGTGGCCGAGGGATTCCTGTCACTGTTCCGCAGTTTCAAGGCCCTGCCCAAGAACAAGGCTCTCATCAAGTTCCTGAGTGAGCCGGGCATCAAGGTAGGCCTGCAGAAGACTGAGGAGATCTACATGGAGCAGCAGAACAAGCGTATGCCTGAGGCTGTGGAGCCCCTGTACTTTGTGATCGATGAGAAACTCAACAGCGTAGACCTGACCGATAAGGGCGTAGAGCTGATAAGCGGAACCAACCAGGATCCGGAATTCTTTATCCTGCCCGATATTGCCACTCAGCTCTCAGAACTTGAGAATGAGAAGGAACTGACCCAGGAGGAGCGTCTGGCCAAGAAGGATGAACTGCTTACCAATTACGCTGTCAAGAGCGAGCGTATACATACCATCAACCAACTGCTCAAGGCATACTGCATGTTCGAGCGCGATGTAGACTACATTGTGACCGAGGACGGCAAGGTAAAGATTGTGGATGAGCAGACCGGTCGTATCATGGAGGGCCGTCGTTGGAGTGACGGACTGCATCAGGCTGTCGAGGCCAAGGAGCGTGTAAACATCGAGGCCGCAACCCAGACATTCGCAACAATTACACTGCAGAACTACTTCCGTATGTATCACAAGCTGGCCGGTATGACCGGTACGGCCGAGACAGAGGCAGGTGAGTTCTGGGATATCTACAAGCTGGATGTTGTGGTAATCCCCACCAACAAGCCCATTGCACGTATTGATCAGAATGACCGCATATACAAGACTAAACGTGAGAAGTATAAGGCTGTGATCGAGGAGATAGTAAAGCTGGTAGGTGAGGGCCGTCCGGTACTTGTGGGTACTACATCGGTCGAGATAAGCGAGCAGTTGAGCCGTATGCTTACCATGCGTAAGATTGAGCACAACGTGCTGAACGCCAAGTTGCACCAGAAGGAGGCAGATATCGTTGCAAAGGCAGGTCAGAAGAGTATCGTAACCATCGCCACCAACATGGCAGGTCGTGGTACCGATATCAAGCTGTCACCAGAGGTACGTGAGGCAGGCGGTCTGGCTATCGTAGGTACTGAGCGTCATGAGAGCCGTCGTGTTGACCGCCAGTTGCGTGGTCGTGCCGGACGTCAGGGCGATCCGGGTTCATCAGTATTCTTCATCTCTCTTGAGGATAACCTGATGCGTCTGTTCGGTTCAGACCGTATAGCTCCGCTCATGGACAAACTGGGCCTTGAGGAGGATGAGATGATTGAGAACAGCTTCATCACCAAGCGCATTGAGCAGGCACAGAAGAAAGTTGAGGAGAACCACTTTGGCATACGTAAACGCTTGCTTGAATACGATGACGTGATGAACAAGCAGCGTACCGTTGTCTATGAGAAGCGCCGTCATGCCCTGATTGGTGAGCGCATAGGCATGGATATCGCCAATATGATATGGGACCGTTCCGCCGGTGCCGCCGAGAACTGTGCAGACTATGAGAGCCTGCAGATGGAGGTGTTCCGCGTACTTGCAACAGAACTTCCGTTCTCTGAGGAGGAGTTCGGCAAGATGAAGGTGGATGAGGTTTCAGAGCGCATCTTCAATGCCGCTATGGATAACTTCAAGCGCAAGTGTGAGCGTATGGCCCAGATCGTGACACCTGTCATAAAGAAGGTGTTTGAGGAGCAGGGTGACCGTTATGAGAATATCCTTATTCCCATTACCGATGGCCGCCGCGTATATCAGATACCGTGCAACCTCAAGGAGGCATATGACAGTGAGGGTAAGAGTGTGGTAACCGCATTCCAGAAAGCTATCCTGCTGCATACCATTGACGAGTGCTGGAAAGAGAACCTGCGTGAACTTGATGAACTCAAGCACTCTGTGCAGAACGCCAGCTATGAGCAGAAGGATCCGCTCCTGATATTCAAGCTTGAGTCCGTGACACTGTTTGACAACATGGTCAACAAGATGAATGACCAGACCGTATCAATCCTGATGCGTGGTCAGATTCCTGAGCCCGATCCCGATCGCGTACGTGAGGCACCTGCCCAGAACCGTCAGCAGCGTCGTCAGTATACTGAGAACCGTACCGATATGTCTGATCCCAACATGCGTGCAGCTGCAGCCCGCGACACCCGTCAGCAGGTACGTGAGCCCATCCGTGTTGACAAGACACCGGGTCGCAATGATCCATGTCCGTGCGGAAGTGGCAAGAAATTCAAGAACTGCCACGGTCAAGGTCTGTAAAAACTACTAAAACATACAAATATGAGACTGAGCGAATCATCATTTCAGGAAATCAAGGCACTCCTCACAGAGGTTGTTAACGAGTTCCGCCGTCCTCAAGACCAGTCAGTGGTGACGGATATACATATCATGCCCATACGTGAGACGGGCGAGGTAACCGTAAGTGATGATGACCGCGACCTGGCCACCACCCGCCTGTCGGACCTGGTTGAGATACCCGAGGAGGATTTCTATCAGGTGATGGAAAAGGTCCTGCGCCGTATCCTAAAGGATATCGATGCGCAGCAGCCGCTTGAGAACCTTGCCATCTGGAAACCGTTCTCATTCGTACTGGTTGACGATGACCGTGAGACCGTAGCGGAACTCATGCTTTTTGATGAGGACAACACACTGCTCAGTCAGGGCCTCATGCAAGGTCTGGATGAGGAACTCGACTCTTTCCTGAAAGACCTTCTGGCTGAGTGATTGGTTAAATAATGTATAATAACGGTCCCGGTATTCAACTGGGACCGTTTTTTTATTGTCATTATGATGACTATCACTAAATTCGCCGAAATAGTTTTTTGTTTAACCAATTTTACTCTTATGATTAAGAAGTTTGCATTAGTGTTTGCGGCAATTGCCTTTATTTCATTTTCAGGAATGTCTGCTCAGGAGAGAGGTTTCTATTTGGTTGCCGATGGGTCGTTAGGCTTTGAAGGCCAGTTCGGCTTAAGTTCAAATGATCGCGATTTTGTACAGGTGCATACCAGCGGAAATGTTCAGTGGAAAGAACCCTATAAACGGAATACTGATTGGAAGGCTTCTATCGGAGCCGGATTCATGTTCGGCGATAAAGGACTTGGGGCCAGATATGCCGTCGAGATAGGTGTGGGTTTTGGACGCACTAAAACAAACTATGATTACAGCAAGAGTGATGGAGCTATCTTGAATCCGAACAAGA
The DNA here is from genome assembly GCA_045113495.1 of Bacteroidaceae bacterium. Classification (GTDB taxonomy): domain Bacteria; phylum Bacteroidota; class Bacteroidia; order Bacteroidales; family Bacteroidaceae; genus Colenecus. Next base: position 124,923 of record JBGUIZ010000003.1, read on the forward strand.
TTTATTACCCTTATCTGGATCATCGCGTCGGTGACTGTGAGCATTTCAACAATGACAAAGGTTATATTAACCGTGCCACTCTTTTGGGCGCACAGGCTTCTTTCATCCGCAGGATGAATCTGGGAAACGGCATTATTCTGGAACCCAGGATTACGGCTGCGTTTGATTACGCCTTAAGGGCTGAGTATAATGACAGGATTGATGAATGGGGTGGTAATTTCAACACCAGAATGTATAAGGTTTCATTCACTCCGTTTGTCCTGGAATACAGATTTGAGCAGAACCGGAATTTTGGCGTAAAGTTTGAACTGGGAGACATTTCATATTCATATTGTGATACAGAATGGGTTGTTGAACCTTACCAGCTTGTCAATGTGAACTTTAACAAGTTCGCAGCAGGCGTAACATATTATTTCTGACATTCAAGAAGACAAAATGAAAAGAACCTTCATTGCACTTGTTTTTGCGGCCGGGATGGTGCTGACGTCATGCTCTCCCAAGATTACCGCCAATTTTGTGAGGACCTATGAGCCCTTGGAGTCTGTTGATGACGTAGTGATGTTCGCTCAAGACGACAGGCTTCCGGGTGATGCCGAGTGGATTGGAAGTATTGATGTCAAAGGCCAGGGAGGATATAACAAGCTTGCCTCATTGACTCGTTTCCGCGCATGGGAATCGGGCGCAAAATATGTCAAGATCAAGAAGTTCAGTTCAGATGGAGTTAGGGATGATGTCCATGTGATGAGTTCTGACGTATATCTGGCGGACAATTCCAAGTATGAGTCTGTGGACATTCCCGTAGCAAACAACTATTCCAACGTACAAGGCCAGGCTCCCGGCGCAAACCGCAGTATCGCATCAGGAATTTCCAATGTTTTGACCGTGAATAAGGGAGAGGTGAACACGAATGTGGTTCCCGATACGTATTATTATCCTGCAATAAATCTGGGTAACAATACTTTCAGGTTATTTGTGGGCTATGGACGCAGGCTGAACAAGGTGAGCGGGGATCTGAGTCTGTTTGACCGGGAACGGGTAAAGAGACTTTTGAACGGTGTTGTCTTGGGAGGTGAATATATCCGTTTTGTTGGCGAAAAGGGCAACGGAGTAGGTTTTACATATCATCTCTTTTACAGTTCAACATCAGAGGGGGCTACTATGACCTTTGATGACCATTCTGTTGAACAGGGTGTTTATACAGAGACATCCAAAATAAGGTTTATGGGACCTTTGTATGCTTCACGTCTTGTGTCCAGAAACGGCAAGCATGTGTTTACCGATAACATAAGCCTGGGATTGATAATGCTTGAAGATGACCAGACTTTCAATCAATATGAAACGATAACCACCGGCTATAACCTGGGATACTCTTTTGACATAAACTGGCAATACCTTATTACGGACAAGCTCTCAATTGGTGCAGACTTGAGCTATACAGCCGGCATGTTAAGGAATATTACAGTGAAAGAGGGCGGAATGACAAGGAGCTATGAGCTGGACAAGGATCATTATGAGGGCTTGGTCCATATGTCTCTTTGTGCCCAGCTGGTATATACCTTCTGAAATGCTAAAAATGGCTAAATAAGCCACTTTAGTCGGAAAACTCTGCGCGCCGCGTAGAGTTTTCTTGTATCTTTGCACCCCTGAAAAGAGAGGACTTGAAGAGGATGATAATAAATCCGACCAACAGAGATGAGATCCGCCGCAAGGCGATAGCCACTACAACAGAGATAATACTCCGTGAGGGTAACCTTACCGTGCGTATGGATGATGTGGCTCAGGAGCTCTCTGTCTCCAAACGAACCCTTTATGAGATATTCTCCAGTAAAGAGGCGCTCCTTATAGAGTGTCTCAAGGAGCATATGTGTCTGATGGGCCGTCTGTTTGAGGAGGAGATTAACCGTGAGCAAGACGTGCTTGCCGTATTCCTGAAACACCTGGAGATTATAATAAAGGAGTCACGTGAGGCCGATCACAACAGATTCTGTGATATGGATAAATATCCTCATCTCAAGAAAATATTCATGGAACATATGGAGGACATGAAAGGACATATGCGCCGTTTTATGGATCTTGGCGTCAGGCAGGGCGTGTTCCGTGATGACCTTAACATGGATGTGGTGATGCTGGCATTCTCTACCATGGGACGTGCTACCAGTGAGGAGGCTAAGAAAGGAACTTATGATTATGAGCAACTCATAAATGCAACGATGGTAGTGCTTCTACGTGGTATTGCAACTCCAAAGGGTATGGCTCAGCTTGAAAAGTATAGGTATAAATCAAATAACAGATGATGAAAAGATGTTCAATGGCAAGGATAATGTTCCTTGCATCGGTTGTACTTGCTGCCACGGGAGTGGTGAACGCTCAGGAGTCTGAGAGGCAGGAACTCAAGATCACTCTTGATGACGCCCTCAACATAGCTTTGAGTGACAACCCTACCATCAAGGTGGCAGAGCAGCAGATTGAGGTTAAGAAGGTAAGTAAGAGTGAGGCTTGGCAGTCATTGCTTCCCAGTGCGGATTTCAGCGGTTCAGTACAGTATACTGTCCTGGCTCCGGTTATGAAACTGAATGGAATGGAGTTCAAGATGGGTGCCGACAATACCAGTACATGGAACGGACAGTTCCAGGTAAGTTTACCGTTGTTTGCTCCTACTGTATACGCTACAATGAATCTTACGCAGAGTGATCTGGAGAATGCGGTAGAACAGAGCCGCAGTTCCAAACTGGATCTGATAAATCAGGTTACAAAGGCTTATTATCAGGTTATCCTGGCCCAGGACAGTTATGATGTGTTGTGCAAGAGCCTTGATCAGGCACAGAAAAACTTTGATGTAGTAAAGTCTCTTTATGAACTGGGCGGAACCAGTGAGTATGACAAGATCAGTGCCGAGGTTCAGCTGCGTAGCCTGAATCCTACCGTTATCCAGGCGCGTAACGCAGTGACGCTTGCCAAACTCCAGCTCTCAGTCTTGATGGGTGTGGATCCTGAACTTGACATAAAGATTGAAGGCAGTCTTGATGATTATGAGGAACGTCTCTATAATGAAGCACTTCAAACCGGAAGTTTTTCACTTGACAACAACACCAATATGCGTCAGCTCAAACTGAATGAAACGATGCTGAACCAGACCTTGCGTGTCCAGAAGATGAATTTCATGCCTACGCTTGCCTTGGCTGGAACCTATCAGTTGCAGTCTATGCAGAATACGGATTGGAAGGTGGCTGATTACAACTGGGTAAAGAGTTCATCAATTGTACTCTCTCTTTCAGTACCTATATTCCGTATGGGTAATTTTACCAAGATGCGCAGTACAAAACTGCAGATAAGCCAACTCAAGGAAAATATCGATTATACGGAGAAACAGCTGAATATTCAGGCACGTAGTTATATCGACAACATGAAGGCCAACGCAGAGCAGGTGGCCAGTAACCGTGAGGCTATAGAGCAGGCCGAGAAGGGTCGTGAGATAGCCAGCAAACGCTATGAGATAGGTAAGGGTACAATTCTGGAACTTAATAACAGTGAGGTTTCACTTACTCAGGCCAGACTCACATACAGCCAGTCAATATACAACTATCTGGCAGCCAAGGCAGATCTGGACAAGGTGCTTGGCAATGAAGAGAATATCAACAGAGGAAAATAAGAATAAACAGATAATGATATGAAAGCATTCAGAATTTTGGGAATTGCTCTCTGCTCCATGCTTATAGTAGCATGCGGACAGAAAAAGAAGGAGGCAGCTCAGGCTCCGCTTGTGGATCCTAACGCTAAACCGCTTGTTAAGCTTGCTCTTGTAGAAGAGGAACCTGTAGCTCAGATCCAGGTTTACTCTGCAACTATTGTGGGTGAGATTAAGAACAACATCGCTCCGTCTACTCCGGGCCGTATAAGCCGTATCAAGGTTGAGGTGGGTGACAATGTAAGAAAAGGACAGGTCCTGGTTGAGATGGACGAGACCACTCTGAGCCAGCAGGAGATGCAGCTCAAGAACCTGGAGACTGAGTTCAACCGTATAGACCAGCTCTACAAGGTGGGTGGCGTATCCAAGTCAGAATGGGATAACGTGAACTTGCAGCTTGAGGTGGCACGCAAGTCATTCCAGACACTTAAGGAGAATACAAGACTCCAGAGTCCTATTGACGGTGTGGTTACCGCCCGTAACTATGATAACGGTGACCTTTACAGCGGTCAGGCTATCCTGGTTGTACAGAAGATCACTCCGGTCAAGATCACAATCAACGTTTCAGAGCAGTACTACTCAAAGGTAAAGAAGGGTGATGAGGTGAGCATTGAGCTTGACGCCTATCCCGGTGAGACATTTACCGGTAAGGTATCTCTGATTTATCCTACTGTGGATGCCATGACTCATACATTCCCGGTTGAGATCAACGTGGCCAACACCGACCAGAAACTGCGTCCCGGTATGTTTGCCCGTGCTACCCTTAATCTGGGTACTTTGAATCACGTGGTTGTTCCGGACCTGGCTATCGAGAAGCGTTCCGGTTCAGGTGACCGTTTTGTATACGTGTATAACAATGGTAAGGTATCCTTTACCAAGGTTGAGCTGGGACAGCGTCTGGGTGACCGCTACGAGCTGATATCGGGTGTACCCAACGGTGCTCAGGTTGTTGTGGCCGGTCAGGCTAAGCTTGCTGACGGCAAGGAAGTTGAAGTAGAAAAGTAAACGGAACACCATTATGAGTCTTTACGAAAGTTCGGTCAAACGACCCATTTTTACAGCACTCTGTTTTGTGGCTGTGGTGGTGTTCGGCTTGTTCTCATACTCCAAGCTGCCCATTGACCAGCTGCCCGACATTGAGTCAAACACCATCATGGTGTTCACCTACTATAACGGTGCCAACGCATCGGATATAGAGAATAACGTTACACGTCCGCTTGAGAATACGCTTAACAGCTGTACTCATATCAAGCATATCACCTCAAAGTCATCTGAGAACGTATCTGTAATTACTCTTGAATTTGAGTTCGGATACTCTATCGATGACCTTACGAATGATGTGCGTGACAAGTTGAGCATGATCACCAACTCACTGCCCGACGGTGCCGGATCACCTATCATATTCAAGTTTGATACCAGTATGATGCCTATCATGCTGCTCTCCGTCCAGGCCGGTGAGAGCCAGGGTGCTCTCTACAAGATACTGGATGAGAACGTGGTTAACCCGCTGGCCCGTATCCCGGGTGTGGGTACGGTATCTGTCACCGGTGCTCCGCAGCGTGAGATCTACGTATACTGCGATCCCGCCAAGCTTGAGGCCTACAACCTGACCATTGAGGCCATATCGGCCATGATCGGTTCAGAGAACCGCAGCATTCCCGGCGGTAACCTGGATGTAGGTAATGAGACCTACGCCCTGCGTGTGGACGGTGAGTTCAAGGATCCGCGTGACATGAGCAGCCTGGTGGTTGCATCAATAGGCGGCCGTAACGTTTACCTGAGTGACGTGGCCGAGATTGTGGACCGTACACAGGAGCGTGCACAGGAGTCATACAACAACGGCGTTCAGGGTGCCATGATGGTTATCCAGAAACAGACAGGTGCCAACACCGTGGAGATTTGCCGTAAGGTGAACAAGGCTCTGCCTGAACTTGAGAAGAACCTGCCCAGCGATATTCACATAGGTATCATCAATGACGGCTCACAGGATATCATTCTGACTGTGAACTCTCTGGCTGAGACAATCGCCTACGCTCTGCTGTTCGTGGTGCTGGTGGTATATTTCTTTACCGGACGCTGGCGTGCGACAGTGGTTGTGGCCATCACAATTCCTCTGTCACTGATAGCATCATTCATCTACCTGTTCGTGACCGATGGTTCACTGAACATCATTTCACTGAGTTCACTGACCATTGCCATCGGAATGGTGGTGGATGATACCATTGTGGTACTTGAGAACATCACCACCCATATCGAGCGCGGTGCCAACCCCAAGCAGGCTGCCATCCATGCTACCAATGAGGTTGCCGTATCAGTTATGGCATCAACCATGACCATATTCGCCGTGTTCTTCCCGCTCACCATGATGTCGGGTATGGCCGGTATCATGTTCAAACAGCTGGGCTGGATGATGTGTATCATCATTGCTATCTCTCTGGCCGTATCTCTTACCCTTACTCCTATGCTCTGCTCACGCATGCTTAAGCTGGAGAAAAAGGGCAGTCGCATACATACCTTGCTTTACCGTCCCATACAGAAAGCTCTTGACGGACTGGACCGTGCATATTCACGCCTTATCAACAAGGCTGTACGTCATCGTAAAGTGGTAGTCGTTTCAGCCTTGCTGCTGTTTGCGGCATCTCTCTTCACGGCTCCCAAACTTAAGTCGGAGTTCTTCCCGTCCGATGAGCAGTCACGTATATCGGCAACCATCTACATGCCTATCAATACCAATACGGACCGTTCACGCGGCGTGGCTCAGGAACTCTCTGACCTGTGGATGAAACGTTATGAGCAGGATCTGGTGACCTGTAACTTCCGTGTGGGTGCTGCCGATGAGAACAACACGTTCGCATCAATGCAGACCAACGGTACACACGTCATCTCATTCACCATATCACTCAAGGAACTGGGTGAGCGCAGCATATCATCAGATGATGTTATTGCCCAGATGCGTGCCGACCTTAACGCACGTCCGGAGATTGAGCGTTTCATGGTTACCGCCGGTGGCGGCATGAGCATGGGAAGCCAGTCTACAGCCGAGTTTGAGATATATGGTTATGACTTCAATGAGACCGATGAGGTTGCTGCCAAACTGCTTGCCGCAATGAAGAATGTGGAGGGTGTAGGTGAGGCATACATAAGCCGTGACAACTACCAGCCTGAATATGAGGTTGTGTTTGACCGCGAGAAACTGGCTCAGCATGGCCTGAACCTTTCAACCGCCGCGACATACCTGCGTAACCGTATCTACGGTGCTACCGCATCTTACTTCCGTGAGGACGGTGAGGAGTACTACATCAAGGTGCGTTACGCTCCTGAGTACCGTACCCAGCTTGAGGATATCGAGAATATCCTGCTCTACGGAAGCGGTACCAATGCTGTTCGCGTACGTGACGTGGGTCATCTGGAGGAGGTGTTCACTCCGCCTACCATCCAGCGTAAGGACCGTCAGCGTATCAATACCGTTACCTGCGTAATTGCCGGTGGCGCTGCCCTGAGTGACGTGGTTGAGGCCGGTCAGGATATAATTGCCGGTATGGACCTGCCCGAGGGCGTGAACGTTCAGATATCGGGTGACTATGAGGATCAGCAGGAGTCATTTGCCGATATGGCTACCCTGGCACTGCTTATCATCATGCTTGTGTTCATCGTGATGGCCGCTCAGTTTGAGTCACTCACACTGCCGTTCATCATCATGTTCTCCATCCCGTTCGCTCTGAGTGGTGTGCTCATTGCACTCTGGCTTACCGGAACATCAATCAACCTGATGAGTATGCTCGGTGCCATCATGCTTATAGGTATCGTGGTTAAGAACGGTATCGTGCTGATTGACTATACAGGTCTGTGCCGCGAGCGTGGCATGTCGGCCATCACAGCTACCGTGACTGCCGCCCGCAGCCGTCTGCGTCCTGTGCTCATGACCACAATGACCACTATCCTGGGTATGATTCCTATGGCTCTTAGCCAGGGCCAGGGTGCTGCAATGTGGCGTCCTCTGGGTATATCGGTTATAGGCGGTCTTACCGTATCAACAATACTTACCCTGATACTCGTTCCTACCTTGTACTGCATGTTCCAGAGCACAGGCATCAAGAATGCCCGCCGCAAGCACCGCAAACAGCTGGAGCTGGCTGCTTTCTGGGCTGAGAACAAGGATCAGTTCATTCATGACAAGACAGCAAGAATATGAAAGCAATACTTATAACATTTGACCAGTCATATACTGAGCGTATCATAGATCTGCTCACTACAAACAACTGCCGCGGCTTCTCCATGGTGGAGCAGCTGCAGGGCAGGGGTTCCAAGACGGGACAGCCGCACTACGGCAACCACGCCTGGCCCTCCATGTGCTCGGGCATCATAACCATGGTTGATGACGACAAGGTGGATATCATCCTGGAAAAGCTTCACGCAATGGACGTAGCGACCGAGAAACTCGGTCTCCGCGCATTTACCTGGAACGTGGAAAAAAGCATCTGATAGCCATCCGGCTGATACTCGCAACTTTGTTGCTCGGTCGTTTTTGACTTTTTTAGCCCAGAGGGCCTCAAAAGTCGTTGGATGGAGACTTATCTGCGTATTAGAAACAACCTTTTTTTAGTTTGGGGCGGCGACGCCCCAAACCCGTTCCGCGGGATATAATCCCGCTTCACTCTGCCGGCCTTCCAGGCCGGGTAAAACGAAATCCCGACAACGCTTCGCTGTCGGGATTCCGTTTTACTGGGTGCAACTGGAAA
>JBGUIZ010000004.1:0-27072 GCA_045113495.1 Bacteroidaceae bacterium
CATCAAAGCCCTACTTCAAGATTGTTTATACTATTCAGGAGACAGGCAAATCCGCAGACCAGTTTACAGCTTACTACAACCTGGCTACTGCATTCAAAGGAGCTGCCGCACAGGCATCGGCAATCGGTTTCTTTGAGGGTTGGCAGAACACTCTGAATATCACAATCAATCCTGATGAAATTCAATTTGATGCTGATGTATATGAGTGGTCAACTAAGAATGATAAGGATTTGACAATAAACTAATCCGCTCATCAAGCTAACTCTTTTCTTTAGATAGGCCGGCAGGGGGTGATACCCCTGACGGTCACTAAGAAAGCGTAAGCGCATGGTGACCAATGATATTTATAAAAAAGTTGCCTAAGGGTAACGGCTTGGAGAGTATACCTACAAGCATATAATAAGGTATATTATAAAATAAGGTAAAGGGTAAGAAAACGATTAAATGAACAGACTGTTCAGACATATGGCAAAGCTTCTGCTGGCAGGAATAATCCTGACAGTTGCGGGATGCGCTTATGATGACGCGGTCCGTGAGGTGCAAAAGCAGCCCGCGGGCAGTGAAGGTCTGGCTATTGCTTTCAGCAACGGCATCATTGACAACCCTGTACGTATAAGGACCCGAGCCGTTAAAGTATCCCTACTCAGCGACCATACAAACAGTATGGGCGTCTGGGGATGGCAAACCACACCGGAGGGTCAGGTTGAACGTCTGTTCCTGAATCAGGACGTGACGTTCAACACCCCCACGGCAAAGTGGACTTACAATCCGGTAAAATATTGGGATTACAAGAGTAATTACCGGTTCAGCGCTTACGCACCGCATTCAGGAAGCGTTCCTGGAGTGACGGCATTAATTGATAATTTGACACATGCTATTACAATAACGGGTGTCACACTTGAGGGTAGCAATACCATTGACAGTGGAGTACCCGCACCGCCTGCAAACTTCTGCTCGGTACCCGATGTGGACTGGATGATAGACCGCACGGGACAGAGCATGGCAGGATTCTACCGCACGGAGGTGATGTTCAACATGCAGCACATTCTGTCCAAACTCTGCATAAGAGTGGCCCGTGCCGCTACATTACCGCGCGATTCTGTAATAGCAGTAACTGTTGACAGTATAAAGATAGGTAGCTTTACCGCCCAGGGTGATTTTGCCCAGACCATGTCAAATGATCCTATTCTCATGGCACAGGAATGGACACCCGTTGACACCCTGCCGCGATATGATATTACGAGTGCACGGCATGTGAGCATTCCGGATTCTGCAGTTTATGTACTGGAATCCCTGCTCATTCCGCAGCACGTGGATGACAGCCAATACATACAGATATGGTACAAGATTGGAAATGACGGCGGTTACATAAACCGCATGAACAACGTATTCCCGCTTGACAATCTGTACAGTGTATTTGAAACGGGTAAGAACTATGTGATAACCGTCACCATAGGTCCTGACCCCATAAAGTTTGATGCCGGAGTTCAGGATTGGGCCGGGCATCAGGCGGTTAACAGATTGATAGATAATAACTAAAATAGTCCAAATATGAAAAGGCAATTAAAAGAAGTACTTAAGACAAGCCTGATTGCAGGCATGGTGCTGACAGTTGCATCATGCAGAGAGAGTGATACAAGGTATGAGATTGACGGCAGAGCCGGCTCTATACCGTCATACATCGAGTTCGGCAACTATGTCAACAATCTGACCAGAGCCTCCAAGAGCTCTAACGGTAGTTTCATCGTGGGTGACACCATGGCAGTTTGGGGCCAGCAGACAACCGGCGCCGACGTTGACCTGATATTCAACAATCAGGATATCAGATATGTAAGTGGTTCAAGCTGGACCTATGACAACAAGAGAATCTGGAACAGCGGTTCACAGTATACATTCTACGGTGTGTTCCCCTACTCCAAGACTCTGTACAACATGAGCACGGACGGCAACTTCTACGTGACTATACCTACGTATACCACCCCCGATACACCGGCCGATCAGAAGGACCTCATGATATCAGAGCGCAGGGACATATCACCGTTCAACACTGTTGATATGATATTCCATCATATACTGAGTAACGTGAACGTTCTTGTAAGGATTAGCAATGACCTTAACACTGATGATATTGAGAGTGTAACCCTTAAGAGCATAAAATTCAACAACGTCATGTCAACCGGCAGCTATGCACAGACCGGCTGGAGCCAGCATCGCGCTGTAGGTGCGTGGAGTGGCGTATCGGGCTATATGAACATAGCACCCGTAAATGATGTTGTGCTCACCAAGAAGGATACCGCAGTCTATGCAGACTATCTTATGATTCCGCAGAAACTGTTCAACACAGAGTCAAGACCCAAGGATGTGACCATCGATGCCGTATTCAGAATTGTTTACAAAAACAGCACATCTGCCACATTCACCAAGAACGGTATTCGTCTGGCCGGTATAACCGGACGCAGCGGCATGGTAAGTCAGTCCATCAGCACATGGGAACCTAACTTCAAGTACAACTACTCTCTGGTATTCAACCCCACCAAGGCCACACGCGTTTGGGAGGCCGATGGTGACGGTAGCCTCCAGATTGACCCCGAGACCGGTGACACCATAACCAAGCATGATGACACCCCGTACCCGGGCATAATGCGCTACAACCCCGATGAGCCTGACTATATCCTGGTCTATGAGGATACCAATGATGACGGCAAGCCCGACACATGGAATACCTACCCCGTTGTATGGGAAGATATAGATGGAGATGACAAGCTGGAGGGCGGTATAGACCGCGACGGTGACGGCCATATTGACAACTCTGATAATGACAACAACACCGAGCAGGTACCTGGCGGAGACCCGGACAAGGATCCTACCGATGGCAACCCCAACAACCCCCAGGGCAAGGATGTCATTCTGGTTCACGTAGACACAGACGGTGACGGCGATGTTGATGATGACGATGACTGGGTACAGCTCCAGAAAGATATCACTACAGGTGTAATTGAGCCCGGACGTGAGCTGGCAGACGCAACTATTGAGTTTACCGCTACAGTTCAGGAATGGGAGCAGGCATTCTCTGTAGAATACGACGTGAGATATTAAAAGATACTTACAAATTAAAGCAATGAAACTCAGGTTTCAAGACATACTCAAGTCTCTGACGCTGACAGCAGCCGTCGTGCTGCTGCCGGCATCATGCTGCAGGCAACACAAGCTCAGATTTGAGGAGCAGAGCCCCCAAATCAGAATGGGTGTGACACTGGCCGGCACTAAAGCCGTAATCAGTGACCCCGATAATGCCAACAGGATCAAGCAGATGATCAGGGACAGCTATGACGGTACCGGCCAGAAAACCGGCGGATTTGGTGTGCACGGATTCAAGGAAGTTAACCATGTGTCGACAAAATTGTTTGACAACATGCGTGTCTACCCTGACATAACCATAGGCAATATCAACGCCAAACCTGACCTGGATGACATAGCAGACAACACCAAGTGGGAGTATCAGCCACTAAGGTATTGGGACCGTAATGCCGCAGCAACCTACCAGTTCATTGCTTATTTCCCCTGGGTTCCCGGAGAGGCCGATGCCCAGGATGCAAGCAAACCCTATGCCACATCGGCCACAAGGGAGCAGCTGGCACAGGATTATGACGACAAGGAACTTACCCTGCACAACGTGCCCAACTGGCAGTTTGGCGGTGACGGTGCGATGGACTTTATGACCACCACCCGCCGCGGACGTTACGCCGTTGATTTCAGCACCGGTACGGTAAACCTCTCATTCAACCACATTCTGTCACAGCTTGTCATCAAGGCCTACTACATAGGATCTGACAAGTCATCTTCCGGCGGAGTCAAGATTAAGGAGATAATCCTGTCCGAGTCTACCGACGGAGCAGGTGACGTACTTGCCCAAGGAACCACAGATTTCAAGCAGAAGTACTACGACGCAAAAGCCCGTCAGGTTACCGTTGCGGACGATGGCAACAGCGCCAACATAGCAGATCTGAACATAGCAGATCTGGGAGCATCCGTCAGGCTGTTCGCCGACAACAACGTCACGGTAGGTGATAATGAGATAAGCGTTCCGTTCAGGGATGAGATGATTGACCAGCCCAACTTTGAGCCCGCAGTTATAGGCAGCTGGCTTATGGTTCCGCACAAATGGCAGAATCTTAAGATTTCGGCCACATTCAAGACCGGAACCAATGACCCCAAGACATCGGACGGCGTTCCGGTCACTCTGGGATCAGAGGTCAATCAGTATGTCATACAACCCGCTAAAACGTACATTATCACTCTGTTGATAGACACATCCGGCGGTGGACTCGAAGTCAAGACCGTTGCAGTCAAAGACTGGAGCGACAATGATATTTCCAGGGAAGTTTATAACTGGTAAATACATAGTATTTAAATTTGGAGTTTTAAATATTTTTCACTAAATTTGCAACATATGACAGTCACGGTAAAGACATTCATGGCAAGGTTCAGACGCAACTGCATCCAGTTGATACTGGCGGTAGTCACGCTGGCCTCGTGTACTGCAGACAAGGACGCCCTCAATGACAGGGTAATCCTTCAGCCCGCCATTGCACGCAGCCTGGAGACTGTCGTAGAGACCCGCGCCACTGTACCCGTGAATGGCACCAATGACACTTACCGTGATGATGTCCTGGGTAACGGAACCACAATCAGAGTATACGGAGTTCCCTCCACATTCACCACTCAAGCCGCTTTTGATGAAAATAAGGCCGCAGGTTCATTCCGTTACAGCAACAACACTTGGCACTCGTCAGTATCTGCAGTGACCGGCCAGGCCTATCACCTCTACGCTTTCAGCCCCGTCACTCTGCCCGGTGCAACAAGCCAGACTTTCAACTGGGGTATAGAAAACGGCACATTCAATCTCAACAACGTAGCGCTTTCAATCACAGGACTGGACGTTCTCACCACTACAGACCCCATTGCAAACGTAGCCGTTGCAGGTAAGAAAGTGGCTGTCAACCAGCAGGAGGCTGTGGTTGCCCCCACCCTGACCAAGGGAGATTTCAGTGCAGGTCTGGTTGAGTTTGACATAGATTACGTCTATAAAGTCTGGATGGCCATGGACCATCTGTACTCAAAGGCAACCATATGGTTCTGCGTTGACCAGGATTATTACGACATCCGTGACATACGTATCAAGAGCGCCCGCATCTGCGTACAGGACTACCATCTTACAGGCACTCACACTTACTCATTCAAAAACGGGTTCACTCCTGCCGACAACGCAATTTTTGAGAACATTGACGCCAACGGTAAAGGCCAGGAGATAGACCTGATAAACGGCCCCACCGCCGTAGAACGTCCCGCAGATGCACCGGATTACATATCCCTCACAACCACATACAGTGAGTTTGCATGGTTCTGTTTCCTGCCCAAGAGCTACGTTCCGGATCTTGAATATCCTGATGCCAAGCTTAAGGTGGTTTATGATGTCTATGACTGGAAGGGAAATCTGGTAAGACCTAACCAGGAAGCAGAGAACAGTTTCTCACTGAGCAGCTTTAAGAGAGCGGATGACGCCGTCATGAAGCCCAAGCCCGGTGAGCATTTTCAGGTAAAAGTAAAAGTAAAGCCCTCGTATCTACATCAGCTTATTGATGATGATGCAGAGCTTAAACTCACCATAGAAGAGTAGAAAGGACAATATGAAGATATTCAGCCATATACATAAGCCGTTACCCTTTGACCTCAAGTCATTGGGTTTGCTGCTTGTACTCACCATAGTCGCTTCTTTACACGCGCAGGCGCAGTTGGTCATAGGCGGAAACGTCTATGGCGGCGGTGACATGGGTGACGTAAAGGGAAGCTCCAGCGTTACGGTACTGTCCGGTCTGTTAGGTACTGATGACCAGAACAATCCCGGCGGCAGCTTATTCGGCGGAGCACGTATGGCAAACATCGGCGGCAGTACGATGGTCTGCATTGACGGAGAGAACGCCACCGGTTATATCCTCATCAACCGAGTATACGGCGGTAATGACATATCAGGAACTATCGGTTCATATTCTGCTGTCGGTGAATCATTCCCGTCATCAATCTTTACCGATGCCCTGCACGACAACGTTGACTCCACATGGAATGCACTGCTGCGCATTACAGACGGATCCCATCCCATATACATAGGCCAGCTGTTTGGAGGCGGTAACGGAGCCTATGATTATGAATCAAACAACAGCTCGTACAAGGGTTTGAAAGTTCCGGAACTGGACAAGACATATCTGGATCTGCACGGTGGTTCAATAGTTTATGCATTCGGAGGTGGTGACTCAGCTACAGTAAGGCAGTCAACCGTCATTTGTCTGGATAACGCCAGTTCTGTAGTAAACAGCATCAAAGACACCACGATAACCGCAGAGAAATATTCCATCACCCCCGGTCAGAATGGCGAGCTGCTCACCACCGCCCGTTTCAAGGCAATGGGAATCAACATCGGTTACTCCAAGCCCAGCAGTGATGAGTTCCAGATTGGACGTCTGTTTGGCGGTAACAACAAGGCCGATATGAAGATCCGTCCCTCCTGGCATCTGGAGGACGGTCTTGTACGTAACCTCTACAGCGGCGGTAACAAAGGCCGTATGACCAGCCCCGAGGGTATTCTTGTAAACATTGAGCCCGATTCAAAGATAGTAATTGACAATCTGTATGGCGGCTGCCGTATGGCCGATGTACGTCCTCTGCAGGTTGATTATAAGGGTGATTACATACTGGGCGCAAACGGTCTGCCCTTGGATATGGATATCATCCAGCTGGCAGATCCCACATACGCATTCCCCGCAGGTCTGGCAGCCAGAGTGGTTGTAGACGGCGGTGATGTGAACAACGTATATGGCGGTAATGACGTGACAGGTCTGGTATACGGCGGTAATGCCGTAGGTATCCGTAAGAGCATTCGCGGTGATGTATACGGTGGCGGTAACGGTTCATATCCGTACACTGACAATCCTCTGCTCAAGAACCATGACATCTATGGTGACCTGTACTATGATCCCGGCACGTCATCTATAGATTCTCTGAATAAATTCCGTCCGGATGCCGAGCAGGTATCAATTCACCTGTATGGAACAGTGGATAAGCCCACTATCATAGGCGGATCAGTCTATTGCGGAGGTAACAGCGCCACATTGGAGACCAAGACAGTACAGGGTGCACCTAAGGTAGAGCTTAAGATCGGTTCTTACGTTTATGCCGATAACATTTTTATGGGCAATAACGGCGAGAACATGATAAACCGTGATATCCTGACACGATTTGCCGGCAAGGTAGATCCCGTTTCCGGTGCTCCGTCCACAGAAAATGGCTCTATTGATTTCAGTTCTCTTGACCTGACAAACAAGGATACATTCTCTAAGTACATGGAGGGTGCTGCCATGAGTTACGTGCCCACAGTATCATTTGAGAGCACTGAGAACGGTGATAATGTAGATTATATCCCCTACACCACATACGTAGGTTCATTCTACTGCGGTGGTAACGTTGGCAGCATGACATACGCGGGAACCAACTATATGGACATGTCTGCTCCCGTTACTGTGTACAACAAGATCGTAGGCGGATGTAACAACGCAAACATTCCTTACCGCGCAGGCCTGAATGCAGCATATGAGGGCGGTGTAATGGGTGCAGCAAATGAGCGTCCCTACATAGAGAACGGACATGAAATCAACCCGTACACTATTGTTGAGAACAATGACTCCATCATCAAGGACCGTCTGGTACTGAACTTAAAGGGTGTAAGAATTGAGCCTAAGGAGTGGAGAACAATCAACTCTCGTGACACATTGGTATGGAACACCGTCAAGTGGGATAATGACTCAGTGGATTTTGTACCCATTGGAATTGCTGATGCTCAGGATGATGCTGAACGTCGTCTGTTGGGCGGTAACATATACGGAGGCTGCTACTCATCGGGTCATATAAACGGAAACGTCAAGATCAACATTGAGAGTGACCTTGTGGTAAGGGACAGTGTGTTTGACATGACTGAAGATGGCGGTAAGGTCAATTCACACGTAGACCTTTACGACCAGGGTGAGGACCTTATGGCCGTTGCCATGAGCGTATTCGGCGCCGGTATGGGTGAAAGAACTGAGGTCTGGGGCAGCACTGAGGTCAACCTTAAGGATGCCTATGCGTTCCAGATCTACGGTGGCGGTGAGATGGGCGTTGTAGGTAAGGGCCACATTGAGACCGACGGCAACGGTTCATGGGAACTTGACAATGAAGGTTATCCCATAAAGAGTTACAAATACTCACCCCGTTATAGCACTACAGTTAACATGCGCGGCACCAACGCCGGTTACTCTGAGGATGAGAGCGGTCCCGTCCTGGCCGAGGCACAGTACCTGTACGGAGCCGGCAACGAGGGCGACGTCTGTGGAGACAGTTACCTGTATCTGGGTAACGGCCGCGTATATGACGTATTTGGCGGAGCCAGTAACGCCGATATCCTGGGCCATGTTGAGACATACATAGGCAAGCAGAAAACAGAGACCGGAGCATACATAAACGGTTTCCCGTGGGTAAAGGATATCGTGTTTGGAGGTAATGACTTTGGCGGTATGATAGGAGCCGGCAAGACCGGTGATTTCACTTCCGACAGCCGTTACAGAGCTACCCAGCCTGAGCTCTTGGATAACGTAAGTACCTACGTTGAATTCATACAGGGTCGCGTGGATTCACTGTTCGGCGGAGGTTACGGTAACTACAACTACTACAGCAACGTCTTCAATGACTACGTATACACCTACGCAGATGAGGCCAACAACAAACTGGGGTATCACAAGATCGGTGACGCCAAGAACGGTTTCTCTTACCCGTACATGTTTGGTAACTCATTCGTATTCTTCCAGCCTGTAGACAACGCCAAGAACTATGTAGGAATCATATTTGGCGGAAGTGAGGGTTACTCAGGTTATCCCGATATCAACAACACCATGCAGGAGATAGCCTACGTACTGATTGATGATAAATACACATCGGTTGCCAATCAGGAGAACTACAAGAACACCAACATATTCGGTGGTGGAGCATTCGGCGGTATGGGTGCCAAGGATATTGACCTCAAGGCCGATACGGTCCGCATGCTATTCCCCGGTGCAGGTCGCAGTATCGTTGACCTGTGGGCCGGCCGTTTCAATGAGGTTTACGGCGGCGGTAACAAGGAGGGACTGATTGGATTCTCACGTGTAAATGTGCCTGAGGAATCAACCATTCATGTCAACTCCATATTCGGTGGCGGTCAGGGTTATTTGGTAGATACCATCTCCAATGCCGCAGAGAGAGAGAGAGTAAAGCCTCTGTACTGCGACCACTACATCACATTCGTTGACTTCCGCGGTACCAACGCCATTGTAGACAAAGCCATCTATGGTGGTAACAACAACCGCCGTATCGCATTTGATACATACGTAAACATTGCCGCACCCGTCAAGGACAGCAAGGGCAATCTGGTAACTGTATACGGTGCCGGTTACGGTAAGGAGACCACCAGCGGACGTACCAACGTATTCCTGCAGAACGGAGCACAGGTTAACCAGGTATATGGCGGCGGCAGTAACGGTGCCACCTACAACTATCCGTCACTGGTAAGATGGTTGTACAGAGAGATGCCAGGTGACGCAGCCGCTAAACAGAAAGGACTCTTGGCATACTCAGGCTACCTGAACAATTTTGGAGTCTACATTGTGGGTAATGAGCAATATCAATATCCATCCCACCCCATCAACCTCACTGACGATGTCCTTGACAACATCAGCAACGTGACAATAAAGAACGGCAAGAAAATCTATGTTGATGACGGCCGTACACAGGCTATTGACCTAAGCACTCTGGTATTTGAAAACACCCCGTATTACAATACCAACGTACACATCATGCAGGGCGCCCAGGTCAAGGGTAATCCCAGAACCGGAGGCGGCACATCTAACGGTTATGCATACGGCGGCGGTTATGGTAAGGATGCCATCATTGCCGGTTCTACCTATATTGAGCTCAAGGGCGGATATGTAGAGAAGGACATCTATGCCGGCGGTGAGGGAGGTTCCATCATGGACCTCTTCAAAATAAAGAATCCCGAGCCTACCGGTAAGAACCTGTTCACATCATCATCCAACGTATACATTGAGGGCGGAACCGTTCGTAACGTATACGGCGGCGGATATATGGGACATGTAGGTTATCATAACGGTTCCATCTCTGCATCAGATGCAACTGACCTTCCCGGTGAGTCACACGTCACAATAGGTAAGAAAGACGGAACATCATACATAGACGGTATACCTGCCATCACACGTAACGTATATGCCGGCGGTGAGGGTGGCTCAGTATATGGAAACGCCTACCTGACCATCAACAACGGTTACATAGGTTTCAACCACGGAACCAAGACCGTGACTGTCATTGAGAATGAGGGTGAAGAGAATGAAACTACCACCACAGAAACGGTTGATGTCTACGTAGAGAACCTGGATGAATACACGGCAGGTGACAACCGTCTGGATCTGAACGGAAACGTATTCGGCGGCGGTTATGTAGCCAGCAGTTATGTTGACAGCTCACACATTGCAATGTACGGCGGAACCGTCCGCGGCAGTATGTACGGCGGCGGTGAGCTTGGTCCTATTGGTCGTGGTACCAGAAAGGAAGGTGCCGTCACAACCAGTAGTTCCATCCAGATTAATGACGCAACCATTTACAAGTCCGGAAGCACTGATGTAAATCTGTACAGCGGTCATGTAATGCGTAACGTATTCGGCGGTGGCCGTGGTAAGGACAGCTGGGGCGGTGAGGGCTGGAAACCTGAAAATGAGGATGACCTTACAGCAAAGGGCGCCGTATTCGGCTCTACCACAGTTAACATTCACGGTGGTGAGATAGGATCCACTAATGATGTCCAGAAGATGTACGGTAACGTATTCGGCGGAGGCGATGAGGGTATCGTATACAGCACCATCGGAACCAAACTGGCAGAGGAGACTGCCGGTAAGACCGTAGGTTACTACTACGATTCAGAAGGCAAGCTTACTGAGGACTGCAAGGTAATAATATCCCCCTACACTATCGCCAAGCAGGAAGTGACCATCAACGGAAACACATATTACAAGGGTGATTACGTAGTGACCGCAGACCTCAACACCATGACCAACGGTGACGAAAGATGGGCCAGCCTGAGTGACGACGGCCTCAATATCCGCAACGCCGTATTCGCAGGCGGTAACACCACCGTAGGTTCAACAAACCTGGTTGCCAATGAGAAGACAGTATTCGGTAACGCAACCGCATCAGTGATGGATGTGTTTGCCAAGGACTTCATCACCATCGGTGAGGATGGTATTGGTGGTCTGTACGGTGACGGTAACCTTACACTTGTTGACGGTTACAGGGAACTGAACATCACCAACTACGGTACTGACTACTACAACCTGAACTCATCACTTACCATAGAAGAGTACCGTAAGCTCAATGACCGTCAGCGTGCATACTTTGAACTTCTGTATGCGCCCAAGACAACACATACGATATCATTCTACGAGAACCAGGTTACTTATCTTCATACCATCGATGAAAACAATAAGATATTGTACAAGAGAGGCAAGAAGATAACAGAAACTACATTCAACAATCCTGACTCCGTTGCCGCTAGCGAGAGAGGCAATTGGAAACTCATAACCAACAGGACATACAACTTCAATGAGCGCGGAAGCCGTATTACCCAGGAGGAGTTTGAGGGATTCTGGACAGAGGAGAAAGCAAACTGGGACCTTTACGGATTCTGCACCCTCTATGCAGGACGTATGATCAACACCATACAGCGTGCTGATTTCTGCGGTGTATTCGGCAGCCGAGTAGTTCTTAAGGGTGCACAGGACCGTGTACTTGAGACAGCCAACAACATTGACTACACAATCAACCGTGTAGGAGAGCTTTCACTCAACACCGTCAATAAGGGACAGGGTGACGAGAAAGAGCACGGCAACTACTTTGGTATCTACAATCTGGTTAACTACCTGGGTGCACTTACCAGTGATGTTGATTTCACTGAGACCCGTAAGACTGAGAACTCAGACATGGCCACATACGGTCCGGAGCAGGTAGTTGACACAATACACAGCACTGAGAACAACACCGTATACAAGGACAAGGGCGATGACCTGACTTACCTTAGCTGGAAACAGAAGCATAAGGATGACCGCAAGCGCAACAACGGTTCAAGCCGCAACGAGCTGGCTCTGGCATCGGGCGTATGGCTGGAGATACTTGATGAGAAGACAGAGAAGAGTGTCGACAAGGTATACGGACCTATTACCGGTATAGTACAGCTTACCCTCCTCAACGTAGCTCCCGGCGAGGGTGGCGGTTACGTCTATGCCAAGAATATTCACGGACAGAGAGAATCATCCGGTGCAAATCAGGTAACACTGGCTCAATCAAATCAGGCAGCTCTGTCATACAAGCAATACACCTATAACGATGCCGGTATTACTGAGGATAACCATGAGTCTTACCAGATTGAGTCATCAGGTAACTTTGTAAACAGTTTTAAGCGCATCATTGATGACTGCTACCCGCAGAATGACGCATACTACGCACATAAGGGCATCGCTGTAGCACCTGCCCACTACTGGTATATCCGCGGTGACTACTACGTATATGACCAGTACATATCGGCATATACCGGTTCTACACACGCCTATTCTGAGAACTCCAACATACCTCTTACCATATCGGCCGAGTCACAGGGACGCATCAAGCTGCAGGAGGTATATGAGAACAAGTATGCATACTGGGATGATACCAATCAAACCAGCAAGGACAGGTTTGAGAGATACAAGAGTGTTTCTGATTCTACCGCATTCACTGTAGGTGAAGTAACCTACCACAAGAATGACCCCATCTCATGGTGGACATGGAGTCACCTCACGAAAGACCAGCAGATGCTCTTCACTGACAAAACCTACGTCTGCTTCTATGACGTCAAGTATGACGGTAAGGAGTACAAGAAGGGCGACGTATTCAATACCCCGCAGCCTGTAATCTACATCTGTAATGAGAGCTTTACCGACGGTGACAGCCTGTATGCCAAGAACAGAGTCCTGACCGCCGAGAAGTACAACTCACTGAAGAGCCTTAAGAACAAGAAGAAGTGCTCCAGCGTATTCAACATAAGCAACGCCGTATCCAGTGACTACGGATTCCTGCTTACCATGGACTGGACAAATCCTGACGTATGGAATGCATACTACCACACCATTGCCACCCTGACCGGTGACGGTATCACTCAGGCAGACATGGTGGAACGCAGTTCAAAACACGAGACCATACCTGCTGATTACATAAACAGCCCGTCATTCTACAAGTTCATAGACGACCAGGCAACTGACGGCATCACGGTACTTGGCCAGCAGGTATACTTTACAGAGGATATCATTGACCAGATTACATACGACAAGCAGAATGAGGCAATAACCATAGGTGGTGTAACCAAGCACCTGAGTGATTATGTCAGTGATGGCCAGGCAGAGTTCCAGCCTGTATATATTGCCGTTGCCGATGAGAGCTTCACTGCCGGCAACACTACATATGTACCCAAGGCCCTGATATCACAGGCCACATACAACACTCTCAGTAATGCAGAGAAGGCAAACTTTGACCTGGGTTATATTTGCAACACCACATTCAACTACAAGAAGAATCCTAAGGATTCCAAGCCCACATACGTAGTTGCAGGTACAGTCATACCATATGGTGCCGATGCCAATGATGAGGATTCATACCAGTATCTTATCAACCATTCCGCCAGCGCAACCAATGCAGCCGCCAGCCTTACACCCGCTTACATATGTACTCAAGAGGGTAAGTGGGGCGGATATATGTTCAAGGGCGGTAACAACTACCATGCACTTGACCTGAGCAACATAGCCAATGACGAGCGCTCAGACTTCAAGTTCAACTATGATGCATTTGACCTGTTGCGTGGTGACAATTACATGAATCCTCAGCAGGACATAGATCAGCAATACGCCAGTGCAATATATACTGAGGACAAGTCCATTGACTATGAGGCAACATATATGGGCGATCTGGATCTTGTACTTGATAATAACAGGACCGTGGCAATAAGCCGCTACGATGCTAACCAAGATAAATACGTGCCTTTGGATGAAAGGCAGTCTACCATAAAGAAGGGTGACATAATCAACAACGTGGATTATGAAGGCGTCCTCACAAACGAGCAGATCAAGTATACCCCGATTGTGATAACACCTAGTACCGCAACTGATACCACCTTCTACATCGTAAAGGTGGGCATGCAGATAGGTGACAAGTATTATATGCCGGGTAACCAGATGACCCCCGATGCATATAACGCTCTGTTCAACACGCCTGAGTATAACAATGTCGTTGCAAAGACCTACGCTGAACTTTACGGATCAACGAACAAGGCCACCACTATTGTGAGGTATTATTTCTGCAACGAGGCTTACGGTACTGTCCAGGTAGGTGACATCATACCTCAAGACGTCTACAATAATCTTAAGAACGAGCAGAGGAACTTTGCCATCAACGGCACCATACCTAATGAGAAATCAACTCTGTATGTAGCACGTGACGTTGACATAAACAGCCTCTCTAAGGATAAGATCCTTACCGCCGTCTACTACTATGACTATATTGAGAGTGACGGTAACGGAAGTTCATATGAGAAGATTCGTGAGTACCATGTCGTGAACGTTCACGTTCACTTTGAGAGCGGTATTCCTATCATAGGTGAGCTCATGCAGCCCGCCATAGTTCTGCCGGGTGACAATGTAGCCCTCAACCAGCCTTCTGTAACCAAGGGCGCTTACGATATCATCGGTGGTGGATGGGAGATCTACTCTAACCCCAACAACGCATCCGAGCATCGTAACGGTACTGAGTTTGACAACAGCAGCATGCCTCTGTACTGGTACCAGAACGGATACTGGGTTGCATACTACGCACTCTCTTATCTGGGTAAGACCTACTCTAACCCGGTTGAGCTGAGCGTGGCCAACTACCATGACATCAAGAATGTGATGGATGATAAGGAGCACCACTACTACATTGACCGTACCGTAAGGGACAAGCAGCAGCACATTCTCAGCCCTAAGGTATACATCAATGATTACAGCCAGAGCAACCAGAACGGACTTGACCTGTTCAAGGATCTCTATAAGTTGAGTCTGCTTGACGCCAACTCAGCAGGTGTAGATAGCGATACAGTAACAAGCGCCGGCCTTAAGGGACACCATCTGCTTGACAGCAACATCAAGGCCGGCAACAACGTTGAGTTCTTCCTGCGCACCAACCTTGACCACAGCGGCTCTGCATGGGAGTCAATAGGTACAGGCAGTGACCCGTGCTTTGATGGAACCCTGCACGGTGACGGTTACACCATAAGCGGTCTGTCAAGTTCACTGTTTGACAAGCTGTGCGGTGAGGTATACAACCTGGGTGTTACCGGTACATTCAGCGGCTCCGGTATTGCCGAGACCGGTGGTAAGGCTGTTAACAGCTGGGTAATGACCACAACTGATCAGGATCTGAGTAGCAAGAAGGCCGTACTTGGAACCGGTGTAGTAACCAACAGCTACTACCCTGTCTCCAACGCATACTCAAGTGCATCGGGCGCAACAGTAATGCCTGACAGGTCATTCTACAACGGTGAGGTTTCATACAACCTTAACAGCTTCTATCTGGATAAGCGTTACTACAACGGTGTACAGAACAGTACTGCAGAGATCGAGTACGTGACATCACGTTTTGCCGACGGTGATTACCGTTACGCAGGCGGATTCATACCGCAGGAGACAGATTCCACACGTGAGAGCAGCTATGTTGATCCTCACACACAGACCACCGTATATGTATTCACACCGGTATTCCCCGATGACTACATCTACTTTGGTCAGGACCTCACCTACGGCTGGAACAATGACGTGCAGCACCAGGATGTACCGTCACACTTTGACGGCACCAACCGCGTATACCGTGCTCCCGCTTACTACGGTGATGACAACATGAGCACCGTTCACTTCAACAAGAACGCAGTCCTGACAGCTACTGCCAAGAACGATACCTTAAAGGCCTACCCGGGTATGACCGCAGTTGACTTTACAGGTCACGCCGATGTTACCGGTAACGATACAGACTTTAAGCAGGGCCGTCAGACAGTAGGCGGCGTAAGCAAGTTCTACGCACCGCTGCTTGACTTTGACGGACTGACCGCAATACGTACCGACGGCCAGACCAAGAACCTGCTGGCATATGTCAAGCAGTCTGACGCTGCTACCAAGACCGTAGTTGAGACCTACCTTAAGGAGCCTGACTACTATAAGTATGCCAAGTCTCAGGAGAGCGGTTACAATGATGATAATGAGTACCTCAGCGTACTGCCTGTATCGGATCTGGATATCCAGGGCGTACACGGACATATGGTAGTCAAGACTACCGAAGGTGATTACACGACAACCAGTGACCACTTCCTGGTAGACTATGAGGACTTTAACGCTCCTATAGAGTACACCATGGGCATTGACCATGCAATGTGGTACCAGCGTAAGCCCGAGGTATTCGTCCAGAATGCCGGCACCGGTTGGGAGGGCATAAGCCTGCCGTTCACCAGCAAGTTTGTCACCACCAATGAGAAGGGTTGGATCACTCACTTCTATGAGGGCAGCAACATAGGCCATGAGTACTGGTTGCGTACACCTAGTGAGCTTGAGACCGTGACAGACCAGAACACCCAGCAGACCACCAGCAAGCTGCTGTTCAAGTCACTGAGCAAGGCATCGGCTACTGACATAAGCAATGGTCTTGGAGCTAACCTCAGCTACTACAACACCTTCCTGTGGAAGCACTACTACAGCTACAACGACAGTAAGGATAAGAACGGTGATGAGTATCATCAGTACTACAACACCACCATCGAGCATAACAACTATCCGTTCGCTCAGGCTGCTCACCCGTACCTGATTGGATTCCCGGGCAGCAGATACTATGAGTTTGACATGAGCGGTGAATTCGAGGCTAAGAACACATGGCCCAGCGCACCCACCAAGATAGGTGCCCAGACCATCACGTTTGTATCGGCCGAGGGTATCACCATCTACAAGTCAGAGGATGATTATGAGATTCAGGCTAGTGTTGGCAACAGCAACTACCAGTTCAAGCCCACCTATCAGACCAAGAAACTGGCAGGCGCTACCACATGGCTCCTGGACGATACGGGCAGCAAGTTTGAGAATGGCGCTACCGCTCAGGTAACCACCGTTCCGTTCCGTCCGTACCTGGCCCAGAGTACCGCACAGCATGCGCCCAGTCGTTCAGCCGCCACCAAGTCAGCTGCACCCACAACCATCTACATAGGTTATGCAGGTGACCTGATGCCGCTCGACGAACTCATGACCAACCGCGGCCTGCTCATCTACGGAGAGAACATGAACATAGTAGTAGAGAGCACCCTCACGGAGCCCGCTCAGGTTACCGTAACCACCGTAGCCGGCAAGACCTTGGGTAAGTTCACCATCCAACCCGCCACCAAGCTGACCATCCCCGTCAACGCCCGCGGAGTCTACATAGTGAACCACCACAAGATTGCGGTCACCAAGTGATGAAAAGTGAAGAAGATTATGAGAATTATGAAACAACAGACCAAACATAAGACCACCATCAAAACAATACTTATCCTATTCCTCTCAATAGGATCCGTCCTCGTGCACGCCACAGACATCACATCTCTGAGCGATATCACAGATGCTAATGATTCTTATGTTATTACCCAGGATATCACTGGTGGCACTGCAGGTGTGGCTACTTTCAATGGAACGCTTGAAGCCGCTATCGACCCCACTACGCACATGCCCTATAAGATATCCGGTCTTACCGCCCCACTCTTTACCACCCTTACCGGCACGGTAAAGAATCTGGTGCTGGATAATGTGACCATTACCAGCGGTGATGCATCAGGTAATACCGGTGCCATAGCCTGTACTGCCAATAGTGCGGCTCGCATCTATAACGTGGGTATTTTGAGTGGTTCTGTTGGTGGTTCGAACTATGTTGGTGGTCTGGTAGGCCTACTTGACGGCACAGCCCGCGTCATCAACTGCTATAGCTATGCCGAGATCAAGGGTGGCAGTGTCAGGGCTGGCATTGTGGGATACAACAGTTATTCCTCCAAACACAATGACCAGAAAACCATGATCATGAACTGCATGTTCTACGGAAACATTGAAGACGGCGGGACTATATATCCAGTTTACGGAGGTCTGGATATCAGCAACAATAATACAAGCCGTCTCAATACATATAACTATTATCTCTACGAGGCTCCTTTCAGCAAAGGCAAGAAGATAACTGCGACTTCAAACTCTGACCAGCATTACAATCACGCCCTTGCCGCAGAAGAGAAATACCTGAATCGCTTTGAGTTCTACCGTTATATTTTGAATTCCACCCGTGAACTTGCATCATGGTATGCTACAGCTTCCACGGCCGATGCCCATAACAAAATGGCCAAATGGGTGCTTGACAAAAGTGTCGCTCCATACCCCATTCTGAAAGTTCAGGACAGTAACGCGACCGGCACTTATGCTTCGGTCGTAAATTATGACCCCGTATACACCAATGATGAAACCGGAGCAAAGGTAGAACGCACATCGCCATCACTGGCACGTAACAGAGGTAAGAATCTGGGAACCCTGTCCGTGACAATCAGCATGCCAGACAACCCGACCGGAGGACAGGGTAAGCCTATAGGTGCGGAGTTGACTAAAACCAGCCTAACGCTTCAACGTACCGATAAGGATACACTTAATTTCAACTTCAACTACGACAAGGTACAACTCCCCTACTACAATCAGGTAGGTAGCGGCAACTGTACGCATAACAAAGTGGTTACAGGCTGGATGATCACATCAATAACAGCTGTTACAGGTGACCCTTACAAAGCTGCTAATTATACTGGCACGGATTATGATGCTCCTAATTACAACTTTGCAGACCGCAGCAGTTCCAACAAAGACAAGTACAGCGTGAGCGGTCGTGTATTCTCACAGGGAGCGTATTTCGATGTACCAAATGGAGTCTCCTCCATCACCATTGAACCTTATTGGGGAAACGCCGCTTATCTGTCCGACCAATATTATGACTGCTATGTGACAAACGAGGGAAATGGAGAGAAAACAATCTACAATATCGGATCCGCCAATATTACCGGAAGTAAGCGTTACGACAATTCCACAATTAATGGGAATGACCAGCCTGTTAAAGTATCTATTTCTGACGCTCTAACCCAATTGGATAATCTAGGACGAAATGAGAACTCTACAGTATATGACAATGCCGTTGTTCTTGTAGGCAACTATCATCTGAATTCAGCACCCTCAAATGACAACAAACACTATACAATAATGTCTGCTGACCTGAATTCAGACAATGAGCCTGATTATTGTCTTATCTTCCGCAGCAGCAAACAGGCAGAAATTGCGCCTATCCGATTTGACTTTATCAATGTGCCAGCTATGGCTATGGCACATAAAGTATATGAGAATGAAGATATGGCTGTGGTCGGCAACTTTAAAGGGCATGGATGGTTTGAAGTAACTAATACATGTTTGATCCGCTTTCCTCAGTTCGAATATGATAGTGAGAAGAAAGCCAGAACAGAGCCTCTCATATTACTGGGTGGTATTTATGACCAGATAGTATCAACAAATGGAACCGAAGATAATAACAAAAGAACCACCTATATACATCTAGGCAGTAATGTTTACTTTCCCATCATGTTCAGTAATGGCTGTCATATGGACAAGGTAAGTACGACGACCGCACACCGCCCGATTTCCGTGACAGGAGGAGACTTTAATGAATTCTACCTGACAGGTAACTTACAACCAAACACCAAGGCAACCACTGACAATGCGGAATGTTATATAAGTGGTGGTCGCTTTGGGGATGTGGCAGGGGCTGGTCAAGAGCAATTAAATGGAAATGTCAACTGGTACATAGACCATGCAGATATTACTAATTTTTATGGAGGTGGTATTAATGACAAGAATCCTATTACCGGTAACATCACTACTATTATCAAAAATAGTAATGTAACCCTATTCTGCGGCGGTCCAAAATTTGGTGATATGGCCAGAACAGATGTTGCGGTTTATATAACAAAAGGAGGCAATAAAAACAGCTTGGTTAAGGAAACAACTGCTACTACAATCAATGAAAACCGCACAGTTACAACCACAGCTGTAAACTGTGTCATAGAAACATTCTATGGAGCTGGTTATGGCGGAACATCCCTATTCAGGGAGAATGTGTACAATGACTATCAGAATTATCTGGAGCAACATCCCTGGAACACAACAATAGCGAGCAAATATGACAACAACAGAGGTATATACGATAGCAACAAGGGAATCAGGGTTGGATATGATTACCGTAATTTTGAGGGTACACGTCCCAAAACCGTCGGCTTACTCTTTCTTCAGTATGCTTCTTTGTCATTGGCTACCACCAACAATGTAATTTCAACGTTGACAAACTGTACGATAGACAATTACTATGGCGGAGGCAGTCTTGGTAAAGTTGATGGAACTATTGAGTCAAATCTGGAAGACTGCATAATAGAAGGGAATGTATTTGGTGCAGGGTATTCTGCAAAACCTCCTACGGCGAATGTTCTTCCTATCGGAGGTTATAGTCCTGAACCTAAGTACAACAAGTATACCGGTGTATTTGAGAACAGCAAAGAGCCCGCTCCCGTAAAATACACATGGTCAAACAATAGCACTCCGACAAACGGTAATACTGCACTTGGAGGAACAGAAGATAATCCATTGATCTTCGTCGGTAAGAATGATAAGGATCTAGATGCTCTCGGTACCGTAACAGGCAAAGTTACCGTAAACCTTACCGGCAATACTATAGTAAGAGGGTACATCTATGATGAAAATGGTCAGAAAACCAATGTTCAGACAGGTGGTGTATTCGGCGGTGGTGATGCTTCGGCCGCATTGGGTGACACTGAGGTAAACATAAACACTGATGAAAACAACTCAAGCATCAACAACGTCTATGGTGGCGGCAACAGGGCATCAGTCGGTGGAAGTACACAAGTTAACCTCACAAGCGGTATCATAACACATGATGTCTTTGGAGGAGGCAACGAGGGATTGGTAGAAGGTAGTACAATAGTAAATATTGAATAGTAGAACTGAAGATGTTATTATAACTCAATAAAAGATGATTGATAAGGAGATGAAGATGATTTTGAGAGATAAGAACTATATGACACTATATAAAAGACATATTATATCACACATAGGTACGGTAACAAACACACTCCGCCGCACCCTCACCCTTCTGCTCCTGATGGTGACATTGGGAGGTGGATACTTGTTTGCACAGACTCATCCTTACGCTGGTGTTTGGTATCTGGAATCCAATAACACAGACTATTATATGGTTCCGGCTGCAAATCCCACAATAACGTCAGCTGGGCACATGTATGAAGATGCCTATTTCTCCAGCAACTATTCTGACCATGATGGAGATTCAAATAAGCCCTTTATAACCACCTATAAGACAGGTGGCAACCTTAATTCCATTTGGATTTTCCAACCAGTAACAAATGAAAATAACTATTACTATATTATACATGCCCTTACTGGAAAATACGTTAAGTACCAGACATATCTTACAGGAAATGATGAACGTAGAAAATTTGTTCACTTAGAGACAATCGACACTCCTGGAGAAACGGAAAAATTTGAAATCACTCAGCTTGATGGTGATTATGTAAAGATAAAGCCCAAGAATAATACCATGTATTTTAATGTTGCGGGTGAAAATCAGGACCGCTATAACGGAAATAACGGTAAGGGAAGTCCTTACTACAGTGGTTTGATTGGCGGTATGACTGGAACAGATAAGAATTCCCGGTTTTATCTTACAGATGCATCCCAAGCAATTGATTTGAAACCAACAATTAGTGATGTGAATTCGGTAACCAATACCTTTAACATCACATCACCTGCGGCTGCATTCTCTTCTATCCGCTATACCACTGACGGCAGCACCACGCCAGATGACAGCACCGGATATATTGTTACCAGTGGTAATAACATCAATATCACAGACAATTGGAATGTACAAGCTGTAGGCGTTTTCGGCACTTTTGCAACCCCGGTAGCTGGCCCCAAAGAGCTTTCACCCTCTAAATGTGCCACACCTGTCATAAGTTATGACAACGCAACATCGCAGGCAACTATAACTTGTGCTACCGCATACACAACCATCTATTACACCACAAATGGAGCTGTTCCGACATCGGGAAGCGAAAAATACCGTGGACCTATTACTATAACCAGTCTCACTACCTTAAAGGCTATAGCAATACGTACCAACTTCCCAAATTCAGAAGTGGCCACATTGGATATAGGTCTGGTTGCTACACCTACCATCCAGAATAATGGAAGCAATGCCATCTCCATTACAACAGCTACTCCCGGTGCAACTATATATTACACCACTAACGGTGATACGCCTACCACATCCGACACAGAATACACCTCACCTTTACAGGAGAATGTAAGTGGAGTCACAATCAAGGCTATTGCAGTTAAGGAGAATATGATTACATCTGCTGTAGGCAGCGGTTCTGTCACACTGCAATGCGCTACACCTATCATTTCAAGAGATGGTCTGACATTTACCTTATCTTGCAGTTTACCCACTGATGCCACCCTCTATTACAGATTAGATGGAGGTGTTGAGGTTCAATATCAAGGAGCTCCCGTCTCATTCACATCTGAGCAGTTGCCAATTACAGTAACCGCAGTTGCAAGACATAATAGTTACACTCAATCCGAGACTGCCACAAGAGAACTTAAGAACGGAACAGGCACAGAGTCAGATCCGTATCTGATTTATGGTACAACAGACTTTACACATTTTGTAGACGATGTAAATAGCGGTTCTACAGCATCAGCTTTCTACAAACTGGGTACAGATGTTTCCGCCAGCGGCATCGGCGCAATAACAACTGACTTTACAGGAACATTTGACGGCGGCTCATTCACCATCACGAATCTGAGTCACCCGCTTTTCAATACTATAGACGGTGCCGTTGTAAAGAATGTCACACTGAAGAATGTCAATATCAGCAGTGATTTGGATAATGTAGGTGCCATTGCAGGTGTCGCAAAAGGTTATTCCCGTATATATAACTGCGGTATCCTGCCCAACACGGCCGATTTCCCAGATGGTACAGGATCACATCCCAGCGTTTCCACTTCCGGTGCCTGCGCCGGAGGTCTGGTGGGTAGTCTGGAAGACGATTCACGCGTTATAAATTGTTTTAGCTATGCCGATGTGCAGGCTGCTACCACCGCCTCAGGCATTGTAGGTAGTAACAGTTACGCCAGCACCGCAGAAGTGTCGAACGATAAATACACCAAACTCCGTACTGCTATAGTCAACTGTATGTTCTATGGCGATATTCTTGGAGGTACTAACCAATACGGTGTCTATGGTGGTTCTTTGATAACCAATGCCACTGCTACAGGTATCAGTAGTTACAACTACTACAGAAGTGGTTCATCCTTCACAACCTCATCAGGTGAGCCAACAGCATACAACTGTTCCTTCCCTGCAGAGGAGCGTTACCTGACCCAAGTGGAGTTCCACCGCAGTCTGCTCAATAGCAACCGCGAACTCTGCGGCTGGTGGGTGGGCTCCGACGTAGCACCCAACACAATGAGCACAGCCGATGTGCAAGCCATCCCTAAAAACGCATCGATCATGTATAAATGGGTCGTTGATCCTAGCCTTGCCCCTTACCCGATACTGAAGCCCTTCGGTAAATATGCTTCAGTAATCAACGGAAACACCGGCACTTCTTGGGTTAATCGTGCTACCGCCAACCCATTTGAAGGAAAACAACTTGGCACTTTGTCTGTCACTGTCAAGTCGGGCTACGGGTCCATTGCAAACAAGACACTTTCCATACCCATCACCGACATGGACACCCTGCACTATGATTTCGGTTACTACAAGATACAACTGCCCTATTACAACACTGTATTCGGTAATCCCGACGGTAATACTTGGGAGGAAAAGTATGCTGGCAATTACACCGGCCAAGTAGTGACAGGTTGGAAGATTACCGCGGTCACCGGCGGCACAAAAGGTTCTTTCGTTGCTAACTGGGAAACCGGTTATAACTTTGCTGATCGCAAATGTACAGACAAAGACCTATATGATGTAAGCGGCCGTGTATTTGCTCAAGGTGGCTACTATTATGTTCCTGACGGTGTTACAGCAATCACTATTGAAGCATATTGGGGTAAAGCCATTTATGTCAGGAACGACGGGAACAGTTACGACCGTGTCAATATTACCTTAGCTAATACAGGCTCTGCTTTCGCTCCAGCTGGTACTCGCGGTGATAATATCAACGGTGCCACTATCACAACATCAATTAGAGGTGCACTTACAAATACAAATATTGATGCCAAGAAAACTGTCTATGACTACGCACTTGTCCTGGTAGGCAATGTGCAGGAGTCTGTAGGACAAAACGATATCAAGTATTCGAATTCTGACTATCGTGGCTTTACTATCATGAGTGTAGACCTTGACTTTGACGAGGAACCAGACTATTGCTTGGAATGGCAACTTGGCGCTGAAATGAAACGTCAGGTTATCTCCCCTATACGTTTTGACTTCTTGCCCGTAGTTGAATTGGGTATTTCAGGAAAACTACATAATTCCACCAATTTCTTCTCTCTTGGCTGTTATCGTTCTCAAGGTCATTTTGAGGTAACCGAAACCGCTTTCATACGCTTCGGCCAGTTTGAGTTTGAGCTTGGAACCCGAGACGAGGGACCTATTATTCTCAACGGAGGTATCTATGACCAGTACTGTCGTGGCCGTAACCAAGAAACCAATCAACATATCAACTACGTTATAATTGGCGGTCATGTTGTAATGCCCTCTTTCACCCCTGGCGCACACGTCAGTAACCAAGCTAAGTACAATACACGCCACTGTGCAGTCAATGCTCTTGGAGGCGACTATACAAGTTTTTATCTCACTGGTGGCTACAATGAGGATATAGCTCCATATGAAGACAATCCCCATTGTTATATTGATGGTGGTCGCTTTGGCACTATAGCCGCAGCTTATAAAGAGGGTATCTGGGGTGATGTCACCTGGCGTATCAATCATGCACTCATACGTGAGTTCTACGGCGGTGGAATCATGTCACAAGCCTCTGGAACAAGCTACAAAACTGTGAAAGGAAGCATTAATGTAGTCATCGACAATAGCATCGTGGGCAAATATTGCGGAGGTCCCAAGTTCGGTGATATGGAAAATGGAAAAACCGTCACTACCAGTGCCACTAACACCGTCTTTAATCAATTTTTTGGTGCCGGTAACGGTGGCACCACTTACATACAATACGACAATACTGACGTATCCACTAGCGGTCCCTACAGTTCCAGCACTTGGACAAGCACAGTCAACGGCAAATATACTCCTGGGACATACCGCAGTTCAGCCCATGACTACCAAGCCGACTACGATATGGAGGTTATAAACACCTCTACTGGTGACTTGGCGGGACGTGCCATCAATCGTAGTTACTACTATTCTGCACAGTTCGCTACAACCAATACTGGCAATGTTACCAGTACATTGACTAACTGTACAATTAAAAAGAATTTCTATGGTGGCGGATTTCTGGGTGGTGTAACAGGTAGTGTGACATCGACTCTCAACAGTACCCGTGTGATGGGATCTGTTTTCGGTGCCGGTTACTCAGCTTCAGCCGGTACGGTCACTATCTACAACAGAGATAAGACTCCTCCTACGGCCAACACATCTACAGGTATGATTACACCACAATCGGGCGGAACATCAACCACTTATTATTGGACTCATGAGACATCGCTGGGTGGTAACAACCTCTCAACGAGTTCGCCTGCTGTACTGGATGTGAACGGCAAGAACTACTTCTACACCGAGATACCTCTTGATAATCTTGGTGCCGTTAGCGGTGCGGTTTCCATCACTATTACTGGAAGTAGTATCATCGGCACTCTTGTCGAAGATAATCTGGTTGAAGGAACAGGAGATGTTTATGGCGGTGGTGATGCAAGTGCGGTAACAAATACTAGCAACCCCGCCAATGCATCAACCATTGTCAACATCAGTGGCAACACAGAAGTCCTGGGCAGCGTATTTGGAGGAGGAAACCAGGGTGATGTGAGCGGAAATACAACTGTAAACATACAGTAATAACAGATTGAGAGGATTAATAAGGATAGATTACTACGATAGAAAAATATACGACCTATGAGTACAAGATATAGATTGATCACCACTTTGTTACTGACAGCACTGCTGACGGGCGGAAACGCACGGGCTGTGGTAGTCAGAGGTAATGTCTATGGAGGCGGAAACCTTGCCGATGTTAAAGGCAATACCAACGTGAACATCGGAATCAGATATGATGAGGGTGAAGGAAAATATGTTCCTGTTGCTCAAGGTCAGGATACTACAACCATAAACGGTAACGTCTTTGGCGGCGGTAAGGGTCTTGCTGACAATTTCACCTGCGACAAAGCAATGGTGGGAGTCGACAATGAAGGTGAAGGTAACCTGAACCCCGGTGCTACAGATAAAGGAACCAGGGTTACCATCGGTAACGGTAAAGTGTTAGGTAACGTATACGGCGGTGGTGAGATAGGTCGTGTGGAGTGGAATACTATAGTTACGATAGGACTCGGAGACGGAGTGGCAAGTGGTACAGCTACAAGCGCCCCTGATATCAAAGGCAGCGTATTCGGTGCCGGTAAGGGGTTGGATACCCACGGATACTCGGCTCTGGTACGCGGTAACAGTACTGTAACCGTTCAGGGTAATGCCAAGATTGGAAATAACGTTTATGGCGGTGGTGAGATAGCTACAGTTGGCCGTTATTGGGTAAAAGGTATCGAT
>JBGUIZ010000005.1:0-2100 GCA_045113495.1 Bacteroidaceae bacterium
TAGTTGACGGGCAGGAACGAAACTTTGATTATGTCAGGGCAATCGATCCTAAAAGGGTCAAGGAGATAGAAATCATCCATGAATTGCCTGGCAGATACGTTATTGCCGGCTATAAATATGTCATTGACATCAAACTCAAAAATGATTATGTGGGAAACGGCTTGTCCATTAACAACTTCACGATTGTATCGCCTGGCAACAATGGCGATGACCACATTGTCAATGAGCAACCCAACATCCAGTACTCGCATACCGACAAGAAATGGAACTTTAACGTTGGCTATGTCTATGGCCATATCAGGTGGAACTACCCGATTTCCTACAGTAAGGTCTATCCAGGTCTGTCCGATTTGTCCAGCAAGGAATACACTACAGACAATCCCAATGACCACAATAAGAGCAATGCACATGCGGCAAACCTCGGTCTGGACTGGAAAGTTGCCGACAACCAGACGCTGTCACTGCGGGGCTCTTTTATACATGACAACAGGCGTCATTCTACCCTATATGACTACGCGGGCACTTCCACGGACAATGTGCCAACCAACTTTAGCGAACTGATAGGCAATGACGTGAAAAGCAATGACTTCAAGTTTTCTGTTATCTATAACTGGACCATCTGCCAAAAGTGGAAGTTATATGCTGACTTGAACTACAACCTATTCAAGACAGACAACCACAATGCCTATTCGATGCATGAAACCTTACTCAATGATGTCTATTCCACCCACAAGAAGAATTATTACAAGGGAACCGTTGATGCCGTGTTCAGCCCGAATGACAAGCTTTCTGTGGATTTTGGATATTCGGCCACTTGGGCCCTCTACAGATTCGGCCAACGCAATATTCCTGTTACAAAATCAGATGAGAACAGGCACAATGTGTTCTCCTATCTCGATTACACGTTGAACGACAAGTTGAGTGGACGAGTAGGACTGGCCTTCGAGTCTATCCATATTAGTGACAAGGTTACTTCCAATACATACAATCGACTTCTACCTGCAGCATCGCTGAATTTTGTCCCTTCACAGAATGTGCAGGTCAGCGCCGACTACTCCACAAGGATGGAATACCCAAAACTGTATCAGTTATCGCCCATCGGTTACAACCTGGACGAGAGGATGGTCTTTCAGGGGAATCCTGGGCTGAAACCCAGTTTGAAACACGAAGTGAACCTGCAGGCGGTGCTGTGGCAGAATCTCATTTTGGCGGGTGTTTATCAGTCTTCCAAGCATGCTATCAGCGACTATTATAGTCACGTGGATGGATTGTATCAGCAGTCATTCGTGAACACGAGACACTCCGCACTCGCTTTCGTGATTATGCACAACTGGAGCATCAATAAATACATCACATGGAGCAATTCATTGCAGTACTCTCATATGAACATCAGTTGGGATACTTATAAAAACCATGCTAACAATCTGAGTTTCAGCAGTAACTTGTCCTATTATATCAACCCGCTCAAGACGAGGCTTGAGGTTGAATATGCACGCTCGTTGCGCCAGGTGCCATTGCTTCAAGGATATGAGCAGCAGGAGCAGGACATGTGGGCGGTCTCATTGTTCAAGACCTTCTGGCACGACAGGATCAATGTCTCGCTCACCTATTTGCCTCCCATCCGGTTAGGCGTGCGGGAGTATCAGCAACGCGCCATTGATACTGACTTCTATAAAGAGCATCAACGCTTGAACCTGAAGACCTATGACAACCTCATATTGCTCAGGGTGGGATTCCGTCTGAACAACGACAAGCGCTTCAAAGTCAAGAACCAATCAAAATTTGACGACGAGAAGAACAAAGATAGAGGACTGCTTTGAACAGCCATGCCGGCCAAAACGAGCGCAACCGCCTGTAAACGAAACAGCTTCTTCGATACCGTGGTCAGCCGAGGGTACGTCATGTCGCCCTCGGCTGACTATTCACCCATTTTGGGGTTGTGGGTGTCGGGATTGATGGGTAATTTTGTCGCGTGATCAAAAAAAATCCGTTTGGGGTTTAAAAAATCGGTTCCTGTGTGTATAATAGGTGGAGTCTATAAATTGCTTGAGTCAGATTGTGATTGATGGCTGAGCAGATTTTGAGTCAAATGTAAGAAAT
>JBGUIZ010000006.1:0-71699 GCA_045113495.1 Bacteroidaceae bacterium
TCCTGTTAGGGCGCTTTAACAACGGCGCGACCTGCTCTCCCACTTGCGCAGTACCAGGGGGCGGAGCCCCCTTTGGACCTTTTTTTAGTTTACTCCGTAAACGCGCTCCATTCCATTCCGCTTGGCGGCCCTCCGGGTCCGCATTCTCGCTCCAGGTATTCGCTCGCCCCAATACGTTTGAACCTGCGTAGATGGGGCGTGAATAATCCAGCCATTGAAATGGCTGGCTACCATTATCTCATGCCTACGGCATTGGTTGTGCCGTTAGGCACGTAATAGGGGTAGCCAGCCAATTCATTGGCTGGGTGTATGTATGCCTACGGCATTGATTTGTGTCGTTAGGCACGTGATGGGGGTAGCCAGCCGTTTTAACGGCTGGAACACTAAACAAAACGAGGTGGGACTTGCGTCTCACCTCGATTTTGTTTCATCCGGGATTGCTGTTAGCTCCTTTTGCCCAGGAAGATGTGGAGCAGGAGTCCTGCGATCATGATAACCATGGCTCCTATCTGAACACCGTTGTAGCTGTTCCATCCAAAGACAGAGCTGCATACAAGCAGAATGGCGCCCAGAATAACCAGGATAGCTCCCAAATATTTCTTAAAGCTGTTCATTGTTATATTGTTTTATTTGTTTTTCTCTTGACTGCAAAATAAATGGTTTTTATCCGAAAAATGAAACAATACGCCCTTTTTTATGCTCAGGATGTGTTTAGGAACTTTAAAAATGAAGGATATGTGTTTACTGACTGAATTTATATGCTTTTATAAGGTGTTTTTGTTATATGAAAATGATGGATGAGTCAAAAATATTTGTACCTTTGCATCCGCATTTTGCAAACACTAGATAATTATTAATTAACAAACAAATGAATCAGTACGAAACCGTTTTCATTTTGACTCCCGTTTTATCTGATGTTCAGATGAAGGAAGCGGTAGAGAAATTCAAGGGCATTCTTACTGCAGAAGGCGCTGAGATTGTCAATGAAGAGAACTGGGGCATGCGCAAGCTGGCCTATCCTATTGAGAAGAAGTCAACCGGCTTCTATGAGTTTATCGAATTCAATGCTGAGCCTACAGTAGTAGAGAAACTGGAAGTTAACTTCCGTCGTGACGAGCGCGTTATCCGTTTCCTGACCATCAAGCAGGACAAGTACGCAGCTGAGTACGCAGCAAAGAGAAGAAGTCTTAGACAGTCTAAATCAGAGGAGGCATAATTATGGCAGAGCAGACATCAGAGATCAGATATCTTGCACCTCAGACTCAGGATATCAAGAAGAAGAAATATTGCCGTTTCAAGAAGGCAGGTATCAAGTATATCGACTATAAGGATCCCGAATTCCTTAAGCGTTTCCTCAACGAGCAGGGTAAGCTTCTGCCCCGTCGCATCACCGGTACTTCACTCAAGTTCCAGCGTCGCGTGGCTCAGGCTGTTAAGAGAGCACGTCACTTGGCTCTTCTGCCTTACGTAACTGATATGATGAAGTAATAATCTTTAAAGAAGGAAATAACTATGGAGATTATACTTAAGGAAGATATTGCAGGTCTTGGATACAAGAACGATATAGTAAAGGTAAAGGACGGCTATGGCCGTAACTATCTGATTCCCCAGGGCAAGGCTGTCATCGCTACTGAGTCAGCCAAGAAGGTTCTGGCAGAGAACGAGCGTCAGCGCGCTCACAAGCTGGCTAAGATTAAGGCCGATGCTGAGGCACTTGCTGCTAAGCTGAACGGCGTTAAGCTGAGCATCAGCGCTAAGGTTAATGAGGACGGCACAATCTTTGGTGGCGTAGGTGCAGCTCAGGTTGCTGAGGCTCTTGCCGCTAAGGGCTTTGAGATTGACCGCAAGGCAATCGCTGCCGAGACCGTTAAGGCTGCCGGCGAGTACACCGCTACCATCACTCTCCACAAGGAGGTTAAGGCTGAGGTTGCTTTCGCTGTAGTTGCTGAGGCTGAGTAATCAGATACAAACTGAAATATAGTTGAAGGATGGCCCTCAAGGTCATCCTTCAATGTTATATGGGCAAAAGGAATTATTTGCTAAATTCGCGGTATATTTAATTAGCCTGATGGGTAGTCACAATTCACTTGTAGGTAAGAGCGCCTCATTCTATACTCTGGGATGTAAACTGAACTTCTCGGAGACATCGACCATCATGCGCCAGCTGATTGAGGCGGGCGCACATAAGGCCGCACGTGGTGAGAAGGCCGATATCTGCGTCATCAACACCTGCTCGGTTACTGAGGTGGCCGATAAGAAATGCCGTCAGGCTATCCATAAGATAGTTCGTGAGAATCCCGATGCCTATGTCGTGGTGACCGGTTGTTACGGTCAGCTCCAGCCCGGCGTAGTGGCCGATATTCCCGGCGTGGATATCGTGCTTGGACAGGATCAGAAGGGCAATATTCTGGATAACCTTAACGGACTGCAGAAACGTGACCATGGAATATCCAAGACCGTCGGCACGAACGATATCAAGAACTTTGTCCCGTCTTGCTCACGCGGTGACCGTACACGCTTTTTCCTCAAGGTTCAGGATGGATGTGACTACTATTGTACTTACTGCACCGTGGCTTATGCACGCGGACATAGCCGTAACCCGTCAATTGAGAGCCTTGTTGCTCAGGCTCGTCAGGCAGGCCAGGAGGGTGGCCGCGAAATTGTCATAACCGGTGTGAACATCGGTGACTTTGGAAAATCCACAGGTGACAGTTTCATTGACCTGATACGTGAGCTGGATAAGGTGGAAGAGATATCGCGCTACAGGATATCGTCAATTGAGCCTAACCTGCTTACTGATGAGGTTATTGACTTTGTGGCTCAGTCACGCGCGTTCATGCCGCATTTCCATATTCCGTTGCAGAGCGGATCGAATGAGATTCTCAAGCTTATGCATCGCCGTTATGAGCGTGAGCTTTTTGCGGCAAAGGTAGCTCGGATCAAGAGCGTGATGCCGGACGCGTTTATCGGCGTAGATGTAATTGTGGGTATGCGTGGTGAGACCGATGAACTCTTTGAGGATGCATACCGTTTTATAGAGGGGCTGGATGTGACCCAGCTGCATGTGTTCAGTTACTCGGAGCGTCCGGGTACTGCGGCGCTAAAGATTCCGTATAAGGTGTCACCCCAGACCAAGCATGAGCGCAGCCAGCGCTTGATGGAGCTGTCGGACCGTAAGACAAGAGCCTTCTATGAGGCGCACACGGGCCGTGAAGCGACTGTGCTGGTAGAGAAACCCAAACGTGGTATGCCTGCTCACGGATTTACCGATAACTACATCCGGGTGGAACTGGACTCTGACAAGGTGAGTGAGAATACCCTTGTAAAGGTTCGCCTGGGCGGGTTGGACGGTGCCGGTGATGCGTTAACAGCCACAATAATAGAGTGATATGAAGATAGCTATAGTCATATTGAACTGGAACGGCAGCGCGATGCTCGAGCGCTACATGCCTACACTGCTCAAATATTCAAAGATGGACGGTGCGCAGGTTATTGTGGCCGATAACGACTCCAAGGATGACTCCATGGAGATGATGCAGCGTGAGTTCCCTCAGGTTCCGCTTATACGTCTGGAGAAAAACTGGGGATTTGCCAAGGGTTACAATATGGCTTTGCGTGAGGTTAAGGCCGATTATTATATACTGCTCAATTCTGATGTTGAGGTATCGGAGGACTGGCTTCTGCCGCTTGTGAGTTACATGGATGTGCATCCGGAGATTGCCGCCTGTCAGCCCAAGCTTCTGGATTTCAAGAATCCTGAGATGTTTGAGTATGCGGGTGGTGCCGGCGGTTATATGGACAAGTGGGGCTATATGTTCTGCCGTGGCCGTGTGTTTGACTCGATTGAGAAGGACCAGGGACAATATGATACAATTGAGCCTGTTTTCTGGGCTACGGGTGCCTGTCTTATGGTTCGTAGTGCCGATTTTTGGGCTGCGGGCGGACTTGATGACCGGTTCTTTGCTCATCAGGAGGAGATAGATCTGTGCTGGCGTTTGCGCAGCCGGGGGCGCGGTATCGTGTGCATTCCTGAGAGTGTGGTTTATCACGTTGGTGGTGCTACACTGAACAAATCCAATCCATACAAGACATTCCTGAATTTCCGCAATAACCTGCTCATGCTTTACAAAAATCTCCCTGAGAATGAGCTCCGCAAGGTTATGAGAATGCGTTTCTGGCTGGACGGTCTGGCAGCTCTCATGTTTTTGGCAAAGTTACACTGGGGAGATTTCAAGGCAGTATTCCGCGCACGCCGTGAGTTTCGTCGCCTAAAACCCGAATTCCAGGACAGCCGTGAGGAGAACCTGCGGGAAGCTTCTATCACTAATATCCCCGAACGCGTAAACTTCAGCCTCCTTTGGCGTTATTACGCAAAACGCCGGAAAACCTATAGCCAGTTGATTTCAGAATAGTACGGCGGTGCTTAATATCCGACACCTATACCCTAAGATATACGGATGGTCCCGTTCCTATTGTTGAGTTTTGATAAATAATGAATGTTAAAGTGTAAAATTTACTTGGATTTTGGTAAAGTGTGCTTTACATTTGTTGCGTTAAACTTTACAATTATGAGAGATTATAGGAAACATTTGACTTTGCTGCCTCATAAATGGCAGAATGTGGGATTCGTGGCGCTGGCCATTGTTGCTGTTTGCTCTGCTCTATATCTTTGTTTGCATGGTATGCCTGAAAATCAGATTACCTATGGACGATTGCTTAGGACTGGTGATCTGCTTCTTACTGTCAGTGTGTTGCTTGTCTGTTTATCGGGCGAGAAGGTAGAGGACGAGTATATTACATCGGCAAGATATCGGGCATTGACCATCGTTGTTTTTTTGCTCTTCTTTTCAGGCGCTACCAAAGAGATGATAACCGGTGGCTATATTCTGTCCGATACTGTCTTTGACGCTGTCGGGCAGATGGTGAATGAGAGCAGGTTGTCTATTCTTGACAATTCCGCATCTGTTCGTCTATTATACAAAGTAACTTATTGGATGTCAAATTTCTATGTGATGGCACTCCTGTATATGGTTCTACTTAAAATGATGGTACGGTTTGGTAACGGCAACGGATTCAAGTCTATCCTTCTACCTTACCGTTGTAAGAAAGCCGGTTGGCGTATCCTGATTGCATCTGCTGTACTTATTCCATTGGTAATCTATTATCTGGGAAATGTACTGGTTTGCAATATGGATGTGATAGGCCGCACTCCTGACAGGCAGGTTTACATTAAGATTTATACCACGGTAAGCAGGCTTATCGTATTGCTTCCATATATCGGATTGCTGATGGTTTGCCTTTCCCGTGAGGAGCAGGAGGACGAGTTTATCAGTCATATCAGAGTACGTATGCTGGCGTATTTTATCATTTACTATCTGATTGCGGAGTTGATAGCCAAGCAGTGCACATTTTCAATGTCTATGATGATGGTCAAACACCAAGGCTCTTGGAATCCCGGTGCTTCATATTACATAATAGGGGGAATCGGGAATTTCCTGAACCGGTTGACCTGGGTGCCGTTGGTGGCTCTTGTGTATGCACTGGTGCTGAGGAAGGTGTTGGCTAATAACTTAATTGAGAGCGGCAATGAAGAATAATATACGTGTAGAGCGGGCGGTCCTTAGGATTTCGCAGCAGGATCTGGCAAATGCCATCGGGGTTTCACGTCAGACGATATTCGCCATTGAGAACGGCAAGTTCATTCCTTCTACGGAGTTGGCGCTCAAGCTCTCAGCCTATTTCGGCAAGAGCGTGAACGATCTCTTTCAACTGGATTGATTTGTAAGAATATTTTTCGACTCACACAGATAGAACCGTCCCTAGTGCTGACGGACTAATGTGAGGGTGTGGTCGATGGTGTGGGGGAGTTCCTCGGGGTAATGAGTTACTATGATGAGGGTCT
Source organism: Bacteroidaceae bacterium (assembly GCA_045113495.1). Classification (GTDB taxonomy): domain Bacteria; phylum Bacteroidota; class Bacteroidia; order Bacteroidales; family Bacteroidaceae; genus Colenecus. Next base: position 5,903 of record JBGUIZ010000006.1, read on the forward strand.
TTTGCGGGTTGGCGCAGAAGGCCTTTATTATTTCCATTACCAGGGCGCGGCGCTTGCGGTCAAGTCCGTGAAGAGGTTCGTCAAGGATGAGTAGGGAAGGGTTCTTTACGAACGCGCGGGCAAGTAGGATCATGCGCTGCTCACCGCTGGAGAGTTCCAGGAAATCGCGGTCCTCCAGTTCTGTTATCCCGAATATGTTCATCCATACACGGCAGCGGTCTCGTTCATCGGCAGTAATTTTTTTATACAAACCGATGGTGTCGTGCAGGCCCGATGCCACTATGTCGATGGCGGGGTAGCGGCGGCAGTAGGAGCGGTGCATCTCGGGCGATACGTAGCCGATGTGCTTCTTGATTTCCCAGATGCTTTCACCTGTACCGCGGGGGCGGCCAAAGAGGGCAATGTCACATGCATATGACTGAGGGTTATCGGCATACACCATACTCAGTAGGGCTGACTTGCCGCTTCCGTTGGGGCCTAGAAGTGCCCAGTGCTCACCTTTGCGGATAGTCCAGTCAAGAGGACCCAGTATGCGGCGGTTCTCATACTGAAGGCTTACCTGGTTGCAACGTACTATCTCATCGGACTGCATTCCGTTCTCGGGTAGGTTGTGCATCAGCTCTACAGTCTCCTGCGGCAGCAGAGGCTGGGGGAGCGGATCAAGCGGCTGTGACAGATACTCCTTGACGGGTATTACGCCGGTGCAGCAACGCTCTTTTACCTCTATTATATGGGTTATGAAGGGCGGAATATCCTCACGGCGGGCAACTACAAGTACAATCTGTATCTTCCATTCGCTTATAAGGTTCTCAAGCAGTTGGCACAGCATATCGCGAGTCTGGACATCCAGACCTATGAACGGGCTGTCAATTATCACCATCTTGGGGCGTACGGCCAGGGCGCGGGCCAGCTGGTACTTGCGCATCTCGCCGCTGGAGAGTGTTACAAGCTGCTTGTCCCAGATTGAGGGCAGCCTGAACAGTGTGTACAGGCGCTCTTTCCACACCGGGTCCTTGATATCGGGGAATGCGTCACGTACTATGGCAGATTCACCCATCTCGGTCATGTTCCAACGCTGCTGGTAGAAATAGGTGCTGTCTGCACTGCCGTAGCTGTCACGGAACGTGATGTTGCGGATATCGGCCCCGGATATGCCGCTGCCGTACTCCACCTCACGGTTATTCATGAGCGGATACTGGCGCAGGAGGGTGTTTACAAGCAGGGTCTTGCCGTCCCCGTTGGGTCCTACAATTGCTGTCTGCTGGCCCGGTTCCAGGCAGATGTTGATAGGGGAGTCAAGACGGTATTTGGGTGTACATGCCACGCCGTCCGATATTTTGAGTACAAATCCGCTGTTCTGTTCCATTTTTGCTGAATGTAGTGCGAAGATAATGCAAAATGCGCTACCTTCGTGTCATGATTCCCGCTTTATATTTGATTCCTAACCTATTGGGCGAGACCCCGGTGGAGCAGGTGCTGCCCGCATACAATCATGAGATAATCATGGGCATACGCCACTTCATCGTGGAGGATGTCCGCACTGCACGCCGTTTCCTCAAGCTCGTAGACCGCAGCATAGACATTGATCAGCTCACGTTCTACACCCTCAACAAGCATACCAAGCCCGATGAGATATCAGGAATGCTCAAACCGCTGGAGGAGGGCAATCCCATGGGAGTGATATCAGAGGCCGGCTGTCCTGCCGTGGCTGATCCCGGGGCCGATGTCGTGGCAATAGCTCAGCGCAAAGGTCTGCGGGTGGTGCCTCTTGTAGGTCCCTCCAGCATAATCCTGGCAGTAATGGGATCCGGATTCAACGGCCAAAGCTTCGCATTCAACGGCTATCTGCCCATTGAGCCCGATGAAAGAATCAAGACCCTGAAAAAGCTGGAACAAAGGGCCTACACCGAGAATCAGACACAACTCTTTATTGAGACTCCATACCGCAACGCCAAGATGATGGCCGATATCCTAAAGGCATGCAGACCACAGACTCATTTATGCATCGCCGCCGGCCTAACAACCAAGGACGAATACATCAAAACCCGCACCGTAAAGGATTGGAACGGTAAACTTCCGTCACTTGAAAAGATCCCCTGTATTTTCTTGATTTATAAGTAATAACAACCGATATTAAATGTTTATGAAAAGGACTATTTTGAGACTGACCTCCATTCTGGTGGTCGCAGCAATGGTGGGTGTAGCATGTACACCCGATGATGAATTAAAGGAGAATGAAAACAACTCCGGTGATAATAAAAATCCACAGGAGGCGATACCCGAAGCCGTCGATTTGGGGTTGTCTGTAAAGTGGGCAACATTCAATGTCGGTGCTTCAACTCCTGAGGGAGCTGGTGATTTTTACGCCTGGGGAGAGACTGAACCCAAGTCAGATTACAGTTGGGAGACATATAAATGGTGGAATAAATCCGATAGAACATTGACCAAATATGCTGATGATGAAAAGTTCGTACTTGATCCTGAGGATGATGTTGCACACGTTAAGTGGGGAGGTGATTGGCGAATTCCGTCAATAGAAGAGTTTAATGAACTGATAGAAAATTGCAACTGGACATGGACTATTCAGAACGAAATAAAAGGTTATAAGGTCACAAGTCTTAAATCCGGTTATGAGGGAGTATCTTTATTTTTTCCAGCTGCCGGATTCATGTCGCCACTTACAAACTTGACGTCAGTTGGCGAGTATGGTTCTTACAGTTCCAGTTCCCTTTACACTGAGAACTCAGATAGAGGTTCTGGATGGTATTTCGAAATCTCTTCGAATTCTATTCTTAGCGGCTTTTGTGAAAAGTATATTGGGTATACTGTTCGTCCTGTCTGTCCGTCAGAGGAATGGTTCTCGCATGTTACGGTTTCATTAGACCCTGATACCTTATCGATATTTTTAGATGAAAACCTAGAACTCAAAGCTCAAGTCTATTATGATAATGAGTTGTATTCATCACCAGTTACCGTAAGATGGACCTCCGATAATCCATCAATTGCTTCAATAAACGACAAGGGAATAATTACCGCATACGGAGTAGGCACATGCACTGTTACCGCCAATTTAGGCACAGCCCAATCCTCATGTACAGTGGTCGTAAAGAACCCATATGGAAATGAGAATGGATATGAGTATGTCGACTTGGGCCTCTCCGTCAAATGGGCGACATGCAATGTAGGAGCCTCAAAACCAGAGGAGTGGGGTAATTACTATGCATGGGGTGAAACGGAACCCAAAACCAATTATACGTATGATAACTACCGTTATTTTGTAAGTGGCAGTATGGATGCTGGTGGTTATCATTATAATCCGTACACTGTAGTATTTTCAAAATACAACGATATAGACAAGATTGTGCTTGACCCAGAAGATGATGTGGCCCACGTCAAATGGGGTGGAAACTGGCGTATGCCGACTCAAGAAGAATGGAAGGAATTAGTTGATAATTGCATTTGGTTGAGATACGATGAGAATGGTGTGAGTGGATACCGCGTATATAAACAAGGAGGGAATAGTAAAAGTCCTTTCATCTTCATCCCAGATGCCGGTACAATTGATTATGGATATCATGACGACTCCGGTTCAAATGGTGCATATTGGACAAGCGAAATAGCACTGCGCGATAATTGTTATTCTTTCGGTTATTACGGAGGCTGGAAAGGGGAGCAAGGTTATACTTGGGGAGTTTATAATTATTTAAACCGTTGTACCGGCCTTTCTGTCCGTCCTGTCTGTCCATAACAATAGGATCAGCCTGAGTAGTGCGAAAAACCTACTAGGTGCACAGAACTTTTTGGGGTATCGGTATCGGAAACCATGGCCGCCCGTGGGCTTGTGAACCGACGAACGAAGAGAGAGTAGAGGAAACTTGTTTACTCTACCGAACGAGGAGGAGGTCTAGAGCGTAGCTCTTAACGGGGGGGATAGCGCGAAGCGCGTAGTTTCAGATACTGATACCCCCAAAAGTTCTCCTCAAAATAATATCAGAGATTCTCGTTAAAGAAGCGCAGGATGCGGGTGAAGAGGTGCTTGCGGGTGGTGTAGCCGGTGATGCTGTGGTTCTTGCCGGGGTAGACCTGCATGTCGAAATCGACTCCGGCGTTGATCAGGGCGTTGATGTAGGCGGTGGTGTTGCTGAAGAACACGTTGTCGTCGTCAAGGCCGTGGATGAGCAGCAGTTTGCCGTGGAGCTTGTTTATGCGGTCTATGGCTGAGGCGTCGTGGTAGCCTTCGGCGTTCTCCTTGGGCTGCTGCATGAAACGCTCGGTGTAGATGGCATCATAGTAGCGCCAGTCAGTTACGGGGGCTACTGCAACGCCGCATTTGAATACCGGTGTGCCCTCACTCATGGACATCAGGGTATTGTAACCGCCGTAGCTCCAGCCCCAGATGCCGATGCGCTCAGCATCAATCTCCGGGAGTGAGCCCAAGTACTTGGCTGCAGCAACCTGGTCCTGACTCTCCATTACGCCCAGACGCTTGTAGGTCTGTTTCTTGAAATCTGCTCCGCGACGACCGGTGCCACGTCCGTCAACAACCGCTACGGCATAACCCTGCTTGGCAAACAGAGCCTCCAGAGCACCGCCGGGATAGAATCCCACGTTCCATTCGTTAAGAACCCTGTTTGATCCGGGGCCGCTGTACTGGAACAGTATGAGAGGGCAGGGGTGTGACTCATCGGCATTTGTGGGTTTGATGATCCAACCGTAAAGGGTGGTACCGTCAACTGTAGCGAATGAGAAACTCTCCTTGCGCAGCAGACCGCAGGCAGAGGCAAGGTATTCAACTTCATCACTGTTCTGTATGGTGCGTATGGTCTTGCCCGATGCCGAGTTGATCACTGAAATGGTGGCGGGGCGGGACATGTCACTCCAGGTGTTGAGGAAGTACTTGTAGCTTGCACTGAATGTGGCGTGGCTGGTACCGTGCTCATTGGTAAGACGTGTCTTGCGTCCTTTTGAATCAGACTTCCAGACGGCGCAGTCATACATGCCGGACTCATTGCTCTCGTAGTAGACGGTGCCTGTCTTGGCATCGTAACCGTGGAGTTCCAGAACGTCAAAATCTCCGCTTGTAAGCTGGCGCTGAAGCCTTCCTTTCAAGTCATAGAGATAGAGGTGGGAGTGTCCGTCGCGCTCGCTCATCAAGATGAAACTGTTACCGATGAACTTGGCGCCTGTGTATGTGAAATCATCAATATAACGCTCATCATCTTCACGCAGGATGAGTGTGCATAGGGTAGAGCGGGGATTGGCAGAGAATATCTCCATCCTGTTCTGGCGACGGTTCAGGGTGAATATGAAGAGGCTGTTGTCTTCATTCTCTACGAACTGTATGCGCGGGATGTATGATGTGCTGTCAAGCTTGAGGTCCATGTCACGGATCACGGAACTCTTTATGTCAAATGAATGGACCGATACCTTTGAGTTGGCGCCGCCAGCAGTGGGATACTGCTGTGACTTGTATGACACCAGATTCTGTGAGTATGAACTGTTGTCGGTTTTGGTGAGGTAGAACGGCAGTTCATAGCTGTTTACGTTTGACTCGTCAAAGCGGATCCATGCCAGCATGCGGCTGTCGGCGCTGAACTGGTAGGCGCTGGTCATCATGAACTCCTCCTCATATGCCCAGTCGGGGATGCCGTTACGCACTTTCCCGATGGCACCGTCCTTGGTTACCTGTACTTCAGCATTTCCAAATAACAGCTTTATTATAAAGATGTTATTGTCTCTAACAAAAGCTATGTTATGACCATCGGGAGAGAATGACGGAACCTGTACGGGACCTCCAGCGGTGAGCGGATCTATCTTGTTGTTGCGTATGGTGAATATGTAATAATCGGCCTTGAATGAACGGCGGTAGATCTTCTGTGTGTTGGTCTGGAGCAGAATGATATCCTCGGTGGGAGAGAGTATGAAACCGTCTATGGAGTCAACTCTTTCACCGCGTACATCGGACAGGTCCAGAACGGTCTCAGGGGCACCGGACTTGGTGAACGAGTATTTCATGATACGTCTGCCGTCACTTGCCAGGAAATGTTCCCCGTCCGATAACGGTGTAATCTCACCTATGCTTCCAGAGTAGAACGTACCGTCCATGACAGTCTCAAGTGTCAGTTCAGGTTGCTGTGCCTGAATGGTAAGGGTTACAAGCAGGGTTGTGACCAGAAGGAATATCTTTTTCATAATATGGCTTTTATACGTTTAATATAATGGTTTTGCTGTTTGGTTAATCATCAAGAACGCCTTTGCCCTGACGTATGATCTCCTGTTCACCGTCCACGCAGTAGACCACGGTGGAGTATTCAAATCCGCCGGCACCGCCGTTGATGACTATGTCCACGTCATCTCCCAGTTTCTCATCTATGAGTTCCGGGTCTGTGAGGTATCCTATATCTTCGGATTCGTCATACGGGACGGTTGTGGATAGGATAGGGGCGCCAAGCTGGCGGCATATCTCGCGGATTATGTCATTGTCAGGGACACGGATTCCAACCTCCTTGCGGTTGCTGAATATCTTGGGCAGACGGCTGCCGGCGCGCAGCACGAAGGTAAACGGTCCGGGCAGGTTGCGTTTCATTGTCTTGAATGTGGAGTTGTCTATCTGGACGTACTGGCTTATGTCGCTCAGGTCATAGCAGATTATGGAGAAACGGTGTTTCTGCGGGTTGAGACCTTTGATGCGGCATATGCGCTCTATAGGACGCTCCTTAAGGGCGTGACATCCTATGGCATATGCGGTATCGGTGGGGAATATCACCACACCGCCACCCTGGAGCACGTCTATCACGCGGTCCAGATCCCGTTGGTTGGGATTCTTCTCAAATAGTCTGATCAACATAATGTCCTTTCTTTTATATAATCTGTAATAGCCTGTAAATCATCGGGATGAAACCATTTTGTTGAAGCATCGCGCTTGAACCATGTCATCTGCTTGCGGGAGTAGATGCGTGAGTTCTGCTTTATCTTCTCAATGGCAAACTCAAGTGTCCAGGGCTTACCGTCGGGAGTGAGAGCACCATCCATCCAACTGAACAGCTCTTTCATTCCAACCGTATTGAGTGAGTTGAGTCCCTTGTGCGGATACATGCGGCGTGCCTCGTCAATGAGACCGTTCCCCACCATCTGGTCAACGCGGCGGTTGATGCGCTCATAGAGCTCCTCGCGCGGGCGGGTGAGACCAATGCGGATGATATTGAACGGACGCTCGGCTTTCTCTCCCTTACGCAGGTCAGAGTAGGGATGTCCGGTCAGGTAACAGACCTCAAGAGCATGTAAAACCCGCTTGGGATTGCGACGGTCAACCTCCTTGAAGTAGACCGGATCAAGTATCTTGAGCTCCTCTACCAGATTGTCCAGTCCTTCAGTCTCATAGCGCTCCAGTAGCGGCTTGCGTATGTCATCCGGAATAGTAGGAATCTGGTCTATACCATAACACAGAGCATCTATATACATCATTGAACCTCCTGTGACGAGCAGAATGTCGTGTTCTGCGAAGAGTTTGGTTACTAACATTATAACATCCTCTTCGTATTTTGCGGCGCTGTAATAGTCGTCAAGTCCAAGGTTACCAACAAGATAGTGCTGGACGCGTGCTCTTTCAGAGGGAGTAGGGGCTGCCGTACATATGGGTATGTCGGCATACATCTGTCTTGAATCGGCCGAAATGATGGGGCTATGAAAGAGATCGGCGAGAGTCAGACAAAGTTCTGTCTTTCCCACGCCGGTCGGTCCCAGTATTATGACCAGATTCTTACTCAATAGCTATTTAGTAAAGGTCATCAATAGAATCAAGGCTTACGGTGTCACCGCCTTCACCTCCTTCCATGCCGAATCCTTCATCGTCAAGTTCGTCGGACTCAAAGCCCTCGTCGCCGTAGAAGTTCTCATCCACGTCGATGACGGGGTTGGCCTTGGCCATCTCGTCAAAGTCAACGGTCTGCTTGGGGGGATTGCCCTGGCTTGCGGTGCAGACAGCTTCCTTAAGAGTCTTACCGGTGATAATCTCCTTTAATTCAATAAAGAAGCAACGTTCTGTTAAAGGATCGAATACATAGATGAGGCGCTGCTTTTCATCCTCTATAAGTTCATCAAGAGGGGTGTCGGCCATTACCCAGTTGTCAACCTCCGAGCTGGTGTTCATCTCCTCACGTGTAATCTCCTCGCGCTTCTCCCAGTTGTCCTCACACATAAAGAATGAGGTCATTTGGTCATCGGGATATCCTACAGATTTCAGAATAGCATTGCTGAAATCCAGGAATGACGCTGATGAACTGATCTGGATCTCACGATAGAAGTCATCGACTTCATCGGAAATGAAAATGAATCTGTAAATCATATCGTTATGTCTTTATTTAGTCGTAATAATACCTCTTTCAGATGTCTCCACGAAGTTGATGATGTACTGAACCTCGGGTTTCTGTGAAATGGGGTCCTCCTTGAGGGCTGCGATGGCCTGGCTTACGTTCATTCCGTTCTGGTATATGATACGGTAGGCGTTGTGGATGGCCTCGATGGTCTCGTTGCTGAATCCGCGACGGCGCAGACCTACAATATTGAGGCCGGCGTAGATGACCGGATGACGTCCGCCTATCACATAGGGCGGGATATCCTTGCTGCAGCCTGAACCGCCCTGGATCATCACGTATCCTCCTATGTGGCAGAACTGATGTACGAGCACGCAGGCGCTCAGAATGGCGCAGTCATCAATCACCACCTCACCGGCAATCTTGGAGCTGTTGCCTATGATGCAGTTGCTGCCTATGACGCAGTCGTGAGCCACGTGCATGTTCTCCATAAGCAGGTTGTTGCTGCCTACAACGGTCTTGCCCTTGGAGGCGGTACCGCGGTTTATGGTCACGTTCTCGCGAATGCGGTTGTTGTCACCTATCTCGGCGGTGGTATCCTCGCCGCGGAACTTGAGATCCTGAGGAATACCTCCGATGACGGCTCCCGGATGAATCTGGTTGCCGTTGCCTATGCGTGAACCGTACATGATGTTCACGTGGGGCATAATAATGTTGTTATCGCCTATTACCACGTTCTTGTCAATGAAACAGAACGGGCCAATCTCGACATTTTCGCCTATCTGGGCGGAAGGGTCAACGTATGCTAACGGACTTATCATCAGTTATCTCTTTTTACTATTTGAACCATGAATTCCGACTCTGCAACCAATTTATCGGCAACAAAGGCGTATCCCTTGATTGATAATATATTATGACGTATGGGCGCAGTCCTTACAACACGCATCAGAAGGGTGTCGCCAGGTACTACAGCCTGACGGAAACGTGTGTTGTCAATCTTGACGAACATGGCCTCGTATTCCTTGGGGCTCTCGGTGTACTGCAGGGCAAGAGTTCCTCCCAACTGGGCCATAGCCTCAATGATGAGCACGCCCGGCATGATGGGGTGTTCAGGGAAGTGGCCTGTAAAGTAGAACTCATTGTTGGTTACGTTCTTTACACCTTCAGCGTAGAGGTCCGTCAGAGCAATGACCTTGTCCAGCAACTGCATGGGGAAACGGTGAGGCATTACTGCCTGGATCTGCTGCAGGTTCATTACCGGCGGAACAGAGGGATCATATGCAGGCGCCTGGACATCGTTCAGGATTATGTTCTTGCGCAGTATGCGGGCAAACTTGTTGTTGATGGTGTGTCCGGGGCGGGTGGCAATGATACGGCCCTTGATGGGTTTGCCTACCAGTGCCAGGTCACCGATGATGTCGAGCAGCTTATGGCGGGCGGGCTCATTGTCCCACTGCAGGGGCTTGTGCATGATGTAACCGCGTTTGGTTGCATCCATGGTGGGTACGCCCATGATCTCACAGATCTTGTCATAACGCTCCTGTGACATCTCGCGCTCGTAAATGACGATGGCGTTGTCCAGGTCACCTCCCTTGATGAGACCGGCATCCAGCAGGGACTCGATCTCGCGTACAAATACGAATGTACGGCTCTTGGCTATCTCGGTGGGGAAATCATTCATGTCATCCAGAGATGCGTACTGGTTGTACAGGATCTTGGAGTCATATGATATGAGCACGTTTACGCTGAATTCGTTGTCAGGGAGCAGAATGATGGATGAACCAGTCTTCTCATCCTTGACCTCTATCTTGTTCTTGACTACGTAGAAGTCCTTGAGAGCGTCCAGTTCCTTGATTCCCACGCGCTGTATGTTCTCAACATATTCGATGGCGCTACCGTCCAGGATGGGGAACTCAGGACCGTTCACCTCAATGTGGCAGTTGTCTATGCCTGCTGCGTAGAGGGCAGCCAGACCATGCTCGACAGTGCTCACCTTGACATTGCCCTTGAACAGTACGGTACCGCGCTGTGTCTCACGGACATTCTCGGCAAATGCCTCTATTACAGGCTGGCTCTCCAGGTCTGTACGCTGTATCTTGTAGCCGTAGTCGGCGGGTGCGGGGTTGAATGTCACAGTCAGGTCCAGACCTGTGTGAAGTCCCTTTCCGCTCAGCGAGAAACTACTCTTTAAAGTCTTCTGTTTGTACATGTTATGATGTTTATCTTAAAGCGTCACTTGCTGGCAAGCTGAGCTTTCAGTTCTTCAATCTCTTTCTTAAGTTGCCTTATGGTGGCATCCATCTCAGGCAGTTGTTTTACAAGTATTGACGAGCGCAGGAAATTGCGGTATCCTATGGCGGGATATCCCATTATGGTCTCTCCGTCGGGAACGTTGCTCAGAACGCCTGTCTTGGCACCGAAACTCACTTTGTCACCAATCTTGAGATGGCCTGATACGCCGCTCTGGCCACCCAGCATACACCAGGCGCCGATCTTGCTTGAACCTGCAATACCGGTCTGGGCCGATATGACAGTGTGCTCGCCAACCTCAACGTTGTGGGCCACCTGTACAAAGTTGTCAAGCTTGACACCCTTGCGTACAAGCGTACGGCCCATGGTTGAACGGTCAATACATGTGTTGGCTCCTATCTCAACATCATCCTCAAGCTCGGCAATACCTATCTGAGGAATCTTGTTGTAGCCGTTGGGTGTGGGTGCGAATCCGAATCCGTCGGCTCCTACCACGCTGCCGGCATGCAGTATGCAGCGGTTACCCACCTTGCATCCGTAGTAGATTGTTACGTGCGGATAGAGGATGCAGTCAGAACCAATCTTGGCACCCTGTCCTACGGTAACGAGCGGGTAAATCTGTGTGTTGTCTCCAACTACGGCACCGTCCTCAATCACTGCAAACGGGCCAATGTATACGTTCTTGCCTATGGTAGCCTTATCTGAGACCGATGCCAGCGAGCTGACGCCTGTCTTGGATGGCTGCATTGAAGCGTAGAGCGACATCAGCTTGGCCAGGCTTTCATATGCGTTGTCAACGCGGATAAGAGTGGCGCTTACAGGCTGCTCGGGCTTGAAATCCTTGTTTACCAGGACTACGCTTGACCGGGTTGAATAGAGGTAGTGAGTGTACTTTACATTAGAAAGGAAAGAGAGTGCACCAGGTACACCCTCCTCAATTTTGGCGAAAGTATTGACTGAAGCGTTCTCGTTGCCGTCAACGGTACCGCCCAGAAACTCCGCTATCTGTTTAGCTGTAAATTCCATGCTTTTTATGCAGTTTCTATATAAGACTTGCAAATATAGCGATTTTATTCAGAATCCGTTAACAGGACCCCAAGGGGTTTTCAACAGCCGGGATGTCAGAGATAGATGGCCATCTCCTGCTGAACCTCCTGTGCCTTGCTGCGGGCCACCTGTGCAAAGTTTGCAGACTTATCGGCGTAAATGATTGCACGACTGCTGTTTACTATCAGACCGCACTTGCTGTTGAGACCGTACTTGCAAACATCGGCCAGCGATCCTCCCTGGGCGCCGATGCCGGGAACCAGAAGGAAACTGTCAGGTACTGTCTTGCGGATGTCGGTGAGCATCTCGGCACGTGTGGCACCAACCACGTACATCATGTTGTCGGCATTTCCTCCCCACTCAAGGGATTTGGCCAGAACCTTCTGGAACAGAGGCGTGCCCTGTGCGTCCTGAGTGTACTGGAAATCGGCTGCACCCTTGTTGCTGGTAAGTGCCAGCAGGATAACCCAACGGCCGTCATGACCCAGGAACGGTGTCACGCTGTCCTCACCCATATAGGGAGCTACGGTCACGGCGTCCACGTTCATCTCTGTGAAGAAGCTGTCGGCATACATCATTGACGTGTTGCCTATGTCGCCGCGCTTGGCATCAGCTATGATGAACTGGTCGGGGTAATTGGTGCGGATATAGTCAATGGTCTTATAGAGGGCCTGCAGACCTTTCAGACCTGCGCTCTCATAGAATGCCAGATTTGGCTTGTATGCGATGCAGTAGTCTGCGGTGGCATCTATGATTGCCTTGTTGAATGCGAATATGGGATCCTCCTCCTTGAGCAGGTGCTCGGGGATCTTCTTGAGATCGGTGTCAAGACCTACGCACAGAAATGATTTCTTGCGTTTGATGTTGGCGTAAAGTTCGTCTCTTGTCATATCTGTATTTATTATGAAAATTCTTTACATTTCTGATTCTTTCATGCGCTCTGCATTCTCAGCTATGGTAAGCTTGTCTATGCAGTCCTGTATGTCGCCGTCCATGAATGCCGGCAGATTGTATATGGTGTAATTGATGCGGTGATCGGTTATTCGACCCTGCGGGAAATTGTATGTGCGGATCTTGGCCGATCGGTCACCGGTTGATACCATTGTCTTGCGGCGGGCTGCGATGTCATCCATATACTTCTGATGCTCGCGGTCATAAATCATGGTGCGCAAGCGTGAAAGGGCGCGCTCCTTGTTCTTGGGCTGGTCACGGGTCTCGGTACACTCTATGAGAATCTCCTCGACAACTCCGGTGTTGGGATTTTTCCAATTGTAACGGAGCCTTACTCCGGACTCGACCTTGTTCACGTTCTGGCCGCCGGCACCGCCGCTGCGGAAAGTATCCCACTTTATCTCGCCCTCATTTATCTCTACCTCAAAGGCATCGGCCTCAGGCAGAACGGCAACCGTGGCGGCCGATGTATGGATGCGGCCCTGGGTCTCGGTTACAGGAACGCGCTGTACGCGGTGTACACCGGACTCATATTTGAGCGTACCGTAGACTTTCTCACCGGTTACGGTGAATATGATCTCCTTGAAACCGCCTGCTGTGCCCTCGGAGCATGATGATACTGCATATTTCCAGCCTTTGGTCTCAAAATATTTGCAGTACATGCGGAACAGGTCGCCGGCAAACAGGGCGGCCTCATCACCGCCTGTACCACCGCGAATCTCCATTATCACATCCTTGTCATCCTGCGGATCGGCAGGAATGAGCATCTGCTTAATCTCCTCCTCAAGCTGGGGTAAGCGGGCAGTGGCGCTGTCAAGCTCCTCACGGGCCATCTGGCGCATCTCCGGGTCGCTCTCGTTGAGTAACTCACGTGCCTCGGCAATGCTCTCCTGCAGCTGTATGTACTCCTTACGGGCGGCAACCACAGGCTCCAGGTCACGGTACTCACGGTTCAGCTTTACGAACCGTTTCATATCGGATATGACTGACGGGTCCGTTATGAGCAGACTAACCTCCTGGAAGCGTGCCTCCAGACCGTCAAGTTTGTCAAGCAGACTCTCTGATGCAGCCATTATCTCTTTTTCTCAACCTTGTTTACGAATGCAACAGGACCGCCCTCATAGAAGTTGATGATGTTGCGTGACACGAACTCCGCCATCTCATTGCGCACGTCATAGGTCTGTGTACCTACATGCGGTGTGATGACAGCGTTCTCACATGCCAGAATCTCGGGGCTTACCTTATCGCCGAACTCAAACACGTCAAGTCCTGCGCCCCAGATACGCTTGTTCTTAAGGGCATCGGCCAGGGCAAGCTCATCGACAATGGGACCGCGGGCTGTATTTACCAGTATGGCGGTGGGTTTCATGAGCTCAATCTGCTCCTTGCCAATCATGTGCCAAGTCTCCTTGGAGTAGGGCACGTTGACCGATATGAAATCCGATGTCTTGAGCAACTCGTTGAAATCAACATATGTGGCATCATACTCCTTCTCAATCTCAGGGCTGACGCGGTGACGGTTGTAGTAGATAACCTTCATGCAGCTGGCCTTGGCGCGGCGTGCCAGCGCCTGGCCTATGCGTCCCATTCCAAGGATGCCCAGTGTCTTGCCTCCAAGTGAATATCCCAGATTAGCCAGCAGTGTCCACTCCAGTGCACCCGGAATGCGCAGACGGCGGTCAACATCGGTAATGCGGCGTGCTACGGCCAGCATCAGTCCGTAAGCCAGGTCGGCTGTGGGCTCGGTTACAGGGCCAGGGGTGTTGGTTACGGCAATGCCAAGCTCGGTTGCTGTGGGAATATCTATGTTGTCAAATCCTACGGCATAGTTGCTTACCAGTTCCAGACGGGGCAGGCCGCGCTCCATAAGCTTGCGGTCAACCGGGAAATTGAACATGGACTGCAGTACGTCATACTCCGGGAGCATCTCATACACTTCATCATATGTGAATGTCTCACGGCCTTCTGGGGGGAAGGTAACATCATATTTCTCAATCAGTTCCGCATATCCGGTGCGGAACATGTTGTATGTTACCAGAACACGTTTTTTCATACTTTTGATTTTGAGTGGCGAAGTTACTCATTTTTTTGCGCAGGGCATTCTTATTTTAAGTTCCTTTCACTTTATGCGGCCTGATGTTATAAACAGGTAGAATACAGGTATATAAAAATAGTTAACTGCTTTTTTATTATCTGTGGTTACATTATCTTTGTGAACTAGCCAACTATGTATGAGAAAACTTATGAGACATTTTTTGCCAATTATTGCCGCACTGTGTGCTTTGGTTTCCTGCGTCACGAAACAGGATACCGGAAAACTTGAGATCAATGACCTGGGTTATTTTGAGACCCGAGGTGTCAATGTGTTGGTTTACTCCAACAATTATCAGGGTATTTTCTGTGATGAGAAGACTGCGGGAGTGGAGATCGTGCAGCGTGGTGTGCGTATCGCTACCGGCGGAGCTGTGCGTCTTATGAATACCCCCGAGCAGTGGGATATTTACGCTACCTTGACCGAGCGTACGGTTGATACGTTGGGAGGCGTGATATCCTGTCGTTTCAACTATCAGGATTACAAGTTCCAGTACGGTATTACCGTAAAGCAGGAGGGGAAGGGTTTCCTCATGTCTGTTGAACTGGATGAACCGCTGCCTGCCGTCCTGGAGGGTAAGGCCGGTCTTAACATGGAGTTCTTTCCGGCATCATATTACGGCAAGACATATCTTGTAGACGGTGAGAGCGAGATATTCCCGCGCTATCCGTCAAGTGATACGGAGATGCACCCCAAATCAGAGAAGGTAACACAGTTCTACGGACTTTCCACTTTCGATGACCGCGGACGTGACGAGTTCATAGTTCCCAAACCAATATCAAAAGGTCATACCATCGTAGTCGCACCTGAGGATCCTTCATTGCGCGTGATGTTCCAGTCCGATGCTGAACTGAACCTGTTTGACGGCCGCAACCTGTCACAGAACGGTACGTTCGTGGTACGTTCGTTCCTGCCATCGGGCAAGACCGGAACGGTTCTTGAGTGGTATGTGGAGCCATCATCGGACTCCAAGTGGATCCGTGAACCTAATGTGGGCATATCACAGATAGGTTATACTCCCGCACAGAAAAAAGTGGCCGTGATTGAGCTTGACCGTAATGACAAGGTGGCCCGTAAGGCAAAGATATTCCGTGTGAATGCCGACGGTAGCAATACCCTGGTCCTGGAGCCTGCGGTAAAGGAGTGGGGCGTGTTCTATGACCGTTACAACTACGCTCAGTGCGACTTTAGTGACGTTAAGGAACCGGGTACCTATTTCATAGAGTATAAGGGAGTACAGACTAATCCGTTCCCCATCAATAGGAACGTATATGACGGCAAATGGTACAACACCATGGATGTGTGGCTGCCTGTCCAGATGGATCATATGCTGGTGAATGAGGCATACCGCGTATGGCACGGCCGTTCACATATGGACGATGCCATCCAGGCTCCCACCAACTATCAGCAACATGACGGCTACCGCATGGGCAATACAACCGGTACCAAGTACAAGCCTTATGAGCATATCCCCGGTCTGGCAGTAGGTGCATGGTATGATGCCGGTGACTTTGACATACAGTCAGGTACAGTGATAGGCCTTACCAGCCAGTTGGCCGAGGTTTGGGATATCCTGCGTCCCGAGCGTGACGAGACATTTATTGACCAGAAGACGCAGTTTGTGGATATTCATCGCCCCGACGGCCTGCCCGATATTATCCAGCAGGTTGAACACGGTGCACTTAACCTGTGTGCCCAGATTGAGAACCTGGGCTTTATAGCAGGCGGTATAGTACAGGGAAACATGCACCAGTATCATCATCTGGGTGATGCCGTGACAATTACTGACGGTTATATATATGATCCCAGCCTTAAACCTTATGAGGTTCGCGGAAACCGTTCAGGTACGCTTGATGACCGTTTTGCATTCACCAATAATGCAGGCAACCCCATGGGTAATGTAAGTGTATGCGCCGCTCTGGCTCATGCAGCCCGCGTGCTGGCTCCCTATATCCCGGAGACTGCAGAGCGCTGCAGGAAGAATGCACTCAAGCTCTGGAAGGAGATGGATGAGTTCCAGTCACGTCAGCCTGCCCGCAACCAGCAGGCCAATGCCAATATGCAACGCAACAACCGCAATATGGGTGACCGGTCAGCTGCTGCAATACAGCTCTGGCTGCTTACCGGCGATGAGAAATACAAAGATATTTTCCTGCCGGGTGTGATGCGTCAGATTGAGATGGCCAAGACCGCTCCTCAGGGCGTTGAGGATAACCGTACAGGCGGCGGCAGCGCAATGCGTGCTCCGCGTGTGAACATCACTACCGCACTTTCTCTGCTTCCCTATATGGATGATGATTTCAAGGCAAAGCTGCGTGAGGTTATACCGGTATTCGTGGAGGATGCCAAGCGTACGGCCGAGTCAACTCCTTACGGTGTACCAGTAGCAGGCGGTACATGGGGCGGAAGCGAGCGTGTGATAAGCTGGGCTCAGAACAACTATATGGTATGGCGATACTTCCCGGACCTGATTGATCCGGAGCTGGTGCTGTCAGGACTGAATTTCATATACGGAAACCATCCTTACTCAAACGTCTCATTCGTGACGGCAGTGGGTGTCAACACCAAGAAGGTGGCTTACGGAAACAACCGTGCCGATTACACCTTCATTCCCGGAGGTATCGCTCCCGGTCTGGTCCTGCTTAAGCCGGATCTGCTGGAACATAAGGATGACTATCCGTTCCTTTGGGGCGAGAATGAGTGCTGTACCCGTACGGTGCCGTCTTATGTAACCCTTTCAATAGGTGCGGAGGAGATTGCAGCGGCTCTTAACAACAAATGATGAATTGATTTACACGGCGCGACATGTCGATTTCTATTAAAGGTTTAAGTCATTATTATCCAAACGGAAAGAAAGCACTGAACGATATCAATCTGGAGATACCTTCAGGTATGTACGGCCTTTTGGGGCCTAACGGTGCAGGAAAGTCCACCTTGATGCGTATTCTGGTAACCCTGATGGAACCGTCCGAGGGTCAGATTGACATATGCGGCTACGATATACGTACGCAGCGCAAGGAGGTGCGGCGCATCCTTGGCTACCTGCCTCAGGATTTCCGTTTCTTTGCAAAGTATAAGGTTCGTGAGTTTCTGGATTATGCAGCGGCGCTTACGGGCATGACCAACTCTGCCCAGCGCGGAAAGGCTGTAGACGCTATGCTTGAACAGGTGGGCCTGTATGAGGTGCGTGACAGATACGCACAGAATCTGTCAGGCGGTATGAAGAGGCGTCTTGGTATAGCTCAGGCACTCATCCATAATCCCAAAGTCCTTGTGGTGGATGAGCCTACCACCGGACTTGACCCCGAGGAACGTATCAGGTTCCGTAACCTGCTCAGCGAGGCCAGCTCAAAGGATACTACCATAATCCTGTCCACTCATATCGTGGGTGACATATCGAGTTCATGTACCGATATGGCAATGCTCAATCAGGGACATGTCATGTTCACCGGATCGCCTGCAGATATGCTCAAGGAGACAGAGGGTAAGGTATGGCGCCTAAAGGTAAACAACGAGCAATATGCTGAAATAAATGAGAAATACGCAGTGATTTCAACCATCCCGGACGGACTGGGGTGGGATATACAGGTGGTTGCCAAAAGTCTTCCGGGTTATGATGCAGTGAGCTATCCGCCCAACCTGGAGCATGCATATGTCTATTTTATGGAGGTTAAAGATAAGGATTGATGGGGATGTTAACTAACATACGCATAGTCTCCAAGTACGAGACGAAACTGCTTGTTCGCGGTTGGTTCTTCAAGGTATTCGCCTTTCTGGCACTGGTTGCCTCAGTGATTCTGGGTTCCATATATATACTGTCACAGTTCCAGCGTCCGGAGATGGTCAACAGGTCTGTAATTCCCTACATCTTTATGCTGGTGATGAATGTGGGACAGGCCGTGGTATCGGTGTTCCTGGCATCGGAATACCTTAAACGTGATAAACAGCTTGATACATCCGAGATATTCTACACTCGTCCGCTCAGCAATGCCGAGTATCTGCTGGGCAAGATGTGGGCTACGCTCAAGGTGTTCTTTGTGCTGGACTTTGCGGTAGCGGCCATAGCGCTGATAATGAGTCTGATAAAATACGGCTTTGACTTGGATTACCTGAGTTATATCTGGTATTTCCTCTTGCTGTGTGTGCCCACGCTGGTATTCATAGTAGGTCTGTCCACCACACTCATGCTGGTGCTCAACAACCAGGCCATCACGATGGTTATCCTGCTGGCGTATATAGGCGTGACTCTGTTCTACATTGACGATGTCTATTACTACCTTTTTGACTATATAGGGTTCAATCTGCCTATGCTCAAGTCGGTGGTTACCGGTTTCAGCGGGTTGCCCAGACTGATAAACCACAGGTTGTGTTATCTGCTGCTTGGCATAGGTCTGATACTTACCGACATATCGCTGTTTCACCGTCTGGCCAACTCCAGATACAGCCTGCTTCCATGGCGTATAGCTGCGGGACTGTTCCTTGTAGCCGGTCTTTTTGCCGGCTACCGGCACGTAAGGATGTACAAGATAGATGATAAGTTCAGGGCCGATATGGTTGAGCTGGACAACCGTTATGTACATACCGGAGGAGCCGTGGCCGATTCATGCTCGCTTACGGTGATGCAGAGCGGTGACACCCTGAACGTAAAGGCCGACATGACAGTCAGCCCTAGGGAGAATACCGGTACGCTGGTGTTTACGCTCAACCCCGGATTCAATGTAAGAAGTCTCAGTGTTGACGGCCATCAGGTGAACTGCGAGCGCCTTAAGCACCTTATGGTATTGACATTTGCACAGGAACTGCCGGCCGATGAGCCTGTAAGACTCACCATGGAGTACGGCGGCAAGGCCGATGAGCGCATATGCAACCTGGATATATCGGAAGAGAAAATGGTGGAGAACAGCAAGGTGCTCTCCATGCTCAACGTGAGCAAGCGTTACCTCTTCCAGGAGAGTAACTATACGATGCTTACCCCCGAGAGCTACTGGTACCCGCGTCCGGGTGTGGCATACAGCGACCAGAGCCCCGAGTGGCAGATGTCATACTTTACATGTTTCCGCGTAAGCGTGGTGCCCAATCCCGGTCTGACTCCTATTTCCCAGGGTGAGTGCACGGTCAATGCAGACTCTACGCAGTATACCTTTGTGCCGGAGTCATCACTGCCGTCCGTATCACTTATAATAGGTGATTACACCCCCAAGTCAATAGAGGTTGACTCCACTACCTATACGGTATGGGAACTGGGCCGTTGGGACGATCAGTTCGAGTTTTTTGACTCTATACGTGACACGATCCCCGTATTTATACGTGACACACGCCGTAGTATGGAGTATGAGGCCGATATGGCCTATCCGTTCCGTCGTTTCTCTATAGTGGAGGTGCCGGCACAGTTCACCTCATACAAGCGTGTATGGACATCGGCCTACGAGCAGCTTCAGCCGGAGATGGCTTTGGTGCACGAGAGAGGCTTTGACATGAGGATGTTCCAGTTCAACAACATGAAGCGCATGTACTCCAACGGCGGTGGCCGACGCAACAGACGTAACAGTGATATGTCCGAGAAGGAGATACTGTGTAACGTATTCATAAACGCCGTCAACTTTATGATGGAGTCCGGAACATATACCGGCAACAGCAGGAACGGACAGTTTACGATGACCCAGGTTGACAATCCATATTATTTCCGTCCTCTGTTCCATAATTTCAGATACAACGTCTACTCATCGGACTGGCCAATGGCCAACAGAATGGTGGAGGCTGTTACCAGTAGTGGTCAGAACTATGCAGGACAGTGGATGAGACGTATGAACGGCCTGTCTGAGGACGAGAAGGCTTTGATACTGATGGGTAAGTACGGATTTGACCGTATAATGTCAGATCAGGAGTGGGAGGATCTGGCCGACAACGCGCTGGCACTCAAGACAAAGGATTTCTTTGCTCCCGTATCGGCCGTTATGGGTTATGAGACTATGGTTGACTCCATAGCTGCCTGGACCAGGATAAGGGAGTTTGACAACGTGTCGTTCGACTCTGTCCTGGACAGGATCCAGAGTTATTCGGGAGTGGACCTGCAGAGCAGGATACAGGCCTGGAACGAACCGGCTCGTCTGGCTTGTTATAAGATAGGAAATCCTCAGATAACCACCGTGACAACGGATACTGCCGATATCTACCAGGCCGAGATTGCGTTTGAGAACATATCGGACAATCCCGGTTATGTAAACGTGGAGTTCGTGTTCTACGAGACGGAGAATGCCGGCGACGAGGATAAGCCCAAAAGCATGGTTATAGAGATAGGCGCGCACCAGACGTACATGTTGGTGAGCCATTGGTTCAATATGCCGAGTTCCATCAACGTGAACACCATGCTTTCATCCAACCTGCCGCATCAGGTTAACCTGGACAACTCTAACTATAGCTCATATACCGGAACGGAGCTTACACCTGAGGGCGTATATCCGGTCCGCGGCGGTGTGGACAACACGCTCCCGGGCGAGATTATAGTGGATAATGAGGACAGCAGGCTGTTCTCGCTTTCAAGACCCCTCAGAACAGGCTATCTGTCCAAATGGATAGACAAGGCCCGTGAAAAGAAGAACGAGTTCATTTATGAGGGATTCTCTGACTGGCGTATGTACAGCCAGTGGACGCTGGTGACTGACCAGAACCTTTACGGCGACTATATACGTTCCGCATACATCATATCGCCGGGTGACGGCTCACAGTATGCACGCTGGAACGTACCTGTTGAGGAAGCGGGAGTATATGACGTATACTTCTACGCATCACCTAACATGTACGACAGCAATAACCGTAACCGTCGCTGGAACAATAACAACAATAACAACGGTCGTTGGACACCCACCGACTACAACTTTGAGATAGGACAGTTCGATATGTGGGACAACGTTTCACTTAACATGCGCCGCGCCGACGAGGGGTGGAACATGCTGGGTACGTTCAGGTTCGAGGCGGATACGGTGAATATCCGTCTGAACAACAAATCGGGCGTAAGCGTAGTTGTGGCCGATGCCGTAAGACTGGTAAAGAGAGAGAGATAAAACAAACAACATATGAAAAAGAAAAAAGCATTATTTACGGCAGTCATAGCGCTTGCAACCGCCTCTGTTCTTGAGAGCGGGGCTCAGGCGCAGATTGTCATGACCATGGAGCAGGCGCTTGAGTACAGTGCCCAGCACAATCCTGACCTTATCAACTCCCGTATGAGTATGGAGCGTTACGAGCAGAACCTTATTGCCCAGAGGGCATCATTGAAATCAAGGTTCTCACTAAACCTGCAGCCTCTTACATACTCGCAGTCACGTCAGTTTGACAGCCGTTACTCTGACTGGTACACAAACCGCTCGCTGTCATCATCGGGAACATTCAGCATCTCGCAGCCCATTATCTGGACCGATGCCACGCTGTCACTCAACAACAGTCTGTCATGGCAGAACAATGAGTCGTCGATAGCAGGTAAAACCAACAGCAACCGTTCGTTCAGTAACAGTCTTTATCTGAGTCTGACCCAGCCTATATTCACCTATAACAGGACCAAGATGAATATGCGTCAGATTGAGATGAACTATGAGAACGCCCGTATAAGCTATGCACTGCAGCTGCTTAACGTGGAGCGCAATATAACCAGCCAGTTCTACAGCCTGTTCACATCACAGCAGAACCTGGAGATAAGCGAGAAGGAGCTGGAGAATGCCGAGAAGAACTTCAATATCATCAAGGATAAAGTTGAGGCCGACCTTATTACCAAGGATGAGTATTATCAGGCCGAACTCAACCTGGCCCAGTCACGTTCAAGCCTGGAGAACCAGAGAGTAAGCCTGGAGAACTCCAAGGACAATTTCAAGCAGGCTCTGGGTATTCCTTTGGACGAGGATATCATTGTGGTTTGCGATATCGAGGCCGATCCGGTATATGTGGACCAGGCCAAGGCCCTGGAGAGTGCCACGACTACCAGACTTGAGCTCAGACAGCGTCAGATATCACGTGAGCAGCAGGAGATGTCAATGATACAGGTCAAGGACAACGACAGTTTTAGCGGTAACATATCGCTCTCACTCGGTGTCATGGGTGATAATTCCGATTTCCCCCATATCTATGACAATCCCACCAACAACCCGCGTGTGGCCATTTCATTCAGCGTGCCTATCTTTGACTGGGGCGCACGTAAGGCCCGTATCAAGGCTGCCGAGATTGAGAGGAAGATGTTTGAACTGAGTGCCGAGGAGGAACTCAAGAGCATTGAGATGAACGTGCGCAGCACATGCCGCAGCCTTGACAACCTGCTTGGTCAGATTTCCATTGCCGAGCAGAGCCAGAAGAACGCACAGCTCACCTATGACCTGAATGAGGAGCGTTACCGCAACGGTGAACTTACCGGTATGCAGATGAACCAGTTCCAGACTCAGTTGTCAAACAGCAAGATGTCATATACACAGGCTATAATCAACTATAAGATTCAGCTCCTGAACCTCAAGATCCTGACCCTTTATGATTTTGAGAAAGATGAGGCTGTGGTTCCCATAACCTATGAGAGCAGCAAGAAGTAAAACAAAAAAACAGAAATATATGAAAAAAGTAATCAGCCCAATTACACTGGCTGCACTTACACTGCTCATGGCAGGGTGCAGACAAGAGAACACAATGAACCGTAATGAGATTCCTACACCCGTATCTGTATCGGACATAACCTACGGTTCAATAAGCAGGGTATTTACAACCAACAGCACTGCCATTTCAAGTGCCGAGGCTGAACTCTCCACCGAAATGGCCGGAAAGTATCATCTCCAGAAGAACCCGGCAACCGGTAAACCTTACAAGCTGGGTGACAAAGTTAAGAAAGGTGCCATCATTGTACGTATTGAGGACAAGTCATATGAGAACGGCATCTCCATTGAGACCAAACGTCTTAATCTGGAACTGGCAGAGCAGGAGCAGGTCAAGACCAAGTCTCTCTATGACAAGGGTGGTGCCACTCTTACTGAGGTCAAGAACTCAGAGGTCAAGATAATGAACTCCCGTCTGGACTATGAGAACGCCGAGATGAATCTGGAGAAGATGAATATCCGCGCTCCCTTTGACGGCGTGATAGTGAACCTGCCTCACTTCTCGGAGGAGTCAAGACTTAACAGCGGTACATCGGTGGTGACCGTTATGGATTACAGCCAGATGCTGCTTGAGATCAACCTCCCGGAGAGTGCCATCAATGAGGTTAAGGTAGGCCAGAAGGCATACATTACCCATTATACTCTCCCCAAGGATACTATCATAGGTGAGATAACCGAGCTTTCACCGGCCATCAGCGCCGAGACCCGTACTTTCAAGGGCAAGCTCATGATCGACAACAAGGACCTGCTCATCAGACCGGGTATGTTCGTCAAGGCCGATATCGTTACCGAGAGCCACAGTTCAACCATCATCATACCCAAGAACATAGTACGTAACGAACGCAACAGACGTATCGTATTCGTGGTTGACCAGGGTATAGCCAGAGCAAAGCAGATCAGACTGGGACTTGAGGAGAAGAACCAGGTTGAGGTGCTGGGCGGACTGGATAAGGACGATCAGCTTATAATCCGTGGTTTTGAGACCTTGAGAGACGGTTCAAAGGTAAAGATCCAAAGATAAACTGAAAGGGATGAAAAAACTTGTTAGTTGGGCGGTCAAGAATCCGGTCACTGTCACCATGGCAGTGCTGGCTATCCTGCTGCTCGGAAAGATATCATATGACAGGCTGAGCGTGGAACTGCTTCCCAGCATGAACAGCCCCCGCCTGTTTGTCGAGATTGACGCGGGTGAGCGTCCGCCAGAAGAGATTGAGAAGCAGTTCGTCCGCAGCATGGAGTCTCAGATTGCCCGTCAGAGTGACGTACGCAATGTGTCATCGGTCGTGAAGGTGGGTACTGCCCGCATCACGGTAGAATATGCTTGGCGTAAGAACATGGACGAGGCTTTCCTGGATCTGGAGAAGGCTATGAGCAGTTTCTCTCAGGACAGCCGTGTGACTGACCTGAGAATCTCACAGAAGGATCCCACCACTGCGCCTATAATGATTCTGGGTTTCTCCAATCCGGATATAACCGATATGGCCGAACTCCGTAAGGTGGCCGATTCTTACGTGTGCAACGAGCTGATGCGTGTTGAGGGTGTGGCCGATGTATCCCTGGCCGGTGACGAGTTCACCAACCTGGTCATCGAGGCCGATCCCTATAAGCTGCAGGCTTTCAACATTACCGTAGACAATATTTCGTCACGTATCCAGGAGAGCAATCAGAGAGTATCGGGTGGCAGGATATCGGAACAGGGTTTCCAGTATCTCATTACCGGTTCAAATACTCTGACTGATGAGATGGCGTTCGGTAACATAATAGTGGGATACCGCAACACCGAGACAAACCAGGGCCAGATAGGCGAGTTTGAAACGGCCAGCATGGCACCTATCTATCTGCGTGACGTGGCCAGCATCCATTTTGAGAACCGTGAACCTGAGAATATTGTCCGTGTGAACGGCAAACGCAGTATAGGTATATCGGTATTCAAGGAGATGGACTACAACACGGTCAAGGCTGTGGAGGGAATCAAGACCAGTCTGTCTAAAATACAGAAGTCATTGCCGGGATATGAGATCAATATTATAAGTGACCAGGCAACATTCATAAACAGTTCCATAGGCGAGGTCAAGAACAGCGCCATTATGGGTGTCATTCTGGCTATTATCGTACTGTTCGTGTTCCTGCGCAGAATGGGAACCACACTTATCGTGGCGGTTTCAATTCCTGTCTCCATCATAGCCACTTTCAACCTTATGTTCTTCAGCGGACTGACCATAAACATCCTGACGCTGGGAGGACTTGCGTTGGGCGCGGGTATGCTGGTGGATAATGCCATCGTCGTCATTGAAAGCATATTCAGGAATCAGGAACGCGGGTTGTCCGTGCGCGATGCCTCTGTTACAGGTACATCTGAGGTTGCCGGTGCCGTATCGGCCTCAACCCTGACCACCATCGTGGTGTTCCTGCCTATTGTTTACCTGCACGGTGCAACCGGAGAACTGTTCAAGGATGAGGCGTGGACCGTAACGTTCTCACTGCTTTCATCACTGTTCGTTGCCATTCTTGTGATACCTACGCTCTATGACAAGATATTCGGACGCAAGAAGGCTACTCCCCTCAAGAATTTCAGTTCAGTCAACATCAAGGGTTATTCATCGTTCCTTAAGAAACTTGTTGAGAAGCGCTGGTGGGTAATCCTGTGTTCTGTAATCCTGGTGGGCGGTACCGTGTTGCTGCTGCCGTATGTGGGTACTGAATTCATGCCTAAGACTGACGCCAATACAATCAACGTAAAGGTCCGTATGCCCGAAGGTACCAGTCTGGAACGTACATCGTCCACACTGGAGAGTCTGGAGAATCTGGTCTATGACCTGTCTGAGGATCCGGAATGCGTCATTTATACTCATGTGGGCCCCGGAGCTTCATCGCAGAACCTTGATTTTGAGGGAGAGAACACGGCCAGCATGAAGATACAGCTCTCCAAGGCATCGGCCGTAACACCTGATTACCTTACTGAGGTTCTCTCTGTCTATACGGAAGGCGTGGAGGGAATGGAACTCTCATTCACACAGGATGAGAACTCCCTGAACTCAATGATGGGTACTGAGGATGCTCCTCTGGTGGTTGAGATAAAGGGTGAGGACCTGGATCTGCTCTCTGCACTGACCAATCAGGTCAAGGCTGCGGTGGATTCAATTGACTGCCTCTATAACGTGGAGAGTTCACTGGCCGGCGGCGCACCGGAGATCATTATTACGGTTGACCGTGCCATGGCCGGTATGAACAACATAAACGTATCCACAATCATCACCCAGATACAGCAGCATCTTGCCGGACGTGAGGCCGGTCAGATGGAGTATAAGGGTGATATGAGGAATATCAACATCAAGGTTCCGGGTATTTCACTCTCTGAACTCAACAATATGGTAATAACATCGGGCCAGAAGGATTTCCGCCTTGTGGAGCTTGCCCGGATAAGTGAGAGTACGGCACCCAAGGAGATTTACCGTCTCAATCAGAACCGCGTTACCCGTGTTACTGCCGATATCGACGAGTCAGTATCACTTGACAAGGCAGCTCAGCGTACAAGAGAGGCCGTAAGTGGTATTGAACTGCCACAGAACTACTCCATAACCGTAACAGGTGAGGAGGAGCGTCGTGCCGAGTCCATGAGCAGCCTGCTGCTGGCACTGGTACTGTCTATAGTTCTGGTGTACATGGTTATGGCATCGCAGTTTGAGTCACTGCTGCATCCGTTCACCATCCTGCTCACCATTCCTCTGGCTCTGGTGGGTGCAGTGCTGATGTTCCTTATAACAGGTATCACCGTAAATATCATGGGTATCATAGGTATGGTAATGCTGGCCGGTATAGCGGTCAACAACTCCATCATCCTGGTGGACCGCATAGGACAACTCAAGGAGTCCGGTCTGAGTCTGACCGATGCCATTGCAGAGGCAGGACAGCAGCGTATCCGTCCTATCCTTATGACCAGTCTTACCACTATCCTGGCACTTGTGCCTATGGCATTGGGTATAGGCGATGGAGCATCCCTGAGTTCACCTATGGCCATTGCCGTGATAGGCGGTCTGGTCACTTCAACTCTGTTGAGCCTTGTGGTGATACCGTGTGTGTATTATGTATTTGAAAGCGCCAAAATAAGAATCACTGGAAAATGAAGTCTTTCATAGACAGAAGAGTTACAATATGCATGGTGCTGGTGGCGTTGACGCTGCTGGGCTATTTCTCGTACAAGCAGCTGCCGGTTGAGTTGCTGCCTAACACGGAACTGCCCCAGCTTTATATCACTGCCAATTCCCGGAGTGACCTCAGCCCCTCATACATGGAGCAGCAGGTGGTTATTCCGCTTGAGGGAGCCATAAGTGCCGTAGGTGGTGTCGAGAACATGGAATCGACCGTATCGGGCAGACAGGGCTCCATCAGGGTTGACTTTAAGAGAGGAACCAATCTCAAGATGACAACCGTGAAGTTGCAGGAGAAGATCAGTTCCATACGCGGTGATTTTCCGACCGATGTCACGGTCAATGTCCAGCAAGCCAATGTAAACGGCATAAGCAACCAGTTCATGTCACTTCAAGTGCGTGGATCGGGCGGTGTAGACCGACTGAGAGCCATCGTGGATAAGGATGTGGTACCGCGTCTGGAGAGCATTGACGGTATAGCAGGCGTGACGGTTTACGGCGGACGTGTCAAGTCAATCGAGATACGCTCCAATACCGAGGCCATGGAGGCTTTGCACATATCCAACTCACAGATAAGCCAGGCTTTGAGCCAATATAACCAGGAACGTACATTCCTGGGATTCATCAGCGAGCCTGATAGGAAGTATTATGTGCAGCTTGACGCAAACTATGATGATGTGTCACAGGTTGAGAATCTGGTGGTTGCACAGGGACCTATATATCTTAAGAATGTGGCCACGGTATTCTTTGACTATAAGGAGGAGACTACCATAAGCCGTGTTAACGGTATGGACGCCATATCCGTTTCGCTGGTTAACAGCACGGGTGAGAACCTGTTGGACCTGTCCAAAAGAACACTTAAGCGTATAGATGAAGTGAACCGTGAGATTGCAGCCCAGGATATGCAGCTTGTGGTTCAGTCCAATTCGGCTGACCAGATAAGCAACAATATATCGCAGATAGTCAAGCTGGCTTTGATGGGTGGATTACTGGCCATTCTGGTCCTGTGGTTCTTCCTGCGCAACCTGAGCCTTGTGTTCTTTATTGCATTGTCTATCCCTGTGTCGATATTATCGGCCTTCAACGTATTCTACGCTGCAGACATATCCATCAACACACTCACCCTTCTGGGAATGGCATTGGCCGTCGGTATGTTGCTGGACAGCAGTATAGTGGTGCTTGAGAACATATACCGTCTGGCGTCTATGGGCATGCCTCCCAGACTGGCGGCATTGCAGGGCGTAAAGGAGGTGCGTAAGGCCCTTATCGCGTCAACGCTTACCACCATAACCGTGTTCCTTCCGTTTGTGTTCTCTGATGAGCCGATGATCAAGCTCCTGGGTAGGAATATAGGTTTCTCAATCATATCGACGCTGATATTCTCACTTATGGTGGCTGTCACGTTCATACCTATGGCAACGGCAGCAATGATGGAGCGTGGAGGCGGCGGCAACAGCGTCTTCTTCAAGAAGATGTCCATACATGACCGTCCGCTCCAGATGTACTCCACACTGCTCAAGACCTGTCTTAGGAAGCCGGGTTCCACTATAGGTTCAGCGGTAGCAATCCTTGTCATTGCCTTCATATTCGCTCTCTCCCGCAATACGGGGCAGAACCGTCAGGTGGACAGTGACAGAATCAATGTGAATATCACAATGCCTACCGGAAGTACGCTCGATGATACTGACGAGGCGACCGCCACACTTGAAAAACGACTGGACAGCCTTAAATACAAGAAGGATGTGATAAGCCGTATTCAGGAAGAGCAGGCATCCATCACTGTCACTCTCCAGGAGGGCTACAACAAGAATGGTGGTCCTACCATCAGTCAGTTGGTTGAACAGTTGAGCGATGAACTGACTCTTGAGAACGAGATTGATGTCCGCGTGACACCCGGATATGCCCGCTACAACCAGAATGCATCGGGCCTGAATTCGGTTACACGCTTTATGAGCGTACTGGGTGTGGGCGACAATACCGAGCGTATAGTTGTCAAGGGTTCCGACACTGAGACCATGCGTATCGTCTCCAACAACCTCAGATACTATCTGGAGCAGTTGGAGTTTGTACGTGATGTCAGGGTTGACAACCCGGGCGGCCGCCGTGAGGTACAGCTTACCTTTGATCCGGTGGCTCTGGCATCGTACAATATCACCAGCCAGGCCATCACATCGGCCCTGAACTCAATGAACCGCTCCACCAGTACCGGTGCCAGCTTTAAGGTAGGTACCGATGAGTATGACATTGTCATCATGGAGGACCTCACTGAGGAAGAGGAGGAGATGAGGGCATGGGAGAAAACCCTGGATGATCTGCGACGCTTAACCGTGACCGATGCAAACGGCGGAACCCATGAACTGCAGCAGATTGCCAATATCCGTCTTAGCCGCGGCCCGTCCGAGGTGCGTCGTGTAAACCGTGACCGCCGCGTCAATGTTACTTACGCTATTTCACAGAGCGAGGATCTGCCCAAGGATGTGCTTGACGGCTATCATGATCAGATTGATGACCTGATTGCCAATTATAACCTGCCTTCTGGACTGGCTCTTGAGGCACAGCGTGGAGATGACTCCACCAGTGAGTTCAAGTTCCTGATTCTGGCATCGATCATTCTCATATTCATGATATTGGCATCGGCCTTTGAATCACTTACCACGCCGATAGTATTGCTGTTCTCCATACCTCTGGCTGCCATTGGCTCGCTGCTGGCACTCCTGTTATCGGGCAACAGCCTTATGAACGCCAATACCCTGACCGGATTCCTGATCCTGCTGGGTATAGTGGTGAACAACGGTATCATACTTATTGACTACTCGTCGACACTGCGTCGCAGGGGTTATAACCGCATGAGGTCAATCATGACCAGCGGATACTCGCGCCTCAGGCCTATTTGCATAACTACCATTACAACCATTGTCACCCTTATCCCGATGGCAATGGGCGACAATGAGTACGCAGGTGCCATAGGTGCTCCGTTCGCGTTGACCGTCATAGGCGGTCTGACCTTCTCGGCAGTGCTTACGCTGTTGCTTATTCCCACGCTCTACATATCGTTTGAGAACATGAGGGCATGGTATAAGCGTCTGGGCCGTTATACTCATATCATGCACGCCGTATTGTTCGGTGTGGGCCTGATTGCTATATTTACAAGCGTACACGGCGTGTTCAGGATACTCCTTTACATTATCGTGCTGGCCATTGCCGTTCCCGGAGTTACTTACTTTATTAAGAGCTCCGTCAGGATTGCACGCAAGGATATAGTAAAGCCCGATGAGCCTATAGTCATTGAGGTGCGTAACCTGGTCAAGGTATATGACTGGTACAGCCTGTTCCTGCGTCAGTGGCGCAGTGGCCTTAACATACGTCGCAGGCTTGGCTTGGCCCGTACCTATCACCATCTTAAGGACTTTGTGGGCCTGCTGTGGCAGGTGGTTGTGTTCGGATACACCGGTTATCTGGCCGGCTGGTATTTTGAGAAGCAAGGTTGGATCCTGCTCATGACCATCATCACTCTGGCGGGTATCAACAATATCATCAAGGCTGTGCTGGAGTATGTGGCTTACAAGAACAAGAGTGGGGCAAAGACTGTTACTCTGATCAGGAGGATACTCTACTGGGCTCTGCCTGTATGTGCCATGATATTTCTGAGCACCCGTATCGAGAGTAAGGGATTCATGGTATTCATTGCGGTTGTATGGTTGCTGGGTCTTATCATCCGTAAGACATCGGACTATCTCTATGAGAATAACATAAATGTGGAGCGTCTTGAAGGTGAGACGGCCAGCATGCGCCGTGCCTGGTTCCTGTTCGTAAAGAGCATTCCTGTCATAGGAAAGCGCAAGAAACCGTTCAGGGCACTGCGTGGCGTATCGTTTGAGATTCATAGCGGTATGTTCGGTCTGCTTGGTCCTAACGGTGCAGGTAAGTCCACGTTCATGCGCATAGTGACCGGTATCCTGCGCCAGAGCTACGGAACGGTGTTCATCAATGGTATGGATACCCTCAAGTACAGGGAGGAGCTGCAGAGTCTTATCGGATTCCTGCCTCAGGAGTTCGGTATGTACGAGTCCATGAGCGCATGGGATTTCCTGGATTACCAGGCCATCCTTAAGGGTATCACTGATGAGAAGACCCGTCGTGAGAGACTTGAGTATGTGCTTACTGCGGTACACATGTATGAGCAGCGCAATTCGGAGATTGGCTCTTTCTCCGGTGGTATGAAGCAGCGAATAGGTATTGCTCTTATCCTGCTTAACCTGCCGCGTATTCTTGTGGTGGACGAGCCTACTGCAGGTCTTGATCCCAGAGAGCGTATACGTTTCCGTAACCTGCTGGTTGAGTTGAGCCGTGACCGAATAGTGATATTCTCAACCCATATCATTGAGGATATTGCCAGTTCATGTAACCAGGTTGTGGTAATCGAGAAGGGTAACCTCAAGTACTTTGGTCTGCCATCGGAGATGGTCAACCTGGCCAAGGACAAGGTATGGCTGTTTGACATAGAGGCGTCACGTCTGGGCGAGCTGGATGAGAAGCTCATTGCCAATCATATGCAGGACGGCAACATGATCAAGGTGCGTTATATATCGCCCGAATGTCCGTTCCCGGGTGCTCAGCCTGCCGAGCCTAACCTTGAGGATGCATACCTATGTCTTTTGAAAAACCTTTAGTTAAGCCAGACGAACAGAGGGAACTTGTTCACTCTGTCGTGGCGACTAAAGGTCGATAGAATATCAACCTTTAAAACTGATTGAACAATGTCTGCATTAGATACAGTTAAATCATTCGGCAAGTTGTGCGGTTACAACATGAGGATAATATTCTCCGGCAAGTTCATCTGGTTCCTGCTGGTGGGCTTGGCCCTGTTCTTCTTCCTCATGTTCACGGCGGCATCAGGAGGTGCAACATTGAGTCACGGCATGGTGTACAGCCAGCTGGTGATTCCGGGCCTGCTGCTGGTGTTCTATCCGGCCTGTTTCGGCATTCAGAATGATGCTGATCACCGTATCCTTGAACTGCTGTTCGGCATTCCCAACTACATGTACAAAGTGTGGTTGTTCCGCCTTCTGATGATTTACGTTGAGGTATACCTGATTCTGGTGGTTTACGCCTTCCTGGCCAGGATACTGCTCTATCCGGTTCAGCCGTTCTCAATGGCGCTGAATCTCATGCTTCCGGTAATGCTGTTCGGTAACCTGGCATTCCTGTACTCAACGCTTATCCGTAACGGAAGCGCCGCTGCAGTACTCTCTGTGCTTACTGTTATCCTGGCGCTGATTCTGGGCAACACTCCGCTTGTTGAGAATAAGGTATGGGATGTCACCATAAACCCGTATGAGGAGCCTGAGAACATCAACGCCGCCATCTGGGGCGTGATCCTGCTCAAGAACCGCATCATGATGATCGTTGCTGGCATCATCTTCCTGATGTCCGGTTTGCTGGGCTTGCAGAACCGCGGCAAGTTCTTGGGCTAATATTTTTTGGATAATATTCCAGTTAATATTAACTTTGGCATATCAGTCGCGCAGAAGTGGCTGATATGCTTTTTTATGTATAACCAATTAAAAAATTGAGAATATGACTATGAAGGATTTGGAGCCCAAGATTGTTTGGGAGAACTTTTATGGGATAACACGGCAGCCGCGTCCTTCAAAGCATGAGGAGAAGATCCGTGCTTGGTTGTTGGAGTGGGCTAGGCAGCGAAATATAGAGGCTTTTGCCGATGAGACCGGAAACGTGATCATGCGCAAGCCCGCCACTCCGGGCATGGAGAACCTTAAGGGCGTCATCATGCAGGGACACATGGATATGGTTCCTCAGAAGAATGCCGATGTAAAGCATGACTTTGAGAATGACCCCATTGAGACCTGGGTTGATGGTGACTGGCTCAAGGCTAAGGGCACCACTCTTGGTGCCGATAACGGACTGGGTGTGGCTCTGGCATTGTCTGTGCTGGAGTCTGATGATATCAAGCATGGTCCGCTGGAGCTGCTGGTTACATATGATGAGGAGACCGGCATGACCGGTGCGCAGGCTCTTAAGCCGGGCGTGCTTAAGGGCGAGATACTGCTCAATCTGGACTCTGAGACCGAGGGTGAGATCTACATAGGTTGCGCCGGCGGTCTGGATGCTACAATAAGAGGCACGTATGAGCGTAAGCCGGAGCCTAAGGGCTGGCTCTGTTACAGTCTGGCAGTCAAAGGATTCCAGGGCGGACACTCCGGTATGGACATCATCCTGTGCCGTGCCAACGCCAACAGGGTAGGCGCACGCGTAATGTATGCCCTGCTTACCAAGGCCGATGCCAAACTGATTGACATGGAGGGCGGCACCCTGCGCAATGCAATACCGCGTGAGTGTTTTGCAACCGTCTATATCGCTCCCGATAAGGAGACGCTTGCCAAGAAGGTCGTGGCCGATGTGTTTGCTCAGGTCAAGGCAGAATATGCAGTGACTGATCCAGACTGCAACTATTTGTTTGAGCCCTACAAGTGCGCTCCGGGCGAGAGTTGTGATCCCGATGAGTGCCTCTATGTGGAGGAGAAGACGGCATTGCGTTACGTTGAGGCTGTTCTGGCTTGCCCCGATGGAGTGGAGCGTATGAGTGACCAGATACCGGGCCTGGTTGAGACATCGAACAACATGGCTATGGTAAAGATTTACAGGGGCGAATTCTTTATCGGGAACCTGCTTCGTAGCTCTGTTGACAGCGCCAAGGATATGCTGGCATTACGTGTTCGCAGCGTTGCTGAGATGGCTGGCTGTGAGCTTGAACTGACGGGTTCTTACTCTGGGTGGGCTCCGAATGCGGCATCACCTATACTTAATGTGATGAAGACTGAGTATAGAAAGATGTTCGGAACAGAGGCCAAATCCATGGCTATTCATGCCGGACTTGAATGTGGAATACTGAGTGCCGCCTATCCGTACTGGGATATGGTATCATTCGGACCTACGCTCATGAGTCCGCATTCACCCGATGAACGCTGTTACATTCCATCAGTTCAAAAGGTCTGGGATTTCCTGAAAGCTGTCCTTGCAGCAATCCCTGTCAAAAAATAAAGGGATATTTGGGATTGTTGACGTCAAAACTACGGCCCTACGGGCCTATCCCTCCCATCCCCAATAAGACGCTCTGGAAGGCATGAGTAAACTCTACCTTCCAGAGTATCTTCCTTTTTATCCCTATGGAAGGGCTTACTTGGACAAGTTCAAATCAATCTTTCCGTCCGGAATGCCATCGGCCTTAACACAGACAGACAATACACCGGCATAGAAGAGCTCGTAATATGGGCGTTTGTCCTGGTCTGTAACAAAATCACAAACCAGAGGTTCCGTAGTCTTGATGTATGTCATGAATTCATCATCGGGTTCCTGAATATCGGCGGTGACCACAAGCGTGTTATTGTAGGGACACCTTTTAAATATGATAAAACCGGTAGTTTTATCAATGTTATCAGTAGGTTCAATATTTTTTCTCCAGGTCGTATCATCTATCTGGGAATAGTATTCTGTCAGATCCAGGCCATCGTTATACACATCCATAAAGTAGAAAGCATAACCTTCTATTGTGAATAAATGGTCCCAGGCGTATTCGCGGCCGATATCAGTATTGTTATGTCTTTGACATGAACAGAGAATGATGGCTAATACCAATATTATTTTTGCTGCTGTTTTCATAACCTTCAAAATTTATATCCCAAAGCAATACTACCTATATTCATATGTCCTATCAAACTCACATTATAACTGATGTTAATGTGTTTACCATAAGAGAGACCTAGCATTGTGGGCTGATATACCCAGTTGCAAGCCGAATTGGTGTCATCTATTATTCGTCCTATTTCTCTTTCCCATAAGGTGGACCTGTCATGTATCAGTATTCCGCCAGATAATTGGGAGTATAGTCTCCATTTAGTCTTATTCACCCAATTGTATCGGACACCGAAATATAGTCCGATACCATAAGACTTGCCGGATTCAATCACATCCAGTGAGAATGGATCGTGGTATTTATAGTTAATATAGATACAATCGGCGTCAAAGCATAATGTCCATTTATTCTTGAGATCATATGTAAAACCAAGAATTATGTTCGCAAACTTCTCTTCACGGGAATCCTCGTAATACATTTGTTTGGCGCCGGATACTCCGAATCTTTCTGCCGGAAGAGAGAAATAATAATTATTCATTTTCATTCCGGTACCGATAGATATCCCATACTTACTCGATGGACTCGGTAGATTGTCATCTTCAGAATGAATAGAATCTCGGGCACTGGTTGATGGAGAGATTGCAAACAACACCAACAATGAAGGAATAAATCTGTTGATTTTCATAATAAGGTTAATGGTGTTATGTGGCAAATGTATAAAAAAAACGGCTGAAGCAAATGCTACAGCCGTCTATTTAAGTCTTTGGGATCAGTACTCAAACACACCGTACTCGCTGTGGATGGTAAGGTGAGTGTGGTCGGAGGGTTCGATGCGTCCTATGATCTGCGCATCTATTCCGAATGACTTGCTGATGTCTATAACCTGCTGTGCGTATTCCTTGGGCAGGTAGACCTCGAAGCGGTGACCGCAGTTGAAAACCTTGTACATCTCCTTCCAGTCGGTCTTGCTCTGCTCCTGGATGGTGCGGAACAGGGGCGGGATGGGGAACATGTTGTCCTTGACTACGTGAACGCCGTCAACAAAGTGCAGGATCTTGGTCTGGGCACCGCCTGAGCAGTGGATCATGCCGTGAATCTGCGGGCGCAATGCATCGAGCAGTTTCTTTACCACCGGAGCATATGTGCGGGTGGGTGAGAGTACCAGCTTACCTGCATCCAGAGGTGAGCCTGCAACCTTGTCTGTCAGGTTCAGACCGCCTGAGTAAACAAGGTCCTCAGGTACTGCATGGTCATAGGTCTCGGGATATTTCTGAGCTATACTCTTGCCGAATACATCATGACGGGCGCTGGTAAGACCGTTGCTGCCCATACCGCCGTTGTACTCCTTCTCATATGTGGCCTGGCCTGATGATGAGAGACCTACAATGACATCACCCGGACGGATGTTGGCGTTGTTGATTACGTCGCTGCGCTTCATGCGGCAGGTAACGGTGCTGTCTACGATGATGGTGCGTACCAGATCGCCTACATCAGCAGTCTCACCGCCTGTGGCGTATGCGCCTACACCCATCTCGCGGAGTTCGGCCAGGAGTTCATCGGTACCGTTTATTATGGCGCTGATAACGCTGCCGGGAACCAGGTTCTTGTTACGGCCGATGGTTGAGCTAACCAGGATGTTGTCTACTGCACCTACGCAGAGCAGGTCATCAATGTTCATGATGAGGGCATCCTGAGCGATACCTTTCCATACAGACAGGTCACCGGTCTCTTTCCAATAGGCGTATGCCAGTGAGGACTTGGTGCCTGCGCCGTCGGCGTGCATTATGTTGCAGTACTCGGGATCTCCGCCCAGGATATCGGGGATGATCTTACAGAAGGCCTTGGGATAGAGACCTTTGTCAATGTTCTTGATGGCGTTGTGCACATCCTCCTTGGATGCGGATACGCCACGCAGCATATAACGTTCGTTTGATTCCATCAGAATTGTTCTTTGTTTTTATATCTCTATGCTGTTCCAGATATTCCAAGCGGCAACGGCCTGCTGTTCAAGCATATCCTTACCTCCCTTGGCCTGAGCTCCGTGATCGCGTCCTTTCTTCATGAACATGGTCTCATCAGGATTGGCTATTACGTCAAGCAGCACGTGCTTATCGGAAAGGAAAGTGTAGGGTATATCCGGACACTGGTCTGTGTTGGGCCACATGCCAAGAGGAGTGCAGTTTACAATGATGTCATACTCGTCCATAATTGACGGAGAGAGCTCATAATAGCCCATGATGTCAAAAGTGGAGTTGCGTGACACGAACTTGTTCTCAATTCCCATCCTGTCAAGAGCATACTTGACAGCCTTTGATACGCCGCCGGTTCCAAGAATGAGAGCCTTGCTATGACCTTCTATGAGTTCCTTGAATGATTCAGTAAACCCAATCCAGTCAGTGTTATAGCCGATAAGCTCTGTTCCGGACTCCTTATGGATGACCTTGACGGTGTTTACGGCTCCAATAGCCTGCGCTGTCTCGTCCAGACGGGTCAGGTAGGGGATGATATCCTCCTTGTACGGTATGGTAACGTTGAATCCGCAGAGATTGGGATTGCGGTCCACCATATCCTTTACCTGCTCGATGCTGTCCAGCTCAAAGTTCTCATAATAGGAGTTGATATGCTGCTCACGGAACATCTTGTTGAAACGGACCTTTGATGTGGAGTGGGCCAGAGGCTTGCCAATCAGACCGAACAGATGACCATACGATGCATATGAACGTGAAGCGGTCTCAGGCTGGGGCTCAGCAGTCTTGGTTTCAGTACTCTCTGTCTCTGCCTGCTCAGACTGCTCAGTCTGTACGAACGGATCCTGCTCAGATTCCTGCTCAGGCATGATTACAGGCTCCTCAGAATCCTCGCTGTCGTCCTGAGCGAATGAGTCATAATCAGGCTCCGGCAGGGACTCATCGGGAGAATCCAACTTCTGATTGACCTTCTTGATCATGATCAGAAGTACACATCCGAGTATTATAAGAGTACTGAACATAGGTACTTATCTTTTAGCCAACCACTCGGTTACGTTCTTCTCAATGCGGGCAGCAAGGTCTGTGCCGCTCTCCTTTACGAACTTCTCACCAACTATGTGCTCGTAGAGTTCAATGTAGCGCTCTGATACGCTGTCGGCGTAAGCATCGGTAATCTCAGGCATAACCTGACCGGGCTGGTTCATGAAGTTGTGCTCAATGAGCCACTGGCGTACGAACTCCTTTGAGAGTTGCTTCTGGGGCTCACCTTTCTCAAACTTCTCCTGATAGCCGTCAGCGTAGAAGTAACGTGAACTGTCAGGGGTGTGGATCTCATCGATCAGGTAAACCTTACCGTCACGCTTTCCGAACTCATACTTGGTGTCAACCAGGATGAGGCCCTTCTGGGCAGCGATCTCAGTTCCGCGCTTAAAGAGGGCGCGTGTGTACTGCTCCATAACCTCATAATCCTCCTTGCTTACCAGACCCTGCTTGATGATCTCCTCCTTGGAGATGTTCTCATCATGACCCTCCTCAGCCTTGGTGGTGGGGGTGATAAGGGGCTCGGCGAACTTCTGGTTCTCCTTCATGCCCTCGGGCAGGATGTTACCACACAGGTTACGGCAGCCGTTCTTGTAGTCACGCCATGCGGAACCGGTCAGGTAACCGCGGATGATCATCTCAACGCGGAAACCCTCACACTTGAGACCTACGGTAACCATAGGATCGGGGGTGGCCAGCTTCCAGTTGGGGCAGATATCGGCAGTTGCATCCAGGAACTTGGCTGCAATCTGGTTCAGAACCTGGCCCTTGAAAGGAATACCCTTGGGCAGGATAACGTCAAAGGCCGATATACGGTCTGTGGCAACCATTACCATCAGGTCGTCATCAATGTTATACACGTCACGAACCTTGCCGTGATATACACTCTTCTGTCCTTTGAACTGGAAATCAGTTCTTGTCAAAGCTTTGCTCATTGTTATTTTTTTTAGAAATTCTTTTTTCTTCCTTGTGTGTCTGCTCGTAGCGGTCATATGCATCCACGATGCGGGTAACCAGCTTGTGGCGGACAATATCCTTCTTGGTCATGCGGATGATGCTCAGACCCTCCACACCGTCCAGAATGTCCAGAGCCTGTACCAGACCCGATATCTGAGTAGGTGGCAGGTCTATCTGAGTGAGGTCACCCGTAACTATCATCTTGGTGTTCCAGCCCATACGTGTAAGGAACATCTTGATCTGCTGCGGGGTGGTGTTCTGGGCTTCATCCAGTATGACAACGGCATCATTCAGGGTGCGGCCGCGCATGAATGCCAGTGGTGCAATCTGTATGATGTTAAGGTCCATGTACTCCTTAAGCTTGGCTGTGGGAATCATATCCTGCAGGGCGTCATAGAGGGGCTGCAGGAACGGATCGATCTTTTCACGCATATCGCCGGGCAGGAATCCCAGCTTCTCACCGGCCTCAACGGCAGGGCGGCACAATACTATGCGCTTTACCTCCTTGTTCTTGAGGGCACGAACCGCCAGTGCGATGGCTGTGTAGGTCTTACCGGATCCGGCAGGGCCGATGGCAAAGAGCATGTCGTGGTCAGCATAATCAGTAACCAGTTTCTTCTGATTGACGCTGCGGGGCATGATAGGGCGACCGGTTACTCCAAAGAGAATTACGTCCGAGCTTTTCTCTCCACCCGGTTCCTCACCGTTCACAATGTCCACGATGACCTCCTCCTTGAGGGAGTTGTACTTGGAACAGTATTTTTCAAGCTTGAGAACGGCCTGTTCCAGACGTGATGTCTCATCATCGTCACCCATAATGCGTATCACGTTGCCCCTGGCCACTATGCGCAGCTTGGGAAACAGGGCTTTGATCAACTGCATGTTGGTGTTGTTGACTCCGTAGAACACTGCGGGGTCAGCTTCGGTGAGGACAAGGTGCTTTTCTATCATCGATGAATCCGTTTCGTAGCGCAAAGTTACCCAATTATTGCGTATAGGATTATCGGCTTAGCTTATTATTTATTAACAAGGTATGATATTGTTTCCGTTTGGGCGGATTAACCTATAAGATGACCCAGGTTGCTGGTAAACAGCTTTACTGCGATGGCAAGCAGGATGATGCCGAAAAACTTACGGCATATGTAAATGAGACCCGGTCCCAGAATCTTTTCAATCCTGTCTATGTATTTGAGTACCACAAAGATGAACAGCATGTTGAGCCCAAGGGCTATCATTATGTTAATGGCCTGATACTCAGCCTTGAGAGACAGCATGGTGGTAAATGAGCCGGCGCCTACTATAAGCGGGAACACAAGCGGTACGAATGATGTCAGGTCACTTGGACTGCTGTCATATTTGAAAATGGTTACATCAAATATCATCTCGAATCCGATGGCCAGGATGACTATGGAACCTGCTACGGCAAATGATTCTATGCTCACTCCGAACAGGGACAGGATTCCGTCACCAATATAGTATATTATGGCAAGCATAATCCACGAAATAAGTGTAACCTTAAGCGCCGGAACCTTGCCGGTCTTATGCTTAAGGTCAATTATGATGGGTATGGAGCCGGTTATGTCCAGAATAGCGAACAGGACCATGAACGCTCCAGCGATCTCTTTTATACTTATTGCCATTGCCGTATTGTTTAAAACCGACTGCAAAGATAATCCAATAGGATGACAATATGTATATTTTGAGTATTATTTTTCAAGCTACTGCTTGCGGAAAACCGGACGGATGTTCATTCCGAGGTAACGGTCATGGGTGACGTTCTTGTCCATGTCGGTTGCATTTTCCAGATGCTTGAATATCATTACATGGGCATTCATCGGGTTGGAGAGGTCCAGTGCATTGGTCCAATAGAAACCGTAACTACCGTTATGGTTGATTTCATCATAGTCCATGCGACCTGCCATGGGGATAAAGATGCTGTTATTCTCATAGCCTTTCTTGGTGCTTGTGAGCAGGAATCCGCCCTTGCCGTTAAGCTTGCACCATCTTATTGAACACCAGGTCCTGAGCATGGAATACTCAGCCTCGGTAGGAATATGGAAACCGTTTCCTATCAATACCTTGACGGCATCGTCCTGAGGCTGAAGGGTGTAGAGGGAATCCACGTATTTGTCTTCACCCTGATCCTTTATGTTACAGTATTTGGTTATTTTGTTGCCTCTGGCGTTATACCAGGCATAGTTCTTTTCTGTATAAGTTTCTTTTGTTGCAGTCTCTCCCCATGAAAGATAGAAACCGGGCTGCTCGGGGCTGTCGGCTCCAAGGTTGCATTTGGCCCAGAGCGTGCCTAATCCAAGGTCTACGACCTCATATTTGCGGCCGTCAATACCCTGTATGGTGTCTACTCCGTTTGACAGGACACTCATTGATATCTCATACGGATCCTCTTTCTCACATGATGTGATGACTGGAAGTGCGGCAATGGAAAGGATTGTAAGTTTTAAAAATCTGTTCATAGGTTGTAATTTAGGATGCTAATGTAGCTAAAAAGATTGTAATATGATGTCATTCTGTTGTTTTCTGAGCAATGTAAAGACGGCATACTCCGAACATGAACTGTCTGGCCCTGACAGTACCGAATCCGGCCTCATGGAGCATGGGGACGAATTTGTCGGGTAGGGGAAACTTGAGTATGGAGTCCGGCAGATAGGTGAAAGCGCCTGTGTTTCCGGTCATTCCGGCTCCTATCTTGGGCAGGATCCTGAGTGAATAGAACTTGTACAGGCTGAAAATGAACCTGTTCCTGGGATAGGAGAGTTCCAGTATTATGAGCTTTCCTCCGGGTTTTATAACGCGGCACATCTCCTGCAGACCTTTCATGAGGTTCTCAAAGTTGCGTACTCCGAAAGCCACGCACACACGGTCAAATTCACCGTCCTCAAAACGCAGGTTCTCAGCGTCACCCACTTCCAGGTCTATTGGCATACCCTTACACTTGTTCTTTCCAACCTCAAGCATGCCCTGGGAGAGGTCTATTCCGGTTATGTGGGATCCGGGGGCGGCCTTGCGGTTCACGGCAATGGCAAAATCGGCAGTTCCGGTAGCTACATCAAGTACTTTGATGGGCTTGCGGGTATCCACAATCTCACGTACGGCCTTGCGGCGCCATGAACGGTCGGCTCCGAATGAGGAGATGTGATTGAAACGGTCATACTTGACCGCAATATCATCAAACAGATCGCGTATTCCTTCTTTCTTGGGCATGTTATTGAAGTATGTATCCTGTTCCTGCAAGCAGTGAAAAGGCCAGGGTGGACATGACGAGCATGGGTAGCATCGGGTCCAGGTCACGACCGGACCGTTTCCATATCCCCTTGATATGTATAATGTATATGGGTAAAGTCAAAAAGTAAAGATAGGGAAGCCATCCTTGTGTGAATAAAACTGAATATACCACCATCACAGACCATCCTCCGCATATAAGTGCGGTGTGGTATATCCTGGCCCGTTTCTCTCCCAGCATGAGGGGAACGGTTGTGCGGTTTGCGGCATCGGATTTCATGTCACGTATGTTGTTCACGTTGAGAACTCCCACGCTGAAAAGACCAATGGCGGTGCCGGGAAGCAGTGTCTGGAAGTCTATGTGGTGTGTGCAGACAAAATAACCTCCTGCAACCGGTACAAGACCAAAGAATATGAATACGAACAGATCTCCAAGTCCCATATATCCGTAGGGATGCTTTCCCAGGGTGTAGTGAATGGCGGCCCAGATGGCAGCTGCGCCCAGAACGACCAGACATTCTGACTGGATGCAGAGTATGGTTCCGAATGATGAGCGTATCATACCCAACCCAAGGATGCAGCATATCAGGACCGTTATCCTGATGCATGAGCGCATCTCATCTTCAGTAAGACCGCCGCCCTCAATGCCGTACTTGGGGCCTTCACGTCCGGTACCGTCCACTCCGCTGAGCCAGTCACCCAACTCGTTTGACATATTGGAGAGTATCTGAAGTGATATGGTGGTCATTATGGTAAGAAGTATGACATACCAGGGTACGTCGTGACCGGAACACGCCAGCATGATACCCAGCGCAATACCTGCTGTGGATAGTGGCAGGGTCCTTAGTCTCATGGAGCGTATCACCGCTTTTGCTGTCATATGAATTGATATGTTTTGGATTCGGTATGCAAAGTTAATTCAAATACCAGCCTCCTTTTCCATGTTTGCTGCGAATGTTTCTTAATTTCCTTGTTGCGGATTAATGTCATTCTAACTGGTAGGCTCACATTAAGTTAGCATATGTGTTCATTCCGCATGAGGGGTGTTGAAATGATAAAAGCGTTTTTTAGATTGTATTTTTTATGTTCTGAGGATGTGGAGTGTCGAAATTTTGGTTATCTTTGCACCCGCAATCAGAAATGTTGCAGTTGGTACCTTGACCGAGCGGCTAGGTATCGGTCTGCAAAACCGAGTACGGCGGTTCGAGTCCGCCAGGTACCTCTAAGGTAAAATCCGACCCTTTGGGCCGGATTTTTCTTTAGAGGTACCTCTTGAGGTACCTCAAGAGGTACCTTTTGAGGCTCTTTTTAGTTTACTTCGTAAACGCGCTACATTTCATTTCGCTTGGCGGCCCTCCGGGTCCGCGTTGGACCTCTTTTTAGTTTACTTCGT
The DNA here is from genome assembly GCA_045113495.1 of Bacteroidaceae bacterium. Classification (GTDB taxonomy): domain Bacteria; phylum Bacteroidota; class Bacteroidia; order Bacteroidales; family Bacteroidaceae; genus Colenecus. The sequence continues at coordinate 49,579 of JBGUIZ010000006.1, forward strand.
AAACGCGCTTCACTACGTTTCGCTTGGCGGCCCTCCGGGTCCGCGTTGGTTTCCATTTATTTTGTTTGATTTTGTTCTTTTTGATGTTTCAGCGATAGGTATGGAACATGTGCTAATGATTTTGAAAGATTTTTATGATGTGTTGAATATATCAATGGTTACTTTTGCCTCAGACTTAAACCTAATTATTAACCTGATACTTTTCCGATAATTGAAACAAATAATCCCCTTATGATCTCGCGATTCATAAGGGGATTATTAGTTATTTGCAGCGGTATCAGCTGAATATGAGTTCTCCGTCTACGGCTGTGGCGTTGACCGGTTTGCCACGGTCAATCTGGCCCGACAGTATCATTGTAGAGAGTTTGTTGAGCAGCAGAGTCTGCAGGGCACGTTTTACGGGACGTGCACCGAATTCCGGATCAAAGCCCGCGCCAGATATCAGGTCAATCGCCTTGTCATCGATAGTGAGGCTGATTCCGCTCTCGGCAAGCATACGGCATACACCCTGTGCCTGGAGTTTTACTATCTGACGTATCTCACTTTCACGCAGAGGCATGAATACCACTGTCTCATCAATACGGTTCAGGAACTCCGGACGTATGGTCTGCTTAAGCATGTCAAGCAGGTGCTTGCGGGTCTCGTCAAGCCACTCCTGACGGCTGGCATCGGAAGTGCCTATCTGAGCCGAGCGCTCACGTATATAATCACTGCCCAGGTTGCTGGTCATTATGATTATGGTGTTCTTGAAGTTTACCGTACGGCCCTTGTTATCGGTCAGACGGCCGTCATCAAGTACCTGCAGCAGTATGTTGAACACATCGGGGTGAGCCTTCTCAATCTCATCAAAGAGCACGACGGAGTAGGGCTTACGGCGCACGGCCTCGGTCAGCTGGCCGCCCTCATCGTAACCTACGTATCCGGGAGGCGCTCCTATAAGACGGGTCACTGAGAATTTCTCCTGATACTCACTCATATCGATACGGGTCATGAGTTTCTCATCATTGAACAGATACTCGGCCAGGGCCTTGGCAAGTTCTGTCTTACCCACGCCTGTGGTACCCAGGAATATGAAACTGCCTATAGGACGTTTGGGGTCCTGCAAGCCGGCACGGCTGCGGCGTACTGCGTTGGCTACGGCGCTTATGGCCTCCTCCTGGCCGACCACACGCTTGTGCAGCTCCTCTTCCAGGTGCAGAAGCTTCTCGCGCTCGCTCTCCAGCATACGGTTTACGGGTATGCCGGTCCATCGCGATACAACCTCGGCTATATCATCGGCGGTAACCTCCTCCTTTACAAGGGCGCTGTCACCCTGCTTGGTGTGGAGCTCCTCCTGAATGCGGGCTATATCGGCCTCAAGTTCCTTGAGCTTGCCGTAACGGATCTCGGCTACACGGCCGTAGTTGCCGTCACGCTCGGCGTTGTCGGCCTCTATCTTGAGCTGCTCTATGCTCTGCTTGTCCTGCTGGATCTTGGATACAAGGGCCTTCTCAGACTCCCATTTACTGCGTATCTGCTTCTCCTGGGCCTGCAGCTCATCAATCTCTGTGTTGAGCTGCTTGAGCTTTACGGTGTCGTTCTCACGCTTGATGGCGGCACGCTCTATCTCCAGCTGCTTGAGCCTACGGGTAATCTCATCCAGTTCCTCCGGTACGGAGTTACGCTCCATACGCAGTTTTGCGGCCGCCTCATCCATAAGGTCGATGGCCTTATCGGGCAGGAAACGCTCGGTGATGTAACGGTTGGAGAGCTCCACGGCGGCAATCACGGCCTCATCCATGATACGCACCTTGTGGTGGTTCTCATAGCGCTCCTTAAGTCCACGCAGTATGGATATTGAACTCTGTACGTCGGGTTCATCGACCATTACGGTCTGGAATCGGCGCTCCAGAGCCTTATCTTTCTCAAAGTATTTCTGATACTCGTTCAGGGTGGTGGCACCTATGGCTCGCAAATCACCACGGGCCAGGGCAGGCTTGAGGATGTTGGCGGCATCCATGGCGCCCTCACCGGCTCCGGCACCCACCAGGGTGTGGATCTCATCTATGAACAGTATGAAATTTCCGTCTGACTGTATGACCTCATTAATCACGCCCTTAAGACGCTCCTCAAACTCACCTTTATACTTGGCACCGGCTACCAGCGCACCCATATCAAGTGAATATACGGTCTTGGATTTAAGGTTCTCAGGCACATCACCGCGTACGATACGCTGGGCAAGACCCTCAATGATGGCGGTCTTACCGGTACCAGGCTCACCTATAAGAATAGGATTGTTCTTGGTTCGGCGGCTCAGAATCTGGAGAACACGCCTTATCTCCTCGTCACGGCCTATGACCGGGTCGAGCTTACCCTTACGCGCACGCTCATTAAGGTTAATGGCGAACTGCTCCAGGTTCTGGGGTTTGTTCTGATTGTTCTGGTTGTATTCCATAGTTTTATAATTTTGATTTCTATGGAATGACACGCAACAAGCAAGCCACAGGCCGTTCTGCGACAAAATGTCGTAGATTTCAAATGTTCTGCTGACAGATTGACAATCAGCGCTTTAGACGAAATAGGGGTGATGATTAAGCCTGTCTCTGCTTAACTATCTCATACATAAGGACTCCGGCTGCAACAGAGACGTTCAGGGACTCTATCTTGCCCAGGATGGGGATGCGTGCCCATTCGTCACACAGTGCCAGATGCTCCTGGGGAATACCCTTGTCCTCGGCTCCCATGATGAGGCATACGGGACCGGTGTAGTCACCTTTGGTGTAGTCCTTGTCACCTTTCTCAGTTGCGCCTACAATGCGGATTCCGCTGTTCTTGAGGAACCTTATGGTCTGTGATATCTGGTTCTCACGGCAGACGGGCAGGGTATGGAGTGCTCCGGCCGATGTCTTGATGGCATCGGCATTCACGCTTACGCTGTTACGTGACGGGATTATGATGGCATCTACGCCTGCGCACTCTGCGGTACGTGCAATGGCACCGAAGTTGCGGACATCGGTCACACCGTCCAGCAATATAAAGAAGGGGTCCTTGCCCTCCTCAAAGAGCATGGGAACCAGGTCCTCAACATGCTGGTATGTGATCTGGGTGGTGAATGCGATCACTCCCTGATGGTTCTTGCGGGTTATGCGGTTAAGCTTCTCTACGGGAACACGCTGAACCGGTATGTCCAGCCCTTTGATTGCTGCGAATAGCTCGCGCGACAGCTCGCTTTGCATATCCTTCTTAACGAGCAGTCTGTCAATCTCCTTTCCGGCCTGTACGGCCTCTATGACGGCACGTATGCCGAATATCATTTCATCTTCCATTGTTGTCTAATAGTGCTTTGGCATTATCCAGAGCCTGCTGGGTGAGGGTTGAACCGCTCATCATTCCGGCAATCTCCTGTATACGGTCGTTACCCTCAAGCACGGAAATGCGTGTGTGGGTTGAGTCACCTTCATCGGTCTTGAATACTTTGTAGTGGGTCTGTCCCAATGCGGCAATCTGCGGCAGGTGCGTTATGGCAAGAACCTGACGGCCTCCGCGTGCCATCTGTTTCATGAGCAGGGCCATCTTCTCGGCCACGGCGCCCGATACACCGGTGTCAATCTCGTCAAATATCACGGTGGGCAGTGCACGGACTCCCGCCATGAGGGATTTGATGGAGAGCATTACACGGGCAATCTCACCGCCCGATGCCACAGCCTGCAGCTCCTGCATGGGAACTGATTTGTTGGCCGAGAACATGAACCTGAGGTCATCATGTCCGGTGCGGTCATAAGCGGCGGCAGGCTGCATCTCAACGCTGAACTGAACATTGGGTATGCCCAGCGGAACCAGCAGCTCCTTGATGTCGCGGATGATTGTCTCTGCTGCCTTCTTGCGTGTTTTGGTAAGCTCTGCAGCTTTCTGTTCCATGCTCTTGCGGGCGCTCTCGGTCTTTTTGGTGAGCTGCTCTATGTCAAACTCGTATGAACCGGTACGGTCCAGACGGGTGCGTATGCTGTCGGCCAGTTCCAGAAGCTGTGCTATATTCTCTTTCTTGTGCTTTTTAAGCAGTGAGTAGATAAGGTCCAGACGCTCGTTTACCTGCTCCAGACGTGCGGGATCAAAGTTCACGCTCTCCTGGGCGTCATCGACGGTGGCTGCAATATCCTTAATCTCAATCAGGCAGCTGTCCAGACGCTCGGCCAGATCCTGAGCCTGCGGGTAGTTCTTCTGTGCGGCGCGCAGGGACTGCAGTGCGCTGCGCAGTTTCTGTACGCAGCCTTCCTCATCGGACTCAAGAATCTGTGATGCGCTGAACAGGTCCTGCTTTATCTCCTCGGCGTGGTTCAGGATATCGGACTCCTGCTCCAACTCCTCCAGCTCACCGTCCTGCAGGCGTGCGCTGTCAAGGCCCTCAAGCTGGAACTCCAGATACTCACGGTCCGTGTTGTCGGACTCAAACTCCGCCTTGAGCCGGACCAGCTCCTCCTTGAGGTTATGCCACTCTTCAAAGCTGTTTACATAATCATCCTTGCACTGGCTGTTGGCGGCTATTGTGTCAATTACATCCAGCTGGAATGACTGTGTTCCCAGTGCCAGATTCTGATGCTGGGAGTGGATGTCGATGAGACGGCATCCCAGGTCACGCAGCTGGTTCAAGGTGACGGGCGTGTCATTAATGAACGCACGGCTCTTGCCCGATGCCAGCAGCTCGCGGCGCATTATGGTGTTATCGGCATCAAAATCCAGGTCATTATCCTGGAAGAACTGCTCCAGACCGTAACCGCCTACGCTGAAACAGCCCTCTATGGTGCATTTATCAGCTCCCTGGCTCAGTGTCTTGGAATCGGCACGTCCGCCCAACAGCAGGTTCAGGGCACCCAGAATGATTGACTTACCGGCACCTGTCTCACCGGTCATGACTGAGAAACCGTCAGTGAAATCAATATCCAGACGGTCTATGAGAACATAATTGCGTATGTGAACCTCTCTTAGCATCAGTCAGTCTTAATGGAGTTCCAGTCATTGGAGAGTGAGGGATTGACCAGATTGAGCAGTTCCTTGACCTGCTGTTTCTCCTTGTCTATTCCTGCACTGTATATACTGATAAGCTCGTTTTTCTTGATCTCGGTAAAGAGGGTGGGCAGGGCCGATGTGGATCTGGCCTGCTTGGCCTGCATGAGCAGGTTGAGACTCTCTGTGATTGTGGCGCGGCCACGGTCTGCATTGGCGGTCATGTCATCCAGTCCAAGGCGGTGGTAGTTATACTGCAGCTTGCGGAACATGGACAGATTACCGTTCATGTAGTCATTGATGATTGAGTATCGGTTGGCGTTGGTGTCAAAAGAGCGCCATCCGCCTCCAAGTGACTGTGAACTGGCTGCAATATTCTCAACCTGGCGCAGTATGTCGGTGCCTCCGTTCAGTGACATGGTGTCAAAATCCAGACCTATGATGAGCATGCAGTAGTATGCCATGATGGCCGTGAGATTGTTGTCAGGGGTTATGCCGGGTGAGTATTCTATGCGGTCCTGTTCAGTGTACGTGAACTCAACTTCCGTGTCGCGGAAATTGAAAACCGTTGTGTTGTAGGTTGAACCGAACACAGGGCGGCTGCTCTGTACGGTGAGTTCACAACTCATCTTTCCGCTCTGTGATTCATATTTGTTTACCGTGAGATTGAAATTGCACTGTATTCGCTCGTTCTCGGCAAAATGATAGTCTGTCCATACCTGATTGGAGAGAAACTGCTTGAGCGCACCCTCAAGTGACTTGAACACATCCTTGTCAGTACCCTGGATCTTGGATGTGTTTATGGTAAGGGTGGGACTCAGCTCCTGTGCGGATGCCTTAACCGGCATAAACAGGAACAAAAGGCAGAATAGCAGGCCTGCGAGCTTGTTGATTATAGCCTTTGCTACATCTTTCTTGGATTGCAGAGGCAGCGGCTGGCTCTCCTTGCGGTCTATGAGCGTTACCTTGTTGGTGTCATAGCCGAATCCGGCGCCCTCGTCACGCAGAGAGTTGAGAACTATGAAATCCAGGTTCTTGCGCTCCAGTTTGTCCTGTGCGTTGCTGAACTCATTATTGGTCTCAAGTGCAAAACCCACCATACGCTGATCAGGACGTTTGATTGCTCCCAGTGCGGCGGCTATATCCTGGGTGGGCTTGAGCGTGAGTGTCATCTCACCCTTGCGCTTTATCTTGTTGTCGGCTACGACTGCCGGCGTATAGTCAGCTACTGCGGCGCAGAGTATGGCGGCATCGGAACCGGGGAAATGCTCCATGGCGGCCTCATACATCTGCTGTGCGGAGCGTACGTCTATGCGGTTGATACCGCTGTGTACGGTCTTGAGGTTTACGGGGCCGGCTATGAGAGTGACATCGGCACCGCGGGCTGCACACTCCTCGGCCAGCGCGAATCCCATCTTGCCGGTAGAGTTGTTGCCTATGAAACGGACAGGGTCAATCTGCTCAAAGGTTGGACCCGCCGTTATCAGGATTTTTTTTTTTGAAAGCTGTGACTGAGTCCGGAAATACTCCTCAAGTGCGGCAACTATTACCTCCGGCTCCTGCATGCGGCCCTTGCCAACGAGTTGGCTGGCCAGTTCACCGCTGGCAGGCTCAATGAATATGTTGCCAATGGAGCGCAGAGTCTCAATGTTGCGCTGTGTAACGGGATGGCTGTACATATCCAGATCCATGGCGGGAGCTATGAATACGGGAGCCTTCATTGAGAAGTAGGTGGTGGCAAGCATGTTGTCTGCAACGCCGCTGGCCATCTTGCCCAGCGTGGATGCGGTGCAGGGGGCAATGAGCATGGCATCGGCCCATTGGCCCAAATCCACATGGCTGTTCCATGAACCGTCACGACGGTCAAAGAACTCGCTTACCACAGGCTTGCGGGTAAGGGTGGATAGGGTGAGCGGAGTGATGAACTCCTTGGCTGCCGCTGTCATGACAACCTGGACCTCTGCCCCTTTCTTGATGAGCAGACGCACCAGATAGGCTGCCTTATAGGCTGCTATGCTACCGGTTACTCCCAGTACTATATGTTTTCCGCTTAGTATATCCATTATCTGGACTGTAGTTTTATTCTTGTCAGTACCTGTTTTGTGTTGAGCGCAAAGTCACCCTGGAGTATCCATGAATAGTAACCGGGGTCACGACGGAATACCTCAACGACAGGTACATCCTTGTATTTGCCAAAGTTGAATACCTCCTGGCCTTTGTCATTCATTACGATGCGTCCTGCAAAATCCACGTTGCGGGTGAATGATGAGAACTCTGAGAGGAATCCCATATCATTCTTAAGGTCATCCGGATAGCGGTCCAGCTGGGCCATGAGCACCTCATATGTGGCACGGGTGTCACCGTCGGCGCTGTGGGCATCGGTCAGGTCCTTGCCGCAGTAGAACTTGTAGGCGGCCGTGAGGGTGCGCTGCTCCATCTTGTGGAAAATAACCTGTACGTCAATGAAACGGTGACGGCTCAGGTCTATGTCAACGCCTGCACGCAGGAACTCCTCGGCCAGCAGGGGCACGTCAAAACGGTTGGAGTTGAATCCTGCTATGTCGCTGCCCTCAAAGTCACGGGCAATCTCCTTAGCCACCTCCTTGAAAGTGGGGCAGTCCTTGACGTCATCATCGTAGATTCCGTGTACGGCCGATGCCTGCTCAGGGATGGGCATTTCGGGGTTGATGCGACGGGTGTGCATATCCTCATTACCGTTAGGAGAGACCTTAAGATAAGAGATCTCCACTATGCGGTCCTGTACAGTGTTGGTGCCTGTGGTTTCCAGGTCAAAGAACACTACCGGTTTGTCAAGATTCAGTTTCATCAGTCGTTCAGTACCATTGGCATGAGAAGCATGAGCAGATTCTCGCCTTCTGCCTGCTCTGAGGGAACAATCACACCTGCTCGTGAGGGATCGGCCAGCTGTACTGTGATCTCCTGGCTGGGTATGTTGTTGAGGATATCAATCAGGAAAGCAGCCTTGAAACCAATGCTCATGGCTACGCCCTCATACTGGCATGCCATTGACTCCTTGGCTGATGTTGAGAAATCAATGTCCTGGGCCGATATGTCAACGTTGTCCTTCTCAATATGAAGCTTTACCAGACCGCTGCTGGCAGGTGAGAACACTGATACACGGCGCAGAGCTGTGAGCAGTGACTGACGGTCTATCAGGAGACGGTGCGGGTTGTTCTGCGGGATTACGGATCCGTAGTTGGGATAACGGCCGTCAATGAGGCGGCATACCATACGGAACTCGGGCAGTGAGAAACGTGCTATGCGGCTGTCAAACTCTATTGTTATGCTCTCTGCCTCCTTGCTTATGAGTGAGCGGAACAGGGATGCGGGTTTCTTGGGCAGTATGAATGATGACTTGCCGTCTGCATGAACAGTGTTGTTGCGGTTGCAAACCAGCTTGTGACCATCGGAAGCAACGAATGTGGCGCCCTCCTCATTGATGTCAAAGAATATACCGTTCATGACGGGACGGAGCTCGTCATCGGCGGTGGCGAATATTGTGCGTGCCAGGCCGTCGGACAGTATCTGTGCGGGGATGCTTATTGATACGGCATCCTCCTTAAGCACTGCAGGGGTGGGGTATTCATCTGCGTTCTGACCAACCATCTTGTACTCACCGTTCTGGTACTTTACGGTTATCTCATAGCTGCTGTCATTCACTATGAACTTGAGCGGCTGCTCGGGGATCTCCTTGAGAGCGTCCAGCAGAGTCTTGGCGGGCAGTGCAATCTGGCCGTCCTTATCGGACTCTACGACTTCAAGGTTTGTCTCAAGTGTCGTGTCATTGTCGGCAGCGGTAACAGTGAGTTTGCCGCCCTCTATGCGAAACAGGAAATCCTCAAGAATAGGGTAGATGGCTTTAGGGTTAATCACGCGGCTGATAGCCTGCAGACGGCTTGAAAGGGCCGAACTTGATACTGTGAAATTCATATATATTCCTTTTTGTTATTTGTCACTTGGTGTGTCTCACAAAGATAGGGAAAAGTAACGGTAATGTGGAAAAAATTGCTTGGAAAAATATGGGGTTGAAAAGGGAAATGTCTTAAATTCGCGAAAACAATTTAAAACACATTAGAGTAATGGATATTACAGGTAAAATTATCGCAGTCCTTGAGGCACGCTCAGGCGTTGCCAAGGCATCAGGCAATCCTTGGAAAATACAGGAGTACGTATTGGAAACTATCGGTGAGCAGTATCCCAAGAAGATGATGTTCAGCATCTTTGGTGAGGATAAGATACAGCAGGCCGCCATCAACATAGGTGATGAGGTAGTAGTAAGTTTTGACATCAACGCCCGTGAGTTCAACGGCCGCTGGTACAACGACATCCGTGCATGGCGCGTAAGCCACGACGTAAACGGCGCCGCCCCCGCAGCTCCGCAGCCCTTCGCTCCCGCCGCTGCCGCTGCTTCCGCCCCGGATCCCTTCGCACCAAGTAACGAGAAGGATGACTTACCGTTCTGACTCCGTCAGACCGATAAGTCGTAAGACGACCTTTTTTTAGTTTACTCCGTAAACGAGGCTCCCTCCGGTCGCATAAAAAATCAGCCACATTTCTGCGGCTGATTTTTTATTTTAGTGCAATTTGCTTGCTTTAATCATGAATTCATGCTAGCCAGGAATTCGGCGTTATCCTGAGTGTTCTCAAGCCTGTCCTTGACAAACTCCATAGCCTCAATAGGATTCATGTCGCTAAGGTACTTGCGAAGAATCCACATGCGGTCAAGGGTTGTCTGGTCAAGCAGCAGGTCGTCGCGACGGGTGCTTGAAGCCACGATGTTCACGGCCGGGAAGATACGCTTGTTGCTCAGGTTGCGGTCCAGCTGGAGCTCCATGTTGCCTGTACCCTTGAACTCCTCAAAGATAACCTCATCCATCTTGGAACCGGTATCTATAAGGGCGGTAGCAACGATTGTGAGCGATCCGCCGTTCTCAATGTTACGGGCGGCACCAAAGAAACGCTTGGGCTTGTGCAGCGCGTTGGCATCGACACCACCGGAGAGAACCTTGCCCGATGCAGGTGCAACGGTATTGTAGGCACGTGCCAGACGGGTGATTGAATCAAGGAAGATTACAACATCGTGTCCGCACTCAACCATACGCTTGGCCTTCTCTATAACGATGCTGGCAATCTTTACGTGATGCTCGGCGGGCTCATCGAATGTAGATGCAATGACCTCGGCCTTTACGCTGCGGGCCATATCGGTAACCTCCTCAGGGCGCTCATCAATGAGCAGCATTATCATGTATGCCTCAGGATGGTTTGCAGCTATTGAGTTTGCTATATCCTTGAGCAGAATAGTCTTACCTGTCTTAGGCTGGGCCACGATCAGGGCACGCTGTCCCTTACCGATAGGAGCGAACATGTCAACCACGCGGGCTGACAGGTTGTCATTCTTGCCGTTGCACAGGGTGAACTTCTCATCGGGGAACAACGGAGTCAGATGCTCAAACGGTACGCGGTCACGTGCTACGGAGGGCTCCAAACCGTTTATGCGGAACACCTTTACCAACGGGAAATATTTCTCACCCTCACGCGGCGGACGGATAACGCCCTCCACTACATCGCCTGTCTTAAGGCCAAAGAGTTTGATCTGTGACTGTGATACATATATGTCATCGGGTGAAGCCAGATAGTTGTAGTCCGATGAACGCAGGAATCCGTAGTTATCGGGCATAATCTCCAGAACACCCTCACCGCGCAGTACATCGCCAAAGTCATACATGCGCTCCTCCTGCTGCTGACGGCGGTTCTGCTGATTGTTCTGCTGAAACTGCTGTCCGTTCTGGTTCTGCTGGCGCTGTTGGTTCTGCTGCTGGCGCTGTTGCTGCTGATTCTGCTGGAACTGCTGATCAGCGTGGAACTGCTCCTGGCGGGGCTGCTCCTGCGGCTCCTGAACCGGGGCTGGCTGGGGCTCCTGCAGGCTTACGGCCGGCTCGGCTACCTGATGCATAGGCTCCTCTTCCTGCTCATATGAGTCAGCAACGGCCTGGGTTACATTCTCATCATCTATCTCAGGCAGGGGAACCTCAACCTGCTGCTTGCGGGGGCGTCCGCGACGCTTGGAAGCGGTGGACTGCTGAGCGGGCTGGGGGAGCTCCTCTTTCTGTGCGGGCTCGGCGGCAGGCTGCTCCTTAACGGGCTCCTGAACAGGCTCCTGTGCGGGCTGCTGAGCGGGGGCCTCCTGTTTGGCTTTAGGCTTGTTCTGGTTTGCTCCGCGGTCGCGTTTTTTCTGGCCCTGGTTGTCCTGGGCGGCTTTGGGCTCCTGCTGCTGTGCAGGCTGCTCGTTTGCGGGCTTGGTATCGGCAGCAACCTCCTTAGCCTCCTGCTTGGGGGCGTTGTTGTCCTTACGATCACCCTTCTTGGCCTTGCCTTTCTCACCGTTGGCTGTGTAAACCTTCTCGGTGTTGTTGTTCTTGAGAGCTACCTTGTTGCGGGGTCTCTTCTCCTTATCGGAGTTGTTCTTTGAAGCGGAGATGGCCTGCTCGTCAAGAATATCATATACAAGCTGATTCTTGTCATCCTTAATCTTAATGCCCATCTCTTTTGCAATGGTCTGGAGTTCATCCAGAGTCTTGCTCTTTAATTGCAGTATGTCAAACATTGTTTTATCGGACCTTAGCAATATCCAAGGCGCACTATGCACGCATTGATATTACGTAAGGTATGTTTAATGAAAATTCGGATTGATTGCCGCTAATGAAATATGCCCAAACGGACTCGTATTGCGGCTTACGGGCACAAAGGTACGAATAAAAAAAATACCGTGCACATCATGCACGGCATTTTTTATGAAACGGCTCAGCCTTTATCTGTTTCTCAGCCTCAGTCTGTGTCTTCAAGTTCAAAAAGGGTCTCGATGGTTACTCCGAACACGCGGGCCATCTATTATTTTTTAAATTAGTGTGGTAATGGTTGCATTTTGGTGATATTATGGTTATATTTGTAACCAAATTCTATAGATATGGGACAGACAGCTTTTACAGTCCGCATGGACTCAGATGTAAAGAAACAGTTCGATGAGCTCTGCAAAGATTTTGGCATGAGCTCAAACACGGCATTCAATGTCTTTGCCAGAGCGGTTATTAAGAAGCAAAGGATTCCGTTTGAAGTGGAGTCTGAACGCGAAGCGATAATTCGTCGAGGTTGGGAGGCTGCGGAAAAAATTCGACAGCAAGCAGCTGAGAATGGAACATCAGAAATGACCTTGGACGAAATCAATGAGATAATCAGGGAATACAGAGAAGAGCGCCGTCAAAAGAAGAACAACAACGTCCAATAATATGAAATACTACGCCGTAATTGATACAAATGTCCTTGTTTCTTTCTTGCTGACTAAAAACATGGAATCATCAGTAGTCAAGGTTATTGAACTGGTGAAAAATGAAACTATAGTACCTCTTCTCCATACAGAGATATTAGAAGAGTATAAAGAGGTTTTGAAAAGGGATTACCTTAAAATAGACGATATTTATGTAACAGACTTGATTGAAACCATAACAAAACTAGGTATCTTCTGTGATCGCAAGGAAGCAATCGGACCTTTTCCTGATCCCGATGACATCGTGTTTTATGAGGTGTCATTGAGTGTTGAAGACTCTTATCTCATCACAGGAAACTTAAAACACTTCCCCAAGAACGGTCACGTGGTTACACCGGCCGAAATGCTTCAGATAATCCATCTGGCTGAAAGTAAAGGAACCAGTGTCTGCGAACCACCAATGGAATATATGTCAGAACAAAAGAGACAGATCATAGAGAAAGGGTGGCGAGCTATTGAGAAGATAAGGCTCTGCGCAGAACAAAACGGCCTATCAGATATGCCACTTGAAAGCATAAACCAAATTATACGCGAATACAGGGCGGAGCGGAAGAAACAGATTTGAAAAGCAAAGGGGATACACCGTCCCCTTTGCTTTTTTGTACTATCCTCAGATTGCTTATTTTGCAACGGTGCTGGATGTCGAATCTGTTTTATTCATTGGAACTTCCTCTCCATTGACAAGTATCCTGGATACGACCTTGCCATTGACGGTTACGTTGCCATCCTCGTCATAACCTACGCCGGGTAATGATTTTATGAGTTCATCTACGGATTTTCCTTCCGGTGTTTTTTGGGCTTCCGCATTCCATGTAATGTCCTTTCCGGGATTCAGGTTCTCATATTTCAACGTGTCGTTGTTGTACGTAACTCTGCCTACGATCCTTTTTGGAGTTTGGTCACTCTGGGCGTCGTCAGAGACGTAGCTTACTTTAGTTTGGGCATTGAGTGCCAGACTGATGCAAATCAGGGGGAGAAGATAGAGTGCTCTGAGCAGACTCCTTCTGGTTGATGTTTCCTTTTCCATCATAAAAATTCTGTTTTTTAAAATACTGTGATTGAAATTATTAGCTATTGTGTATCCGTTCATTGCGGCCGCTTTGCTAATGAGCAGATATTGATAACTGCGTAAGTCAGTGCCGGCACGTAGTACGGTGTCATCGGCCTCATATTCGTGGACGGCACGCAGGTCTATGCGCAGCATCCAGATGGCGGGGTTGAACCACTGTGCGGCGGCAATAATATCGGTAATGAGAACGTCAATTGAATGACGGAGTGCCACGTGGGCTTTCTCATGGCGGATGATTGCGCTTTCATTGTTGTTCCAGTCAGCCTCTGATATCACAATGTGTCCCATCCAGCTGAATGATGCCGCATTGCCGGGCATAATGTACACCACGGTGCCATCGGGCAATTCCTCTTTGCGGGCGCACCTTATAATACTGCGTACGCGTAGGGCCGATGCCAGAACTCTGGCCAGAACAAAGACTACGCCCAAAGCGTAAACTGTCATGAGTGCAATGTGCCACCAGAGTATTGACGGCCGGGCAGGAGTGCTTGAGACGGCTTGCATCAGCTGGACCACCGGCATAGGCTGTACCTCTGTCTTGTGGATGGTGATAATGCAAACAGGGAGGAGAAATGATAGCAAAGCCGTACTCAAAAGCACAATCCTGTTGAGCCTGTGCCATGTGTCCTTGATCAGGAACAGACGGTAGAATATGTAGAAGACGGCCATTATGACCGCAACTTTAAGCTGATAAGCGAGGAAGGTGATCATTTTTCTTTCTTTTCAAGATGTTCAATAAGTTCTTTGAGCTCATCAATGGAAACCTTGCCGTCACCCACAAAGGCCGATACGGCATTCAGGTAGGACCCAAAGTAGTTGCCTATGAATCCGCCCATTGAGAAACGGCTGTACTCGTCACGGCTCACGATGGGGAAGTACTGATAGGTTGGACCGTATGCCTTATGGTCCAGGAATCCGTCTGTCTCCAGCTCACGGACCTGTGTGGAGAGAGTGTTGAAATGGGGCTTGGGTTCGGGGTAGAGTTCACGGAGCTCACGTACAAACAGGGCTCCCTTGTCCCAGAAGTGGTTCATTATGACCTCCTTCTTCTCACTAAGCTTGGTTATTTCAGTCTTACTCATAATCGTTGTGTAACTAGTGATGTTGCAAATGTAACTAGTAAAATAGTTGCTCAACGATTTGCTTAGTTAAAAGATGCTAAAGCCAGCATCTTTTGCCAGAGTGTTACGCGGGAATAAGCGTCAGAGGGATTTGTTGATGGTGGAGATATAGTCCAGGACATCGTCCCGGCCGGTTTTGTCAAGTGAGGAGGTGATGAAGTAGGGCGGCAGTTCCTCCCACTGCTCTTTCAGGGTGTCCAGGAACTTCTTGACGTTTTCCGATAGGCGCCCGCGGCCCAGCTTATCGGCCTTTGTGAAGATTATTCCAAAGGGAACGGCGTTCTCGCCAAGCCATTCAATGAACTCCAGATCTATCTTCTGGGGCTCATGACGGCTGTCAATCAGGACAAAGAGGGAGGTGAGTTGGGGGCGTTCCAGGATGTAGTCATTGATTATGCGTGTGAGCTGCTCCTGCTGGCTCTTGCCGCGTTTGGCGTAACCGTAACCGGGAAGGTCAACCAGATACCACTCTTTATTTATAAGGAAATGGTTTATAAGCAGGGTCTTACCGGGCGTAGCCGATGTCATGGCCAGTCCTTTCCTTCCGGTCAGCATGTTGATGAGGCTGGACTTACCTACGTTTGAACGGCCTATGAATGCGTATTCCGGCTTGTCATGCTGCGGGCACTTGGTGATATCCGTGTTGCTGATTATGAATTCGGCGCTTTTGATCTCCATTTCCAAAAGTGTTTTATGATGCAAAAGTAGTCAAATTAGGCGTAAAATGCTAAATTTGCACCACATCAGAACTGCATATGAATAAGGAGTATCCTTCATCGGTATTGGAAAGGGCGGTGGGCGAGTTCTCAAAACTGCCCGGCATAGGCCGTAAGACAGCGTTGCGTCTTGTGCTGCACATGCTTTCCAGGCCCGATGAGGAGGTGGGTACGTTTGGAAAGGTTTTCTCAACCCTGAAACAGGATATCCATTATTGTAAGGTGTGCCATAACATATCGGATACTGATGTTTGTGACATCTGTGCCAATCCCAAACGGGACGGTTCTACGCTCTGTGTGGTTGAGAACGTACAGGATGTGCTTGCCATTGAGAGCACCATGCAGTTTAACGGCCTCTATCATGTGCTGGGGGGTGTGATTTCACCCATGGATGGCATCGGTCCTCAGGACCTGCAGATTGCAAGTCTTGTTGAGCGTGTTTCATCGGGCGGAGTAAAAGAGGTGATACTGGCGCTTAGTCCTACCATGGAGGGTGATACCACCAATTTCTTTATATCACGCAAGCTCCAGCCTCTGGGCGTGAAACTGAGCATTATAGCCCGTGGCGTGGCTGTGGGCAACAATCTGGAGTATGCCGATGAGGTATCTCTGGGCAGGTCAATAGTAGACAGGATTCCTTTTCAATGATTAATCAGGTAAAGATATGGATACAAAAAAGATGGCTCTAAAGCTGCTGTTGGTATGGATTGCCAACTATGTGATTGCCGGAATTACGGCGCTTCTGTTTGAATTCGGCCCGCTCAAAGGAATGGTGGTGGCCGATGCCAAAACCGCATACATACTGCAGGTGGTAGGGGTTCTTGCCGCACTGGCTCTCATTCCTATGGCATTGCGCGGATTCAAGAGAATGGTGGACCGTCTGGCCGATAAGGAGTATCCGGAAAGCAAGATAGAGAAGATATATATGCTGTGCTCGCTGTTCCGTTCAGGGGCATTCTTTATAGTGATGGAATTCGGTGTGATACTTTATTACATGCTCACTGATACCATCGGACTCTATATTGCCGCCATTGCGGCCATCTGCTCACTGTTTGCATTCCCCACAAAGGCTGCCGTTGAGCACGAGACTGGTTTCTATTGATTCCATATGCCTGCCGTATCAGTAATAATTGTCAGCTACAAGGTCAGGTACTACATTGAGCAGTGCCTCGTTTCCGTTCTGCGTTCGGTTCCCGATGCGCAGGTCATTGTGGTTGATAATGATTCGGCCGATGGTTCAGTGGAGTATCTCAGGGAGCGTTTCCCGCAGATTGAAATCATTGCAAATGACTTCAACGCCGGATTCGGACGCGCCAACAACATGGCTCTGGCCAAGGCTACAGGCCGATACGTGCTGTTCCTTAATCCTGATACGGTGGTGGCCGAGAGAACCATCCCAGGGTGCATAGGATATATGGATGCCCATCCTGAGGTAGGAGCGGTGGGCGTACGTATGCAATACGGTGAAGGCCGGTTCGCTCTGGAGTCAAGACGCTCGCTGCCTACGCCATCGGTCTCATTCTGGCATATGACAGGGCTGGGACGGCTTCTGCCGCGTTCCAAGGTGTTTGCCAGGTATCACCTTACTTATAATGACAAGGATAAGGAGTGTGCCATCGATGTGGTATCGGGCGCATATATGTTTGTCCGCAAGGAGGCGCTTGACAAGACCGGCGGTTTTGACGAGGCGTTCTTTATGTATGGTGAGGATATAGATCTGTCATACCGTATCATACAGCAGGGATATGTGAACCGTTACCTGCCGCTGCCCATAGTGCATTACAAGGGTGAGAGTACGGTAAAGACATCATACCGCTATGCCAAGGTGTTCTATGACGCCATGCTTATATTCTTCAATAAGCATTTCAGGCACTACAGCTGTGTGTTTGCACTGCTTGTAAAGATGGTGGTGGGAGTTAAGAAGATGGTAACATATGTAGGACAGAATATCCGTGCCGGCAGGATGAGTCTGGGCGACTGCACTAAGAACTGTCTGTATGTGGGGCGTAAGGAGACATTTGCTAATGTAGAGAGCCTGCTGTCCGGCAGTAAGGTGCTGCGTAATGTCAGGCTGGTTGAGGGGCAGGGGAGTATTGAAGCCTCTTTGAATGATGCTGTGCCTGCCGATGTGAAAGCTGTGTTGTTTGATACATCGGCCTTTACATATGACCAGATACTTGATTGGATGTACTCACGTGCATCGGAAGGGAAACTGTATACGATGGGCCTGTACTCTCAGGAGACGGGCAGACTAATTACTGAAGATGAAACGCTATGAATGAGAAGGAACTTCTAAGTGACGGAACCTATAAACTGCGCGCCCCTGAACCGGAGGATCTGGACGTGCTGTTCGGTTTGGAGAATGACACTTCACTCTGGATGGTGTCGGGTAATGCCGTTCCGTACTCCCGATATCAGATTAAACGCTATATCCAGCAGTCTCAGCATGATTTCTATACTGACCGCCAGGTCAGGTTCATGATTGTGCGTGAAAAGGATAATGTGGTCCTGGGTAGCGTTGACCTGACTGATATTGACCCGTACAACGGTCGGGCTGAGATAGGCATTGCGCTGCTTGCTGAGTTCAGAGGACAGGGCATTGCATCGGCCGCACTCAAGATAGTGTGTGACTATTCAAAGAAGATGCTTAGGCTGCGCCAGCTGTTCTGTCTGGTGCCTGCGGACAATGAAGAAAGCATTAAATTATTCGCTAGCAATGGGTTCGATAAGAGCGGACAGCTCAAGGATTGGCTCGTGAATGATGAAGCATATAAAGACGTTCTGGTGCTGCAGAAATTTTTTTGAAAAAAAAGTGTCAGAACGCTTGTAGGTACGAAAAATGTGCGTACCTTTGCCATCGCAAAACAGCGAGGTGCGTTAGTTCAGCTGGTTAGAATGCCGCCCTGTCACGGCGGAGGTCATGGGTTCGAGTCCCATACGCACCGCTCAAAACTGCCCTACAAGCCCTGTAGGGCAGTTCGCTTTTTAAATCTTTCCTACATCTTTCCTACATTTTTCGAAATCTGAAATAATTGGCCCCGGAATTCAAATGAACTCCAGGGCCTGTAGATACTTTAAAACCCGCTATTTTCATAGCGTATTTCAATCACAAAGATAAGAAAATAATCGGTACCATCTCAGTACCCAGCTATTTTCCGTACCTTTGTATAAACACCATAAAACACAATAGCCATGAACATCAACTTAATCTACACCCACATTCCGGCCCCATTGGACCGACACATCCCCGACACTGACATTACCGCCTGCAGACTCCTGAACAACCTCGCAGAGCAGATCAAGCAGCAGCTGCAGCAATCCGCCAAAGACACACCGTCCGCAACGGTCAACATCATCACAGCACCAATAGAGAATCTGATGCGTAAGCTAATCACCCAAGCCCGAACACAACCCGCATCCTCCAACCTGAACATCATACTCCAACTGGGTGCCTCCGTTCAGGATGACCATTGGCATCCCGCCTCCGGCTTTACCATTACCTGCCAAAAAGGCAATCCTCAGTCAGACCACCTTTCAGACCTCCTAATCCTTCAGGCCTCAAGGATCCTGGGCCGCAGCGCAATCGGGGGTCAACCAACCGCCATCTGCCAAAGGGGACACTCCACAGCCCGTCTCTTGGACGTGGCCACAGCACCGTCAGTTCTCTCCACCTGCCTCTACATAGACAACGAACATGATGCGGACTTCCTGCGCTCCGGCTCAGGAATCCCCACGCTGGCCATCGTCCATGCTCAGGCCATAAGAGAGTTTCTAATGCTTAGTCAATAAACAGAGTCCCTTCAAACCCCTGCTTCCAGTCAGCCCCATCCGTAGAGAACTCATGCATCAGAGCCTTGGCATTGTCAAAGTAGTACATGTAGGATTTGGCGTATATCTCAGAGTAGTCGTTCTCAGTATAGTTGGGGTTGACCCAGGCAGTGAAAGCCGCATAGCGTTTCAGTACCGGAGTAGCATACTCCAGCATCGTAGCTTTGATAGTCTGTGTCAGGTCATCAGGAAGGATTGTCTCTTCATCCTGCAGAAGGCAAACAAGAGTCATTTTCGCAATGGTCTCAGTTATATCCTTCATGTCATCAGAATGGTACAGATACTTCATAGGAGCTTCATTGTCCCTCTTGAAAGTTTCTTTAAAAATCTCCATCTCCGGGAGAACTTGGTAAGAACTATTGTATTCCATCAATCATTAAAAAATAATGTGGGTGCCCCCCGAGAGGGTTTCAGGTGTCTGCAACAACCCTTATGTACACAACCGGGGGTAACACCCACATTACACGGGTGTCCTTTCCCTAATCGCGTTGTGTACAGGTTCATTAGCTTGCAGACTTCGAAACCCACTTGCGAAAAGCGAAATTCAATAAATATCTATCACACATGAATCACCGGACAAGGGCAGTGATTACGGAACAAATATAGGTAATTCTTGAATATCCCGCCAATACTCATCAAAATCTATTTATCAACCGAAATTTGCCTATTGCACACTTTCCCCGAAAGTGTTACCTTTGCTGTAAATCGAACAAACCATGAAAAACAAGAACATCACCCTCACCACAACCGTGGCCATCATACTTCTGATGACCATATCCTGCCGCTCAACCAAGCAGACTAGCAGCACCCAGTCCACAATCTCAAGCAGCCTGACGCAGACCATAGACAGCGCAGCGCAAAGCATCCTGAACAAGCGGAAAACAACCATCCGGATAACCTTTCTTCCGATGCAAACACCCGGCTTACCCAAACCCGCCACACCCGATATCACCTCAGGGCCGATGCCCGCGCCCTCCGATATCCCCGCACCAATCCAGGATCTCGCCGCCGCCCTCATCAATCAGGGAGGAGGCACCATCATCATCACTCAAGATGAGCAGCTGCAGAATGACACCACAACCATAACCCGTACTGTAAATGATGAACAGACCCAAGATGAATCAGAGAGCAATGAAACACAGTCGCAATCCAATCCGCCCAGAGCCTCACCTTGGATAGACCGTATCTTCTACATCTTTCTGGCGGCCGCCTTCATCGTAGTACTGCTACAGTGTAGAACCCGCCAATGACACACCGTTCAAACAACCATATAAACACAACACAACCATGAAATCAACAAACTATGCAATACTATTGATCAAGAGTTTTGAGCAGCTACGCCTCAACTCGTACCTATGCCCTGCAGGCAAGTGGACAATAGGCTATGGCCACACAGATGGCGTCAACCGCGGAATGCTCATCACAGAGAAGACAGCTGATGCGTTCCTGAAGCAAGACATCAAGCACGCTGAAGATGAAGTGAACAAAGTGGATGCAGACCTCACTCAGGAACAATTCGATGCCCTGGTAAGCTTCGTCTTCAACGTAGGCACTCAAGCATTCAGAGTAAGCACTCTGCGCAAGCTCGTAGAACGCAATCCCAATGACCCAAAGATAGCCGATGAGTTCCGCCGTTGGGTCTATGCCGGAGATAAGAAACTCCCCGGACTCATCAAACGTCGGGAGCAAGAAATCAAACTCTATTACTCATAAACAATGGAACACCATGGAAACACCAATCCTGAATTTGATAACCGACTGCCTGGTACCATTGGTAACGGCAGTAGCAGGTTGGCTTGCCGGCAGCAGAAAGCGCCGCAATGACGCTCTCAAAAGCATGCAAGACTCCATAGACATCCTGAGCACGGAAAATAAGCGTCTAATTGAAGACCTCACGACCGTCAATAGGGAAGTGGTAGCCCTCCGCAGGGAGAATGGAGAGCTCAAGACCTCAGTAGATCAACTCTGCAAGGAGAATGCTCAACTTAAGACCGAAGTCCAGGATCTGCGCAAGCAGATAACCCAAGCACCTGCGTAACCTCAGCCGCTTCGCGTCTGTTCCGTCCCGTAACCATCGCCTTTCACGAAAGCCGATAATTACGGGGCGGTCTGATATGGGCCGCAGCGCACCCATCAACCTCCCTTCTTAATTTACTGTATAAGATCGTTCAGACCTGTAAATTGGAATTTATATTATTGCCGCTTGAAAAAGGGACAACGAATTCCGATACATTGATTGTTCTGTTTAGAATGCTCACATACCACAATCTGCTTTTCCATCTCAACATTGAAATGCTCTTTGACATAATCTATGGCAGACAAAACAGACAGATAAGAGTCACGTTTACAACAGCGTGGCCCACCAATATTGCCGATTTCTCCAAGTGATTTTGCCGTCATCTTATGAGCGAGAGCAAAAGGTTCTTTAGCCAATGGCGTAGATTTGGAAATGATAGAAACAAACATGCCGGAACTGATACCTGCACCGCATGCACCCCAGAAGCCACAAGCCCCTCCAGGCACACTCTTTCCACGATTCATCATCTCAGAGAGTGCCTGTTGAAGGTCTATCTGCCCGCCAGCATTCTTGTATGCGGTTAATAAGGCAGATCCTACCATAACATGATGCTCTGGGCCATGCATGTGGCAGAACGGCAAGGCCATCATCTGT
This sequence comes from Bacteroidaceae bacterium, assembly GCA_045113495.1. Taxonomy (GTDB): domain Bacteria; phylum Bacteroidota; class Bacteroidia; order Bacteroidales; family Bacteroidaceae; genus Colenecus. The sequence goes on from JBGUIZ010000006.1 coordinate 71,306, forward strand.
TTGATGATATAGACGGGGTTTTTCGATGTCTCATTCAGACAAAGCCCGATAATGGAATCCAGTCCTGCCGTATGACAGTCGTTACAGACATAATGACCTTTAACACAGCGAGTCTTGCTGTTCTCTTTTTTATGGCAGATGGCACACTCCATCAGTTCGTCTGCTTCCAGATACTCTAACGGAGCCTTACATATCAAACATTCTTCTTTCATAAATTCCGATTTATCTGTTACTATTTCTTATCTGGCTGCTGGCCGTCGTGGGCCTTCCAGGCGCACTCGGTAATCTTCATGTCGGAGAAAACAGCCGTGAAGGATGATTCCTCGGGCGAACAGGCATAGATGCCAAAACTGATCTCGTCGGCACCGGCATACATGTGGCAGATGCGCATCTG
>JBGUIZ010000007.1:0-4890 GCA_045113495.1 Bacteroidaceae bacterium
ATAATCCGAATTGTGTAATCAGACGCCTGGAAGGCCGTTTCTGCGGGCTTCTGACCCATCAATAACTGATACCCTCCGGGCGGGTGATGACGGTGCCGGCGGCTGTTACACAATTCCGATGGGATTATGTTATGGAAAGCGGGATTCGGGGCACGACGCCCGCACTGGCACTGACGCTCCCGGGCGATTTTCTCCCTTGGGGGCCGGGGGGATGAGAGGGTGCAAGTCTGTGGCGGACTTGCTCCGGCACAGTCTTGCACACCGCTTTTCCCTTAAAAGTGCGGGAGCCGGAGGCGCAGGCCAATGGAGCGTGGGTGCGGCCGTGAGTCTGTGGCGGTTGACGCCGTGGCGGCAACTGACACAGTCTCACAGCGAAGGGTTATGTAAAGATTATAGTTATGACAAATCGAGGATAAAGGTACCTTAGTATCAACCATTTATCCTTTGATTTGTTGACATAACTTTTACCGGTATTATTCGCCAGGAGCCTTGACAATACAACAAGAAACGGCAAATCCAAATGATTGGACTTGCCGTTAATCAAACTTGAATTATTGAGCTTACCTGCTAATAATAACCATCATAAGGAGTAACGTCGTTAGCAAAACGGATGGTGATGATGTCGCCAGCTGTTGATGTAATAACGATGTTGATATCGGCATCTTTATTCTGATGTCCCTCATAATCGATATAGGACGCGAATTGATAGGACTTGATTTGGACATCCTTAATCAGCTCGTTTCCTCCCTTGTACTTACCTTGGTCCATGGGGATATTAAGACAAGAACCGAATCCCAGTGATTCATCGAGCCCATTAATAATAATCTGGTCGATGTACTGCCCTGACAGGTTATACTCAATACCATTATGACGGAACCCGTAAATCGCTACGAGGGCTCCTACCTGGTCCCAGCGAGGACCTTCCGTGAACTTCTCTTGGTAAAAATGACACCTGTGGGATGAACCTTTACTTGGATCGGCGATGCCCCCACCTACGAATACGGAGCCAATAGAATAAACAAGGGTACCGTCCTTAGTAAGCGTGCCACTATCAGCCTTAGTGGTATTAGCAGGCTTTACGATAACCGCATTCCCATTGGCATTGTCGGAGTCTAATATTCCCTTTTCGCATCCAATCAAGCAACATCCCATCAAGAGAGTGGATATCAAAGCTAACTTGTATCTCATATCCTTTGTTTTTTTATTTATAAACGCGTTGAGAGTTAGAATCTTGCTTCAAAGGTATGGAAAAAATAGCACTCGTCCAAATTTGTCCATTTCTTAATGCATTGCATTCTCTTCAAATATGAAGCCGGAACACGTCCCAAAATATATGTGTATATTCATTATTAAACATATCATTATCAAGGATATTATGAGTACAACAATCACTATCATCGTTGAAAACTACATCAAAGAACTGCGTATCAGGAAATACGCTGCGAGCACTGTGGAAACCTATAGTCGTGTCTGCAGGAGGCTTCTTGGTTGGTGCTCCGCCAGGAATATAACTATCCTCACAGAATCTGTCGTCCATAATTATTGCAAGGAAATGACGAAGGAGATTGAACAGGCTGGTCTCAAAAGGAAAAATGTTCAGCACCTTCAGCGTGTTCTGGGGATGCTGTTTTCTTATCAGAGTATAGGAGACTTTGGGTACAAGAAGATGCGCCGGAAGTATCTTTTCCGCACTGATATAAAGAAATATATCAATGCTTTTTTCATGTACTGCTCAGAGAGAATGTACTTGTCTGCCAGGACGATATTGCGGTATAAACTTGAGTTGTGCAGATACGATGAATATCTGTGGGAACAAGGTCTGTCATTGAAAGATATCAAAATGGAATTGGTAGAGCACTTTCTGGCATCGAAACCCTATTACTGCCGGAAAAGCATCAAGATTGCCCTGAGAGCTTTCTACAGGTACCTTTACAAGACCGATCAAATAGACAGGGATTACTCCGTCATGGTATACAAAGAACCTCGGACCATGAAACCGGTCAAGCTCCCAAGCACCTATTCCGATGAGGAAATCAGGCGAATGATTGCTACATTTGACACAAACTCTGCTATAGGGAAACGGAATTATCTCGTTTTTCTTCTGGCAGCCGAGTATGGTTTGCGGGCGTCCGACATCGTCAACTTGAGTTTGCATAACATTGACTGGGAGAACAACACAATATCAATCCTTCAGGCAAAGACAGGCAACCCGGTGCAGTTGCCCCTCTTGTCTTCGGTCGGGAATGCCATCATTGATTATATGCAGCATGGACGTCCTGATGGAGTAGATGATACGATCATCGTCAGTCATGACACTGTGTATAAAGGCCGTAAAATCACATCAATGACCATATATGGTATAGTCTCAAACGCAATCCAGCAAGCCAAAATTGCAAATTGGCAGAATCGCAAGCATGGCCCACACGCCCTTCGGCATAGCCTCGCTTCCAACATGTTGCAGCAAGGAGTCTCATTGCCGGTTATAAGCACTGTTCTCGGCCATTCCAGCACAGAGACCACCAACGTATATATCAGTGTCGACATCAATAAGTTACGTCAATGCGGACTGCCAGTCCCCGCTATTGAAAGTCCTTACTTAAGAAAGGGGGTGGCACTATGAGACCTGTCTTCAGTTCGGTGTTCGCAGGAGAACTCAATAACTATCTGGAGTATCGTCATAACAGCGGCATAAAGAGCATGGAAGTCGATTATAACGAATGCCGTAAACTCGATGCCTTTTTTGAACGGGAACAGTTTGGCAGCATCCACTTTACACAAGAAGAGGCTGATAGATGGAAGGAACCGTTGTCTGGAGAAAGTCCCATCGGCCGATATAAGAGGATCAATATTACACGGCGTTTTTTTGAGTACCTGGCCGTCAAAGGCTACCCTGTGGTAGTCTTTCGCGACATACGCGAGCCCAAGACAACTTTTGTTCCCCATATATACACAGAGGAAGAGGTTGAACGGTACTTTCAGGCCGTGGACTCATATGAACCTCCGAAAGCCAAGAAAAACCGCATCATGTTCCCCGTCCTGTATCGTCTGCTTTACTGTTGTGGAACTCGCATTGGGGAAACCCTCTCGATAAGAAAGAAGGATGTGGATCTTGTCAACGGCGTTATCAAGCTGTCGGAAACCAAAAACAGCAGGGAACGATATGTTGTCATGTCGGAATCCATGTTGGCGCTGATGCGGGACTATGCCGACAAAACGTTCTACCTCTTGTCGGATACGGACTTCATCTTCTCGAAAAGAAACGGCGAACAACTAACAAAATCGTACATCTATAAACACCATGTGGACATCCTGCGGCAAGCCGGCATCCCTTACCGTGCCGGGGGGCAAGGTCCCCGTATCCATGACTGGCGGCACACTTTCGCGGTCAATGCCTTCAAACAGATGATAGACAACGGCATGGATATGTACGTATCTCTGCCGATATTGTCGGCTTATCTCGGCCACATAAGCATCGAAGCCACCGAACGGTATGTACGACTCACGGTGGCCATGTATCCGTACATTGAAGAAAAGTTCAGTTCATCGTTAGACAAAGTGTTCAAGGAGATATCATTATGAAACCCACAACTCTCGTTAAATCCCTGGAGAAATACTTCAACCGGTACCTGCTGAATGACAGAGGTAGCTCGCCCAGAACTGTGGATACCTATCGCTATGCCTTTATCCAGTATGTTGAATATATGGAATCCGTTCAGGGTGTCCGCCCGGAAAAGCTTGAGATTATTGACATTAATTGCGTAAACATCCAGTCCTTCCTTTTGTGGATTGAAGAGGAAAAGCATGTATCCGTATCCACCAGAAACCAACGGCTGGCGGCGTTCAAGTCTTTCGCATCGTTCCTTAAATATGAACGGCCGGAGTACATTGCCGAGGCGATACAGATACTTAGCATAGCACCCAAGAAAGATTGTCAAAAGGAGATCTCCTACGTCACTCCAGAAGGGATGAACCTGCTCTTGTCGCAGGTGAATCAGCATACGGTTACCGGCCGAAGAGACTTTGTTATGCTATCTTTATTGTACGGTACCGGAATGCGTGTCAGTGAGTTAATCGGCCTTCGAGGGGCCGACATAACTCTTGGAAGCCCCTCCTCGCTACTCGTCCATGGGAAAGGCGGCAAAGTAAGACGCATAACAATCGTCAAGCATATTGTTCCAATCATCAAGAAGTATATCGAAGAGCATAAATGCTTCCAGCCGTGCAACATTGACAGGCCCATCTTCAGGAACCACTCGGGGGAAATGTTCACCAGGCAAGGGGTAAACGTCATGTTGCTCAAATATGCAAAGAAGGCAAGGGAAATCCATCCGGAACTGATTCCCAGTGACCTGAGTCCGCATAAAATCCGGCACTCAACTGCTATGGCTCTTGTAGAGAATGGTACAGACCTGATTATCATCCGTGATATACTTGGTCACAGTAGTGTGCAGACCACGGAAATCTATGCAAAGGTGTCTACAACGCGCCAAAGAGCTGCCATCGAGGCATCCAGCAAGGAACTCGTGGCCCATGAAGATGCTCTTTGGGAGACGGATAACAACATCAAAGACTGGCTGAGGAGCATGTATAAGCCCAAAATTATGTAAAGTAGAAAAAGGATAAATGGCCGATGGTCAAAGCATTGGAGGGCTGACTTGACATAAGAATATCCTTTACATAACACTTCTTATGTGAACATTGACATAAGAAGGGTGGCAATAGAGGTTGCTGGTCTGGCGGTTTGGAGCGGAGCGCAGCGGAGAACCAAACTGACAGACCAGCAAGTACCGCTTCCACTATCGGCCCTGGCATCGGCACTGCCGCTGGAACAGGGCACCATCGGCCCGGATCATCGGCATCGGCCTAAACGCATCCGTCCACTTTGTCCAC
>JBGUIZ010000008.1:0-38363 GCA_045113495.1 Bacteroidaceae bacterium
TTAGGGCGATTACCGGGCCGCCGGGCGAGAGTTCGATGGCCTCGGTGCAGCGGCGCTCCAACTCGTCATAGAACTCCTCCACCAGCCTACCCCTTAAACAAACCACCGTTTCGGAGGATTTCCGGTGCCGATGAATGGGCAGCGGAGAACCCGGCTCGATGGCGTTCAGCATTCGCTGGGAACCATCAGACGCAGAATTCCGCAAATCCATATTCATCCTCAACCGAGGCGATGCCTTCGCATGTTCGGTCAGATTATCCAGTATCGCTTGTGTAATCTTCATATCAGTTTTATCCGTACAATCCGTGGTCGTTTTAGTACGCTCTCAAAACCACCTCAAAACTCTCCGCATAATTCACCCCCCACTGGCTCCCCCGAACAGCAGCCAGTCCAGCGATATACTCTGCAGAACGAGGATGCGGATAAGGACGCATCACGCCACGATACATGCCCAAAGCCTTTATCTTGGCATCTACACCCTCCTTACCCACTTCCACAAAGCAGTTGGGATTAAACGTCTGCATGGCATTGTTAATTGTAATAAGCAAATATATTATCGACTTTTTTTCGCAAAGTTGTTTCGACACTTCAGCTATTCATTTTGTGACTCATTTGTCCTAGTTTATACTTGAGTTTGTATGTTTTTTGAAGCAGCTTTGCTTGACTGTTTCCCGCTTGCATTCGATTCAGGGTTAAAGATTGTCTTCCTGTTCTCTAGCCTATAGCTTGTTCCTGCTAGTTTTATCACCTCGCAGCGATACAGCAAGCGGTCTATGATTGCTGTCGCCAACACTTCATCATTCAGCGTTTGGACCCACTCTGTAGGTGCTTTATTCGTCGTTATAATGACTGATGTCTTTTCGTGAAGAGAGTTTATAAGATTGAAAAAGGTTGCGGATTCTTCTTTCTTTACAGGAAACAGCATAATATCATCAATGGCCAGCAAGTCAGCTTTAAGCCACTTGTTATAGGTTGCCAATGCAGACAGTGATATGTCTTTGGTCCTCAAACACGTAAGGATATCCTCCATGGATATCATATAGGCTTTCTTTTCCGCCTTGAGTGCATCGTAGATTAATCCGGCAGCTATGTATGTTTTGCCGGTTCCAGACGGCCCCATCAAGATAAGATTATATGCCTGATTCAACCATGCAAGTTGACGGAGTTCCCGGAGTTGCCGTTCAGATACACCGGTAGAGTGAGTAAAGTCATACTCATCCAGGTCGTACTTTGGAGGCAGTTTAGCCTGCTTTAAGCGATTCAGATAGGCTTTATACTCTCTTGTTTTGGTCTCCTCACAGAGGACGTTCTCTAGGAAGTCGCCATAAGTGGGTTTACCATTCTGTGCATCAACGATAATCTGATCCAGATTGTTAGAGACATAGGACAGACGCAGCCTTGTGCAGTATTTCTTTATATTGTCGATGTTCATACGAAGATGGATTTATAGTCATTAATATTGGACCTCTGTGGCAGTTGCTGAAGCGATTCCGGGAGAAGCTCCGCCAGACTTGGTTCTCGCGGGCCCTTGGGAATACGGCCGAAGTGACGTTCACAGTAGCCGATGAGGTCGTTAGCGTTGTAGTCTCCCTTATCTAAGCATACCTCAAAACTCTTAATGAGATGTTCTGGGAGGAATGATTCCAACTCCGCGTTAATTTTGTTTATGTTTGCCCTGTAGTATCTGGGCTTGGTCTCATATAAGTTCTTGAGCCACATGGCAACGATGGCATTGCCTTCCAGGTATGCCAGGATGTAGTTCTCAAGTTCTTTCCGGTTGGGCAGTTTAGGACGTTGTATTGTTTCATCAAGGATGGCCTCCCCGGGGATTTGAGCCACATCATGACGAGCAAGCATTTTACCGGTCTCATTGCTGTAGATTTCGACCTTGTCGTCTTTTATGCAGACCCAGACAAAGGTTCCATCACCGTTAAAGGTTCCCGTAGGGACGTTGTATAAGTGACTGTGGTAGTTTATCGTGTTGTCCTTGCGCACCAGGTATTCCTTCATTCCATCCTGCGGATGCGTAGGAGTCCCGGTATAAGGTGTAAGGTATTGCAGTTCTTCCTTGAAGGCTTCCGCGGGGATGCGTTTTGTGGTACTGTGCGGAAGACCGTTTGCCGTTCTTGCCAGCCAACGGAGAGCTGATTCGTTCAGCATCTCGATGTTAGTAAAGTCACGGCCACGCAGAAAACCATACTTGATATATTTCACTACATTTTCTACTTTTCCCTTGGACTGAGGGTCACTTTTTCTGCAGAACACACATTGGAAGTGCTCGGATGCGACAAAGGCCTGAAATGCTCTTGTAAGCACCACATCACCAAGATTCTCGTTATGGATGAAGACTTTATCCTGGTCATAGACGATTTTTTGAGGCTTGCCGCCATAAAATTGAAAGGCAAGTTGATGTGCATATATAGCTAACTCAGAGGTGAAAGGCGTCTTGCTGAAGTACACAAACTTGTGCCGGCTATAACTCATTACAGACACGAAAAAGTAGACCTTAACACGTCTTGTGTCATTACGGCGCATCCAGTACTCGCCAAAATCAACCTGCATATAACACCCAGGTTCACTCTCCGGGAGCTTCTCCATAGGGCGGAAGGTTTCCTCATAAGTCTTTGTGATGTGATATTTCTCACGTATTCTCATCACAAAATTGAATACGGTTTTACCGTTCACGTCAGGAAAGTCAGAATGATTCTCCCTTAAATGATCATGAACCTGACGGCATGACAGATACGGTTTGTCAACAAGCTCGTTCTTTACTTCTTCCTCAAAGATGTCCAGTTTGTGCTTGAAGTCACGCTCGTACGTTTGGCTGGCCTGGAACTCATCCAGTGTCATCTTATCGTACTTCATCACCGTTTGTCGGTGCAAACCTAACTCATGTCCAATTTGAACGCAGTTTAGTCCTTTTGACTTTAATTCTTTAACTTTGTACCACATTACGAGTTTCCTTTGCGGACTCGTGAGTCCTTGTGCATCCATAACCTTTGTATTTGTAGTGATTTACAAAGTTATGGATGCCTTTGTTTTATCTAGCTAAGGTGTCGATTTTACTTTGCCAAAATCTGTCGATTTACCTTTGCTAAAAAATGTCGATTCAAAGTTACTCGTTACACCTAGTTAGGGAATTCTTGCGGGCTAGTTAGCGGGGCGGATTTTTGTGACAGTGGGGACGCTTCTTTCAGTCGCTTCGCTTTGTGAAAGCGTCCCTTCGGGCCGAGCGCTCTTTGGTTACTTTTGGTGACAGTGGGGACGGATATCATAGAGCATTTTTACGTTCATCGCCCCTAATCAGGTATTTCGGCTTTTAGAATAATTGAGGATACACCTCTCTGCGTCTTTGAGGGATGCTAGGAGGTGTTCTTATTATTTGATGGTGGTGCGCAGGTGGATTAGTGATGGAATTTTATAGTGAGATACATTGTAAAGTTATTAACATGAGGTCGTGTGTTTGGAGAATTATGATAACTTTGTTTATTGATAGTTATGTAAGTATGAGAGAAAAAGACGTGATTATTCATGATGGCAATATGAACAGAAGTATTTCGGATAATAAGAAAATGTATATGCTCATAGGATTAATTCTACTTGTAGGAGGTTTATTCTTTGGGCTTTTTACTTGGTTGCTGATAATGCATAAATGGTGGCTACTTATAATTGCAGTTTGTTTTTTTGTATTAATGTCTATTTCCAGCTGGATTAGTAGAAAGTGGAGAGGACGTTTCGCCGATATTATTAATAAGGCAATATCAGTACCAGTAGTAATGGTGCTCTTTCTTATTGGCATAATTCAGCCTTTTATTACAATTATTGGTACTTTTTTATTTGTAGCCTTATACGCATTTGGATTTCCCGCCCTCATATTATTGATATGTACTAAAGTTGGATGGTTGGAATTAAGACCAGAAACGATTGCATTTGTCGTTATAGCCTTAGGGTCTATGTTGTGCTCGACACTCTATGATGTAACAAAATGGATCATTCGCATTTCTCCATTAAAGAACTGGGGCGAACATAAATACGAGTCATACAGAGAACAATTGGCTATATACCTAATTCATCCGAATAATGTGGTGTTTTTGATGTATTTGATATACTTTGTATATTTAGGAGTATCGGGTTATATTCAAATTCAGAATGGTACGTTTGTATTTTCCGCAGAATTTGACGTGGCAATTCTAAGGGCTTTCTTAGTTTTCATAGCGTATACAAATGTGCGTTCTAAAATGAAAGAAACGGAGGTGGATGCGAAAGAGTTATTGAAACGTACATTATTGTTGTTCGTTCATGATGATGAATAATCGCAAAATACCACCTTCACCATTTAGTAGAGTTCTATAGATTGGTACCATTGGGGCGGTTCTATTAGTATTTTTTTGAATATTGGTTTCTTTAAGATATATGGATGGTAGGCTGCTTGGGCGGCCTGCTTTTGGGGGCTGTTTTTGTTGTTGGGTGAAGAAGGATCATTTCCGTCATGATGACATCCGGAGAAGTCTTATGAGTATGTCAAGCACTTTGATTACTTCTGCTATTACTAAGAGGGTGTCTCGTAATTGTTTCTTTTTTTTCTTGTTCATAATCTCTTCGTCAATTATTAGCATTAATTATTCATTCTTTTGTGTAAAAGTAATTTGTCATTCTAAATGAAAGACCAATATAAATCAATCGCTTAGTGACAATGACAAAGTTATTTACGACATGTAATCAAGTTGTTTTATTCTTAAAGAAGACCAGTAATGTGTTTTCTTTTATGCTATATATGTGATGTAGCTTTTGAGAGTCAAATAAGAGTTAAACACAGGAGTGACAAAGGGGACGACTATAGGGGGGATGCATGTTATATTTTTATTATTGTGGTGTTGTGGGATTAGAGAATAAGGATAACTTTGCGGATAAGTCCTTAAAATGTTTTTTTCCTATTCGCAAAAGATATGCTAATAAACACAGGAAAATTGATTTTGCGATGAATAGAAAATAGTAGAGCTGTAATTTTATAACACAGAAAGATTGAATAGATGAATATTTATTTGTATGATAGAACGTTATAACACAACTTTAGGTTTTTATGAGCCATCAGTGTTTCATCTCTATACGAGAGGAACGGGAAAAATTAATGATTTGCCCAAATGGGATACTCAACAAGCAAGCACTTTCCTTCATGAATACGTCCATTTCCTGCAAGATATTACAACTGTTAAAGGAATTCAGAATCTGTATATAAATGGAGAGTATCTCCGTTTGGTATCAAAAAAGGTAAAGGATAGCGATTATAAAGTAATACGCCCAATCAATCCTTTAGTTGCTGGATACAACGTTGGAAGTAATTGGCAAGTGAGTCGCTTTACGCTAGGAGAAACTGATAATAAAGCTATTAAATATATTTCTTTTACACGTGACATTAGTAAGAGTGTAAAAGATGATTTAACACAACAAAAACTTGTCATTGGGAGGATACTAGTTACTTGCCAGTGCTATGATGGAAGTAAGAAGCAGTACTGTTTCGGAACAAAACAGGTTATGGAAGGGATGGCAAAAATGATCCAGGAAACTGTATTCCCTCCTTCCCAAAAAATGTCGCCATACAATCCCTATTACATCGCAATTGATTTAGCCAACGATATTATGAATGGATTAGGGAGTAATATACCAACAATGATAGCAATCTTTGACTATGCTCTCCAGTCTTCTAATCCAGGTTGGGCTTTTGTTAATTATATAGAACAAAAGAAGAAAGAGGGTTATAAATCTGTCACTTTGACTCACGATATTGTATATAATGATCTCAATCATGCAAAAGTACAAAGTCACACATTAGGTATCACTACTCTAAAAAATGGCTATCTTGATTTGCAAAAACTAGCTAAAGAAGTTATCAAAGATTATACGGGTGGTATATGGATATTCAAGAATATTGAAGTCTGGTATAATTCAATAATTAAGAGAGGAATGATGGTGCGACAAAAGACACCTGATTTTTTTGTTTCTTTAAGTTTCGGAGGAGATATAAGAAAGGATGGACTATTCAGTCAATTACTCTTATTATTTGGGACTCCAATTGTTACTAATCGAAAGCATGATTTTGATTTTTTGAAGCCCAATAAGATTACTATTACACGAGATGAATTAATGCAAGTATATGCAATGATGCAAATCAATCGTGTGTTTTGGTCAAAAGGGCCATTTGTCTGCCCACTAAGAAAGTATTGTCAATCGCAATTATATGGTATCAGAAAACAAAAGGTTGATATACGTTGCTTGAAAGCTCCTTGGAAAAGAATGCGTCCATTTAATAGATGCATGTTTAATATTTGGTGGAAATTTAAGGGGTTTAAAAAAGTGGAATTTATATAACTATTTGGGCTGTATCTCCTTTGTGTGGTAATCATTTTATGGCGAGTATCGAATCGAGGCTACTGACTATTTGTCATTTTTTCTATTTGGTTCGTTTTTTGTATTTGTATTGTTGGATTAATAATTGAGGACTATGTCATTTGTAATAGCAATATACGTCAAAGAAGGTATTGTGATGGCTAGTGATAGTAGAACGACTTTTTCTACTAATAATACAATACCCCCTCAGAAAGAAGGCGACATGCCGATAGTTGTTAATAATCTTGGCGTACACATATCTGATACGAATTATAAGACATTTGTTACGACTAATCATGTTGGTATTACTACTTGTGGCGATGCAACTATTAAAGGCCTACCAATAACTGGCTATATAGAATCTTTTATTAGGGAATATGATTCTGCTGATGTTGAGACTATTGCTTATGCCTTATTGCCTTATTTTAAGAAGATTGAACCAAACTTAAATTCAGTTTTCACTGTGGCCGGTTATAAGTATGTAAAGGAGAACCAATATGAACAAAAGGTCTTTGTGATAAAAACACAACGTGGAGTTGTTGAACCATTAGACACGACCTCTCAGGGTGCGCATTGGGAAGGAGAAACTGACGTATTAATAAGGCTTATTCAACCATTGTCTGTGAAACAAGAAAAAGGAACAATAGATCTTCCGCAATATATTATACCATGGAATTTTTTTACATTGCAAGATGCTATAGAGTTCGCCGAATATGCAACTAAAGTTACTATTGATACAATGAAATTTCAAGAGAGAGTAAAAACTGTTGGTGGCCCGATAGATATTTTAGTTTTAAAACCAAATAACCATCAATGGATAGCTCACAAGGAGTTGCATATATGAAATATGTATGAAGGGACAACCATTTTTCAAATAGAAGAATGAAAAACATAAATACTTGACACCAATATCTGAAGATTCTACTTATATTTGCTTTCTAGTGAGTTAATCAAATGCAAACTGTAATCCCGATATTGAATAGCGTATCTGCCGATAAGCTTGGCTATGAGTTTTTGTGTGAACTCTATGCAAATATGCATAATGTTGATGAAGGTGATATCGTTATAGATTTTGGTAAGTGTAAGTTGTTTGATGCCAATCTTTCGGCGGTACTTGGGGCAATATTTGATAAACGACAAAATGAAGGAAGAAATATCTTCTTATTTGCTCCTCAGTCACCAGGTGTTAGACGTGTTCTTTCTCGTAATAAGTTTTTCGAAGCTTTTGATGTCCATACTGGCACCGAAGATAGAGATGATTATATTATTTACAAAAGTTTTGGTGTATCTGATACCCTTGCATTTAAACAGTATGTTGATACGGAATTAATACAGAAACCAAGATTTCCTAAGTGTACAGATAGAGCAAAAGAGAAGATTATTGAAAGTATATATGAGATTTTTGCAAATGCGGTAAGCCATGGAGGTTGTAGTCATGTGTATTGTTGTGGAGAGATGCACAGTCGCAACAATAAAAATACTCTGGACATGACTATTGTAAACTTGGGTTTATCCGTAGTTGATAACGTCAATAAATATATGTCAGATAGGAATAGACCTATTCTTGCGTCTTGTAAGGCTTTGGAATGGGCTTTCGAGGAAGGTAATACGACAAAGCAGATAACAGGCGGCCTAGGCTTGGCTATTCTGAAGCAATTTATTGATATGAACAATGGACAGATTCAAATGGTTTCTGGAGATGCAATGTTGGAAATTGAACGAAACAACCATATTGAAACACCATTGAATAAATGGTTCCCTGGTACAATTGTTACAGTTGAATTCAATTGCGACGATAACAAAAAATATTTGATGAGGGACGAAGAACATAACACTAGTAATATTTTTTAGCAACTATAAGCGTTATATGGTAACAATAATTATTGATAAGTATGTAACTCTTCATCAAGGAATTACATCCGAAGAAGCAGATCCCGTCTATAGAAAAATAATTGAGACGCTATCCAAAGAGGAAGATGTGACCTTAAACTTCGAAGGAATAACATTTCTAACTACAGCGTTTCTTAATGTAATGATAGGAGCCCTATACAATGACTTTACGAGCGAACAACTCCAAAAGCGACTTCATATAACCAATATTAACGAAGAAACGCTAATACGAATAAAAAAAGTAATCGATAATGCGAAGTTATTTTACAGTGATCAAGATAAATATAATGAAACTATAGATAACTCTATCCATGGCAACATATAAGATATCTAGTTATACGGTAGGCCCGTCGGAAGAATTCTTCTTTGATACTAATGTGTGGTTGTTTCTGTTTGCACCTATAGCTGGATCTGAAAAAATCAAACAAGAAAAGTATAGTAAGTTTTACGGTGAAATACTTTCTCGGAAGGCGACCATATGGATTAATTCACAAGTAATAGCGGAATACGTAAACAAATATCTTCGTATAGAATTTGATCAATGGAAAGATAAAACGAGTAATTATGGAGCGAGTTTCAAAAAAGATTTTAGACCCACAACTGATTATAGCTCTGCAATTCAAAGCGTTAGATCACAAATTTCAGCTATTCTAAAAACCAGTGAGAGAATACCCGATGATTTTAATGCGATCAATATTGATTCTCTCATCGCATCTATGGGGACGAAGTTTGATTATGGAGATGCCCTTTTTATTGACCTATGCAACCGCAAGAAGTTTAAGCTTGTAACAGATGATTCTGATATGACTCAGGAAACTTTTTCTTTTTCAGTCTTAACAGCTTAAAATGGTGCATTTATCCAAGTAGACATGATTAACTAGCTAGTAAGGGAACTATACTCTCACTAGCCAGTTTGTTTTTTAGTTCTACAATAGCTCGGCGATTTCCAAGAATTGTTTGTTGAATTCGTAGAGTTCGTCAAGGAACTCGCTGTAGGTGGCGCGGTTGTCCATTTCTTTGAGGAGGGCGGAGTGGGCTCGGCTGAAAGATTGGAGCATTGTGATGCATCGGCGGCGGAGGGACTCGGCTTGATCTATCTTGAACCGGCTTTCTACATAGATCCGGTCAAAGTCAGAGTGGGGCGGAGTGTTGTTCAAGGCTGCTGCGTTCAGATAGGCCCTGTAGTTGTTCTCCAGGCCGGTTCGCTCGTTGGCTATGAGCCCTTTAAAATCTTCGGACTTAAGCTCTGCTACTAGGGCTTTTACACAGGCGTCCACTAGGGTGTCGCCGTGCTCCAGGATTCCTTTTACTACGTGGCGCTGGCGGCGTTTGCCGTATTGTTCGGCTAGGTAGCCGGTGGTTTTTCCTATTTGCTTGGCTATTCCGGGCTCGTAGAGAACACCCCAATCTAGTTTGTTGTAGGCTATGGCTAGGGAGTCCATGTTTCGGCCTATTCCGCGTAGCTCGGTTCCGTTTTGTTTCCAGCGGGTTTCGCTGGTGACGGATTTAAGGGCTCGGATGTAGCTTTCCAGGATGTTGATGCAGACGTCGGATTTATCGTCCAGGCGGGATTGCTGTGCTTGGGAGAGGGCACTGGCGATCTCGTCCAGGCGCAAACAAGGTTGTTTTTTCATATCGGTGCAAAGAAAGAAAGCTAAAACAGCTGCTGATAAGCGGCTGCTTTTTTGTTTAGGGGGAGCGGATAGGCTCTGGATGTGGATGGCATACGGTAGAAGGTTATTGGACGGCCATCAATTGTGATTTGTGTGCTGCCTCCTACTGATGGTATAGGGCAATTAAAGGTGTTGGCTATAACCTCTGTGGCTTTCTGGCCTGTTGTTACAAGGGTGGTACAGAGTGGTATCTTTTGCAACAGAGCAGGGATATCGGTTGGCGTAACAACTTCCAGAAACGCATCGGACGCGTTATCCTTTAGACGTCGGACCTCACAGGCGGTGTCATAGAATGCTAAGCCGGCCTCTGTGCAGAACTGTCTGATTGCAGCCTCATCAAAGCGTTTCTCACATATCATACAGAAGTGATCCTTATCACCAAAATGAATCAGGCCCATGATTCGCCAAAAGTCATTGATCCAATTAGGATAATAAAACGGCATACTCCAGCGGTGAGGCTGGGGCGGGAAACTGCCCAAAAACAGAATCTTAGCGTTATCGGGCAGAAATGGCTCAAACGGATGCTTTTCTATGTTCATTGCTTGTTTTATACAAAGTTAGTGTATATTTGTAGTATTGACTTTAAATTATGAAATATGTTTGAACTGATTACATTGCCATTCGGGCCCAAGGATCTGGAGCCCGTGATTAGTGAGAGGACTATTGGTTTTCATCATGGTAAGCATCTGCAGGCTTATGTGGATAATCTGAATAAGTTGCTGCCTGGCAGCGGGTTGGAGGGCTTGAAACTGGAGGAGATTGTTTGCAAGTCCAGCGGCGGCATTTTCAATAACGCAGGGCAGATCCTGAATCATAATCTTTACTTTACCCAGTTCTGCAAGGGCGGAAAGGCCTTGAAGGATGGTGCTCTCAAGACTCAGATTGTTAAGCAGTGGGGCAGTGTAGAGGCATTTCAGGCGGAGTTTGTTGCCAAGGGCGTAGGCCTGTTCGGCAGCGGATGGGTATGGCTGTCGGCCAGGAAAGACGGTGAGCTGGTGATCACTCAGGAGCCGGGCGCATCGAACCCTGTTACTCAAGGTCTCAAGCCGCTGCTTACTTTCGATGTCTGGGAGCACGCATATTATCTGGATTTCCAGAACCGTCGCGCCGCTCAGCTGGAGGCTCTCTGGCAGATCATTGACTGGAGCGTGATTGAACAGCGCTACAAATAAACACCGTTACGCTGCGACAAACTTAGAAAAGGGATGTATTGGATTGAGGTGATTGGCACATTCGCGTTCGCTATAAGCGGAATAAGGCTGGCGGCGTTAAAGCGGTTTGATTTGCTGGGGCTTTATATTGTGGGGCTGGCTACGGCGGTGGGCGGCGGAACCATTAGGGATATGCTGCTGAATGTCAGGCCGTTCTGGTTTGATGACCTGGTGCCGCTGCTGGTTGTGGCTGTATCACTGTTGCTTTACTTCTTCTTTTACAAGTTCATAAACAAGATAGCCGGTACTATCTTTATATTTGACACGATAGGACTGGCTATCTTTACTCTTTTGGGCCTTACCAAGGCGCTGGATCTGGGGTGCTCGGGCATCATCGCGGTGCTCATTGGCACCATCACGGGCGCCGGAGGCGGTGTGATAAGGGATATCTGCATCAATGAGGTGCCGCTTATTTTCCGCAAGGAGATATACGCTCTGGCATGCGTGGCCGGCGGCGTGCTCTATTTCCTGCTCCGTGACCTCAGGTTTGGCCCTGCAATCTATCAGGGCGGTTGTATAGCCGGCGTTATAATAATTCGTTTGCTTGCCACAAAATACCATTGGCAATTACCCAGGATTAAGATGGAATGAGATAGTTTTTGCTTATTTTTGCATTCGATTATGATCTGATAGAATACTGATGGGCAAACTCTATCCGTTGTTGTTTGAAGCTAACCTGCACCAGATTGTCTGGGGCGGCCAAAGGCTTGTGGAGTGGAAAGGTGTGGCAGGTGATGCCGCTGTTTCCGGGCCGATAGGCGAGAGCTGGGAGGTGAGTGCCGTTGAGAGCTCGCCCAGCGTGGTTGCAAACGGCGCCTTTGCCGGCAAGACGTTGCCCGATGTGGTAGCTACAGATCCGGAGGGTATCCTGGGAAAGGCCGTGGCCAAGCACTATAGCGGTAAGATGCCTCTGCTGGTCAAGTTCATTGATGCACAGAAAGACCTCTCCATTCAGGTTCATCCAAATGATGAGATGGCAAGCCGCGAGCACGGCAAGATGGGTAAGACCGAGATGTGGTATATCATTGATGCCCAGCCAGGTGCCTGCATCTATTCCGGGTTCCGCAAGTCCCTTACTCCAAGTGAATACAAGCGTATGGTGCAGGACGGCACCATAACCGATGCGTTGGCCAGGCATGAGGCTCATGCGGGCGATGTCTTTTACATCCCTGCAGGTAGAGTTCATGCCATCTGCGGCGGAATAATGTTGGCCGAGGTTCAGCAGTCATCGGACGTGACATACAGGATATTTGACTATAACAGGCCGGGATTAGACGGAAAGCCGCGTGAGTTGCATACGGAGCTGGCGGCCCGTGCTCTGAGTTATAAGGTTGAGAGCCGATACCGTACGGCCTACAGCGTAAAGTCAAACCGCGCCAACAGGGTGGTGGAGACAGCTTTCTTCAGCGCCCGCGTAACGGAGATAGGGCAGCGTTTCCACCGTGACCTTAAGAAATATGACAGTTTCATCATAACCATGTGTCTTAAAGGTGATTGCCGCATCAAGATCAGAGAGACTGGCGATGGCATTATTCTTAAGGAGGGTTACAGCTGCCTTATCCCGGCATCTATAGCAAACTATGACATAGAGCCCATTGGCACTAACACACGTGTGCTGGATGCGTTCATTGATAACCAGAAGCGCGGCATCATGCGTCGTTGGTTCTGGCAGTTATTCAGAATGACAAACAAATAAGATATGGCAAATCATGTTGTTAT
This sequence comes from Bacteroidaceae bacterium, assembly GCA_045113495.1. Taxonomy (GTDB): domain Bacteria; phylum Bacteroidota; class Bacteroidia; order Bacteroidales; family Bacteroidaceae; genus Colenecus. The sequence continues at coordinate 12,878 of JBGUIZ010000008.1, forward strand.
AATGGCGGGAGGTATTGGTAGCCGTTTTTGGCCCCTGAGTACTCCTGAGTTCCCCAAGCAGTTCATTGATATACTGGGTTGCGGCAGGAGCCTGATACAGCTTACTGTTGACAGGTTCAAGGGTATTTGCCCGGAGCAGAACTTCTGGGTGGTTACCAACAAGGCTTACGTGGATATTGTAAAACAGCAGATACCTGGTATCCCTGCAGAGCATATCCTGGCAGAGCCTGCAGCACGCAATACCGCACCGTGCATTGCATGGGCTTGCTGGAGCATAAAGCGTGAGGACCCCGATGCCAACGTTGTGGTTACTCCCAGCGATGCTGTGGTTATGAATCCGGAGGAGTTCCGCAGGGTAATTGGCGGAGCTCTTGAGTTCACTGCCGGACATGATTTCATTGTAACCATAGGCATTAAGCCCAATCGCCCTGAGACTGGCTACGGATACGTTAAGGAGTTGACAACTGACAATGGACAATTGGCAATTGATAACGGTGAAATCAAGGCGGTTGAGGCGTTTAAGGAGAAACCTGATCTGGAGACAGCAAAGAAGTATCTGGCCGATGGTCATTACCTATGGAACGCTGGTATATTTGTATGGAACATAAACACCATAACCGGCTCACTAAAAGCATATAAACCCAATCTGGCTGAAGATATGAGCAAGATGCTTGCTACAGGCCGGGTTGATGAGATATTCCCCCAGTGTGAGAAGATATCAATAGACTACGCAGTGATGGAGCCGGCCGCTGCCGACGGCAAGGTCTACACCTATCCGGCCGATTTTGGTTGGAGTGACCTGGGCAACTGGCAGTCTCTGCATGAGAAACTGGCTAAGGACAGCAACAATAATGCCGCTGTTGGAAACGTTAGTTTCTATGAGAGTTCCAATTGCGTGGTTCATACTGAAGGCCTTAAGAAGGTTGTGCTCCAGGGACTGGACGGTTATATAGTTTCTGAGAAAAACGGCCAGCTTTTGGTATGCAAACGCAGCGAAGAGCAGCGAATTAAGGAATTCTCGGCTGGTATTTAATATTTATTAGTACCTTTGTGCAAATTCATTAAATAAGAAAGGATATATATGAAGAAGATTGTGGCTAGTCTTATGCTGATGATGCCGATGGTGGCATTCGGTCAGTCAGCTACGATGATGTCTATGGCTCAGGCAGAGTTGCAGAAACGCGGACTCAGTGAGACAGAGGTTAGAACCCGCCTGATGGAGGAGGGCATTGATGTGGATAACATACCGCCTACTGAGTATGCAAATTATCAGGGCCGTGTGATGGATATCTTGAACCAGATGCAGGCTGAGAAAGCAAAGGCAGATTCCACTATGTCATATATTGCTGCATACGATGCAACTTTCAGTGATCCTGTAGCACCGGTTACAACCGATGAAGAGGCTGCAGGTGAGACTCAGGCTGCCGATGTAGCTGCTACTGAAACTGAGACAAGTGAATCAGATATATACGGACACACTCTGTTTAGAGGTAATAGTCTGGACGTGTTCCGTACCACTGACGGTGCAGAAGCTCCTGACACATATGTACTGGGTGAGGGTGATGAGGTTCACATCTCAATATTCGGCTCATCACAGACTGAGATACATCAGCGCATAGGTGCAGACGGTTCTATACAGCCTGCCGGTACAAGCAAGATATTCCTCAAGGGCTTGACAATGGCACAGGCACGTCAGGCTATACAGTCAAAACTGGCCAGCCACTACTCATTCCGTGAGGATCAGATTGCAGTACGCATTATCACTGCCCGCACAGTATCAGTGAGCATATACGGTGAGGTTGAGACTCAGGGCGGATACTCTGTATCGGCCTTGAACAACGTATTCAACGCTCTGGCTGCAGCTGGCGGTCCCACTGGAATAGGATCTGTACGTAACATACAGTTGAGCCGCGGTGGTAAGAACAGCCGTCTGGACCTGTATAAATACATGACCAAGCCGGATCCAAAGATCCAGTATGACCTGCAGAACGGTGATGTGCTGTTTGTTCCGGTAGCCCAGAACGTGGTAACCATACGCGGTGGTGTGAACCGCCCCATGCGTTATGAGATGATTCAGGGGGAGGGCCTTAAGGACCTTATTGAATATGCCGGTGGCCTGGTTTATAACGCATACGCTGATTTTGTACAGGTTTCACGTTATGAGAACGGTGAAGTTAATATCCTGGAGTATAACCTGGACGATATAATGAGAGGCAAGAAGAAAGTGGATATGCACGATGGTGATGATGTCTATATCTTTACTACCGATGTACAGATGGAGAACTATGTTGCCATTGAGGGTGATGTCTACTATGAGGGCAGGTTTGATGTTAACAAGAACACCAGCCTTAAGACTCTGATTGAGAGAGCCAAGCCCAGATATACCGCAAAGACAGACTTTGTATTTGTAGAGCGTATGAGCCCTGACTCAACAATCTCAATTATTACCGTTCCGTTCCCGGGTGTGGATGGCAATGCTGATTTCACTCTGCAGGCACGTGACCTGGTGAAGGTTCTTAAGCAGTCTGCTTACCGCGATATAGACACCATCAGCGTTAACGGACAGGTACGTCAGCCATTTGCACGCCCCTTTGGTCTTAATGACCACATGACTGTTGGTCAGGCTATTGAGTATGCCGGAGGTCTTAAGACAAGCGTATATCCTACAGCTTATATATTCCGCAAGGATGTAACCAACCCGGCCAAGATGGAGTACATAACCGTTTCACTTGACAATGACCTTGATATGGAACTCAAGGCGGGTGACCAGTTGAACGTTTATGATAATACCACTTATACCAATGCGGGTGAGGTTCGTGTAAACGGTGCCGTTAAGAACCCCTTTGGAACCACCTTTGATCCGTCACTGACCGTGCATGACCTGCTCACAATGGCCGGAGGTTTTGAGGTTGGTGCCGCATATGACCGTGTTGAGGTGTTCCGTTTGAACATTACTGATAAGAATTCATCATTTGACCTTATTACACTTGAGGTTGATGAGGACTACTATCCCACAACAGATTTCCAGTTGCAGCCGTTTGATCAGATTGTTGTACGTATGACTCCTGACTTTACAACCGGCCGTACAGTTGAGATTAACGGACGTGTAAAATATCCCGGTGTATATCTGTTGGATGACAACAAGACACAGCTCTGGGAGGTTATAGAGATGGCAGGCGGACTGCTGGATGATGCCAATCCTTACACATATGTATTCCGTACATATAACAACCGTGGTAACATTGGTGTGAACCTGTCTGAGGCCAAGAGCCACAAAGGACATCTTTACTCAGACCTTATACTGATGGATGGCGATGTAGTAAACATTGTACGTCAGGAGAACACTGTTGTAATACGTGAGATCGGTACCCGTATGGGACAGTATGTTCCTGAAGAGTTCTCTGCATCAAGCAAGGTTATGGTTTATCAGGGTAAGCACAACGCTGCCTGGTATATCCGTCACTATGCCGGCGGTTTCCAGAAGGTTGCCAACAGGAATAGTGTAACCGTTACAATGCCTAACAATCAGACTGATGGAACAAAACGCGGATTATTTGGAATCCGCAGGTATCCAAAGGTTCAGCCGGGCGGAGTAATATCTGTAAGCATTGACCGCGAGAAGCGTGAGAAACTGGATACTCCCAAGGAGAAGATTAACTGGAGCAACACATTCAACCAGTCTATAACTACCTTGACATCAGTTATTTCACTTATTGTTCTCATAGACAGACTTAAGTAATATGCAGGAGAATATGAATAATGCACCTCTGATGGATGATGATGAGGGCATAGACATAATGGCGCTGGTTAAGCAGCTCTGGGATGGCCGCAAGACGATAATAATCTGTACCTGTGCATTCATTGTGCTGGGATTTGTAGCAGCACTTACAATGAAACGCACATACAGCGTGAGCACCGTAATGGTGCCTCAGGTGGGTTCCAAGACCAGTTCATCACTGAGCAGTCTGGCTTCACTAGCCGGATTTGACCTGAGTTCAATGAGCAGCACATCAGAACTGTCACCGCTTATCTATCCGCAGATAGTAAACAGCGTTCCGTTCCGCAAGGAGCTTATGTACACTCCGCTGCACTACGCCAAGGCTGATACAGCCGTAAGCATGTATACATACGCCAAAGAGTATATGAAACCGGGTGTAATGGGTACAATAAAGAAGTACACATTGGGACTGCCCGGCGTAATACTGAATGCCATTCGCGGTGAGAAGCCTGAGATAACGCTGCCTGCATCTGATTCTGATGTTGAGAGGCCTTTGCTGCTTACCAAGGATGAGGTTAAGATCCTTAAGAAGGTAGGGCAGAGCGTATCACTTAACGTTGACAAGAAAGAGGGTTATGTTACACTCTCTGTAATAGGATCAGAGCCTATACAGACAGCCGAGCTTGCCATGAAGGCTCAGCAGCTGCTACAGGAGGAGATTACCCGTTTCCGCGTTGAGAAATCACAGAGTGAACTGGATTATGTTCAGGCTCGTTATAATGAGGTTAAGAAAGAGACTGAGTTCTACCAGGAGCAGGTGGCTAAGATAACTGACCGTACCAAGCAGGTTACATCTACCCAGGATCGCATTGAGCTGGAGCGCCTGTCATCAAAGTACACTATTGCCAACTCTCTTTACAGTGAGCTCTCAAAGCAGTTGGAGCAGATAAAGCTGCAGGTTAAGAAAGATACTCCGGTATTTACAATCATCCAGCCTGTAACGGTTCCGTCACAGCCTTCAAACAGCCGTGCCAAGACCCTTGTAGTTTGGACGTTCCTGGGATTTGTGCTGGGATGCGGAATAGTTCTGGGACGCGGATACCTGCCCAAACTCAAAGAACAGTTCAAAGCATAAATAAAAAACCTCGCTCAAACAAGCGAGGTTTTTTATTTAGAGCATGTTCTCTTTAGCCAGGGGGCTCCAAGGACCATCCTGAGCCATGAAGATGATTGAGAGCTCCGCTACCTCAAAAGTGTGCCACTGGCCTTTGGGGATGTTTACGCCGAATACGCCGGTGTCACCGCCCATGTGGATGCGCTGCATCTCAACGCCTTTGTCATTGTAGAATACGGTATCCATCTTGCCACGCATAAGCATTACGGTCTCGCTTGAGAGGTTGTGCTTGTGGATGGCGGTCTTGGTGCCGGGCAGCATTACGTTGAGCATACGCTGTGACTGGTCGTCCTCACTGTTGCGCAGGTCATAGTTCATACGCAGACGGGGTGACTCCTGGGCCAGCATCTGTACCTTATCCAGAAGTGAATCATCCAGAACAACCTGACGCTCCAGGAACTTATGGTCGATGCCCTTGAACACGCGGAACATCTCCTTGCGTACTGCATCGATATCACCGCACTCACCGTCTACCTCGTGGTACTTGCCGGCGTTCTTGTAGTAGGTGATGAGGGGCTCGGTCTGCTTATGATAGGTTGCTATGCGGTTCTTGATGGTCTCCTCATTGGCGTCATCGGCACGGCCCTCAATCTCGGCGCGGTGCTGGATGCGCTGCTTGATGGTCTCATCCTGAATCATGATTGAGATTACGGCGTTCACCTTCTCACCACGGCGGGCCAGCATCTCATCCAGGTCGGCAGCCTGACCAAGTGTGCGGGGGAATCCGTCCAGGAGGAATCCGGCTACGTCCTTGTTGTTGTTGAATGTGCTCTCAATCATGCCCTCAACTACGCTGTCGGGGACAAGGTTTCCGGCATCGATAAGATCCTTGGCCTGCTTGCCAAGCTCTGTACCGGCTGCAATCTCGGCACGCAGCAGCTCACCGGTGCTTATGTGCTTAAGGTTATACTTCTGTGAAATGGCACCAGCCTGTGTGCCTTTTCCTGCCCCGGGAGGGCCAAAGAGGATATAGTATTTCATAATTTTTGATGAATGTTTCTTAAAAACCACGCAAAGTTAATCCTTTGGATTATTTATACACAAACTGATGTTATAAAAATCCATAAAAGCGCCGAACCTCCCGTCTTCACAGACAGGAGGTCCGATTCACATGCATTCTAAGATACCGTATGGAACTGGCCCATCCCGGAATGAAGGGCCATATCTTAGAACTCAGTGACAAATATAGGGCCGGGGTTATTCTATATCGTTGATTTTTTGTTCGGAATAGTTTAGTTTTTGTTCAGAAAAATTATTTTAGTATCGCGGAATGATTAAATTTGTGGATGCTAAACTTCTTATCTTATGAGAATTAGACTTTTTTCCGTTCTGGCGGGTATATGTACGGTCATAGGCTCTGTTACCGGTTGCGACAACGGGGAGGTGTTGCTGGATAAAGCTGAGAAGTCCATTGCAACGGACACCACTATGAGGGTTATGGACTGCGTTTATGACTCTGCATCCATTGCCATCAATACCAATGCGTCGTGGGAGGCTTTTGTGGCAACCAAGGGTAAGGAATGGTGTTTCCTTTCCAAGTCCAGCGGTGTGGCCGGACGTGATACCATAAAGATTACGGTGGCGGAGAATCCTACTGACTCCATTCGTCGTACATCGGTCATACTGGAATCAGGGAGTAACAGAATCATTTTCAGGATTATGCAGAAAGCGGGCGAACCTTGGTTCGGCACCTATTACTGGCGTCGTACGGCGTTGCAGAAGGCCGGTATCAGGGGAAAGGTGGAGACCATGAGTACCATTTCCAGAAAGCGCCCGGGGCAGGAACTCATTTATAATTTTGACAGGAACGGCAATCTGACGCTTATGAATATCCATGACCTGGACCATAACCGTATGGATTCCTCATATGTATATACATACGATTACATGAATCACCGTCTTACCTGTGCTGTCGTGAGGGCTGAGGGCGATACTGTGCGCAATTGGAGTTATGAGTATGAAAATACCGGCATGCTGGTCACTTATTCGGCACGCGGATGGGAGGAGCAGAACCCGTTGGATGAGAGCCTGGAGGGTATGGTGGTGCCGGATTTATCGGGCGTGCACAAGACCTGGAGGCAGGGCGATTTTGAGTTTGGCGAGGACCGCTTCTATAAGTTTGAGAATGAGGGCGGTAAGCTGATTATAATGAGGACGCTGTGGCGTGAGAGGATTGGGACCGATGAGCACGAGAAACTGGGCGGCGATACGCTCAGGGTTGAGTACAGGAAGGGTTTGCCTTATAACAGCAGGTTCGTTTCAAATTCGCTGTATTATGATAACGGCATGCTGAAAATGGTTGATAAGGTTGACTGCCGATATGAGTTTGGCATTAAGAACGTGCAGGTTATGGTGCCTACCTATTATATTTACAAGGGTGGGGATGAACATCTGATTGACAGCTGTATTTACAGTTATAATATGAACCGGGACCTGCTGGAGCGCAGGGTTTATTACAATGGGTATGATGGGGCTACGGTTGAGACTTACGGGCCTTACACATATGATAATGTGTACAACTGGAATGACAGGTTGGAGACGGTGCCTCGGGCCGGCAGCTCTGAGGCGCAGCCGGATTACGTTCACCGCACCTTCAATTACAGATAATAAAGGTGAGATTTATGCCGTAGGCATTGGATTGGGGTAGCCAGCCGTTTTAACGGCTGGGTTATGGGTTTTTCCTATATTATATTGAGAGGCCAAACGTTTTCTTGATGGGACTCATAACGAACATGGACTGGATGGAGCCTACGGTATCGGTGGTACCAAGAACGTTCATGAGGAACTCCTTGTAGGAGCGCATATCGGGACAATATACTTTGAGCAGGTAATCGAACTCGCCCGATATGTTATAGCACTCCGCTACCTCTTTCATGTTGCGGGCTGCCTCCTCAAAACGGTGGGCGGCGTCACCGGTCATCATGCGCAGACGCACGCAGCAGAATACCACGAATCCCAGGTTGAGCTTCTCTGGGTCCAGCACTGCAATATACTTCTTTATATAACCCTCGCGCTCCAGGCGTTTCTGGCGCTCAAAGACGGGGGTGGTGGAGAGGTGCACCTTTGCGGCAAGTTCCTTGGTTGTGAGGCGTGAATTGTCCTGCAGGCAGGTGAGGATTTTGATGTCTGTAGCATCCAGTTCTCCTGCTTTTGGCTCAATCATAGTTGAAATATTCTCCTTTTCCATAGTTTATGTGGTTTTATATGACTTATTTTTCTGCTATATGGGGCAAAGGTAGGAATTTCTTCTTTAATAACATATTTGTTTTGGTGGATTTTTCTAACGGCTGTATCTTTGCAATGTCAAAAGAACAAAACGAGATTACAAACAATTAAATATTATAAGGAATATGGCAAACAACAAACTTCATCTTGAGACATTGGCCCTTCACGTAGGCCAGGAGCAGCCCGATCCCGCGTCAGATGCACGCGCAGTACCTATCTATCAGACCACATCTTATGTGTTCCGTAACTCACAGCACGCTGCTGACCGTTTTGGTCTTCGTGATGCCGGAAACATTTACGGTCGTCTGACAAACTCAACCCAGGATGTGCTGGAGAAGCGTATCGCAGCCCTTGAGGGTGGCGTGGCAGCGCTGGCGGTTGCATCGGGCGCAGCAGCAGTAACATACGCCCTGCAGAACATTGCACAGGCCGGTGACCACATCGTTGCAGCCGACAACCTGTACGGCGGATCTTTCAACCTGATAACACACACACTTGCTACTCAGGGCATCAGCAGCACCATCGTTAAGGTGAATGACCTTGAGGCTCTTGAGGCAGCTATCCGTCCTAATACCAAGGTAATCTATGCCGAGACATTCGGTAACCCCAACAGTGACGTTACCAATCTGGAGGCTGTTGCAGCCGTAGCACACAAGCACGGCCTCGTATTTATCGTGGATAACACTTTCGCTCCCATACTTATCCGTCCGCTGGAGCACGGAGCTGACATTGTGGTTCACTCCGCAACCAAGTTCATCGGCGGTCATGGTTCATCACTGGGTGGTGTGATCGTTGACGGCGGTACTTTCAACTGGAAGGCCAACCCCGATAAGTATCCTACACTGGCTAAGCCCGATCCCTCTTACCACGGCGCAGTTTTTGCCGATGTAGCCGGTGCTGCCGCTTTCGTAACCCGTATCCGTGCCGTCATTCTGCGTGATACCGGTGCTGCCATCAGCCCCTTCAACGCATGGATCCTGCTTCAGGGTGTCGAGTCTCTGCCTCTGCGCATAGAGCGTCACGTTGAGAACGCACTCAAGGTTGTTCAGTACCTTGCTAAGAACCCCAAGGTTGCCAAGGTTAACCACCCTTCACTGCAGGATCATCCGGATCATGAGCTCTACAAGAAGTATTTCCCGGGCGGTGGTGGATCAATCTTCACATTTGAGATCAACGGCACTCAGGAGGATACTTGGAAGTTCATTGACTCACTGCAGATTTTCTCACTGCTTGCCAATGTGGCCGATGTTAAGAGCCTTGTGATACATCCTTACACCACCACACACTCTCAGATGACATCAAAGGAGCTGGCCGAGCAGCACATCACTCCTACAACTGTACGTCTGTCAATCGGTGTAGAGCATGTTGATGATATCATTGCTGATCTTGATCAGGCTTTTGCCAAAATATAATAAATAAGTAATTTTGCCATGGTGCTACCGTTCTTTTGCGGGTAATCCGCAGGAGAACGGCGCGCCGGTTTAAATATCAAGAAGTAAAATATGCCTCTTAAACTGCCCGATAAACTGCCTGCAATTGAGATTCTCAAGGGTGAGAACATCTTTGTAATGGACACCAGCCGTGCCACAAGCCAGGACATTCGTCCGTTGCGCATCGTGGTACTCAATCTGATGCCCATCAAGGTGACCACTGAGACTGATCTGATACGTCTGTTATCGAACACACCGCTTCAGATTGAACTCAAACTGATGAAACTGCGCAGTCATACGTCCAAGAACACTCCCGTAGAGCACATGATGGTGTTTTACGAGACTTTTGAGAGTATGCGTGACCAGAAGTTTGACGGATTAATCGTGACAGGTGCACCGCTTGAGCAGATGCGGTTTGAGGAGGTGTCATACTGGGATGAGCTCAAGGAGATTTTTGATTGGGCCAGGACTCATGTGACATCGACCTTATATATCTGTTGGGCGGCTCAGGCGGCAATGTACCATTTCTACGGCGTGCCCAAGTATCAGCTGCCGTCCAAGATGTTCGGAATTTTCAAGCATAGGACCATTGATGAGCCCCTTCCCATATTCCGTGGCTTTGACGATGAGTTCTATGCGCCTCACAGCCGTCACTCTGAGGTACACAGGGAGGATATCCTGGCGCATCCGGAGCTCAAGATTCTCTCTGAGTCCGATGAGGCCGGTGTGTTCATGGTATCGGCCCGTAATGGTCGCGAGTTTTTCATTACCGGGCATATGGAGTATTCTCCCGATACGCTGGACGTGGAGTATAAGCGTGACCTGGCCAAGGGGCTGCCCATTGAGATGCCCAGGCACTATTATCGTGACGATGACCCGGCAAAGGGGCCGTTGGACCGCTGGCGTGCTCATGCCAACCTCTTTTACTCCAACTGGCTGAACTATTACGTTTATCAGGAGACTCCTTACAACCTCTCGGAGATTCAGTAAAAAGGATGCCAATAATCCAGCCGTTTCAACGGCTGGATTTTTCCAAACAGCTTTACTCATTTGTAGGTATTGATTGGTTGGGGAGTTAGCAGTAATTTTGCGAGCAAAATTAGCTAAGTATGACTCTTAGGGAACTGAAAGTAGGTGAGAGTGCGGTTGTGACCGCAGTTGGTGGTGAGGGTGCGCTGCGTCAGCATTTTCTGGATATGGGACTGCTGCCGGGCGTTGAAGTGAAGTTGCTCAAGTTTGCTCCGATGGGCGATCCCATGGAGCTTCTGGTTCGCGGTTATACCTTGTCACTGCGTCTGGAAGAAGCAGCTCAAATCAAAATCAAGAAGGGTTCTCCCGATAATGAAGAGGCTCAAAAAGATGCAGATCAAATAGATTTTGGATATAATCTTTCTTTGCATGAGCATAACTCTCATCCGGGTTTGGGTGAGGCTGGTAAATACCATGATCCTACTCACGAATCGCCACTTCCTAAGGGTTCGGTGCTGCGATTCGCGCTTGCGGGCCAGCAGAACTGCGGTAAGACTACGCTATTTAATCAGTTGACGGGGTCTAATCAGCACGTGGGTAATTTCCCGGGCGTGACGGTGGACCGCAAGGATGGCCAGATAAAGGGACATCCCGATACTCTGGTAACCGATCTTCCCGGTATATATTCTCTTTCGCCTTACACTCAGGAAGAGACGGTGTCACGCCAGTTCATCATTGAGCAGAAACCCAACTGCATCATCAATATTGTCGATGCAACCAACATAGAGCGTAACCTCTACCTGACCGTTCAACTGATGGAGCTGGGTGTGCCGATGGTGCTGGCGCTGAACATGATGGATGAGCTGACGGGCAACGGAGGTTCAATCCGCGTCAATGAGATGGAGCGCATACTGGGCATCCCGGTGGTTCCGATATCGGCCGCAAAGGGAGAGGGTATCAAGGAGCTGGTGGAACACGCCATACACGTGGCTGAGTATCAGGAGAAACCGGCGCGTACCGATTTCTGCACTAAGGATGAGCACGGCGGCGCTGTTCATCGCTGCCTACACAGCATAATGCATCTGGTTGAGGACCACACTGAACGTGCGGGCATTCCGAGCCGATTCGCAGCCGGCAAGCTGGCCGAGGGCGATACTCAGGTGCTTGAGGCTCTGGGGCTCACTCAGAATGAGAAGGAGACCATGGAGCACATCATACTGCAGATGGAGGAGGAGCGTGGCATGGACCGCGCGGCCGCCATTGCCGATATGCGTTTCTCATTTATTGAGCGCCTCTGCAACCAGACGGTTATCAAGCCGCAGAAGAGCCGTGAGTACATCCGCAGCCGCAGGATTGACCGCGTTCTTACGGGCCGCTGGACTGCAATCCCGATATTCCTGATTGTGATGTGCCTTGTAATATGGCTCTCTATCGATGTGCTGGGCGCCCCGCTGCAGGACTGGCTTGACCAGCTGATACAGGGCCTGGCCGGCATCTGCGTGGCCGGTATGGAGAAGGCCGATATATCACCGGCAATCATATCGCTTGTGGAGGATGGCATATTTGGCGGCGTAGGGAGCGTGCTGAGCTTTGTGCCTATCATCATAATACTGTTCTTCTTCCTTAGTCTGATTGAGGACAGCGGATATATGGCACGTATCGCTTTTGTGACCGATAAGCTGCTGCGTAAGCTGGGTCTGTCGGGACGTTCCATCGTGCCGCTGCTCATCGGCTTTGGATGTTCTGTTCCGGCTGTGATGGCTACAAGGACGTTGCCATCGGCCCGTGACCGTAAGCTGACCATTCTGCTTACTCCGTTCATGAGCTGCAGCGCCAAGATTCCTATCTACGGATTCTTTACCAATGCTTTCTTCCCGGGTAAGGGCGGTCTGATTCTGGCGGGGCTTTATCTGCTTTCTATTCTGGTGGGCATTGTGGTGGCTCTGGTTACAAAGCTGTTCCGCAAGAATTATGTGGCTGCTCCGTTCGTTATGGAGCTTCCTAATTACCGCATGCCGGGACTTAAGAATGTTAGCCATCTGCTGTGGGACAAGACTAAGGACTTCTGTCAGCGGGCGTTTACTGTGATTTTTGTTGCAACCATTGTGATTTGGCTTCTGCAGACGTTTGATTTCAGATTTAACATGGTTGAGAACGGCGAGGGGTCGATGATGGCTTGGGTAGCTGGCGTTTTGGAGCCTCTGTTCCGTCCTCTGGGCTTGGGTGACTGGCGTATCGTGACATCGTTTGTTAGCGGTTTTCTGGCTAAGGAGAGCGTGGTGGCTACGATGGAGGTGCTTGGCGTGACAGAGTCGCTGACTGTAATCACTGCTGTTCCGATGCTTATATTCAGCTTGCTTTACACTCCTTGCGTAGCTGCTATCAGTAGCGTGCGCCGCGAACTTGGTGACAAGTGGGCAATCTACGTTGTTGTATTCCAGTGTCTGGTTGCCTGGGTTGTAGCATGGTTTGGATATCTCATAGCTCAAGCCGTATTATGAACGCCGCAACTATCATATCAATAATCGCTATAGCAGCACTCGTTACTCTGGCTGTTATTTCATCCATCCGCAAAAGAAAGAGCGGATCAGCTTGCTGCGGCTGCTCTATGCGGGACTGTTGCAAACGTCCCAGCCAATGAATTGTCCCAGCCAATTAATTAGCTGGCTACCCTTATTATGTGCCTATGGCACAAATTAATGCCGTAGGCATTGGATATTGGTAGCCAGCCATTTCAATGGCTGGTATTGGACATATAATCCTCTAAATCTGTGGGGTGGTAGGGGATGATTTCTTTTCCTAGAACCCTGCAGGCGGTATTTGTGATTAGGATATCGTCTTCGATGCGGATTCCTCCGAAATCGCGGTATTTTTCTATTGCTTCGTAGTTCAGGAAGTCGGTGTGCAGGCGCTCGGATTTCCATTTGTCGATTAGGGCGGGGATGAAGTAGATTCCGGGTTCGTCGGTTAGGACGAAGCCGGGTTGGAGGCGGCGGCCGCAGCGGAGGCAGTTGGTACCAAATTGCTCAGAGGGTCTTACTTCTTCATCAAAGCCTACGTGGATTTGGCCCAGGCCTTCCATGTCGTGGACGTCCATTCCCATCATGTGGCCCAGGCCGTGCTGGAGGAACATGGCATGGGCTCCGGCCTGGACGGCGTCTTCAACATTGCCTTTCATGAGGCCCAGGTCTATGAGACGTGAGGTCATTAGGCGACAGACATCAAGGTGCATGTCCAGCCATTTCATGCCGGGGCGGGCACGCTCAATTACAAGGTCGTGGCAGGCCTCTACGATTGAGTAGATGTCACGCTGCATGGTGGTGAACTTGCCGCTCACGGGCATGGTGCGGGTGTTGTCACTGCAGTAGTTGTTTACGGTCTCTGCACCGGCATCTACCAGCAGCAGGCGGCCGGGTTCAAGGAGTCTTAGAGACGGATTGCCGTGGAATATCTCTCCGTGCATGGAGACTATGCTGCTGAATGATACCTTGGCGCCCTGACCCATGGTGATGCCCTCCATGATACCCTCTATGGACTTTTCGGTCACGCCGGGCTTGCAATGCTTCATGGCGGCACAATGCATCTGATAGCCGATGGCCATGGCACGCTCAATCTCGGCAATCTCTCCATCTGACTTTACGGAACGCATATCCACAACGGCCTTTATTAGCTTGACCGATGCAGCATCGTGTGTGGCCAAAGGATGTATACCGAGCATATCGGCCAATAGGATCATATGGTCATGACGGTAGGGCGGCAGGAAATGGACCTCACGGCCCTGTTTGCGGGCATCGGCCACCAATTCCATCAATTTTCCGTAGGGGGCACTGCTGGAGATTCCGCACTCTGAAGCAAGGTCCGCAACGGAGGGTACGAATCCGGTCCAGATGATGTCCTCTATATCGATGTCGTTACCCAGGAGCCACTCGCGGCCGCTGTCACAGTCCAGAACATAAGCAAGTGAGTCACGGTCCTGACCTGTAAAATAGAGGAACGAGCTGTCCTGACGGAACGTATATGCGTTGGCCGGGTAGTTGCACGGCGCGTTGTTGTTACCAAGCAGTATGATGAGTCCGCTGCCAACCTTATTCCTTAGCGTGGCACGTCTCTGAGCGTATGTCTCCTTATCAAATAGCATAGGTCAGTTAGTTTTGTGTAAAGATACGCAGAATAATTCAAAACGTGTAGTTTTAATTCTCGGAGCAGCGAGAGGAGAGAATAAGTTTACTTAGTCTATCCCGAGTCGTGACGAGAATCAAAAAACGAAAAGTTTTTTAACTTCGCGCCAAAATCAGAATCTTAAATACAGAAACCGACTAAAACTGAACAGTTATGAAACGGATACTTACTATCATATGCGCACTGATGATTGCCACTGCAGCAATGGCTCAGCAGGCATGGAAGAATGAGAATCTTAAATACGGAATGTATCTGGGACCTATCAAGGCCGGTGACGCGCAACTGATAACAGAGAATATTTCTTACAACGGCCAGAAGGCGGTCCGCATGAAGCTGATAGCCCGCACTACAAGCGCGGCAGAGAAGATATTCAGCCTGAATGATACGCTCACAACAATTGTAAGACCGGAGGATTCATCACCGCTGTTCTTCCAGAAACACTGTTTTGAGGGCGATGACATAGTTCGTGAGAAAGTATATTTCAGCAAGACCGATGACGGCAAGTGCGTGGCCAAGATGCGTAAGGACTATAAGAACGGCCGCGTAAAGGAGGTGACCGAGACATCTAACACCCTGGTTTACGATATGATAAGCGTGGTGGGATTTGCCCGTACCATCGATCCCGCAAAGCTCAAGAAGGGACAGCGCCTGAACTTTAAGCTGGCCGATGCCGCCGAGATCCTGGACGAGGCACTGATTTACCAGGGTACGGAGACGCTTAAGATATCGGGCCGAAAATACAAGTGCATGGTATTCAAACTGGTGGAGCCCTATGTGGAGAAGGGTAAGAAGAAGGACCGCGAGATACTGAACATCTATGTATGCGACAATGCAGCACGTACAATCGTGCAGATGGATATCAAGTTCAAGGTGGGTACGGCCAAGGTCAAGATAATTTAGAATTGAGAATTGAGAATTGAGAATTGAGAATTGAGAATTTAACATAGGGGATTAAACTATATAGTATTAAGCAGAATCAAATAATAAACCTTAAACAATAATGCAAATGAGAAAACTTATGGTTGCCGCCATGATGCTTGCGGCAGTGAGCCTTTCAGTAAATGCGGCTAAGAAGGATAAGCAGGAGCCTGCTGAACCTGTTCTTGGCATCAAATCAGGTGTTATAACTATGGCCAACAACATGGGCCAGTTCCAAGGCGGTGCCGGCGGATTCGGCGGTGGCGCAGGTATGGGTGGCTTTGGCGGCGGCCAGGGTATGGGCCAGCGTCCTCAGGGCCAGGGCGGACAGCGCGGACAGGGTGGTCAGCGTGGTGACCGTCAAATGAACTTTGACCCCAGCACAATGGTTACCAAGATATATTTTGATGACTACGGCAAGAAATATGTAACCGTAACTTCACGTGGTGAGGCCGGTACAACCCGTTCACTCATGATTGGTGATGAGAACTACACCATCAACGATGAGGAGAAGTCTGCTACCAAGATGCCGTCATTCGGCGGACGTCGTGGCGGTCAGGGCGGTCAGCGTGGCGGTGGCCGTGGCATGGGCATGGGAATGGGTATGGGCATGGGTGCCCAGACAACTCCTATGTTTGACTGGGAGAACCTGGATGCCAAGACCATTAAGAAGAACAAGATCAAGGAGCTTGGTGAGGAGGAAGTTGCAGGTGTAATGTGCAAGAAGTACTCTGTAACCCAGAGCAACCAGGGCTACTCAACCGAGATGACCCTGTGGATATACAAGAACCTCACAATGAAGTCCGAGACTATCTCTGATTGGGGTACAATGGGCCAGACTGTCGAGAAGCTTGAGGAGACCGATGTGGACAAGTCATTGTTTGAACTGCCTGCCGACTATAAGGTTGAGGAGATGCAGATGAACTTTGGCGGTGGTGCCGGCATGGGCGGCTTTGGCGGCGGCATGGGCGGCGGTGACTTCGGTGGCGGATTTGGTGGCGGTGCCGGTGGTTTCGGCGGCGGCATGGGCGGCTTTGGAGGCGGCTTCTGATTAACAGCCTTGAAATAAAAAAATGGACCGGAGTTCCCGGTCCATTTTTTTTATTCAATTATCTCGAGTTGTCGCAGCAAAGCCTCCGGTTCAGGATCATGTCCGCGGAAGTCCCTGTACAGTTGCGCAGCATCTACGCTTCCGCCCATCTCCAGCAGGTGACGGAACTTGGCGGCTGTCTGCTTGTCAAAGATGCCGTTCTGCTCAAAGAGACTGAAACCGTCGGCTGCCAGGACCTCGGACCACTTGTATGAGTAGTAGCCTGCGGCGTAGCCTCCGCTGAATATGTGACTGAATGCGGTGGATACCAGGCACTCGGGTACGGTGGGGAGCACATCGGTTGATTTGAGTGAGGCTTTCTCAAACTCAAGGACGCTCTGGTCAGGCAGTGACGTGAGGGTGTGCCATGACATGTCCAGGATTCCATACTGAAGCTGGCGCATGTGATAGTAGGCTGACAGGTAGTTCTTGGATGCCTTGATCTTTGCAATGAGTGAATCGGGCAGGGGATCACCGGTCTTGTAATGACGGGCAAACGTATTGAGATACTCTTTCTCATAGGCCCAGTTCTCCATGATCTGTGACGGGAGTTCAACAAAGTCATGGTCCACATTGGTGCCGGTCATGGACGGGTATCGGCCCTTGGCAAGCATGCCGTGCAGCGAATGACCGAACTCGTGAAGCATGGTGGTGAATTCGTCATGCGTTATGAGCGAGGGGGTATCGGCAGTAGGTTTGGTAAAGTTTGTTACCAGGCTGATGAACGGACGCTGCTCAACTCCGTTTTCTATCTTGGTGCCGCGGAACTCTGTCATCCAGGCACCGCTGCGTTTTGATGCGCGCGGAAAGAAATCGGCATAGAAAAGGGCCAGGAACGAGCCGTCGGCATCTGTGACCTCATAGACTTTTACATCAGGGTGGTACACGGGCAGGGCTGCGGGCTTTAAGTTGATGCCGTACAGGGTGTGTGCCAGGCTGAAGATTGCGTCTATGCAGTCCTCAAGACGGAAATAGGGCTTGAGTTCCTCATCGGTCAGGTCATAGCGGGCAACGCGCTGTTTCTCTGCGTAATAACTGAAATCCCACGGCTGGATCCGGTCACCGTCAAAACCGATAGTCTTGGCAAAGCGGTTGAGCTGGGCAACCTCCTCTTTGGCCTTGGGCAGGGCGGGGGCACGGAGCTTTTCAAGGAATTCCCAGACGGCTTTACCGCTGCCAACCATACGAAGTTCCGTATTGTAATCGGCAAAATCCTTGTAACCAAGCAGGGATGCTATCTTGTAGCGCAGGTCAACAATCTGGCGTATGACCTCCGTGTTGTCCCATTCATCACCGAATGCACGGCGGTTGTAGGCGCGGTACATCTTTTCACGCAGGTTCCTGCGGTCACTGAACTTCATGAACCCGCCGTAGCTGGGTGCGGAGAGGTCAAATAGCCAGCCCTCAACACCTTTTTCAGCGGAGGCCTGGGCTGCCATATCCTTTATGTAATCAGGCAGGCCTGCAAGGTCCTTCTCATCTGTCAGTACCATGTTGAAGGCATTGCTTGACGCCAGCTGGTTCTTCTTGAACTGGAGATTGAGCAATGAGAGCTGCTCGCTGTATTCACTGTAGAGTTTCTTGTCATCGGGATTGAGATTGGCTCCGTTGCGCTCAAATGACTTGTAGGTGTCCTCAAGCAGCTTTTTCTGGTCATAATCCAGATTCAGGCTCTCTCTCTGTCCGTAGACGGTCTTGATGCGGTCAAACAGTTTCTCGTTGAGATTGACGTACATGGAGAACTCGGTCTCCATGGGTGACACCTTCTCGGCAATCTCCTGGAGCTCGTCGGACGCATCGGCCTCAAGTATGTTGTAGAATATGTACTGGATGCTCTGTAAACGGCTACCGGCATATTCCAAGGCCTCTATGGTGTTCTGGAACGTAGGGATTTCCGGGTTGTTGACTATTGCGTCAATCTCCTTCTTGCCGTCAGCGATGGCCTGCTCAAAGGCGGGCAGATAATGCTTGGGCTGGATTTTGTCAAACTGAGGGGCACCGTACGGAAGCGGCGACTCTGTGAGTAACGGGTTGTTTTGCATACTGCAAGCTGATAAAAGTATAATACTGATAATGCCTGTAAAAAGTCTCTTGATCATAATTTTGGTCCTTTTGTGCGCGAAGTTACAAAATAATGCTACCTTTACCCCAAATATATTTTCCAAATATGTCCGTCAAATCTATCATTACAGGATGTGCTCTGCTCGCGTCTGTGTTTGCCGCGGGGCAGGAGGCCGGATACCGTGCCACCTACTATGTGGACGGCTCGGTTGAGAAGGAACAGTACCGCTCACATACCACTCTGGAGTGTCTGGAGCGTGACGCTAGCGTTATTTATGCGACGGGAGGTGTAGACCTGATTCTTACCAAACTGAAACTGAACAAGACATCGGGCTCGCTTAACGACCCGGACAGGAGGGAGAACGGTCGCAACTCGGCTGTGCTGATAGACGGCGGCAGCAAGGTAATCATTGAATACTGTGAGCTGAACTCCCATACCGCCCAGAGCGACGGCCTGACGGTTAAGGGCTGGGGCTCCAAGGCCGATGTGGTGGAGGGCATATTCAACACCTCAAGAGGCGAATCGGCTGCAATGAACGCTGTGGACGGCGGAAAGATTACGGTTAAGCATCCCAAGATAGGCACGTTCTCAAATCAGAGTCCTGTGTTCTATACGGGTCTGGATGGTGAGCTTACCATATCCGAGGCTGAGGGCGAGAGCGCCGGTCAGGGATCACCGCTGTTCTATTCATCGGGCGTAATTAATGCGGAGAAATGCCGTATGACGTCATCCAAATGGACTATCGCCAATGTTGACGGCGGCCGGATGACGCTTACAAAGAATGTGATAAACGCAGGCGGATTCTGCGGTTTCCTGGTATATGGCAACAAGCATCCTGAGGAGACGGGAAAGCTGGAACTTATAAATAACAGCATCAGTGTGGCTGAGGGCCCGCTGTTTTACGTCTCCAACACCACGTCAAATACCAGAATTACCGTATCGGGCAACAAGATCAGCCTTAAAAGCCATGAGCTGATGGCTGTTGCAGCCGATGACTGGGGCGTGAAGGGGTCCAATGGCGGTTTTGTGACTCTGACTGTCCGGAAACAGGCTCTGAGCGGCAACATCACCGTGGACAGCATAAGTACCGCTATAATTGAACTCCAGAAGGGTGGAAAACTGAACGGTCAGATAAATGCCGATGAGAACCGATGCGCACGTACCCAGGTGGTTATGGGTGAGGGTTCAACATGGACGTCAAAGGGTGATTCATACATCACTGCTATCCATTTTGAAGCTCCGCTGGCCAAGGGACTCAAGCAACTCAAGGGCAAGCACACCATATACTACGACCCGTCTGATCCTGTGAACTCCTATCTGGAGGGTAAGGAATACAAGACTGGAGGCGGCAAGCTGTGCCCTATAAAATGATATTGTTATGAAAAGGTTTTTGACTGCCATGCTGGCGGTACTGTTGGCGCTGCCTGCATTTGCAGAGGATATTGAGATCCAGTTTGAACAACTCCCGGAGAGGTCCAGGAACGTTGTCCTTAAGGCGTTCCCGGATACAAAGATCAAGAAGGTTGAGATGGAGCGTCGTGCCAGTCTCATTCAGTATGAGGTCAAGCTGGCCGGCGATATCAAGATGCAGTTCAACAAGGAGGGGTACTTTACGGAGTGTGACTGTCCTAAGGGCAGCGTGCCTGCAATGCTGATTCCGGAGAAGATACGGACATACCTGAGCAAAGAGTTCCCCGGCCGTACGGTTAAGCGGATTGAGCATGACAACAAGCTGTATGAACTGCTGCTTGACAACGGGTATGAACTTAGTTTTAACAGCTCTTACAGACTGATAGACATAGACATAACTCAGCAGGACGAGGAATGAACAGGACGTTGAGTCTTTATACACGAATTGTGGGAGGGGTGCTGTTGCTGATGGCACTCCTGCTTAATTCCTGTATGAGGACCGACAGGCTTGATGATTCACCCACACGAACCGTATTGGTATACATGTCTGCGTATAACAATCTGGACCAGATGGGTTATGCCAATACCAATATAAGGCAGATGGGGCTCTCTTTGTCAAACGGCCGTATCATGGATCACAGCAATCTCCTGGTATTCTGTCATCGCAAATACGGTCCGTCAACCCTGATGCATATTGAGGGTTATAACAAAGTGGATACCATAAGGGTCTACGATTCCGTAAACAGTTGTGATCCGGCTGTCCTGAATGAGGTTATACGGTACGTAAAGGATGAATGGCCGGCCGAGGTGTACGGAATGATCATGTGGTCACACGGAACCGGCTGGTTGCCAAAGGACAAGCTTCATTATATAGCGCCTAATCTCAAATACGCGCCGTCACGCGACGGGAACAGCATAGTAGGAGGAACCGTTATAGGGCAGATCAGTGAGCCCATGACCAAGGCGTTTGCCATGAATGACGTTCCCAAGGGGCAGAATCCTCCTTATGACTGCATGGAACTGGATGAGATGGTCGGTGCCATACCGGACGGTTTCTTTGATTATATTGCGTTCGATGCATGTTACATGGGTTGTGTGGAGGTGGCGTATGCGCTCAGGCACAAATGCAACTATATGATATCATCACCTTATGAGATATTGGCAAACGGTTATCCGTACTCGATCGTAACCCGTGATTTCCTGAACGGAAACCTGCTAAAGGCATGCCGTGAGTTCTATGAGCATTACAGCACGATGGGTGACAGGACGCTCCGTATGGCGGGCATATCACTTGTAAAGACTGACGGATTGGACAGTCTGGCGCGTTGTTTCCGTAAGATTACGGCCGATTTCCGGGATTCGATTCCACGTATGGACATCCGTAAGCTGCAGCGTTATGATACGTTCGATAACCATGTCATGTTTGATATACAGGATTATATTGACAAACTGGGCCCCAGAAAGGAGTATAAGGACGAATTTGCGCTTCAGCTGAACCGTTGCGTGCTCTACAAGATATCCACCCAGTATGTTTTTCCATGTGATGACAAGGAGATAGAGATAAAGACTTTCAGCGGCCTGAGTGCTTACATACCTATTTCCAAGTATGAGTCGCCGGGTCTGAATGCCGATTACAGGAAAACGGAGTGGGGCAAGGCCACATCATTCTATTGATATTTACGAATTATTCCCTATATTTGCCTTTACACGAAACAATTACTAAACCTTATCTTATGAAGAAATCATTGCTTATGTTGCCTGCGGCACTCATTCTGTCCGCATGCGCTCCGGAATCAGACGGTACGCTAGTACTAAATGACAAGGAGTATTTTGAGACACAGGGCGTTAATGTCCTGGTGTTCAGCAACACCTTCTCGGGCGGTTTCAACGACGAGAAGAATTCCGGAATAGAGATAATACACCACGGCGTCAGAACCATCCAGGGTGGTGCGGTACGACTGTCCAAGACGCCTGAACAGTGGGATCTGGTTCCGGCTTCACCCTCACGTACGGTTGACTCGGTGAACAACGCTATTGAGGTAAACCTGCGTTATAATGATTATGATTTTGACTCTCGCGTGGTTGTGACCGCAAAGGGAAGCGCCGTGGAGATTGCGGTATGGCTGGATGAGCCCGTGCCGGAGTTCCTGGAGGGCAAGGCCGGTTTCAACCTGGAGTTCCTGCCGTCTCAGTACTGGGGCAAGACCTACATCATGGACGGACGTCCCAACAGGTTCCCGCGTTATGCGGCCAGCATGACCCAGGCTGTGTCAAATGACGAGAAGCCCCGCCAGTTCAAGGGATTCCGCACATATGATGACCGCGGTACCGGACAATTCGTGGATCCGTTGCCTCTAGAGACGGGACATAACATTCTGATTGCTCCCGATGCTCCCGAGCGTATGATCCGCATATGGAGCGATGACGCCACTCTGGAGCTTTATGACGGCCGTATGATTGCGCAGAACGGCTGGTATGTGCTGCGCAGTGAATTGCCCGCCGGCAAGACCGGAAAGGTGGTGACATGGCTGGTTGAGCCCCATGCCATTCCGGGATGGAAAAGGGAGCCCAATATAGGATTCTCACAGGTGGGATATGTCCCTTCACAGCCCAAGACCGCGGTCATAGAACTGGACAAGAAGGACAGGGTCCTGCCTAACGCATCGGTCTACAGGATTGCCGATGACGGCAGCGAGCAGCTGGCTTATCGCGGCAAGACCGACGAGTGGGGCGTGTATTACAAGTACAATTACCTGAAATTTGATTTCAGCCAGGTTACCGAGCCGGGTGTGTATTATATCAAATACGGCCCATACAAGACCGGTAACTTTATCATTGACAACTCAGTATATAACTGGATTACGGATGCTACGAGTGATGTGTGGATTCCTATCCATATGAACCATATGACGGTTAACGAGGCCTACAGAATATGGCACGGCGAACCGTTCAAGGAGGGTTATCTGCAGGCTCCGCAGAGCGATCATTTTGACCTTCACTCGCAGGGCGCTCAGACCAACACCAAGTACAAGCCTTACGAGCTTATTCCGGGCCTGAACGTAGGCGGATATTTTGATGCCGGTGACTTTGATATCGAGACCGGATCAAACATCAACGTCGTGATGAGTCTTGTATCGGCCTGGGAGTTATTCCACAATGAGCGTGACGAGACTTTTGTGGATGAGAATCAGCGTTATGTCGACCTGCACCGTCCGGACGGCAAGCCGGACCTGCTTCAGTTTATAGAGCATGGCGTGCTTAACCTGCTGGCGCAGGCAGAGAACATAGGCTTTATGTCACAGACTCTGTCAAATTCAGTGCTTGACAACTACCATCATCTGGGTGATGCCGCCGCCATTACTGACGGTCTGCATTATGATCCCAGCCTGCCCAGGTACGTGAAATCGGCCGATGGCAAGCGTAGCGGTACCCCTGATGACATGTGGGCATTCACCAACCGTAACCCCAGCACTGACTTCAATGCGGCTACAATGTTTGCCGCTGCCAGCCGCGTGCTGACCGGATATAATGACAAACTGGCCAGGAAATGCCTGGAACAGTCCAAGCGTCTTATGAAAGAGGCTCAGGAGCTGATGAACCGTCGTGGCATGAACGCACGTAATCCGCAGGGGGCACAGGCTCAGAATCAGAACCGTAACCGTAATGCCGGCAATATGGCGACCAACCTGCAGCTGTACGGTGCTACAGGTGACAAGTCTTATCTGGAGCAGTTTGAGCAACAGATCTGGCCTGCTCTGGACCGTAACGTGAGCAACAGTATAAGGACCGCTCTGGATGCCATACCTTATATGAATGACGAGTATAAGGAGAAACTGCGTCCGTATATGGTCAAGTACAAGGAGTATCTGGACGGTTTTGATTCAAATAACCCGTACGGTGTGCCGATAGGTGAGGGTAACTGGGCCGGCAGCGGTGCTGTGGTGACTTTTGGCACTACCGCATGTTTTGCAAACCTTTATTTCCCGGATATAATTGACAAGAGTTATGCTTACAAGGCTGCGGCGTTCATGTTCGGCTGTCATCCTTATCATAACTATTCACTTGTGGCTGCTGTGGGTGCCGCAAGGCCCAAGCAGGTGTTCTACGGCAACAACCGCGCCGATTTCTCATTCATTCCGGGTAACGTGGCGCCGGGTCTGCTGTTCCGCAAGCCTGATCATTTTGAGAACTTTGATGACTGGCCGTTCCTGTGGGGTCAGAATGAGGGTACGATTGCAGGCAACTGCGGCTATCTGATTTTTGGTGAAGCATTCAAAAATATGACTAAGAAGGACTGACTGGTTTTTAATTAATTGTTTTGGGCCCGTTCTGCTATATTTCCGGCAGAGCGGGCTCTTTTGTTTGCCTTGTTTTGGCTAATTTTGGGCCCGGATAATGACAAAGCTTATGATTAAGGTTGAAAAACTGACACACAAATACACTATCAAGAGTTTTGAGTGCGACCGCAAGGACACTTTGCGTCTGCTCACTCTGCTCAATATGTTCCAGGATCTGGCCGATGACAGCGCCAACAGCATCGGAATAGGATATGACTACCTGCGTACCGTGGGCAAGGCATGGGTTCTGATTGCAATGAACGTGGAGATTGACCGTATGCCGCATCTGCAGGAGGAGATTACGGTTGTGAGCTGGCCCAGTGATGAGCTGCCGCTCTATACGGAGCGTGAGTTTGAGGTGTGGAGTGCAAGCGGAGAGCGTATCATACGTGCCTGCAGCCAGTGGATCATTATTGATTTTGCGTCACGCCGTCCGGTTCCGGTTCGCCGTAACCTGCCTGAGTATGAGCCTATACGCGAGAAGGTTATTGCCGACGGGAGGTTCGTGAAACTGCCGGCTGTGGAGCGTGAGGATTACTCGGAGCGTTTCCTGGTTCGGTACGATGACATAGACCGTAACGACCACGTTAATAACGCTATCTACTCACTCTGGGCAAGCGAGAGCCTAATCCCCGAGTACCGCATGGGGCACGAACCCGCACGTCTGGATATCAATTTCAAGAAGGAAGGTCTGTTTGGTGAAAAGATTCTGGTCCGCACCCAAATGGATGGGGATACCTCCCTTCACAGCATCCAGGCGGTGGAAGATGGCAGGGAGTTGGCACGAGTCCGGTTCGAGTGGAGGTCTTCCAGCCGTTGAAACTCCAGCCAATGAATTGGCTGGCTACCCTTATTGTGTGCCTAACGGCACAGGGTAATGCCGTAGGCATTGGATTATGGTAGCCAGCCGTTTTAACGGCTGGGTTGGATTATTCCTCTCCCTCAACCTTGCAGGTGTGGAAATTATTCTCGTC
>JBGUIZ010000009.1:0-4346 GCA_045113495.1 Bacteroidaceae bacterium
CGGGTCTCGGCCACCTCAACATGAACCTGACGGCTCTTGTAGTTTACGCCCTCCATGCCTGTGAGTATCTCCTCAGTGTACTCCTGGGGGCACTCAAAGAATGAGAAGTTCTGCATCAGGTCTATACGGCCCACATCCACGCGTCCTGCCACATTGCGGTTGAGCATCTCAATGATATGGACAGGCTGCACATGATCCTTCTTACCTATATTTATAAAGAAGCGGGTGTAACCTTTTTGCGCCCTATGACGGTCCTTCTTCTTGCGTTTCTCCTCATCGGCCTCCTTGTGGGTTACCTCCTCAAGTTCCGGAGCATCCTTGTAGTAGCGCACAAACCTACCGAACTCACGTGTCACGATACGCTTTATGATATCGTTCTTGTCCATCCAGTCCAAACGGCGAAATATATCGGGCAGGAACTTTTCAATCTGCTCCTCATCAACCTGAATGCGCTCCAGGTCATCTATAACCTTGTAGAGCTGTTTCTCACAGATCTGGGTTCCGGTAGGCATCTGTCCCTGTACGAACTGCTTGCCTATGGCTTTCTCAATGAATCGGATCTTACCCTTCTCCCTGAGGTTTACTATCGATATTGATGTACCCGTCTTGCCGGCACGACCCGTACGGCCGCTGCGGTGGGTGTAGTTCTCAATGTCATCGGGCAGCCCATAGTTGATTACGTGCGTGAGGTTGTCCACATCAAGTCCGCGTGCAGCCACATCGGTAGCCACCAGAAGTTGCAGCTGGTGCTTGCGGAACTTGTTCATGGTAAGGTCACGCTGTGCCTGTGACAGGTCTCCGTGCAGAGAATCGGCATTATAGCCGTCCTGCATCAGCTTGTCGGCAACCTCCTGCGTCTCCAGGCGGGTACGGCAGAATATGATTGCGTATATGGACGGGTAGTAGTCGACGATGCGTTTCAGGGCCAGGTACTTGTCCTTGGCATGTACCATGTAGTAGACGTGGTTCACGTTCTCGGCACCCTCATTACGTGTACCGATTACAATTTCACGTGCATCCTGCAGGTACTTCTTGGAAATAGCCTGTATCTCCTTGCTCATGGTGGCCGAGAACATGAGCATCTTACGCTCTACGGGGACCGATGAGAGGATCTTCTCAAGGTCCTCACTAAATCCCATGTTCAGCATCTCATCGGCCTCATCAAGGATGACTGTGCGGATGGTGTCAAGACTTACCACACCACGCTCCATGAGGTCAATCAGTCGGCCCGGAGTGGCCACTATGATATGCGCTCCACGCTTAAAGTTGCGAATCTGGTTCTCTATCGATGAGCCACCGTACATAGGTATCACGTGCAGGCCCTCTATGTAATGTGAGAAATCGGCCAGGTCACTGGCTATCTGCACGCAAAGCTCACGTGTAGGGCTCAGTATAAGGAACTGTGCATCGGAGCTCTCAACATCTGTCTTCTGTATGGCCGGTATGCCATACGCCGCAGTCTTACCGGTTCCGGTCTGTGCCAGAGCCACCACATCACCGCTACCCTCCTCCAGAAGGTACGGAATCACTGCCTCCTGGACCGGCATGGGATGCTCAAATCCAAGCTCTTCTATTGCCTTGAGTATCGGGGCCGATACTCCAAGTTCCTTGAATGAACTCATCTATGGGGATCAGTTTAGTGTAACGCTTTCCTCGCCTATCATGACGCCGTCCACGAACAGATAGGCGGTATAGGTACCTGCGCTGAGATACTCCTCAACATCAAGGTACATGGTTACCTCCTGCTGCTCACCGGTGTATTCAATGTACTTCTTCTCAGAGTACTCCAGAGCCACGTTCTCATAAGGGAACGTATTGCCGTCATTCTTTCCTACCACCTCACCGTCGGGTTTGGTAATGCGCAGATAAACGGTCTTCTCACCTGTCTTTACGGTTATGTTCTTGACGATGGTGAAGTTCACCATGAACTGTGTCACGTTCTTGACCTTCTTCTCCTCCTTACCACGCTTGTTGCGGGGAGTAACCTTTATGGCTGCGGCATCAAGCTGTGAGGCAAGAGCCACCTTCTCCTCAGCAATCTGCTTGTCAACAGTAAGCTGCTCCACGACCTTGGCCTGAGCCTGATACTGCTGGCGTACACGGGTATTCTCCTTGGCCAGCTGTTTGTTGATCTGGTCCAGTGAGTCTATCTGCATCACGTAGGTACGCATGACAGCACGTACGGTAGTAAGTTCCTTCTTGAGTCGTGTAATCTCAGCGGCATTGGTAGCCTTGGTCTGACGCAATTCCTCCAGAAGCTGCTGTGTACGCTGCTTCTCACGATCCAGCTGACGTATCAGTGAGTCATTTGAGATATGCACCTTCATCTCATCATACTGGACGGCGAATCCGGAGTATTCATTCTCCATCTCCTCCTTCTCAATCTCAAAGAGTTGGCTCATCTCCTCTATCTCCTTGCCCTTGTTCTGCACTGAGAGGAACAGGTAAACCACTGCTGCAGCAAGCACTGCAACAGCTATAAGAGCTATGACCAGTTTGGTCTTTCCTGAATTGTTCTCTTCCATTTATTTCTTGAGAGCGGCCATGCTCTCCTTTATTGTTGCTATCTTCTGAGTGGCATCAGCCTGTTTCTTGCGCTCGTTCTCTACAACGGCGGCAGGTGCGTGTGCCACAAAGTTCTCATTTGAAAGTTTGGCGTTCACACCCTTGAGGAATCCCTCCAGGTGCTCCAGCTCAGCCTGCATCTTCTTGAGCTCAGCCTCCACGTCAATGAGTCCGCCCAGACGTACTGCATACTCCTGGGTTCCTACCATGAACGCAGCTGTACCCTCACTCTTGGCTGCTACTATGACAATCTCATCCAGTCCGGCCATCTTGAGTATCATGCTGCAGAGTGATGCCAGCGGGTTGGCGCCCACAGCCTCAACGGTAAGCGGTTCACGCGGGCCGATGTTCTTGGCCTTGCGTACTGAACGGATCTCTGTCACAACCTGCTTGGCCTGCTCAAACTGATCAAGCAGAGCAGCATCGGCCTTACCCTTTACAAGGTCTATGATAGTCTGGTTCATAATGCTCTCACCGTCCTTGCGCTCGCGTACAGCGTGCCAAAGCTCCTCTGTGATGAACGGCATGAAGGGGTGCAGCAGCATGAGCAGTTGCTCAAACATATCCAGTGTGGCAGCATATGTCTTGGAGTCAATGGGCTGTCCGTAAACGGGCTTGATGATCTCCAGGTACCAGCTTGCGAACTCATCCCAGAACAGTTTGTAAACTGCCATCAGAGCCTCGCTGATTCGGTACTTTGACATCAGGTCGTCCATCTCGGCAGCAGTACTGTTCAGCTTGCTGCGGAACCAGTCAACAGCCAGTTTTGAACTCTCAGGCTGCTCTATATCGGCTACGGTCCAGGTCTGAGTCAGACGGAACGCATTCCATATCTTGTTGTTGAAGTTACGGCCCTGCTCGCAGATAGCCTCGTCAAACGGTATGTCGTTACCTGCAGGTGCTGAGAGCATAAGACCCATACGAACGCCGTCGGCGCCGTACTTCTCAATAAGGCCGATAGGATCAGGTGAGTTACCCAGTGACTTACTCATCTTGCGGCCCAGCTTGTCACGTACGATACCGGTAAAGTAAACGTTCTTGAACGGCATATCCTTGCGGTACTCGTAACCTGACATGATCATACGTGCCACCCAGAAGAAGATGATATCCGGACCGGTTACCAGATCGTTTGTAGGATAGTAGTAGTTGATCTCCTTGTTGTCGGGATTGTTGATACCGTCAAAGAGGCTGATAGGCCAGAGCCATGAGCTGAACCATGTATCCAGCACATCCTCGTCTTGACGCAGGTCAGCTGCTGTCAGAGAGTTGTCACCGCTCTTGGCGCGTGCCAGCTCAACGGCCTTCTCAATTGTCTCGGCTACTACAAAGCCGCCCTTGGGCATGAAGTAAGCGGGAATTCTGTGACCCCACCAGAGCTGACGGCTTATGCACCAGTCCTTGATGTTCTCCAGCCAGTTGCGGTATGTGTTCTTGTACTTGGGCGGATAGAACTTGAGTTCATCGTTCATTACAGGAGGCAGAGCCATATCGGCAAAGTGCTGCATCTTGAGGAACCACTGCATTGAGAGCTTGGGCTCAATTACGGTATCCGGGTTACGCTCGCTGTAGCCAACCTTGTTGGTGTAGTCCTCCATCTTCTCCAGCAGGCCTGCAGCCTCCAGGTCAACGGTAATCTGCTTCTTGACAGCAAAACGGTCCATGCCTACATAAAGGCCGGCCTTCTCGCTCAGTGTACCGTTGTCGTTGAAGATATCGATGGTCTCCAGGTTGTACTTCTCACCCAACATATAGTCATTGACATCATGTGCGGGGGTTACCTT
>JBGUIZ010000010.1:0-4082 GCA_045113495.1 Bacteroidaceae bacterium
GGTGACAAGAGGGTCTGTGATGCTGCCATAAGAGCGGTGACGATTCTGGGAACACTGCCGAAACCACCTTCAGCGGACTGTCATTCAATTAAACTGAAGTTGACTCCGAGTGTTTAATTTTTTGCCAGAAAGGCCATAATTTTGTATAGTAGATACGTTTATCAGCCAGCCGGATAAATTTAAGGAAAACGACCGGTTGCTAAAGGAGCTGATAACCCATTATCAGAAATATCGGGTGATAAAGGACTAAAATGAAGTTTTTGAGTAAATTGATCGGAGCTGCATGCCTGTGTATCGGCATGAATGCTCATGCTGAACTGAATCTTGAACTTACCGGTGGTATTGATTCAGGCAGAAAGATAACCGTCGTACCGTTCGGTGGTCAGAACATGGTAAGTGTCAACATGGCAAAGGTTATCAATGATGACCTGTCAAGAACCGGTGTTTTTGCGCCTACAGCCAATAATAATCTGAGAGCCAATCCGCATGCCTACGGTGACATCAGAACATCAGATTTTGATCTCGGTACCGAAGTTGTAGTGGTCGGTGACATCAAAACCGGGACCAAGGGATTTCAGGTAAGCTATACCGCCGTTACCCTCAACGGTTCAAAGGTGGTACCTGTTCTCAACATGCGTGCGGAAGTTCCCGCAGCGCAGATGCGTACCTATGCCCATATGATAAGTAATGCGGTTTTTGAAAAGCTGACTTCCATAAAGGGTGCATTCCTTACCAAGATTGCCTACATCAGAACCGTTTTCGGTTCCAAGTATCCTTATGAACTCTGTATTTCAGACTATGACGGCGCCAATGAAAACCGCCTGGTTGTATCAACTCAGCCTCTGATGAGTCCGAGCTGGTCTCCTGACGGCAGAAAGCTCGCCTATGTTTCCTTTGAAAACAGAAAGGCTGAAATATTCGTGATTGACATTGCCACCAAGGCCCGTACCAAGCTGACTTCGTTCCCAGGTCTTAACGGTAATCCGAAATGGTCTCCGGATGGCAGAAAACTTGCAGTGGTTCTTTCAAAGGACGGTAATCCTGAAATATACATAATTGACATCGCCAGCAGAAAGCTTTCCAGAGTAACCAACAATCCGGCAATTGATACCGAACCTGCGTGGAGCGCTTCCGGCAATGAACTTTATTTTGTTTCTGAAAGAGGCGGAAAGGCTCAGATTTACCAATACAGTCTGAGAAACGGCGGGGTGCAGAAGGTTACCCATCAGCCTGTAAAGAACCTTTCTCCTGCTGCAATGCCTGACGGTTCAGGACTTGTAATGATTAACCAGAGCTCAGGATTTACCATCAGCAGACAGGACAGCAGCGGTGGATTCTATGCTCTCAGCAACACCAGACTTGATGAATCTCCGACTGTTGCACCTAACAGTAATATGATTATGTACAGTACCGTTAGCGGCGGCAGAAAGGGGCTGGTAATTGTTTCTTCAGACGGAAGAAGCAGATGGTCCATGGACAGAGGTCGCGGGGAAATGTCTCAGCCTGCATGGTCTCCGTACAGAAATAAATAACTACATGTCAGTTTTTTGTAATTTAATGTGAAGGTGAAAAATGTTTAAAAAATTTGCTCAATGCTTACTTCTCGGTGTGTTTGTTGCCGCACTTAACGGTTGTGCCACCACTGATGATGCAGGTTCACTGGTAGAAGATCCGTTAAATGGCGGCAGTACCGGCAGTGAAGACGGTATCCTTGAAGACGGTGCGGTTATCGTTGGTGAAAACTACGATTCATACAATGACGGTCTGCATCTTACCGACGTACAGAGAGCCAAGCTTCAGGCTCTGAAGCAGGACGGTACCATTTACTTCGGTTACGACAGAGATGATATCCCTGATCGTTACGTATCTTTACTTCAGGCTCATGCAGAATTCTTAATGAGCGCTCCTGAAGTCAAGATCATTATTGAAGGTCACACCGACGAACGCGGTACTCCTGAATACAATATCGCACTCGGCGAACGTCGTGCACGTTCAGTTGCCCGTTACCTGCTTAACCTCGGCGTAACCCCTGATCAGATTTCAATCGTAAGTTACGGTGAAGAAAAGCCTCAGAGCTTCGGTCACGGTGAAAGCGCCTGGTCCAAGAACCGCAGAGCTGTAATTTCATATTAATTGTTTTAGTATGCCGTCTGGCTGTTTTTTAGACGAGTAGACAGATGTTAAAGAAATTATTAATAGCAACCGTTCTGCTGTCATCAGGTACCGTGTACGCCGACAGCTATGAGCTTCTCCAGCAGCAGCTGAGAAGCCGTGATGCGGCCATCCTGGACATGCAGAACAGAATTGACTCCAATGAACAGGTTATTCGTGATCTTCAGGGACAGGTTGATGATCTGAAATATCAGCTTAACCAGTTCGAGATGCAGTTTAATTCCCTGCAGAAGCAGGTGTCGGATCTTGCCGGCAGATCAGCCATTACCGCTGATGCCGTACAGGGACCGGCCACCGGAGTTCAGACTTTCGAAAAACCGGCTCCTGCCGTTTCTTCAAAAGCTCCTGCTCCGGCAGCACAGGAAAAGCAGTCTGCGGCCCCATCTTCCAGTCAGGATGAGCAGAAGGCCTATGATCTGGCATTTGCCAGGGTCAGCAGCAATGACTTTCCGGGGGCCAAGGTTGCTTTCGGTAATTTTATAGAGCAGTATCCGAACTCCAAGCTTCTGCCTAACTGTTTTTACTGGCTGGGGCAGATGGCCTACAAGCAGCAGCATTATGACGAGGCCAAGCAGAATTTTCTGAAGGTCACACAGTATTCCGATTCGCAGAAGCGAGCTGATTCCATCTACAAGCTGGGACAGATTTCTCAGGCGACAAAGGATACCGCCAAGGCCAGAAAGTTCTATCAGCTCGTCATGAAGAGTTATCCGAACACTACTGAAGCCGTGATGGCTCAGAGAGCATTAGAGTCAATTAAATAATTATTATTACTTGTGTGTGTTTTAAAGAGGTATGTACCAGGGTGCATACCTCTTTTTTGTGTGCTCGGCATGTGCACTTTCTATAGGGTGAAAGTCCCGAACCCAGCATCTAGCGGCAAGGGTTAGCGAATCGCAAGGTGGTCACAGTAATGTGGCAGCTGAAAGAAGCGATAGTAAAACTTCGAACTGACGAACAGGAATCATCTCAGGCGGGTATGGCGGATGAGTGTGCAAAATAACACGAAGTCCAATAGCTAGACGGAGTCATAAACGTAAAGATGGCGGTGATGAAGCGAAAGAGAGTGTACTTACCCGAGGAGGTCCTACTAGCCGAGAGGTAGTAACAACTAATAGTAGGAAGTCAGCAGAGGCCATACTAGCGATGAGTATGCGTGAAGGGCCGAACAAAACAATTGTGAAAGTAGGAGGAACGCAAACCCAAGCACTGAAAATAAGGCATAAGACAGAAGCGAAGGCCGACCGAAGGGAATAGTAGTGGAGTGCACAAGGGTACCCTGAGGGGAGTGTGATGAGGGACTGGCGATATAAACATATGATTAGCAAGAACGAATTCGAACCGATAACTTTAGAGAGAATACTCAGTCACGGGACGATGGCTGAAGCCATTGGGCGGGTAATCGCCAACAAGGGCGGAGCCGGAGTAGACGGGATGAAGACGGGGGAGATTACCGAATACATCCAGAGTCACCCGTACCAAATCTCAGAATCGGTAAGAAACGGTACATACAGACCAAAACCAATTAAGCGGGTATATATTCCCAAAGACAATGGAGATAAGCGTCCGTTGGGCATACCGACGGTGATAGACAGATTCATCCAACAGGCTGTAGCCTTGGTATTGTCGGAGGAGTACGAGAAGGTATTTTCTGATAACAGCTTTGGCTTCAGACCAAAACGGGGTTGTCGAGATGCGATCAATAGAGCCACGGAGTATGTAAACAGCGGGTTGGAATGGGTTATAGACTTGGATCTGAGCAAGTTCTTTGATACGGTAAATCACAGTAAACTGCTTCAGCTTTTATCAGACAGGATAAAAGACGGAAGGGTAATCTCGCTGATTCACAGATTTCTGAGAGCTCCAATATCTGAAGATGGAAAAGTCGGCAAGAAGAACACGATAGGCAC
>JBGUIZ010000011.1:0-1854 GCA_045113495.1 Bacteroidaceae bacterium
TATGGAACTGAGACAACTGAAATACTTTATCGCAAGTGCCGAGACGTTGAACTTCACCGTTGCGGCCAACGAGTGCTGCATCACGCAGAGTACGCTTTCGCAGCAAATCAAGCAGCTGGAGAACGATTTGGGCACACCGCTGTTTGAGCGTATTGGCAAACGTGTGTTCCTCAGCGAGGCGGGTAAGAATTTCCTACCCTTTGCCCGTCAGACTGTAGCAGATGCCGAGTATGGCGTGCAGCGCATCAAGGACATTGAGGGACTGACGGCAGGCAATCTTCGTATTGGAACGACTTTCGGACTCTCTGCTCTCATTACCGATGCCATCGACCGATTTACCAAGGCTTATCCTGAGATACATATCGAAGTAGTGTTCCTGAAACAAGACGAGTTGATAGAGGCCGTCAGGGAACGTCGCGTAGATTTTGCCCTGACTTTTGGACTGATGCAGAAAGACGAACTCTTGATTGAAGAACCTGTAAGAACCTATCATCTCTGTGCTATCGTCAGTAGTGATAATCCTCTGTCAAAGCAGGCAACCGTTTCATTACAGCAACTTGCCGATTATAATATCTGTACACCAGCCCAGGGAATGAATGCCCGTAGGATGTTTGATGCGCTCGTACAGAAAAGAGGCATCGCCCTGAAACCTAAACTCGAAATCAATGAGATTCACACGTTGCTCCATCTTGTCAGGACAGGCCGATGGGTAGCCATTCTCGTTGACAGCATTATTCATGGCGAGACAGGTCTTTGTGCCGTTCCCTTCCGTGAGGCCGCCCTCCCCATGCCTGTCGTGTGGCTCTATCCGAAGGGTATGTATATCCGCAATGCAATCCGTGAGTTCATGGCAAAAGTTTAGATTACTTTGTTCATAGGCTACTCACTATTGGTTGCAAGGTGTTGAAATCTACATAGTCAACCTTCTTCCCGTATGTTTCCAGAATGATCTTTGACTCGGCATTGAGTTCTTTCTCAGGCATTCTCGACAGTTTACTATGCATGAACTTCATCATCAACTTATGCTTCAAGCCCATAGTGCTATAATCGATGGCCCCACGAAGATGGATTATCTTGTCTTCGTCGTACAAATGCGTAGGAATCTGAGACTTGATATTATTTCGGATATATCTGATGTTCTCATCATCTTGCGGGTCAACCAGACCGACTGTTATAACTATCAGTTCCTGGCTGGTGACAGTCGCCGCAAACTTCTTCAAACCTAAGACGCTGCCAGCAAATAGTGCTCCCAGGTATATGATGCGCTCGTAGTTCTGAATGTCCTCAGAATCTTTGCGACTTACGCATTTAATACCTGTGATAGTAGATAAGTGTTCCGCATATCGCTTTGTGGAGCCGTATTGGCTGGCATATATGATAATGGAATGCTTCATTTCTTCGTATATTTAGCTTTCACAATTTCGTAAGAGTTTCGAGTCAGTTCCTGCAGCAAGCTATCTGGTGCATTATTGGGGTTGATGCCAATCCAATGTTTTGGCGACTCGTTATACGGATTGCCGATACAGTCAAATTGCTCATTTTGACAGATAACCAATTAATATGATTTGGATAATGAGAATCAGCGGAAGGCCATACTTGAACTTCTTATGTTGAGTCTTATGCCGCCATACCTTCATACCAAGTAAAGCTCCGATGCTGCCACCGATGACTGCAAGCATCAGCAAGGTTGCTTCGGATATGCGCCAGCTGCCTTGCTTGGCCTTCCACTTATCAATGCCATAGACCAGGAAGGTCACGACATTAATGACTATCAGATAATATAGCAGAGTGTTTGCCATCACCGTTTCTCTTTTGTTAATATGTACACAGCCATTGTTGGTAGAAGAACCAATA
>JBGUIZ010000012.1:0-9148 GCA_045113495.1 Bacteroidaceae bacterium
AGCTTATCACCCATGAACGAGCCCAACACCAACTACTGGCCCGCCATGAACTACAAGCAGGAGGGCTGCCATATCGATGCCGGTGAGTCACAGTCCAAGCTTCTGGTGCTTACCCGTGAGGCTCTGGACCGCTATGGCCTGAATAATGTGATACTCACCACCAGCGATGAGACCAACCCCGGCAAGCAGATAGAGGAGATAAAGACCCTGACACCTGCCGCCCGTGCCGCCATAGAGCGCATCAGCGTACACACCTACGGTACCAACAGCATCCGCGAGATGGGGCAGCTGGCCAAGGATGAGAATATCAACCTCTGGATGAGTGAGGTTGACGGCAACGGCACCGCCGGCCAGAACGCCGGTGAGATGGCTGCCGGACTCTGGCTCGCCGATAAGATCATATCGGACATCGAGGCTCTTGAACCATCGGCTTGGGTACTCTGGCAGGTGATAGACACCCACATCAGCAAGGACGGCTACATGGGTCGTCGTGACGGAGGCCCCCTGCGCACCGCCGGAGGCTATTGGGGAACAGCCTGCGCCAACCACGACACCGGAGAGATCCTGCTAACCCAGAAATACTACGCATTTGGTCAGTTCAGCCGCTACATCCGCCCCGGCTCCACCCTGATCCTATGCCCCACAGACCGCCGATCGGGAGTAAAGGCCCTTTCTGCCATAAACAAGAAACAGCTCACCATAGTCTGCACCAACACCACCGCCCAGGAAAAGCCCATCACCTTTGACCTGTCAGATTTCAAGGTAAAAGGCAAGGTGCGTCAAATAAGAACCGCCGGACAGTTTGCCGACGGTGAACACTGGGCCGAGACTGACCTTGGCGTGATTAAAGAAAAGAAGTTGGAAGTTCTCTTAGCTCCCAACTCCGTTACCACTTTCCTGGTGAAATGAGCAATCAGGGAGGGTTGTGTTTGGCGCGCAAAACAGAACCGTCCCTGATTGCTCACTCTCTGCCGAGATCTATTATCTCATCGGGACAGAGAGTGATCTTTTCCAGATTATCTGTATTTACAATCCAGGAGTTCTCAGTACCTACGGGGCCGATGCCGGGCAGAACTATCTTGGGTTCTAAGGCAAATACCATTCCGCATTCAAGCTTGGTCTTGGAGCGTGGGGCAAAGACCGGCTGCTCGTTGAGCTCAAGGCCGATGCCATGACCGATGAATCCTGCCTTCTGTATGGTACCCATAAAGTAATCCGCAAAACCGGCCTTGGTAACAATCTCCAGAGCCATCTGGTAGAGGTCCATTGCAATGACGCCCGGACGTGCATTCTCCTCAAAAGCCTTCTGAACTGCAAGGCAGGCCTCATGAGCAGCATATGCCTCATCCGGCAACTTGCCTACTGAGTAGGTGCGGCTCATGTCGCTCAGATAGCCGTTAAGGTTACCGCCTATGTCAACCATCAGACTGTGACCCTCCAGAAGCGGGGTGCCGTTGGCGCCAACGGGGAGTGAGGCATCGGTCCCGGCACCACCCAGAGCAAAGTCATAGGGTGATGGGGCTGCCGCGTTATCACCGGCCAAAAGACTGCCCATAAAGAGCTCCATGGACTGCCCGAATATACGTATCTGTCCAAGCATACCCTCCTGGCGCATGGCGCGCTCAATCTCAATGGAGAGCTCCACATCGGTCATGCCGGGGCGGAACAGTGAGGGGATGCGGTTGTAGGCCCTGGTGTGGGCCAGACCCGTGCGGCGGAATATGTCAAGCTCCAGTGCACTCTTGATGGTGCGTGCGCGGTGGATGATCTGTGTGGCTGCAGGGATAATCTTGCTGCCGGGGAAACAGGCGGCAAGGCGGGTGTACTCACTGTAGGTGAGCTCATCGGCCTCAAGAGCCAGCGTGGCAGGGGCGGGGATGCCGGCCTGGGTAAGAATCTCCTGTATCTGTTCAGGTTTACGTATGCTGTATATGCCGTCACCTTTAAGGTTGTTGGGGCGCTTCACGAACATAAGGTCTGCATCACGGCTCAGGTATATGTAACCGCTTATGATGCGTCCGCTCACGTAGAGCAGACTCATGTTGCAGGCTAAAAGGATGGCGTCAACGCCGTATTCGTCAAAAAGGTTGCGGATTCTGTCCTTTCTTTCTGTAAGTTCCTGGTTCATAATGTTTTCTTGGCTTCATTCCAGAGAGCATCCATCTCCTGGAGTGTCATGTCTTTCAGTTGGCGGCCCTGGCTCAAGGCCTTCTCTTCTACATAGTTGAAACGTGAAATGAATTTCTTGTTGGTGCGTTCCAGAGCATCATCGGGGTGTATCTTGTAGAGACGTGCCACGTTGATGATTGCAAACAGCAGGTCACCAAGCTCCTGCTCAGCCTTAAGCTTATCGCCGGCGGCAATCTCATCGGCCAGTTCGGAGTACTCTTCGCGGACCTTCTCAAAAGCCTCCTGGGGGGTGTCCCAGTCAAAACCCACATGAGCCGCTTTCTCCTGTATGCGGAAAGCCTTGATGATTGAGGGTAGGGCATCGGGGACGCCGGCCAGCACACGTTTGTTGCCGCCTTTCTCCTTGAGCTTGAGCTGCTCCCAGTTCTGAAGCACCTGCTCCTGACCGTCAACGTTAGTAGTGCCGTAAATGTGCGGATGACGGTATATGAGTTTATCGCAAAGCTTGTCGCACACATCCTTGATGTCGTAATCTCCGGTCTCGCTGCCAATCTTGGCGTAGAAGACTACGTGCAGCAGGACATCACCCAACTCCTTGCATATATCGGACTTGTTGTCCTTCATGATTGCATCGCAGAGCTCAAAAACCTCCTCGATGGTATTCTGGCGCAGTGAGTCATTTGTCTGTACACGGTCCCAAGGGCATTTCTCCCTGAGTTCATCCATTACGTCAAGCAGGCGTCCGAAAGCCTGCATCTTTTCCTCTTTTGTATGCATAAGTCAGTTAATTACGGCGCAAATTTAGGACGAATAACTCAATGGCATACTGGCCTGTTGAAACATAAACGCTTTTTGGACTAATTTTTTTTGCTTTTATATAATTAATGTTTAAGTTTGTCGCGAATTCATTGCGATAATTCAAGAGTCCTTTTAAATGCTTTAATACATATTTTTTTTTTCAACCTAATTATTAATCCATTTTTCCTTTAATTCCTTTTTATGCTTTTTACTAAAAGGTTGGCAGGTATTATGCTCGCAATGGCTGTATCTGTCTGTGCATTCGCACAAAACATTACTGTCAAAGGACAGGTTAAGGATGAAACCGGTGAGCCGGTTGTAATGGCAAATGTCATACAGCAGGGAACCGGTAACGGAACCGTGACAGACTTGGATGGCAACTACACCATCTCAGTTCCGTCAAACTCTACTCTCCAGTTCTCATTCATGGGATATTTAACCAAGGATGAGGCAGTTAACGGACGTACTACCATCAACGTAACTCTTGTTGAGGACTCCGAGGTTCTTGACGAGGTTGTTGTAGTAGGTTATGGTACTCAGCGCAAGAAACTGGTTACCACATCAACAGTAAACATTACGGCCGATAAGATTGCTGCGACCAACTCAGTCGATGCATTCGGTTCGCTGCAGAGCCAGGCCGCAGGTATCAACATCACCTCCAATTCCGGTCAGCCGGGCGAGAGCTACAAGATAACCATACGTGGTATGGGTACTATCGGTAACTCCGAGCCCCTTTACGTTATTGACGGTGTTCCCGGTGGTTCAATCACAGCTCTTTCGCCCAATGATATAGAGAGCATCGATGTACTTAAGGATGCCGCATCAAGCGCCATCTACGGTGCGCGTGCAGCCAACGGCGTTATCCTGGTTACAACCAAGAAGGGTAAGGCCGGAAAGACCGTTGTCAATTATGACGGTTACTATGGCTTCCAGAACCCCAACACCAATGGTGTGACTCCCCTGAATGCAAAGCAGTACATGGAGATAATCAACAAGTCATACGAGATTGGCGGTCAGGGTGCTGAATACTACAAATTCAATAATGAGATTCCCACTCAGTACGCTCTTATCCAGAACGGTCAGTGGAACGGAACCAACTGGCTTGAGGAGGCCACCAACAAGAACGCTGTGATAACCAACCACTCACTCACAATGACAGGTGGTAATGACTACAACCGTTTTGCCCTTGGCTTTACCTACTTCAAGCAGGACGGTACCATAGGTTATCCCGCCAATCCCCATTACGAGCGTATCACCTCACGTATCAACACTGAGTATGTGCTCTGGAAGAAGAACGGCCGCGACATTGTCAAGTTCGGTGAGAACGTAACATTCTCAGTAACCGACAAGTCGGGTCTGGCCATTGGCAACAACTATTACAACTCCATCAGGGATCTGCTGGTTGCCACTCCGCTTCTGCCCGCATACAATGACGATGGTGAATTCTATGTATATTCCGATATGCAGAAGGATAACTGGGACTTCAACCAGGACTTCAAGAACCCGCTGGCAGCAATCATGTACGACCACGGCAACAACAACACCAAGGGCCACAGACTGCAGTCCAACTTCTTCCTTGAGTTGAGACCTATGATAGGACTCACCGTCAAGTCAAGCGCAGGTTGGAACTTTAACCAGACCGAGTATCGCCGTTATGTTCCCGCTTATGTACTGAGCGCCAACAACAGCAATCATACCGATGATGTTACCCAGGAGCACGGCTACAACTCAAGATGGACTTGGGAGAATACCGTCAATTATAACGTTCTTGCAGGCAAGAACGATATTGATATCCTGGTTGGTCAGTCATTGGAGAAGTGGGGATACGGAAACAAAGTTAGGGCAAAGAACTCCAACTCCCTGTTCCCCGGTGATTATGAAAGAGCCTACATCAGCAATACTCAGGGTATAGATGTGGCCAATACCGACATCAGCGGCAAACCTGAAGAGCAGGGTGCCCTGTCATCATTCTTTGGCCGTATCAACTACAACTATGACGAGAAGTATCTGTTCTCGGCATTGATGCGTGCCGACGGTTCCTCCAACTTCAAGCGCGGTCACCGCTGGGGTTACTTCCCCTCGGTATCCGCAGGTTGGGTTATGAGTAATGAAGGCTTCATGGATGGCGCCAAGGGTATCGTTGATTTCCTGAAACTCCGTGCAAGCTGGGGCCAGAACGGTAACTGCAACATCAATCCTTTCCAGTATGTTGCCACCATCGCATTCGACGCTCCTTATTACTTCAACAACAAGGATGTACCGCAGACCGGTGCATATCCCGATATTCTTCCCAACGAGGATGTAAAGTGGGAGACATCACAGCAGCTCGACCTGGGCTTTGACGTACGATTCCTCAAGAACCGTCTGTCACTCTCATTCGACTGGTACGATAAGATGACTATGGACTGGCTTGTTGTAGCTCCCGCTCTCAAGAGCTACGGTACAGGTGCTCCTTACGTGAACGGCGGTGATATCCGCAATACCGGTTATGAGATTCTGCTCAGCTGGAATGACTCACCTACCAAGGATTTCTCATACGGTGCATCAGTGACATTCTCACACAACAAGAATGAAGTTACCCGTATTGCCAACTCCGAGGGTATTATCCATGGCGGTCTGAACGTTCTTGCTCAGAATACCGACGAGCTTTACCGCGTAGAGGTGGGTTATCCTATCGGTTACTTCTGGGGCTATCAGGTTAACGGAATCATTCAGAACGATGCCGACAAGCAGGCTTATCTGGATGCAAACTGCGGCGGTGATGACAAGAATTCACTGCAGGGCGCAGGCAAGCTCCAGGCCGGTGACTGCAAGTTCGTTGACGTAAACGGCGACGGCAAGATCAATGTGGACGATAAGACCATGATAGGTGATCCCAATCCTGACTTCAACCTGGGTCTCTCGCTGAACGCTTCATGGAAGGGATTTGACCTGAGCGTGAACGGTTACGGTGCATTCGGTCAGCAGATTGCCAAGAGCTACCGTCACTTCTCCAACAAGCCTGACGAGAACTACACCACCGATGTTCTGACCAAGTACTGGACCGGTGAGGGTTCAACCAACCGCTATCCCCGTTTCTCGGACGGTAAGAATACCAACATGTCCGAGGTATCAAGCATCTGGCTTGAGGACGGTGACTATCTCAAGATTTCGAACATCACCTTTGGTTACGATTTCAGAAAGCTGATCAATATCAAGGGCGTCCAGAAACTGCGTGCATATGTATCGGCACAGAACATGTTCACATTCACCAAGTACACAGGTATGGATCCTGAGATTGGTTGGGGTAACGGTGATTCATGGTGCTCGGGTGTTGATGTAGGTAACTATCCCAGCTCTAACTCATGGATATTCGGAATCAACTTAACATTGTAATTTTAAGGCTGTTATGAAAAAGATTATATATTTGTCCGCATTCGCTTTAAGCGCATTGTGCATGGTTGGTTGCGATGATTTCCTTGATACAGCCAACCTTACCAAGACCGATACCGGAACGTTCCCCCAGACCGAGGTTGACGCCCGTCAGATGATTGCCGGTATCTATACGGTTATGAACAATAACCTGGAGGATCCCGAAAGCGACCCGTTCTTTGTATTTGACCTGGCCAGCGACGACCGTCTGGGCGGCGGAAGCCAGAGTAACATAGGCGCACAGGCTTGCGACCGACTCATGTGCAACAAAAAGGATGAACTGCTCAACTGCTGGGACAAGCGTTATCAGGGCATCTTCCGTGCCAACAGCGCAATTCAGACCATAGACAATGTAAAGTCATGGTCATCGGATAACGCAAAGAATCAGCTTCTTGGCGAGGCCTATTTCCTGCGTGCATTCTACTACTTCAATCTGGCACAGGTGTTCGGTCAGGTGCCTCTGGTGCTTGAGACCGCTCCGGTCAACCAGCCCAAGGCCAGCGCCGATGAGATCTACGCACAGATTGCATCAGACCTTAAGAAGGCTATCGAGACCTGCCCGGCAACTCCTTATCCCGGTTTCGGCGAAGGACATGCCTCAAAGTGGGCAGCCGAGGGCATGATGGCCCGCGTATGGCTGTTCTATACCGGTTATTATAACAAAACCGAGCTCCCTCTTGCTGAGGGCGGTTCAGTAACCAAGGCCCAGGTGGTGACATGGCTTGAGGATTGCATAAAGAACAGCGGCCACAGTATGGTAAGTGACCAGCGTAACCTCTGGCCCTATACCAATCCTTATACAGCAGCCAATTATCCTTACGCAAAGGAGAACGGCCTTGTATGGGAGACCGATGAGAATCCTGAGAGCATGTTTGCCGTAAAGATGTCAAACAAGGGTAGCTTTACATCAGGTGAGCAGCGTCATAACCGTATAGTTGAGTTCTACAACGTGCGTAAGGGTAATGCCACTGCTTTCCCGTTCAATCCCACCGGTTACTCAAACGGTCCTGTCTGCACAACACTGTGGACAGATTGGGGAACCGATCCTGATTATGCCGGTGACTATCGCCGTGTGGGTTCTATCTGCAAGCGTGCCGATGAACTCGAGAATTATCCCGGTGATCCCGGTAAGGAGGTTGAGAACACCGACCTTTTGTGCAAGAAGTATCTGGGCTGCGGCGCTTATGATGCCGACAGTGTAACTCTGTATGAGTCTTATGCTTACCTGTACGGAGGTGAGAACAATAAGCAGACCGGTCTTACACAGTCACTTGTATGGCTGCGCTTTGCCGATGTCCTGCTTATGCACTCCGAACTTACCGACGGTAAGGTTATACTTGACGGCAAGAGCGGCATGAATGCCGTACGTGCACGTGCAGGACTGGGCGATCTTGCCTATTCACTTGCCAACCTCAAGAAGGAGCGCCGTTATGAGCTCTGCTGCGAGGCACTGCGCTGGAATGACCTTCGCCGTTGGGGTGATGTTGCTGTTATCGTTACAAACCAGGCCGGAAACCCCATCCTGAACCAGGGCAAGGCGGGCGTATATGAGTGGACCACTGACACGCATTTTATGGAGCGTTACAATGCTACCGGCGGATTCTTCAAGATTCCTGAGAGCCAGGTTGTACTGTCTGAGGGCGTGCTTACCCAGAATGCAGGTTGGGAAGACAAGTCTTCGGATTGGGCCAAGGGTGACCTTCCTTACTACAAGCAGAATTGATACCTGATATTTTTTTAAGGATGTTTAAGAGAGGGATGGCCGTAATGGTCATCCCTTTCGCTTTTTATGGTAACTAATTGCAGAAAAATCAGTACCTTTGCAGCCGATTTTGACAACAGTTATTATTCTATGGAATTAGCAAGCAAATACAACCCCGCCGATGTTGAGGGAAAGTGGTACAAGTATTGGGAGGATGGCAAGTTTTTCCACTCTGAGCCGGATGGCCGTGAGCCTTACACTATAGTCATTCCGCCACCAAACGTGACCGGTGTGCTGCATATGGGACATATGCTCAATAACACCATTCAGGATATCCTGGTGCGCCGTGCCCGCATGATGGGCAAGAACGCTCTGTGGGTGCCCGGAACCGACCACGCTTCAATCGCTACCGAGGCCAAGGTTGTAGGCAAGCTTGCAGCACAGGGAATCAAGAAGACCGACCTGACCCGTGAGGAGTTTCTCAAGCACGCATGGGAGTGGAAGGAGGAGCACGGAGGCATAATCCTCAAGCAGCTTCGCCGTCTTGGTTGCAGCTGCGACTGGGACCGTACTGCATTCACAATGGATGACCTGCGCTCGGAGAGCGTCATCAAGGTGTTCGTTGACCTCTACAACAAGGGCCTGATCTACCGCGGTGTCCGTATGGTTAACTGGGACCCCAAGGCTCAGACCGCTCTGAGTGATGAGGAGGTTGTTTACAAGGAGGAGCACAGCAAGCTGTACTATCTCAAGTACTACGTGGCCGATGCTGCCGAGAACCCCGTAAAGACCACCGGCGCCGATGGTGAGGTTGTCCATAAGGATGCCAAGGGTTACTACGCAGTGGTTGCCACCACACGTCCCGAGACCATCATGGGTGATACCGCAATGTGCATCAACCCGGCCGATCCCAAGAACGGCTGGTTGAAGGGCCACAAGGTTATTGTTCCTCTGGTAAACCGCGTAATACCTGTTATCGA
Organism: Bacteroidaceae bacterium; assembly: GCA_045113495.1. GTDB lineage: Bacteria > Bacteroidota > Bacteroidia > Bacteroidales > Bacteroidaceae > Colenecus. Next base: position 9,022 of record JBGUIZ010000012.1, read on the forward strand.
AGATGATTATGTTGACATTGAGTTCGGAACCGGTTGCTTGAAGGTAACCCCCGCACATGATGTCAATGACTATATGTTGGGTGAGAAGTACAACCTGGAGACCATCGATATCTTCAACGACAACGGT
>JBGUIZ010000013.1:0-21269 GCA_045113495.1 Bacteroidaceae bacterium
TGCTGTTGCTTTTTACTGAAAGCTACTACTAACGACTCATAAATCTACCCTTAATCGTGTATTGGATGATAGTTGCGGATTTTAGGACTGAACTTCTTGTGAGACAAATAGATAATTGCACAAACGCGATAGAAAATGAAATAAATGACATTGTTTTCTCAATGTATGGTTTATCTATTGCTGAACGAGAATACATTACATTATACGTCAAACAATCTCAACAAAGCCAATAACATTTCTTTCTTCAGGGGATAGATTATATAAATCAAATAGCATTGAGTCAATTCTCAGTGCTTTTTGTTTTGTGTATGCCTCTTGAATGTCTTCAACGACATCTTGAAACGATTGGTTTTCAATGGCGGAAACTTCATATACTGGTATTTTGTCAAAGAATATTTTACTCAATTCTCTTGTTCCTCCTTGTAACTCCGGGAACGAATCTCGAAAACAGTATTTGAAAAGTGATGAATTAAAGAATGCGGTAAGATATGCAACAAATTCACCCGTGATAATGAAGCATTTTTGGTTTGTTACATACGCTTTGTTGTCATAGACAAAAGGCATATATTTAGTCATGTTTGGGTATATGATTTTTGGCTTAAAGAAATCCTCCCATTAGAGTGATAAGGGAGGATTTTTATAAACCAAAATTGTTCTATGCGGACATAACTCAAAAACTTAATTTCTGCCTATGCAAAGAGATTATGTTTTGCAACAATACTACTTATTTTATAGCAACAGAGAACGAAACGATTTTAGATCACCTCAATGCTTATCTAAATACTCCAATTGTTGATTGGTATTATAGGACATTATCAGTTCAATTAGGCGAAAAAGCTGTGAGAATGATTATAGCGCTGTATCGGTACCAAGCGTATCACTGTAATCGGTACCAGTGTGTCGCTTGAAACGGTACCGTTCGTAGCGGTCCAAACGGTACCAAAGTTTCAGTTCTGCAAAGATTGGGTAAAAGTATCTATTTTTTCTTTTTCTGTCGCATCGATTCTCCTTTTAATTCAATTCGGTTTGCATTTGACACCAGCCTATCCATTATAGCATCAGCAAGCGTTGGATCTCCTATGTAGTCATACCATTTGACAATCGGCAGTTGCGATGCTATGATTACAGATTTCCGTTCATACCTCTCTTCAAGTATCTGTAGCAAGGCCAGACGAGTATTTGTGTCCAATGGCTGGAGGCCAAAGTCATCCAGGATTATCAGGTCATTCTTTTCAAGTGATGATACCATTTTAAGGAAGGAGCCGTCAAGCTTGCTTATGGCTATCTTCTCTACAAAACTGTTCATGTTTAGATAAGAGGTCCTATATCCAAGCATGCATGCCTGTCGGCCCAGGGCACATGCTATAAAGGATTTCCCGCACCCGCATTTACCTTGTATGAGCAGATTCTCATGCCTGCGTATAAATGAGCAGTCAGACAATGCGGCAAGATCTTCGGCAGTAAAATTACGATCTGTGCCACATACTATGTCTTCAATGAAGGCTGTATATCTGAGACGGCTTGTCTTGATGTACATTTCAGTTTTCCTGTCTCTGCGGTACTGTTGTTCCGCCTCCGCCATCTTGGCTATGGCAAACTCCAGCGTGGGACGGTTCTGTACCGGCAGCGCCATTATGGCCTCATATGATGATGCCATACCGTTCAGCTTCAGGTCTTTGAGCTGCACTACGGTTTCCTGGATATTCATGACATCTGCATCTCTAAGAGCCTGACAAAAGATTCTGCACCTCGCACATCATCGTTATAAGGTATTGCAGATTCGTTCTTGTTTTCACTTATCATGTCCAGGTTGCGCAACAGGACATTCTTGACCATAGTATAAGTCGGGGCACCGCATTCCGAGAGTCTGTGACAGGCGTTTTCAAGCCTTTCCTGACCGTATTGCTTACGCAGGGCAAGCACACCCATACATGACCGGTAATTATGCATCACGTGCTTATCGTGCTCCAGTATGCGCCCTATGGTGATAAGGGTGTTCGGACCTATCTTCTTGGCCTCATCCAGATAGAAAGCGGCATTGTACCCGTGACCGCGTCTGTATTCAAGATGATTGGCCGGCATATGTGCATCGACAGTGGTGTATCCGGCATTCATGATACGTTTGTGTAGGGCTATACGCTTGTTGTCGCAATACATCTCGACGGTGTCGATATCCCACATGACTACTATGTTACGGCCTACATACTGATAAGGTACGCTGTACTTGTGCTTGGTTACCTCTACGTGGTAGTTGCCGGTCAGCTTAACCTCTTTGCGGTAACGGTATCTGTACGGAGTTCCCGGCAGTTCTCCAAGCAAGGCTTTTTCTTCAGCCTGGAAGATATCAAAACGGCTACGTCCGGTGGTTCTGGATGGTTTGCTGTTAAACTCATCCAAGAGCTCTATGATGCGGCTGTTGAGGCTGTCCAGATCAAAAAAGACCTCGTCTCTAAGCTTGGAGTAAATGGCATGATACACTTTCATGACCATACCTTCAACAGGTCCTTTGTCACGTGGAGTGCGTACACGGCACGTTTCAAGGCTCGTACCGTAATATGAGGCCCATTCCACAACGGCATCATTGAAGGTGGGTTCATAACGGTCGTATTTTTTGACCCACTGCTTCATGTTGTCACTTTTGGCCGTACGTGTGGTGCCGCCTATGTAAGTGAAGGCGTCAGATATTCCGCCAAGAAAGAATTCCATCGTGGCGTTGTACATAGCCTTGGCGTAACCTATGCCGCTGTATGGCAGGCAGCACACCAGGACGGTGACCGCCGTCAGTTCACCGGTGTTCCTGTCTGTAAGATAAAGGTGGTCACCGGCAAAATCAATTTGTATCTCATAACCGGGTACATAGGTGTTATGATAACTCAGATTGTGCTTGTACTGATAATCGCGTATGATCTGCTTGAACTGGGTATATCCATAACCATCCGGATTCTCCTGCAGATACCGATTGTGCAGGTCAAGGATAGTCAGGAAGTGGTTGTGTGCAAGATCAGACACGTAGTCCGGGATTAGCGATTCCAGAATCTGTCTTCTCTCAGATTGAGGAATGACCTTCTTGGTAGACATGAGGAAACTGCCGATTTCCTCATCACTCATCCGGCCGAGCTCGCTAAAGGTCGCGCCAGAGGCGACAGCGGCTTTCTTGTACTTGTCAAGAACGCCACGACCCATACGAAGCTGCTCGCAGATGTCACGCTGCGGGATGTTGCCCGCCAGCATTTGAAAAGCTCGTTTCAGCTTGTTCATAGTTACATTTCGGTTTGCCATATCTCTGCAGAATTGATAGTCTTTTCTGCAAACATACGAGGTTAAACAATAACTCGCAGAACCGAAATGGTTTTGGTACCGTTTGGACCGCTACGGTGGTACCGTTTGGTCCGCTATGATGGTACCGATTGCTCCGCTACGGTGGTACCGATTCGACCGCTACGGTGGTACCGATTGACCGATACTATCAGTGAGAATGTTTTCTATATATGTCTTAGAAATACCAATACCTCCTGTTGAAATGGATAAAGATGTTTATAAGGCATTTAATCTTACTACTACAGAGAGAGCATTTATTGAAAATAGAGAGATTTAAAAAACTATACTCTCAATATAATCAATCTCTGTTTTCGTGAGACCATATAGTTTGTATATAATGGAAGAAATATTATTCTCTTGGCTTTTTGTTGGTTCTGATGGTATTTCTTCAAGCTCTTCAAGACCTGTTAGAGGAACAGGTAACTTATCAACGAACATCGGTTTGTATTCGAAATACCCACCATTCCTAGTAACTCCAAGAGATCTGATATGGTAATCTGCTATTTTAGAATTAAGAATATGTAAGATTGCTTTTTTATCTGTTGATATAAAAGCGCTTGGTGCATTTATAAAGACTCCATCTGGGGCATAACAATAAGAACCTGATAAGTTTAGATTACCCCAAGTAATTTTTGGCTTAAAGAAATCCTCCAAATAAGCGCAGTTTCTGAGATTATACGGAGTGTCGCCTTGGTCTGCTCTTGTGGCAATTTGTTCCCAATATTGGTCTAGATGAGCTTTTACAGCTGGGTAATCGTTTATGTCAATACGAGGAATCTTGCCTTTAATACCGTTGTGGGTGTTTATTAAATACAATCCATTGTCCACATAGCCGTACCGCTTTATATCCCTGCCGCGGAGAATGGGTCGTATAAGTTCATCCGTTCTTTTGCGTTCATCTTCTGTTTTACAATTGGCAAGTATTTCTTTCCGTTTCTCAGTTGAAATTATAAACGCATCATTGTAGCCGGTCTTAATGCCATAGTTGATTTGAATATCCCAATCCTTAAGAGGAGTTCCAACGGCCTCAATCTTGCGTTTTATGCTTTGCTCTATTGGTGACAGTATTACCCAACTGTCTGAATTTGAGAAATCGCACACGGTGTTCTGTTGCTGCACAAAATCGCTCAAATTCTTAACACTATCTTTGTTCTGTTTGTTTGTTACAGCGCATACTGTTTTATGCTGGTTGTTGGCCTTAGCAAATAGCAGAATATTTGTGTCAACTGTAGCGCTCTCAAAGATCTTAACACCTGCAAAATCTATCAGCAACATGGGATTGGTTTTCTTTGCAAAAAACTCCCTTGTTTTCTCTCCATAACCAGCTCTCATCCACTTGTTAGAGGTTATGTAGCAAAGGTGCCCGTTTTGCTTAAGCAACTGCCAGCCACGTTCATAGAACAAACAGTATATATCACCAGTTCTTGCAAAAGTGGCATATCCACAGCCTTCATATAATTTGGCCAATTCACCTCCATTATTCTGCAACTGTATGTATGGTGGGTTGCCAATTACAATATCAAATCCATCTGCAACTCCAAACATCCATTCAGGGTCAAAGAATGGGCTAACAGCATTCTGGTCGTATGGATTCCAAGCTGCAAGCTGTTTTGCATCCTCCGGAGCAAAATTATTATCGTCAGAGAGAAGTTTAGCCAGCTTTTCACGTAAAACCTGGTCTTGTTCTCTCAAACGGTGCTTAGTAGAAGCTGATTTAGCAGAAAAATGCTTGTGTCTGACTTCTGCCAACGCATTTTTTGTAATCTCTATCTCTGGATTTTCAAAAAGATTTCCCATTAAGGCCTTCTTTTTCTTTACAATAAGAGAGTTCGCTGAAACAAACTTAGTTTCCAGGTTAGGGAGGGTAGGTATTCCATAATTTGGCTTAGAAGCATCTCTATCACAATCACAGATAAGAGATATAAAGAAGCGGAGCTTGGTTATCTGTGCTGCAATGCTCTGAATATCGCTACCATATAGGCAGTTCTCAATGATGGCCAATTTCAGGTTGTATATGCTTTCGTCTGGAGTGATACGTTCCAGTATGTCTATCATTCTATTCAGGAGGCCCATTGGGAAAGCTCCGGAACCGCAAGCTGGATCCAGCACCTTAATAGCTTTCAGACGGTCAGATATTGTCTTATAATCCGCTTCCTTTGCTTTGTCATACTTGAAATCATAGCGGAAAAGTGAACGTACAAAATCGTTATCGCCCAGGTAAGCAACAAGACTCTCATCCACCATATAGTTAACTATCTCACGCGGAGTATAGAAAGAACCACTTTGGTTACGTGCAGTCTCCTTGGTCTCAGGGTTATAAGCACCCAGAAGGTTCTCAAAGACTTTACCCAACAGTTCGGGGTCAAGTGCAACCTGCTGTTCTTCAGGTGAGTTTTCTTCTATTGTGAAGTTGTATCTGCTTAGGATTGAAATCAATCCTTTCTCCGGCTCAAAGAATAGATTATTAGGCACGGTGGCGCGATGCTTATAACGTCCATCTGCAAACTTACAGTCGTTACGGCTGAATCCATCGTAGTTATAGCACTGCTCTACGCCATCTGTATAGCGTGTCTTATCCAGGCATTCAAACAGACCACCATTCAGGAACGGTACTTCAGCAAAGAGCTGTATTACATCCTGCTCGCTAATAGAGAATAATTCCGCATAACGATACAGCGTCTTAATATCTCTTTTGCTGGCAGTTGCAAATCTACGGGTGTTTCCTTCTTCATCCTTGATAGCACGGTTCAATGTGCCAAAGAATAGATTCTGGAGTATCGCATTGTAGTAATTGCCGTTGGTCTTGCTATAAGGATCAAAATCCTTTATGACCGTTGTCAGAAAATCTATGTCAAACAGTTTATGAGGTACCAGGTCTTTCTGCTTAATAAACCAAACAAACATAATACGTGTTATCATACGTATCACCTTTGTCTCTATATCATCCCTGTCATCATCCTCAATAGAGGTGTTATTCGGGAAGGTGATGTTGGATTCAGGATCCACAGCCCACTGATACCATTCAAACAAATCCTTATAGAATTGTTTGGTGAGAGCCTCAACAGAGAATGCCGCAGTAATGTCGCTCAGGGCCTGTTTGCTGTCACGCAATATCTTAAATTGCTCAATAGCTGTACGGCATCCGCGGCCTTCTCCAAGCAGGTAGGTATAACGTTTTGTGTCCGTTGAAATCTTCTCATACTGTCCTTGCTTATTGAATCCCCAGGTTTCACTAACGTATGAGAAACGGAGCACGCTTTCATTCCTGCGAAAACAGAACATGAAAGCTCCGGCATAACCCATGTTACGCCAATCCGTAGTAAGCATATCGCGTATGCCACGCCTGTTGCGCTCTATATCTACATTATCAGTAAGCTCAACTTCATATACAGCAAGTGCTTCTCCATCAGATAAGGATATCTTTCCCAATAAAATGGCCTGTTTGGCTAATCGGCTGCTTACAGAGACTTCCGATGGCTTACTCCAAAAACTTACCTTATTCTGGAAAATATCATGTAGTAACTGCTGCCAAGCAGAGCGGTTGTACTTTGATTCAATGACTTCCTTGTAGTTCATAATGCAATGTCCTTATTATTGAAAGCTTTCAGATAATATAATCTCAGCATCGGTTTCCTTCTCATTGAGTAGGGATTCCTCAGCCATATAGTAGGGAGCGTATTTATTTGCCATTTCAATAATTTCCATAAGAGCTTCATCATGTGTCATGCGTGCCTTACCTCCAGTTCGTTTTAGGTCTTTTTGGATACGTTGTAAGCGCTTAGCTATGTATGTAATAACACCACGCTCAGCCAACACTTTCAGCTGTGCTACTTTAAGATACAGGTCGCTATCATCAATTTCACGCATAAAATTGGTTAACAAGCTCGTTGCTGTAGTTACCTGTACGCCCAAATTACCTTGTTCTTCTCTGGCAGCTTCTTGTGCTTGTATCTCCTCATCTCTATTTGAGCGGAACTTGACAAGAGCTTTCTCTACGTGCTGATGGTGATCCTGTATTCTATCAACAGGTTTCTCCTCTGGTGCTGCTTTAAAGTATTTCAAAGCATCAAGCACAGATATTTCTTCCGCATTTTGAGATACCAGGAAGAAAACTTTCCTGAAATTGGTTTTAAGAAATACCAGAGTGTCATTATTAAGTTTTACGCCATCAACAGTTCGTGTCTCGCGGCCGGTACGACTACGCAAGGACAGTTTGGCTATACGGTTATATTCGCGGCGGTTTGTCTGGTAAAGTGAACGCAGTTCCTCGTAATATGGAATCTCTTGGTTGAAATCCTTCTTTTGTTCCTTCAGGGCTTCATCAAACAACTTACTCAAGTTGCGGTCCAGGATTTCTTCCTGTGAGTATATCTGGTTATCCTCACCAAATGTCGAATGGAATGTCTGTATCTTGCTGACTGCGATCTGGTTGAGATTGATTTCCCTGTTACCTTCACGAGAAGGGTAGAACACATAGTTGTATATATGTTTTGATGCAGAACCTATACGGTTTACACGTCCTATGCGCTGCATGAGTCTTGTAGAGTTCCATGGCGTGTCATAATTCACAATTACATTTGATCGATGAAGGTTTACGCCCTCAGCCAGAACATCTGTAGTGAGAATTATGTTATAATCATTAAGTTTATTCTTATAGTTTGCATCAAAATTTTCTCTGATTATCTTGAATTGCTGACTGCGATTTTCAGAGGTAATAACCAATACATCAGGACGGTTGATACGGCGTTGTAAATAATTGACTGTATCTTTTGATTCTGAGAATACCACAAGCTTTTGTTCTGGGTTGCGGTCTTTCTTAAACAGTTCGTGTTTAAGCAACTCATTGAATTTGGCAAATTTTGAGTCATCATCCTCTGTAATGTTTTGCCAGTCATTACACATCTTTTCCAGAATTGCCTGGTCTTGCTGTAGCATTTCAATGAACTCAGGACGGAAATCCCCGGCATTGAACACAGCATTTTTGGGGTTCTCTTTTGCCTTCTCGTTCAAGCGCTCTTCAATTTCCTCTTCTGTCATTGTCTCCAGCATCTTGTTTATGTCCAAGTCCGGTGCAACGAACACTTTGTCATTGGCAAACATATCAAGCATATTCCTGTTTGCCTGGAGAAAATTGTTTATTGATTCTTGAAATGCACAGAAACTGCTTTCCAGTCGTTTAACAAGTCCGTTTTTCCTTATTCCAGCCAAACTGCGGCTTATAAGTTCTGCATTGTCATATAATCCGTTTGAAACTTCAGGCTTGAGATAAGCAATAGCTTGGTAGCGTGCGTATGTCAAATCTTTATCAAGCGTCTGCATGGCGCGCTCAAACAGATCGGCCAAATGTTCATTAAGCTCGTATCTGCTTTCAATAGGTCGCTCCACCTTCGGGAAGTCATTTACATCCTTATTGTACCTTGGAACGCTCTCAATGTCAGTACGTGTACGACGTACTGTCAATGGCTTAATAATCCTGTCACGTACTTTTTCTGCCAGTCGCTTGAAATCACTTATGTCAGTATCTGGATTTTTTCTAAGTCTTCTGAACTCAACAATTAAAGGAGAAAAGAATGCTGTCAAGTTTCCAACTCCGTCAATAGTGCAATGCCTTGGGTCCTGGAAAAGAAGAATCTCATTGTATAGATCTGCCGGGGTGTTGTTCATAGGTGTTGCTGAAATAAGCATCACTTTCTTCTTATATCCAGGTATGTTGCCGGTTTCAATACGCGGCATCTTACATATCTCTTGGAGCTGTTCAAATCCTGTGGTGGTATGGCTACGGAACTTGTGGGCCTCATCAACCAGCACCAGGTCATATTCATCGGCATTCCAGTAATTATAATCCTCCTCATCCAGTATTTTTGAAAGGCTGCCATTTGTGATGAAGTTGGCATATTTATCGATACCAAAATCCTTAAAAGTGGTTTTCCAGTTCTGCTCAACAGCAGGTGGGTAAACAACCAGAATCTTTGTGTGGTCGCGCCCATTTTCTATAAGGAACTTCTTTGCTATCATTGTTGCAATGACCGTTTTACCAAGACCAACAACGTCAGCGAGGAAGAATCCATCATAGCGCAAAAGCTTCTGATAACCCTCTATTACCGCATCCATCTGGTAGTCATACTTGGTGTATCCTTCAGGTAAATCAAACGGATCGTCATTGTCCGTTTCTAATACTCTGTCAGAGAAATATTCCATGAGCATCTTAATATAGAGGTCATAAGGAGATACATCACTTTTCAGGTAGGTCCGGTCGATAGTCGTCTTTATATCTTCTGCAGTTATTTCACAATTCTTTGCTTCCTCCCACAGCAGTTCAAATTCATCTTTAGCAAATTGAACGTCCTCATGCTGAGTCATCTTCACATTAAACTCATATTGACGTTCTTCAGAAATCCCAAGACCGTTTCCAGAAAGGTTACTGGAACCGGTAATTGCCATACCCTGGGTATATTCGTTATAGTTATCAGGATAAAGGATGTAAATCTTAGCATGTATTTTTTTTGAGGGGTGGGCTCGCAGTTCCAGTTTGCCATCAATAAGGTCTTGAACCATCTGGAACATTCCATCCTCAATCTCTTTCCTATAATTAGAACTTTCAATATCTTTTCTTACCAGACGAAGGTAATCCTCTTTTACACCATCTTCAGCTCCAAAAAACATCTTTCCCTGTCGTGCAGCTTCAGCAATGTATTTGTCAACATCAATACCAATAAGTACCCTGGCTTTGTTTATGCTGTCAAGGAAAGGACGGAGCGAAAAATATCCAGATGCTCTAAGAAATCCTACCACAGCATCAAGGTTTCGTATCTGAGGATTATGCTCTAATACGCCCTCAAACTCCTTCATTAAGGTGTTCCCGTCCCGATTGGTAAATATCCGGGAATTCTTATGCTCAGCTGTACTCATTTTAACAAAACAAGCCCCCCACGCAGTGCTCGACAGGCGACCAAGCCATTTTTCACTACGAGGGGAGTTCTTCTATAAGTATTTTGATTGTGCCTTGCGGCGTGGTGGTCTTTGTCGATTCCATAACCCTTCTTATACAAGGCAGGGCTGTTGTGGCTATAAAGGTAGTAAAACTTAAAACTAATCAAAGTACGTGCGCATGTTTTTTTATTAACATATATACAAGCAGCAAAGCCCACGCTCCCGCGCAGGCCCCCTCATGTCTGAGTCCTTCCGGACTCTTCTCAATAGAACCTTTTTCAATGCAATTCTAATCCTTGTTAGCAATCTAATATTGTCATTGGGTCATCACAGCCCGAATATATCCCTCAGCTTTTCAGCCTCCGCCACAATCTTCACCGGATTCTGCTTCTTAAGTTTCTGCAGGTTTACCATCTTCCACTTCACGGAAGGGTAGTCCTTAAACCCATTGAATTCAAAGGCATCCCAATCGGGCTCTCCCAGCTCAAACCCGTACAGGAACTTCTTGTCTTCGGGTGTCATCAGGTCGTTTACGTCCTGTATCAGCTTGGAGCGGGTCTGTTCAAACTCCTCGTAGCTGAAAGGCACGTCTGTCATGCCGTTAAACTGGTTGGCCAGGGCCTCATGCTGGTCTATCAGGTTTGGGGCAAAAGACTCATGCAGCGGCCTGTCGCTTCCCAGCAGACAGAACAGCAGTCCCTCCCTGGTTTCCTTAAACGGATATTCCATGTACTTCACGTCAAACAGGTCTCTCGGATGCTGTCGTGACAGTGCGGCTGCTATCTTGCCGCCGTACAGCAGAGTCATGGGTACAATGTCCGCCTCGCAGTACAGCCCAAACTCCTCCTGCGCTTTCTTGCACAGGGGCACTCTCAGCACATCACCGCCTATTATTCCGCGCTTGGTCTGGTTAACCTCAACCTTCACCTGGCTTCCCCGGTACTCGCACAGCAGCTTGCTCGTGTTCAGCTTGGGTATGATGTGCATACCCTTGAACGTACGCTTCGCCCTATCTGCAATGTTCTTCAGGTGGACGTTTATGTCGTTCAGGCTTTCCTCCCGTTCTTGCAGTGGCATGTACGTAAGGTCTATGTCAACCGAGTAACGTGGCAGGTCTCTCACAAACAGGTTTATGGCCGACCCTCCATGTACGGCAAAAACCTTCTCATCCATCACAATAGGGAGAACTCTCAGCAGTATCTCCACCTTCTCGGCGTATTCTCTATTCATAGTCAAACAATTCTGTCGGTATTATTATCTGGTATTTACTGTCAAACTTGCCTGTGGCGGATATATTCCTTACGCCTTTGCCCAGGTTCACCCTGGTTGTGTCAAGCGCGTTTACCCAGCTGTGACCTGCTTTCCCGGCCATATACAGGAACAGCCGCTTAACCTTTATCGATGTGCATTCCTCCAACAGCTTCTGTACCAGCGTAGGCCGTAGGGTGGTCATCATCTCCATCACGTAGTATGTATCAAGCAGCGTGAACTGTTCGGGCGACAGGTGCAGACACTCCATCATGGCCCTCTCAGGGCTTGATATCAACAGCTCCGCGCCATTCAGGTCATAGTTCTCCAATCCTGTGTCCCCTCCAAACACCGATGTCGTGAAGTACTTCACCGTCATATCCCATTCCGTCCCTGTCATCCATCCCGGCAGTCGTGACTCTTTCTCGGTGAACAGATAGCCCGTAGGCTTACCCATAGCCACAAAATGGGAGTAGCCTCTCAGGTCCAGGGCCGATGCCGCTCCTACATGGCACGCTTTCCCCAGCTGCTTGTTGTATGCTGACACGGCACCAAATAGGGTAGGCGTACTACCTGCTATCTTATATACACCCTGTGCCATACGCTCCAACCATCCGCTGCGCACGTACAGAGTCTGCTCCTTCCGGTCAATCCCCTGTGCAGCCAACCATGATGAGAACAGTACGGCATCCCTTGGCACCAAGTCCAATATGTTCTTTATTTTTGTAGCCATAGCGGTAATATTTACCGCAAATATAAACCAAAATATTAAAATAGTATTCATTTGGTCATTTTTTCTTTTCAATACGCTCTCACCTGCGTAACTTCCCCTCACTCTCCAGCATCACTTAAAATGCAAGTTGTGCAGATAATGCGGAAAATGCAGAAATGCACTTCTCTTATACTCTATACAGATATATAATACATAAGTACTTATGTATAAACATATTGTATCTGCTTTTTGCTTCTTTTTCCCGTTTTTTCGCTTACGCCGTCATGGCGGCCGCCTGCTGGCGTTTCTCGCGCTTGGCCTTAGCCAGCTGCAGCTGCTGCTCCATCTGGTCTATGGCAAAGTCCTCCAGTCCTTCGCCCTCCAGTATCTCAATCTCACTGCAGTGTCCCTGATAGAATCTGGCCACTGCGCGGTAGCTGCACAGGTCGGCATCGAATATCCAGTCGGTGGTGCCCTTAATCTGGCTCACCGCCCTTATCGTCATGGGGTATTGGTCAAGCATGCGGTTCTTGGCCCTCATAGACATTCTCAGCCTTACATGCCGGGTCTGATGGCCGTTGTAGCCGAATACGTCAAATGACTGCCTTTTATGGCGCTTATTCTCCGTCCAGTCGGCATCGGTTATCTCCACCTCGCTAATCTGCGTTACCCTGAACATCAGGTTCTGCTTCTTCTCCAGGTCGTAGGCCCACAGGTAGTTAAAGTACCAGCAGAAATCAAACGGCTCCACAATCCTTTCGCAGATGCTGTTGCGTTTGTTTGACTCATACCCGTGCAGAATAACCACCTTGTGCTCCTTGCTTGCCTGCATCAGCTTCATGGCGTTCTGGGCAAACCTCCTCAGGTAGGGTACCTTCGTATAGGCGCTGTTCTCCTTATACTCCTGCAGAATCTCATAGGTGCTGCTGTCTTTGCTGTGCTCCTCCTCATAGGGCATAGCCAGTGCGCCCACGCCGCTGCCGTTCTTCAGCATCATGAAACTCTTGTTCAGCTGCAGGAACTCCTTGGGGAACGACGTAATCCTATACACAGCGCCGTAAACGGTACTGAGTCCAAATCCCAGATCCCTGAACGTCTCAATGTAACGATAGATAGTCTTAACTCCGGTGCCCAGCAGACGTGCTAGGTCCTTAACTGTCTTGTTTCTGTTAAATGTCAGGTAATTGAAAAGAGAGAACAACCTCTCAAATTTACCGTGGTTCATAATATAGTTTTAATTAGGTTATGCAAACAGTCTAATTCGCGTGGCCCGGTTTCATGGTATCGGACATCCATCCGATAATTCTCTTCTTCAGCCGAGGCCTACGAAATAGTGTTTAAGGACTAACTCACAAACTCGCTCGCCAGCAAGTCGGTTGCAAATATAGGCCCTCAACCCATCCCCGCCAAACTATAACCTAACTTTTTTCGTTTAAAATGACGCATTTTCTGCATTTTCTGCACTTTAAACCCCGTTTTTGCCCCCTTCGTGCATAATTATAACCTTTCTACACATTATTGTAGGGCCATTTTCGCTATTTATCATTTTTTGCTATCTTCGCGTCCACAAGAACAGAAGAGTGTATGCAGAAGATTCTGGAGTTCATATGGAAGAACCGTGACGTGGCACTGGCAACCATCGGCTATGATGACCGCCCCAAGGTGCGTGTCTTTCAGGTCATGGCCATAAAGGATAACAAGCTCTTCTTTGCCACCGGTCCCCACAAGAAAGTCTATGATGAGCTTCAGCAGAATCCTGCAGTAGAGATCCTGGCATACAAGGGTAACATATCCGTCCGCATCAGCGGCAATGCCTCATTCAAGGTGGATTCCCTAACGCAAGCAAGCATCTACAACAACAATGATATCCTCAAGCGTCTCTATCGCTGGCCTTCGGATTTAGCCTATTTCAGCGTATCAATAGACTTCCTGGACTACTACGACCTCTCCACCAATCCTCCCACCTTCCGCCATTATGACGGTACCACCGGAGAGTTCCAATCCCTCAATCCCTTCGGTAAGCACTAAATGAAGAAACCGCATAACCTTTCGGCCGTGCGGTTTCTATAGAACAGAGCTCCTGTCTCACCTAGGGGAATTTCTTTTCTAATGCCGTTATTTCAATACTCAGCAAGTCAAGAGCTCCTTTATTGATACCGCAATATTACACATTCCATTCATAACAATCAAATCTTTGAAGTTATTTGTGCCGGGACACACCCGCCATCACCCCAAGACACACCGTTCCAACTCTCAAACAACAAACTTCATCAATTGCTTTCATACCGCTGAACAGAGCCCACGCAGGGCCGGTACAAACCTTTATCGACCAAACGTTATCCAAAGTTGGCTGTGGGCTTTCTGGGATTGTGAAAAGCGTAAAAGTGACTTATTAGGCAGGGAGAAAGATAGCGCTAATCCGGAACAACCTGGTACGCACCAACTGGCCAACCCAAATCAACCCCGCATCCTACAACTAACCCTTACTGCAGTAGTGGATAAAAACACAGCCCACCCGTAATCACTACGAGTGGGCCGCACCATTGAAAAACACATTGAATCTAACCTAATTGGCAAAGTTCATTATCTGTAGGTCTTTTCATATAGTCCATGTGAAACGTGCTTAAAGAAATCAGTCTTGACCCAGTCCTTGAAAGTCCGCTCCTTCATACCCATCTCCAAGGCAATCATCAGGCCCTCGGCCGTGGTGAATTGTATCGGCAGCTCTGAATAGACAGATTTCTGTACGGTGTTCATTGAATCAGTAGGATTGCGTCTGAACTGGTGGCGTGCCTTAAATGTACAACTCAGATAGTAGGTGCACAGGTCTATTGCTCCCCTTATGGAGTCGGCCGAAACTTCCTTGATTTCCTCCTGTCCGCATCCGTACTTCAGGGCCTCAAGGATAATGGAGAACCTCATGCAGTAACGCTCCATTTTGGTGGCAGCCTCCGCCATCCCGTACCTGTCGTGGTCCTTCAGGTCGGCCAGAGAGTTATACCAGTCCAGGTAAATTCTGGCTGCATCGTCTGTAAGCCGAATGACCCTCCGCTGTTCATCTATAGGCAGGGTGTAGATGCGTTCTATTATCTCGCTCCAGCGTCTCGGTACCGCGGGGTCCAGCTCCTCCATATTCAGCCTGGGATAGTGCTTTATCTCGGGGTAGGAGAATAGCCAGCGGTCCAGGAATCCGCTTTCTTTCTTGCCCTTGGCAAACTCCGGCAGCATACCAGGCTGCAGGGTTCCGATGATGCCTACAAACGTATCCGTGATGTTGATGGGCTGGCAGTTGATACGGTTCACCACAAGGCTGTAACCATTGTAGATTTGAGTCCAGACCTGCTCATCGTTCCCGGCACGGTACTTATTGAAATTCCTTATGAATCCCATCAGCTCATCCACATAAACCGCAATGCCGCGTGGATTGGCGCTGAGAGTGCGCATCAGCACCTCCGTAGTGAAATCGGTCATCACCGTCTGCCGGCATTTCGGCTCTACCGGTATCTCACCACGTCCACGCAGCGCGGTTTTCATGGCAGCATCATATTTCATATATTCTTCCCTGAACTTCAGCATCTCCCGCGCATCACGCTCATCGATGGGAGTCATCGCAAACTTCAGCGGAGCGCTCTTGTTCGTGCCGGGCTTACCAACCAAAGCCATATAGAGGATGGCCTTATCCCTCCAGTTGTTCTTGAACTGCACTTCCAGGCTGTTTCCTATAGCAATGCTGGCCACGAACAGAAGGCTCGATGCAATATGATCCTTCGTGAAGTTCAGGCATCGGTTCGTTTCGTTTATGATGTCCTGCACGTGCGGCGGGAACACCTCAACCGGAAAAGGGACCTCATCATATATCTGATGAATGTTGGGCATAACCCCATACCGGTGACACATGTAGAAGAATGACCCCACCTGAACACGTAACGTCTCAGGTTTCATTCCGTCCCAGATCCTGCGGTTATTCTCAAAATCGTATTTAGTGCTGAATTTTGAAATCCTGTCAAACCAACTCCAGCCGGATTCAGTGAACCTTCTCAGGCTCATCCCAATCTTCAGCCAGTCTGTGTAGTCATCCAGAACCACCTGCTTTCTTTCCCATTCCTTGCAATACGCCTCAATCTTCTGCTTGAGCAGGTCAGTGGGCTCCTCCGCCTTGAACTGTGCGGCATTCTCCTTTGATACTTTCTCTTGCATCCGGTCGGCTTTATCCAGCTCTTGAACCTTCATGGCCAGCTCATCCTTCACCTCATCCTCGAATCCTTGCGGCAGGGTATAGTAGATGCAATGATTGTTATACAACGGCTCATCATCAAACGATATGAACCTGGGGCAGGTCACGTAATAACATTTGTCGTCAAGCTTCAGCCCCAGCTTCAGCATCTCATGCTCCAATGCCAGGCAGTAAAGCTTGTGCTTCTCATAATCTGTGTTGTCGGTAGGAACAATTGCAAAGAACCCTCTCTTGCTGGCTGAAAGGCCCACATACCAAACCCAAGGCAGGGCGGCCACCTCGTGCTTCATCTCCTCCACATTATCAACGTGGTCAAAGTCCAGCACAATCAGACCGGTATAATGCTTCAGCTTATCCTTCAGAGAAACCTCCTTAAGCCTTGTATGCAGAGTGCATGATATGGTGGCAAACGGCAGGAAATCGGCCTTGATCTGCCTGCGTTTCTTCTCATCCTCTTCCTTCCATACCATCTCCAGCTCCGGGATATAACGTGTTCCCAGCTGCAGGAAATCAGTAATCAGAGCCTCCTTGGGGTATCTCACGCACATGTGATATTCTCTGGTCTTATCCTTCTCCTTGTACCCCTGTGACATATACGGGTACTTCTGCTCAAACAGCGAGACATACACACTCGCCGGGTCAAATTCTCTATTCATTGCATTAATCGTCAATTTCATTATTTAAAAGGGCTATTGAGAACGTGGCCGCAAAACTAAAGCCCCCGATTGTCAATTTGCGACACAACATCACTTTTTTCACATTATTCATGCGGCATTGTATTTTTTCTTGAACCTGTTGGTATCAACACCCGCAAGCGTGCGCTTCTTGAACATGCCGTCCACCTCTTTTCTGCTGAAGAGTACCCGGCCGCCATCCTTGATCTTGGTCAGCCTGCCGTTTTTCACGCGTCTGTCCACGGTCTGTCTTGAAACATAGTACTCCTTCTCAATCTGCTTAAAGGTCATATAGACAGTTTCTTCCTTTTCCTCCTTTGTAACAAGAGTACCGTTTATGGCATCCTGTACGATAGGTACGATAAGTTCCGTCAGGAACGATTTTAAAGTATCTTCCAAATTCATAATAAAGCTGTTAAGATTGAACAATAACAGCTAAGGCCTTAACTGTGCCGATGCAAACCACCGACACCGCAAAAGTATATACCGGAAATCTGCTACAAAAACCTACCCGTGTGTAGTCAAAAACTACTTTGGCCGATGATGACAAACAAAAACAGGGCGCAGAAACCTCAGTGCCCCGATACTCCCAATCTCCGCTGTGTAGTTTTTTTGTAGTTTATTTATTGCTGCCGTTTCCTGTCTGTTACACCAATCAGCGGTTTAATTACACCATATATCTCATATTGGTCCATCTCCAGTTTAGGTCCGTTCTGGGTATAGTTCAGCAGCACCGGAGTACCGTCCTTCTTGCAGAATAGGAAAGAGTCGTTCATATCCTTGCAGCTCTTTCCCAGCAGTTTGCCCATAACCACGGCCTGCCTTTTGTCGCTCATCCATCTGGGCTTAACCGCCAAAGACACACCGTTCATCACGAACTTCTCAAACTCATCATCCGTCACACCGGTAAAGAAATGCCGCAGTCTCGATGCGATGCCACGGAAAGGATCGTCCAAAGGAGTGCCAAGCCCACAGTTCTTCATAACGTATTCTCTAATGGCCGATGCCTCATCTTCCCACTCATACATCAGCACAAGGTACGCACGCGGCAGCCAGGCATCACCAAGCAAACCCTCAACCACACGGGGATATAATACGGTAGCCTCATCAAACTCAAACGCCTTCTTATGGAAACCGCTGCACACCTCCAGTAGTGTCTTGACATCGTTACAAAGCAGGTCATTCTGTATGATAGCGTTCCAATCCTCCCTGATGCAGTCCAGAACCTCGTAGAGCCGTTCCTTCAGTGGGATGATGGAATCCCTGATAACATCCGCCTCATACTTGCATCCGCCAAGCGCATCCCGTTCATCCTCCTCATATCCCACAAACAAAGAAACCGCCGCCATGGCATCAGCCACAGCCGCGGTCATATCGCGTATTTCTTTAATCAACTCGTTTCTCCGCACCATAGTACAGAAACCGCTAATTTCAACTATCGGATGTAATCAGGACTTAAATCGACCGCGAATTTAGCATAATAATTCAATCTCTGGCAGCAAAACACATAAAAACACAGAAGCAGGCCCCAAAAGGCCCGCCTCAGTGCATATTCTTGTATGAAAGTTACAGGATGCCGTTTACTTGAAGTAGTCATATTTGTCCACCAGCTTCTCCAGCACCTCAAGCTCGTCAGCCTTGATGTATTTCTTCAGGTTCTGAATGGTGGCATGACCCGTAATCTTCATGATGTCATAGAAATCCATACCGGAAAGATACATCAGGGTAGCACCGGTACGTCTTGCCGTGTGTGTATGAACCAGCTCATACTTCTTCTTTATCTCAGACTGCCTCTTACCGCCCTCAATGTAATCAATCTTGATAGGCTCATCCAATCCGGCCCACTCAGCAATCTTCTTCATGTTGTCATTCACGTTCTGGTCAGAGAGCCTGGGTATGTTATAGTGGTATTTCTCAAAGATGCTGCGCAGCTCAGTGGAGCAGGGGATGTAAACCCTCGCACCCGTCTTCTTCTGGGTGATAGTCACCACAAGCACCTCCTTTGATTCAATAGCCTCAATCTTCTGGCCGGGATGCTCAGGGTCATCTTTCTCCACCACCTTCTTAATCACATGAGTGTTGATGTCCTGCGGCTTGATATTGTTGTAGTCGGATATTCGCTGAGCCGTCCACACACCAACCATAAAGATGTCACGCGCCAGCTCATATCCGGGAGTCTTGCCGCTAAGGTCAACCGCCCTGATCTTTTCCAGGTCATCATGGTTCAGATATATGGTATCCACCTCAACACGCGCACCCTTGAACATCTTGTTCTTGAAAGCCACATTGCTGTGATACCCTTCAATCTGAGCGGAATTCATAAACGTCTTCAGCCAATTGATGTTCTTTCCTACAGTATTAAGGGCATAGTTCTCATCATTCAGGAATGACAGGTATTTGCGGTAGAAATCCATGTCAATCTCATCAAAGTCATAGGTATGCTTTTCCTTCTTCTCAAAGGCCCTCAGATGGTCAATGGCCTGCTTGATGCTGGTAAGTGAACCTTGCGTATAGACAGTGTTCTTCTCCGTCAGTCGGATGCCGGCTTTGGCATCGGCGTAGAATTGGTCCACATACTTTTTGAAAGTCATCCTCTTGGCATAAGCCTCTGCCGCCAGCCGTTCCTCCTCCTCACGTTTCTCCTGTGCAATCTCTCTCTGGAATGACACCTTATAAATAATGTCATGCACCATCTGGTTATCCAGGGCCACGCCATTATCAATCTTCTGGGTCAATGCCATAAAGAGATCATCAACAGTATTCAGCACTCGCTGTACGGATTCATTCGTCCGGTACTGCCGCATGTAAGAGGGGTTGTTCCTACGCTCCCAGATATTGGGTTCAATGTAAAGGTTAGTACCTTGCTTTACATCAATCTGGAGCTTTCTACTCTGGACTCTAACCACAATCTGTGATTTTCCGTCCTTAATTGTACTCTTCAAAGAGAAATTTACAGCCATAAATATTGGGTTTTAAGTATCTGTAGCAAAGATAATAATAGTTTGTGAAACTTTCCTACATCTTTCCTACATTTTTTCAACAAGTTGAAACATTTTGCAACATCAAATTGTTGTAATTCATTGAAAAATAGTACACTTACGCAAACCCCATGTACCACCAATATCCACCCTATAGACCCATACGCACCGCAAAAAAGAGTCGCCCAGTGGCGGCTCTTTTTTGTGGCGCGTATTCCGCACATCTTTTTAGTTTGCTACGCAAACGCGCTCATTATCATGAGCTTGGCGGCCCTCCGGGACCGCTCTCACCCTCCGGGTTCGCCCCATATGTATTGCACTTGCGTGAAGTTCCTTTGATGGAAAAAGTGTCTTAAAAGTGTCTTAATTGATAGCCGATGCACCTTTTCTATACACCCTAAAAAGAATCTATTTATCAATCTTTCTGATAAGCGTGAGGTCGCCGCTTGACAGGGCCTTAAAGTTTGCTTCAATCTTCTCGATGTCCCAATCCCACCATTTCAGGTCCAGAAGAAAAGCAATGAACTCATCATCAAAACGCTTCCTTACAACCCGGCAAGGATTGCCTACGGCAACTGAATAAGGAGGAATATCCTTCGCCACAACAGAGTTGGTACCTATAATGGCACCGTCGCCAATATGAACACCAGGCATGATAGTTACATTCTGGCCAATCCAGACATCATTACCCACAACAGTATCACCCTTCAGGGGAAGCTCATTCTTCACCGGTGCAATAGCAGAACCCCAATCACCGCCTATCACATAGAATGGGTAAGTGGTCACGCCGTCCATCCGATGGTTGGCACCATTCATCACAAACTCTACACCTTTTGCGATGGCGCAGAACTTACCGATGATAAGTTTGTCACCTATAAAATCATAGAAGTGTGTAACGTGCTTCTCAAACTGGTCTGCACCATCCACATCGTCGTAGTAGGTATAATCACCGATGATGATACGAGGATTCTTCACTACATTCTTAATGAAGCAGAGGCTTGGAATCTTAGGATTCGGAAAAACTGCATTCGGGTCGGGCCTGTTTGTAATCTTCTTCATGATGACATGTTGCTTGTTGCAGAAGCAAATATACCTTAATTCCGCAACACTATAATTTAACTTTATTTATAAGTTCCTGAGCAACAAAAAGTTGCCCAGGATTTTGCCATGTCAGA
>JBGUIZ010000014.1:0-3432 GCA_045113495.1 Bacteroidaceae bacterium
TCAGGTATTCTGCGCATAAAAATCATAAAGACTCGCAAACCTGCGAGTCTTTATGTTTAGAACGGTCCGTAACCCATGCAACTGGTCGTTCCGATCGCCGTCAGAAATGCCGTGAGCGCAGCTACTATCACCTTCACCGCCAACTCAATCACTCTTTGCTTCTTCATTTGCTAAACTCCTTTTTAGTTTTGTCACACAGATCTCACTGATCTCACAGATATTTTTTTGCCTTGCAAAAGATCTCACTGATTTTCCCTTGCAGAGATCTCACAGATTTACTCTGCGCAGGCGCAGCATTTATGCTGCATCTATCTGTGAGATCAACAGTAATCTGTGGAAACATAATCTGTGAGATCTGTGAAGATCTGTGTGACCTTAGAACTCCTTAGCCGTTGCCACCGCCTCCACCGTTATTGTCGGCTGCAGGTGCGAGTACGTAGCTCAGCGGGGTCTTCTTCTGCACACGCTTCTGCTTGCCGGAGATGGTGCGGATTTCACTCTCGACCAGGTAGCCGAACTCGAACACACACTGCTCCTTGAAAGCCCCGCTGGTGAGCTTCTCACCCTTGATGTTCTCCGGGGTGAAGTTGATCTTGATGCCATTGATCATCGCGTCGGGACCAGCTGCCACGGCGTCCGCCAGTTCCACCTTGCCCTTCTTCTGGCCGTCCACGCTGGGGCTGAACGTGCCAAGACCGTCGAGCTTCACGGGCTGGCCCTGAGCGAGCAGCTCAGTCATACAATCGACCACCTGACCCAGTACTGTATATGGAAGTATTGATATATTGACTATCAGGTGTACAAGCAAAATAACACCCCAAAAGTCAGCACACAGAAGGAACTTTATGGATTGGATTGTGAGCCTGTTGGCAGGTGAATGAACGCTTGAAATGAAAAATTGCTGCAAATTATTTGGACTATTTGGCGAAAAGTTGTAAATTTGCAGCCGAAAATGTGGCGAAAAGTTGCAAAAATGCCACAAAATAAATTGCGAAAAGTTGTAATTATGCTAAAAAGAAAAGTATTATCGCAGATAGAGGAATGGTATCAGGGGGGATGCCGGAAAGCCCTTTTGCTCACAGGTGCCAGACAGGTTGGCAAAACCACAGCAGTACGTGAGTTTGCAAAGTCGCATTACACGCACTTTGTAGAAGTGAACTTCGTGAAGCGCCCGATAGCACAGAAGGCCTTTGACGGCGACCTTGACACCAAGACGATTATCACCAACCTGTCAGCTATGGGTTACGGACCTTTTGTCGAGGGCAAGACACTTGTTTTCCTTGATGAGATTCAGGAGTGCCCTAATGCCCGTACTGCCATCAAGTTTCTCGTTGAGGATCATACCTATGATTATATTGAGTCTGGTTCCTTGTTGGGTATTAATTATAAGCCTGTTCCTTCCTATCCTGTAGGATATGAGGAAGAGATAGCTATGTTCCCCTTCGACTTCGAGGAGTTCCTATGGGCAAGCGGTGTATCAGAACAAGTCTTCGATGTATTGAGAGAGTCTTATAGGAATGAGACACCTGTACCGGATTTCATCCATCAGCAGATGAGCCAGTATTACCGTCAGTTCCTTGCGGTCGGAGGCATGCCAGAAGCCGTTCAGGCATTCGTTGACACACCTGATTTTCGGATTGTCGAAAAAGTACATCGTTCCATTTTGACAACCTATCGGGCTGACATTACCCAGTATGCAGGCAAGGATCAGGTGCTTGTGAAGCGTGTATTCGATGCCATCCCATCGGAACTGGCCAAGGAGGACAAACGCTTTATCTTGGCAGACCTTGAAAAGGGAGCTTCACGTCGCAAGTACGAAGATCCAACACAATGGCTCATTGATGCCGGGATAGCGTATTATTCCTTCAACACGTCAGCATTTGAACTACCCTTTGAAGCCACTGAGAACCGTAAGTTATACAAGTTGTATATGGTGGACACTGGACTGCTCGGCAGTATCCTGCTGAAAGGCATTCAGTTTCAGGTGTTGAGTGGTGACATCAGTGTCAACGAAGGTGCGCTGACGGAGAATTTTGTGGCTTGTGCCTTGTCTGCCAAAGGTATTTCACTACACTACTATGACAAGAACAGCAAGCAGGAACTCGATTTCATCATTGAGGAACAGAACAAGATTACTGTCATTGAAGTGAAGTCGGGCGAGAAAAATAAGAAACATGCCTCCTTGGATGCCGCCATCAAAGAGCATGCGGATAAGATTTATCGCTCTATCGTACTGAGCCGATATAATGTAAGCATGCAAGACGGGGTGCTGTACCTACCGTTATATATGACCATCTTTATATAAGTCTATGAGAAAAGTTCTATTAGACGCACATACCCATACTGTGGCATCGGGACATGCCTATAGTAGCCTTCAGGAAATGGCCAAGGCTGCTGCTGATATGGGGTTGGAGGTGCTGGGTATCACGGAGCATGGGCCGAGTGTGCCAGGAACTTGTCCGACGCTGTATTTCAAAAATATGTTCACCGTACCCCGACAGATGTACGGCATACGGTTGCTGATGGGCTGTGAAATCAACATCCTCGATACGAAGGGCAGTCTCGACCTGACTGACGAGCAAATTGGATGGCTCGACCTCGCCATTGCAGGCATTCATGCCGCTTGGTATCAAGGTGGCTCTAAGGAGGAGAATACGGAGGGAATGATTCAGGTCATTAGGAATCCAAAGATTCATATCATCAGCCATCCGGGTGACGGTTCCTGTGAATTGGACTTCGAGCAGCTGGTTTTGGCAGCCAAGGAGGCTCATACGCTGTTAGAGGTGAACAACCATTCACTGGCTCCGCAGCGCAAGAAAACTGTAGCGAGGGACAACAATCTGGAGATCCTGCGTTTGTGCAAGAAGTATGAGGTTCCCACGATCCTCGGTAGCGATGCACATATTTCATTCCAGATAGCCGACTATGAACGTCTCTATCCGCTGCTGGCAGAGACTGATTTTCCAGACGAGCTGATTATGAACTACTGGCCAGACCGCTTCTTCGATTATCTGGGGATTCAGAGATAGAATGCGAACTTCGAGCCTTTTGCTCCGATGCCGTCGTAGTCAGCAGTAATGGGGAATTGGCAGCATAGATCGCTGATGGCATCATCATCGAGCGTGACAGTCAGTTCCAGTTCAATGGCCATCCGTCGCTCGCTGTAGCTGAGATTCCAGATACATTCGCCCAGAACGGCATTCACCACCGTTCGAATCTCATCTTGTGTACGCCATATGGAATCGAAATCAGTCATAGTATTCAATTTGCAGTTCTTCGCTGACGTTGAAATCATCATGGAAGCCGTCATCATACGAATAGACGATCCGCATGCCACGATAGGTGGAAGGAACCTTCAATGTTTCCAGCAGATGCCATTTGGGACGGCCAAAAGTAGTCATTTTAATATAACTTATTGAAAATGAATAAGAA
>JBGUIZ010000015.1:0-11999 GCA_045113495.1 Bacteroidaceae bacterium
TTTTGGAATGATTACCGTATAAAAGAAATCATCATTCCTGCCGGCGTAAAGCGTATAGGGGCTAATGCATTCCAGTATTGTTATTGGACAGAAAGCATAGAATTACCAGCATCACTGACCGGTATAGGCGAGTATGCATTTGGAAACGTCAGTGGTTTGACCTCAGTAGTGTCCTATATCTCAAAGCCGTTTGACATTGATGAGAATGTGTTTGGTAGTAAAGATGGCGATAACATGTTAGCTCCTACCGCCTCTTTGACTGTGCCTTATGGTACCAAAACCAAGTATGAGGCTGCCGCTGGCTGGAAGTTATTCCAGCCCATCACTGAGATGGAGCCCCAGGGTACGCCTGGCGATGCGAGTGGTAATGGAACAGTCGGCCCAGAAGACATTGATGCCGTTGTCAATTACATCATGACGGGAAATATGACGGGCTTCAACTTCGATAATGCCAACCTGAACGGTGATGACTTTGTTGATGCCGCCGACCTCGTGCTGCTCATTAATATGGTCAAATAGACCTATACCTATTTATATATAGAATAAGAAAGAATGAATGAATAAGATTCTATTATCTCTATTGGCTTTCATGGCGACGATAGCCGTGAATGCAGAGCAAGTGTCAAAACATCAGGCGCTGCAGAAGGCGCAGCAGTTCATGCCCGGAAAGCAGTTCGGCGAGGCCAGAAGTTTCGCCCGTTCCGGCAACCTTTCAGAGCGTGAGCCGTTCTATGTGTTCAATGCCGAGGGCAATCAGGGCTTTGTCATCGTGTCCGGCGATGACCGCACCACGGAGATCCTGGGCTATTCCAAGACCGGCAGCCTTGACATGAACCAGTTGCCTGAAAACCTGAAGGGTTGGCTCGACGGCTATGCTCGTCAGATCGAGGCCTTGGGCACATCTACCCAGCCTGTGCAAAGGGCCAAAACCCGTGGGGCTGACAGTTGGACAGCTGTCAATCCGTTGATTAAGACGCAGTGGAACCAACATTATCCTTTTAATAAGTGGTGTCCTGATAAAAATGGTAAGGACTGGAGGGATGAAGGCTTTGATACTGAACATCTGATGACAAATGATCAGGAACTTTATCACTGTGTCACGGGCTGCGTCGCCACAGCGATGGCTCAGGTCATATACTATTGGCGATGTATTGACAATTGCCAGGAGCTTCCTGCTTATATTACAACCACAAAGAGTTGGAGGATGAATGAGTTGCCTGGGACGACCTTCAAGTGGGATAAGATGAAAGCGACGTATAGCGGAAAAGAGACGGATGAATCCGCAGATGCCGTAGCCGAACTGATGCGTTATTGCGGACAGGCCGTCAATATGGACTATAACTTAGGAGCATCGGAAGCTGAGCTTTCTACTTACCATTTGGCAGAATACTTTGGATTCAGGAAGAATGCCCGACAGGTGAAGAGATACAACTATTCGGTGGATGACTGGGAGAGAATGATCTACAAGGAGCTGTCCGCAGAAGAAAGTCCTCGTCCGGTGCTCTACAGTGGGGAAAGTAACAGCGGTGACTATCAGTTTATCGTCGACGGTTATGACGGCAACGGCCTCTTCCACATGAACTGGGGCAGGGGCGGCATGAGCGACGGCTACTACGTGCTCTCGTTGGCCAATCCCGACGAACTGGGCACCGGAGGCGGAACCAGCATGGACGGCTATTCCATGAATCAGAGTGCCATCGTCGGCCTGATGCCAGACGACGGTGAGGAGGAGAAGCCCCAATTCCGTGCTGGGTTCTATCAGGATTTGGAGCAGGAGGAGTTCTTCCGAGGGTCGGCCAGTGAGGATTTCACAGATGTGAGGATTCCGGGGAGAGTGTACTCTCAATTTAGCAATCCATATATCGCACCTGGCACATATTACTATACCTTTGAGTTGGGATGGGGTTTGTATCAGAATGGCGTTCGGAAGAAAGTGCTGGGAGTTACTGATCCCATTTTATCGGGGAATAATTATACTGAAGATCACGAGACTCCTTTCTCTTTCGGCAGTGGTCTGTCTGACGGCCAATATCAGTTCCGTCTGTTGTACAGACTTGACGGCTCTGCAGACTGGCAATTGTGCGATAATCATTGGCTCGTCTTTGTGGATGCGGAAATCTCGGGTAATAAGTTGACTTTGAAGCTGTCATCTGAAAGTGAATATACATCGCATGTTACAATTAACGCTGTCACCTTTTCTCCCTCGGCGTTAGAGGTTGGCAAGCCTGTAGAGGCGACCGTCAGCCTGAAGAACGGCGGCAACTCCTTCCAGGAACTGATCTGTCTCTGGGATGGCGAAAAAAGGGCGACATTGGTATGCGGCTCTGTGGAATCGGGCAAGACCGGAACGGTGAAGCTGCATTTCACACCGTCAGAAAGTGGTGAAACGACTTTCAGCATATCGACGGATGCTCCTGATAAATTATCGGAGGCAAATGTCGTTTGGAGTAAGGACGTAAGCGTCTCAGCTCCCAAGTCCCAGTCGTTGTCTGGCACGATGGTGATAGATAAGTTTGACGATAAAAAAGGTATACTTTATGGCACTACGCTGAATATGACCGTAAATGTCAAAAACGAGGGCACTAATACTTATGACAATGCGATTGTACTTCATTTGTTTAAAAGTGTTCCAGGTCAAACGGATGAGTATCCCTTCAAGTCAAAGTCTGTGATGGTCAACATTAAACCAGGTGAAACAAAGCCGGTGGTTCTCACAATCCCAGGATTGAATCTTGACGATAAGTATTACTTCAAAGTGTCATATTCTTCTTCAGGAGGAAATGTACCTTTAAATCTTCCTTGGACTCAACAGGCTTTCTCTTTGAAGAAAGAACCGTCGGGCGATGCGAGCGGTAACGGATCTGTCGGCCCAGAAGACATCACAGCCGTTGTCCAGTATATCTTGACGGGTGACACGACGAACTTCAACTTCGAAGAGGCCGATCTGAACCACGATGGCAAGGTGGATGCCGTCGATCTCGTGCTCCTTGTCTCCAAAATATAAGTGTAAGTAACTAAATAACAAATACAACGAAATTATGAAGAAAAGATTTTCATTAGTATTGCTATTGACCTTCCTCTTGGGATTGTTGCCATCTATGGTAGCTTTCTCACAGACTTATACAATAAGTCCGACGGGTTATACAGCGAAACCATCTTATCAATCATTAAGTAATTCTTGGATAGGTTATACAACAGGCTCAAATAGCATATGGATAGAGACAAAAGCCGTAAAATCTGGGAATTCTGTTGTCTTTTATGTTAGAAAAAGTAGTGGTACATTCCAAAATTCAGTCAGCTATAAAATACGGAGAGATGTCGAGGTATCTGGAAGTACTGTCACGAGTCAGGGAACTCAGGTGGGATCAGGAAGTATTAGTGCCGGCAAATCAAGTGGAACATGTACAATTACGCCAACGAGTGGTAGTCATGAATATAGAGTAATCCTCACTTCGGGTAACATGACCTTCTATACTCGAATTGTTACGATTACGGTAGAGGCAGCATCGCCTACAAAGCCTTCTTCTCCAAAACCTTCAAATGGTGCGACAAATGTAGCGACCTCTGGTACATTCTCATGGAGTACCACTCCAAATGATGGCGGAAGTTCGATTAGTTATGATTTATATCTGGATACGAACAGTAGCTTTTCGAGTTCTGGCAGACTGTATAACAGTGGCCAGGGTAAGTCCTGTTCCTATTCGAATCTGAAACCAGGTACAAAGTACTACTGGAAGGTTATTGTCTATAATAGCAGTGGTAAACACATATGGAGTGACGTGTGGAGCTTTACGACAAAGGAGGCAGCATCGCCCACGAAGCCTTCCAGTCCAAATCCCTCAAATGGTGCGACAAACGTAGCGACCTCTGGTACATTCTCATGGAGTACCTCACCCAATGATGGCGGAAGTTCGATTAGTTATGACTTGTATCTTGATACGAAGAGCGATTTCTCAAGTTCTGGCAGACTGTATAACAGTGGCCAGGGCAAGTCCTGTTCCTATTCAAATCTGAAACCAGGTACAAAGTACTACTGGAAGGTTATCGTATATAATAGCAGTGGTAAATCCATATGGAGTGATGCGTGGAGTTTTACGACAAAGGAAGCAGCATCGCCCACGAAACCTTCTTCTCCGACACCTTCAAATGGCGCTACAAATGTTGCTACCTCTGGTACATTCTCATGGAGTACCTCTCCCAATGATGGTGGCAGTTCGATTAGTTATGACTTGTATCTTGACACTAAGAGTGATTTTTCAAGTTCTGGCAGACTGTATAACAGTGGCCAGGGCAAGTCCTGTTCCTATTCAAACCTGAAACAAGGTACAAAGTACTACTGGAAAGTTATCGTATATAATAGCAGTGGTAAATCCATTTGGAGTGACGTGTGGTCGTTCACCACGACAGGCACTTCCGATGACATGACGGCGGCTGAGGCGGCGCAGTATCTTTATGACAAGGGCGTGATAGAGAATAAGAATGTGGATAGCGATATCCTGCGCCAGGATCTGGCAAAGGTGGCCTTCCGCGGCCTGTATTCCACCAATGGCCGCTCTGTACCAAGCAGTGTGATTTCGGATAACTTCCCCACCATATATGATGACCTTGCTACGCAGAACTCAAATAACTCTTACTACTTCCAGTCAGCAAAAGCACTGCTCTACCTGGAGTATGGCGATGGCGTGACACCGTTCGACCGCAACCGTCTGAAGTTTGATCCCTCGGGAACTATTGAGCGCATTCATGTGCTGAAGGTGTTGTTGGAGACTTTCAATATCCAGCCGAAGCTGTCGGGCACTAACTATTTCAGTGGTGATGCTGATGTGCAGAGCCTGGCCAGCAGGGATCCTCGTAAGTACGGTTATATCCGAAGTGCCGGCGACTTGGGCATCATCAACACCAGCATTAGCAGCTGGCGTCCATACGACCTTTGCACCCGAGGCGAGGCATTCCTGATGCTGGTCCGTATCATGGAGAAGCTGAAGGACGCAAAAATCACTAATCCCAATCCGAATGATAATGCCTATTTCCAGCCCCTGAACACGACACTGAAGACCATGGCGTTGGGTGCAGGATTGCAGATGGGTAATTTCCAGCACTACACCAAGACAAGCTTCGCTTTGGACGGTGTGACCCCGTTGGTATTTGCACACTCTTACAATAGTTATAACACGACACTGCCGGAGGTGTTCTATGGTTGTAACGACCAGCGGGAGGCTTATTTGCCGTTGGCCGACGGATGGAGTCATAGCTATCACACCTTCATCACCAGTGTAGACGATCATGTCATTGTACATTGGGGTGGTGGAAGTATTGACATCTATGGTTCGGATGGCTCAGGATGGAAACCGTTGTCAATAGGTGTTTATGACCAATTGACTATCAGTAGTAACACCTTTGTCATCAAGACTAAATCACAGGTGTCGTACTACTTCGGAACGAAGAAGAGTGGTGTGGCCTACCTGACGAAGATTGTCGACCGCAATAATAACACATTGACCATCAGCTACGAGACGGGTGAGAATAGTATGCCTCGCATCAGCAGCGTCAGCGATGGCAATGGTCGCCAACTGACGTTTTACTACAAGGACGGTACGAATCTCATACGCAAGATAACTGACCCATTGGGCCGCTATATTGAGTTCGGATATATATGGAACAGTTCGACAGGGCGCTACCAGCTTTCAGGGTTCAAGGATGCCATGCAAAATGACACTCGTTACTATTATGTAGACAATTCCAAACTCAGTACCTCTAAGCTATTGTCCAAGATAAAGCTACCTAAGGGTAACATCATCAATAACCAATATAATGCTAATAATTATCGTCTGACCCAGACGGAGAACGGCGATACAAAGACGGTTATTAAAGTGACACCATCTTATGGCAGTTCTATGTCTACTTCGTCAACGGTGGATGTCACCCGCAATGGCTCAACATCAAGATACTCTTATCAGTTTGATGCCAACAATATGACAACGAGCATGTCCGGACCGAATCAGTTAAACGTCACAAGTACATATTATACTAATGATAAGATGGTTCATTTGCCAAAGACCATTACCTCTAACAGCACCAACATTAGTAATATTACCTATGATGGTAATGGTAATGTAACAAGTGTTTCGGTGAAAGGTGATGGCAAGACGCTGACTACCTATTATGACTATAATACCGACAATACCTTGAAGAGTGTTAAAGATCCCAAAGGTTATACCACTACTTACAGTTATGACTCTAAAGGTAACCTGACGGGGATGTCGGCACCAGAGGGCGTCTCGTCGACCATGTCTGTCTATGCCAACGGATTACCAAAGAAAGTGACCAATGCAGAGAATGTCTCGGTGGAATTTGGTTATGATTCTTATGGTAATCTGAACAATGTGTCGATGCCGCTCAGCATCACATCCGTACCTGAATATGATGCCGCAGGACGTCTGATGAGTATGCAGGATGCCTTGGGACGTACCTATTCTTATGACTACGACGACAACGACAACCTTAAGAGCAGTACAGACTCGGAAAACCATACTACCCAGTATGGCTACGACAGTAATGGCAATCTTACCAACATCACTAACGCCAAAGGAGGTGAAACATCTTTGTCATATGATTATGATACGGATTGGCTGACAGAGGTCTCGTTCGCCGGAGCGTCAAAAAGCTATTCATATAACTCTGACGGCACACTTGCCAGCTTCCAAAAGCCCGATGGTACAACGTTAAACTATAGCTATGACAATCTGGGCCGTGTGAAAGACGACGGTATCAATACCTATGGCTACGACAGCCAGACGTTAAGATTGAATTCCGTCACCAACAAGGACAGTGGAAAGAAACTGTCGCTGGGCTATGATGGCTTTGGACGTGTGACAAGTACTTCGTACAACGGGCATAGCAACAGCTATGGCTATGACGATAATGGCAACTGCACCAATGTCAATAATACGACGTATGGTTACGACAAGCTCAATCGTCTGACTTCTGTGAAGTTCAGTGGCAAGACCATTACTTATACCTATCGTAAAGATAGCCAGCTCTCTGAGGTCAACTATTCAAACGGCCTCATGATAACCACATACGGTTATGATGCTGCAGGCCGTCTGACGAGCAAGGTGACCAAAGTGAACGGCAGTGTTGTTGCAAGCTATAGCTTTGATTTGGACAAGGTAGGGAATATCACCCAGCAGACCGCCAAGGAACCTTATGGGGGTATTTGCCTGACGAATGAAGATGTCAGCTATAGCTACAATAGCGGAAACCGCATCACAAGTGCAGGTGATATCAGCTTTACATTTGATAAGAATGGCAACACTACAACGCGTGGTAACGAACAATACCAATGGGACGATGCAGACCGACTGACAAAAGCAGGCTCTACGGCCATTAAGTACGACCCGTTAGGACATATTGCTTCCTATGGTGACATCTCGTTTACCACCGATCCGTTAGGAATAGGTAATGTGCTCTCTGACTCGAAGGGGGCTGAATATATCTATGGCAATGGCCTGGAAGCCCGGGTGAAGAACGGCAAGGTGAGTTATTTTGTCACTGATGTCCGTGGTTCTGTCGTGGCCATCGTCGATGAGAATGGTAGTATTACCCACAAGTATCAGTATGATGAGTTTGGAAAGGTCGTGCAGAAAAAGGAAGCCGATTACAATCCCTTCCAGTATGTCGGTAAGTATGGTGTGATGTACCTCACCGACCATCAATATTATATGCGAGCCCGCCACTACGATCCCACCATTGGCCGCTTCCTCTCCGAAGATCCTATCTGGAGCACGAACCTTTATCCTTATGCGGATAATAATCCGATTAATGCGGTTGATCCAGAAGGCAAAGCGTACATCGCAGTACGCTATTTAGATGTAGATTGGCTTAAGGGGTCTGCATTTGGATACGATTATGATGGAAACAAATTGATTGCAGCATTTACCGTCGGAGCAGATTTCCTTTCTAGAGGTTCTGTTCATAAGAATCAATGGATGTATTATCACTACCAAATCTTCTTTGATGACCCCAATGGACATGTCATAGAAGGATTAAACGGTGGTATGCCAATATTTAATATCGGATATGAAAGTGAAAAAACATATGGGCAAAACAGTATGATAAATGATACGTTACCATATGTCTATAAAATTCTAGAAATCCCCGAAGAAGAGGCATTACAAGCGATAAAAGATAATCTGCCAGATAATTTTGGTAAATACGATCTCTTAACAAATAACTGTCAAGACTATGCAAAATTGATATATGATAAAGCGTGGCAATTACATAATAAGTCTAAAAATGAGGGGAAACGTTGGAAATAACATAGAAGACAAGCACCTGTAAAATGTAGTTATTATTAGTAATAATATATGAAATAATGAATCGGAATATATTATACACATTGGCACTTTTGTTTGCAACCTTGCAGACATTTGCCCAGACCTATACCTACGACTCAAACAACCGTTTGACGAAGGTGGTTTATGATAATGGTACTACCATTACCTATTCATTCGATGCCTTGGGCAATCGTATCAGTAAAACAGTGACGGGCTCTACAGCAGGAACCAGGGGTGATGTCGATGGTGATGGTCATGTTACTATGGCTGACGTTTATTCTATTGTAGACTTCATCATGGGCAAGAATCCAAGTCCGTTTGATGAAAATATGGCTGACGTCAATCAAGACGACAATATAAATGTGGCCGATGTGACAAAGACAGTTGAAATCATCAATATAAACGCTACTAGAAAAGGTAACGATGGTGATATGCATAATGACGTCGACCCCGATGATCCTATTGGTAATCCTTTAGGTATGTAACGGAAAAAATTACAGTGGTTCTAAGCAGTCGGCGGGGACGTAGGTGATGGCGACAGCAGCTACACCGTCGATTTGGATGAGAAAGAATTTGTTTTTCTTGATGCGTTTGATGACACCTTCGACGCCCTTGAAACGGCCTGCAGTGATGCGGACGCGACGGCCTGTGTTGGCGGAGTCTCGAACGTCAAGAAAAATGACAGAGTCGTTGTGTGCGGAGGCGACCTTTATGAAGTCATCCATCTGATGGTCTGGAACGTAGAGCAGCTCTTTGCGCCCATCAGGAAAGACCTTTGTCATATATCTCATAGGGTCAAATTCTTTCCGATGCATTTTCAGGCGTGTCAGGGCCTCTTGGGAGGCATGGACGAAGATGAGGTTGTGAATAGCGGGAACAAGCGTCTTTCGGGGACCGTCGGAGGAGTCGGCCAAGTCGTAGTGCATGGGCACGAAATTGCCTATGCCCAAGGCGTCGAGCTGTTCCTTGATCCTCAGTTCACGGTGGTAGGTGACCCGCATGGGATACCATCTGATAACTTCGTTACTTTCCATTTCGAGGGCAAAGGTACATAAAAAAGTGAAAAGTGGAAAGTGAAAAGTGAAAAAATTGCTGCCGCCACTGAAAATTCTTCATTCTTCATTCTTCATTCTTCATTTTTCTTCGTAACTTTGTGCCCAATTATATGCCATATCAATGTTTGGAATGCGTAATGTGGCTGGGAATCAGTGCATTATGAGAGTAAAGGACATTGAACTGTATATGTCAGCCACCCTGCGAAAACAGGGTGACCCTCTCTTTTTGTCTTAATTTGCAAACAAATCATCAAAACGTATGAAAAAGAACCATATCCTATTATTCTTGGCGGTTGCGTCAGTTTGTCTGTTGACATCATGTGGCTCCTCCAAGAACGTGACGTATTTCAAGAATCGTGAGGCGCTGGATCAGGCCGCTAAGGGCTATCTGGTGGATGCCCGCATCATGCCGAAGGACGTGCTGTCGATCGTTGTCAACACCACTACCCCTCAGGCTGCCCTGCAGTTCAACCTGGTGACGCCGACCACTCAGACTCAGATTCAGAGCTATCTGGTTGATAATGAGGGAAAGATCAAGTTCCCCGTTGTCGGAGAGCTGAAGGTGGGTGGCCTGACGAAGACTGAGGCTGAGCAGCTGATCACCGAGGCCATTAGTCCATATCTGGCGGAGTCGGAGAATCCGGTCGTAACGGTGCGCATGTCGAGTTTCTCCATCTCTGTATTAGGGGAGGTGAACCTGCCAGGGACCTTTACGGTGGCCCGTGAGAAGATCAATGTGCTGGAGGCTCTGGCGAGGGCCGGCGACCTGACGATCTACGGTGTCCGTAGCAATGTGACGCTGATTCGTGAGGACGGTGAAGGCAACAAGAGCTACTATACCCTTGACTTGAACGATGCCAACATCGTGAATTCGCCCTATTATTATTTGCAGCAGAACGAC
Source organism: Bacteroidaceae bacterium (assembly GCA_045113495.1). Taxonomy (GTDB): domain Bacteria; phylum Bacteroidota; class Bacteroidia; order Bacteroidales; family Bacteroidaceae; genus Colenecus. The sequence continues at coordinate 10,293 of JBGUIZ010000015.1, forward strand.
ATCCTCTATGTGGAGCCCAACAAGATAAAGGCCCAAAACTCTGCCATTGGTTCTTCGACCAGTATTTGGCTGTCGGCAACAGGTATCCTGATGTCTGTTGCCACGCTGTTAGTCTCTATTTTAAAATAACGAAAAGTTGTAAGAAATGAAAAAAAGAAGTCAGTTGAGTCCTTTGGAAATTCGCGAAAGGAAGAGATATACCATCGCCGACTTGAATTATATGCGACAACTCTTCACCAGTCATAAGAAATGGTTCGCCCTTTCTGTCATCTTGTGTCTGTTTTTGGCAGGGGCTTACGTTTATTTGTGCCATCCATCATACAACATTCAAGGAAAGATGATTCTAATTGACCGGAGGCAGAGTAACACCAATTCCTTCAATATCAGTTCGGCCCTTCAGAACCAGTTGCCGTCGAGCCTTGGTAGCAGTCTGAATTTGAATCGATCAACAAATGCAGATAATGAGAAGGAAATCCTAAAGACCAAACAATTGTCGAGGGATGTCGTGGAGGACTTGGGGCTGTACACGGAAATTCGCCATCAGAAGTTCCTGAAGAGCCGTCTTTTATATAAGAATCAGCCCATTGACGTGACGGTCAGTCCGGAGATCTTACAGACCATGAACGAGAACCTGCCTCTGAAAGTTTATAGTATCAGGCTGACCATCGACAAAAGTGATTCGGGTTATACCGTTGAGGGTAAACTGAAGAAAGGCAAGAAAAAGGTGGATATAGAAGAGCAGACTTTTGCCAAGTTGCCGGCTGTGCTGCATACAGAGATTGGTGACCTGACACTGTCTGCGCATCAATTGCTCGCGGAAGAAGATTTGAAGCCTTTCAAGAAAGATTATCGGCTGAAGGTCACGATTGCTCCGCCCATGACGGTGGCCAAGAAATTTGTCAAACGCTTGACTGTTGCTTCTGCATCGAAAAAGGCAACATCGGTTATTCATATCAATATACAGGATGAGAGTATGCTGCGAGGCATTGATTTCGTGAACAGTCTTATTGTTCATTATAACGACCGCTCCAATCAGGAACGGCAGGAGGAAGCTGCCAAGAACGAGGAGTTCATCAATAGTCGTATTGCCAAGATTGACCAGGAGCTTGGTCTGACAGATGCCGACTGGGAGAAGGTTAAGAAACAGTATCAGGTGACCGATCCGAAGGTGGATGCCGAAGAGGTGATAGAAAAGAAAAGTGTCTATGAGTCGCAAATCGTGAATTTTGGTGTCCAGCAGCAGCTGCTCGACTATCTCAGTGAATATGTGAATGACCCCGCCAACCTGTATGAACTAATACCAGTGAACGTGGGTGTCTATTCCGGTGATGCCGTATCGATGATCAGCCGTCACAACCAGTTGGTCAATGAAAGAAAGATGCTGTTGAAGAGTGTCACGGAGCAGTCTAATCAGGTGAAGTTGACCACTCAGCTGATCGACGAGCTGCACCCTGTGATACAGACGGCATTCAAGAGAGACCGTGAGTCGTTGCTTTTGAGGAAGCGTGCGGCAGAACGGGAGTATAACCGCTATATGAGCCGGGTAGAGAATGCTCCAGAACAAGAACGTAATATGACAGAGGTGAGCCGTCAGAGGAACATCAAGCAAACAGTCTTCGCATCATTGCTACAGAAACGTGAACAAGTCATTATGGAATTGGCCAATACCATAGACAAAAGTAGGCTGATTGACGAAACTCAGATGCT
>JBGUIZ010000016.1:0-25622 GCA_045113495.1 Bacteroidaceae bacterium
ATTCCGTTAACGCTCCCCTCCGACGGGTCATTTACGAAACACTGTTTTTGACGCCCCGCGAAAACCCGCTTTTGTGAGCATTCAGGCAGCATGCACGCGGGGCATGATGCAGTATTTTCGCAGCGTGAATCGGTGGTCCGAGCTGCATGACATAGTATATCTGACGGGCATGATGCTGCAGTCTGCGGGGCATAATACAGCAGTCTGCGGGGCATAATACAGCAGTCTGCGGGACATAATACAGCAGTCTGCAAGGCATAATACAGCAATCCGCAAGGCATAATACAGCTGTCTGCGGGCATGATGCTGCAGTCTGCGGGGCATGAAAAAACTGCCGCACCCTGCTGGATGCGGCAGTCTGTTAAAAAGTCTTTTTAACGCCGGAAGCCGAATCATATGTCAGTCATACGGACGGTTCCGTGTCAGAAGGCCGGATTCAGCGAATATGAGATCGAATCCCAGTCCGCCCTTCTGTGGATCAAAGCTGTGAATTACAGCCAATCATCAACCCCGACCATTACGGTCAACTTTCGCGGTCAACTACAATTGTCGCTAATTACAGCTGAGGGCCTGCAGGAATGAGAGCCTTGCCGGCTTCATTGTAGGTGTACTTGACGAAGTTCTTGATGAAGCGGTTTGCAAGATCTTCAGCCTTTGCGTTCCACTCTGCAGCGTCAGCATAGGTGTCGCGAGGGTCAAGGATTGCGGGATCAACACCGGGAAGTTCTGTGGGAACTTCGAAGTTGAAGATCGGAATCTTCTTTGTGGGAGCCTTGAGGACGTCGCCGTTCAGGATGGCGTCGATGATGCCGCGGGTATCCTTGATGGAGATACGCTTGCCTGTGCCGTTCCAGCCGGTGTTGACAAGGTATGCCTTGGCGCCGCTCTTTTCCATTCTCTTAACCAGCTCTTCTGCGTACTTTGTGGGATGCAGCTCCAGGAATGCCTGGCCGAAGCAAGCGGAGAAAGTAGGTGTGGGCTCTGTGATGCCGCGCTCTGTGCCAGCCAGTTTTGCTGTGAATCCGGACAGGAAGTAGTACTTGGTCTGCTCGGGAGTCAGGATGGAAACGGGAGGCAGTACGCCGAAAGCGTCAGCGGACAGGAAGATTACGTTGTCAGCTGCAGGACCTGCGGATACAGGGTTGACATTGAGAACGATGTTCTTAATGTGGTCGATCGGATAGGAGACACGGGTGTTCTCTGTGACACTCTTGTCCGCGAAATCGATCTTGCCGTCAGCGTCGACAGTAACGTTCTCAAGCAGAGCGTTGCGCTTGATGGCGTTGTAGATGTCGGGCTCGGACTCTTTGTCCAGGTTGATAACCTTAGCGTAGCAGCCGCCCTCGAAGTTGAAGACACCGTTGTCGTCCCAGCCGTGCTCGTCGTCGCCGATCAGCAGACGCTTGGGATCTGTGGAAAGGGTGGTCTTGCCGGTGCCGGAAAGGCCGAAGAAGATGGCTGTGTTCTTACCCTGCATATCTGTGTTTGCGGAGCAGTGCATGGAAGCAATGCCCTTCAGAGGCAGGTAGTAGTTCATCATGGAGAGGATACCCTTCTTCATCTCGCCGCCGTACCATGTGTTGATGATAACCTGCTCGCGGCTTGTGGTGTTGAAAGCAACGCAAGTCTCTGAGTTCAGACCCAGCTCCTTGTAGTTCTCAACCTTAGCCTTAGAAGCGTTATAGATAACAAAGTTAGGCTCAAACTTCTCAAGTTCCTCAGCGGTGGGCTGGATGAACATGTTCTTTACGAAGTGTGCCTGCCATGCAACCTCAACAATGAAGCGAACAGCAAGACGGGTAGCCTCATTGGCACCGCAGAAAGCATCAACTACATAGAGGTTCTTGTTTGAGAGCTCCTTGATAGCGATCTCCTTAACCTTTGCCCAAACGTCCTCAGACATGGGGTGGTTGTCGTTCTTGTACTCCTCAGTTGTCCACCATACCTTGTTCTCGCTCTGTGCATCCTTAACGATGTACTTGTCCTTAGGTGAACGGCCGGTGTAGATACCAGTCATTACGTTTACAGCGTTGAGCTCAGTGTTTACGCCCTTGTCGAAACCCTCGAGTCCAGCCTTTGTCTCCTCTTTGAACAGCTCCTCATAAGAAGGATTGTGTGCGATAACGGTAGAACCGTTGATGCCGTACTTGCTTAAATCGATTTTTGCCATTGTTAGTATTGTTGTTAATGTTGAACACTCTCAAAATCTGATGGTTACGTGTGCCTTTTAAAGCACACTTGTAAACCGGCTACAAAATTACTCTCTTTTCATCTAACCGGAAACTCCGGAACCGCTTTTTACTCGCGTATACGCATTATTTAATATTTGATAACATAAGTGCTTACCGTAGATTGCAATTAAAAAGCACACAAAATGGACAGTCCCCACTGCACACAGGGGGACTGTCCATTTTGTGTGCTGCGGCGTTTAACGCCCCGGAGCCAGTGCCGGTTGGTCGCTCACGTTGTTGTGCAGGTCTTCAAATCCATCCAGATATTTCTGGTTCACCTTTAGAGTAAGCTGATCCTTGTTTTTGCTTGTCACCAGAATCTTGCCGGAGCGGGTTGCTGTAGTGGTGTTCCTGAGACAGGTCACTTTCAGTTTCAGGGAATCGGCAGCCGAATCAAAGATTTCAGTGGTCAGCCAGTTGGCGTCTGTCCTGATTGATTCAATGGCCCGCACAAACTCCTGAACGGTCAGTACTGTGTCTGCTTCATAAGCGGATATTGTTATCTCATGCTCGTAAGTCTTGCTTTCATACCCTTTCTCCCCCTCTTCATTCTGAGTGTCACCGCATGCGGATGTGGTAAGAAGAGCTATGAAGGCTACCATATATATGTTTCTTATTTTCATTTTTCTGTCTTGTTAAAGTTGAACATAGGTTTACAATAAGGACTTTGTCATTCAATGATTATGACTTTCCTGCTGTCTATAATGCCGATGCCGTTTCCGTTAAGAGCCGGAACGATGCGGCCGTTCAGGTCATAGATGAGAATTCCGGCATTGGCGGCGCCTGGGAGAGTCACGTTGGTGGGATTACCGCTCAGACTGTATCCTCTGGCTGCCTTGCTCATATTCCTGGGAATAGCCAGCCAAGCCTTGTGAGCATCAATGGTGAATGCTTCGCCATCGGCCGATGCCCAATACCAACCCGGAACACCGCTCAATTCTGTATTTGTGGGTCCGAGTGACAGCTTGTAGAAGTAACACCTGCCGGGTCCGTAAGTGGTAGTTGCAACATCCGTACCCATAAGCAGGTTGTTTCCGCTATATGAGTAACTACCGGCTATCTGAAGCTTGAATACTCCGCCTTTACCGTCTTCTGTTGCCAGAATTACGGCTGTTCCGGCAGGAATAGCTCCCGTTTCAGCGTCTGCTATTGTTGTGTAAACAAGTCTGCCTTCAGCGTCTATGTCACTTACAACCATAGCCTTAAGTCCCTGAGGCAGAGCGTAGTCCGCATCAGAATAGTAGAATGTGGCATATCCGGCATCTGTTACCGTAACCTCAAGTTCCTCAACCGGATAAACCTTTGTATCCACTGCTATGTTCTTGAACAGTTTCCAGCCGTCAGCGTTCCTGTAAACGTCAACAGTTCCCTCAGGTACATAGAGGGTGGCATTGTTGAATACGTCCTCTGTGAACGGACCTGCATATCTCTGCTGAGGCAGATCCTTATCCAACGGTTCAAAGAAGACCCTGTCAAGCGACATAGTTCTTGAGTATGAACGCGTATCATCGATATTGGTTATTTGAACTCTCAGTCTTTTAATATTCTCAGGGATGACTAAAGAATCAACTATAAGTACTGAGTCATATCCTATGGAAATGACAGTAGTCTCTACATTGATTCTTCCCGGTCTAGAGGAAATAGTATCATACCTGATTTCCGCATGACCATCATTTTTATATGTTTTTTGGATTACAAATGGCGGGACAGGAAGTTCCTCCATCGGATCAAATAGGGTTTCCCACTCGTTGTTTTCATTATAACCGGATATGACAATTCTAAACTGATTCAGTAGATTATTTTGACTAGGCAGGATGCCGATACTGACGCGATATGCTCCGGGTTTTACGTTTCCGGTTTCAATTAAGAATGTATTATTGGGTACACCGTTATTATGAGAAACAATTGAGACGACTCTTCCAAGTTCCTGATCGTATTGAGGCGTCACTACCAATGATTGAGAAAACAAGATGCTACTGCAATCTCCTGTTTGGATGGTCTGGGGGGAGTCTGACAGGACTAATTGTCCCGGTACTTCACTACGCGAAGATACACTTGTGATGTTATCACAACCTTGGAATGCGTATTGACCGATAATGGGAGTTCCGTCTATAACTACATCCGTCAGGGAGTCACATCCTTCAAACGCCCTATCTGAAATCTGTTTGACGCTTGCCGGGATACTGATACTTGTAAGACCATCGCTGTTCTTAAAGGAGTATTCTGCAAGATTGACCGTAGACGCGGGAATACGGTATGCTCCTTTACGGCCGGCCGGATAGGCAATCAGATTGCTTGCGTCTTTGTTGAACAGAACACCGCCTATTGATGTATAATTGGTGTTGCCGTTGTCAACGACTATATCATCCATATTGGATGACAGGTTGACGGTCAACAAAGGATAGAACCGATAATCAAAAGTGACGGAATAAGGATCAAAACTGAATGCTCCGGGGTAAATATCCTTGACATATTCCGATATTACAACCTCCTTGATCTGACTTGTAAGTTTATCAGACAGCGTCTTTATAGTGTCATCAAGTATTGTCAGACTCTTGATTCCGTTGGTCTTGTAGAGGTGGTAATCCATGGGAAATTCAACATAAAAAGAAACACCGGTGTAATAAATGATGCGATTCCTGATCAGTTTGGTATCAGTGAACGAAACAGCAACTGATTCAAGATTGTCACAGCCATGGAATACGGCACTGGGGTATAAGTTGGCGTCTGTGACCCAGAGACTGCCGTCAAAATTGTTGAATTCATAGACGGCCTTGACGGTCTTGGGAATATAAACGCTCTTAAGAGATTTGAGTGTATAGAAGGCGTTTGCCGGGATAGTATCTCTCCAGTTGAACTCATAGTTGTAACCACCTCCCTTGGGACCTGCAGACTGCAGATTATCACATCCTTGATAAACGTTCCGGCCAAATTCTTTTATGGTAGACGGGATTGACAAGTATGAAAGAGAACTGCAGCCCAGGAAAGTTTCATCATTAATGATTGTAACACCTTCAGGGATTGTAACTGATTGGAGCGAACGGCAATTACGGAAAGCATAGGAGGCTATGCTGTCAACAGTTGAGGGGATTTCAACGGTTGCAAGTGTGTCACAGTTTTCAAAGACTCTCTCTGCAATGAATCTGATGCCTTGCGGTATGCTGAATGAAAGCAGGTTAGAGCAACCGTAAAATGCTCCTGCATCAATGCTTTCCATTCTGGCAGGCATTTTTACTGATGTCAGACCGGAACAGCCAGCGAAAGCGCTGGGACCTATTCTCTGTACGCCGCCTGACAGATCTATCGAATTCAAACCGCTACAGCCAGAGAATGCCATATATTCGATATTTGTCACACTAGAAGGAATCTCTATCGAATTCAATCCGTAGCATCCTCTGAACGCTTCTTCATCAATCTTAGTCACTCCTTCCGGTATGACAGAGTTCTTGCAGCCTGCAATCAGAACGTTACTGCGTGTGTTTATGATAGAGTTGCAGTTTTCCCTGCTGTTGTAGTATGCATTGTCAGGGTGTACTGTGATTGAGGTGATGTTTGGACAGTCTGCTGTCACTCCCCATCCAATATTGCTTACGTTTTCCGGAATAGTAACCGATGTCAGCCCTGTGCAACCGCTGAATGCATAAGCACCTATGCTCAACAGGCTTGACGGAAGTGTCAGGACATCAGGACCTCCACAAACTGAGAATGCTCCGGATTCCAGTCTTTTGATGTCATTGGGAATAGTGGTGGTCTTGCAGCCTATGATCAATGAGCCCGTTTCTTTTTCAATAATGGCATTGCAGTCATTACGGCTGTCATATACCTTGTTGGCAGGATCGACTTCTATCGAAGTCAGATTGGTAAAGCCTGTAAAGGCGCGACCCTCAATGCAGGTGATATCTTTTCCAATTATGACCTTCTTTATGTTGGATGATGCTGATGCCAATACTCTGGCCATTGCAATGGAGTCCCTGAAATTCCAGTATACAGTCTCAATATTATCGCATCCTTGGAAAGCGTTTGAATCTATAAAATTCAATCCTGAAGAGAAGGAAATGGATGTCAATGAATTGCAGTTTTTGAAAGCATACTGGGATATCCTTGTCAGGTTGGGTGATAACTCAACCGATTCAAGAGCGGTGCAATTTGAAAAGGTGTAAGGAAGCAGTATCGTTACTTCATTACCCAGGACAACGCTTTTAAGTGAAGGGTATGATTGGCCTGCTACCAATGCAGGTGAATATTTTGAGTTCCACTCCAATGTCTGAATGTTGTTGCAACCTAAGAAAACATTGGTCCCAAATTCCGTGACTGTAGGAGGAACGTTCAAAGAGAGCAAACCGGAGCAATCCAGGAATGCCCAGCTTTCAATAATACTGATATTGGACGGTATGGTGAAAGAGGTTATCCCCATACAGCCATAGAAAGCGCATTCGCCTATTGTGGATACGCTTGTAGGGAAAGTGGTGGTCTTACAGCCGGCTATGATGGTGTTGGTGGCAGTCTCAACAACTGCGTTACAGTTGTCACGGCTGTCATATACTCTGTTTCCGGAATCTATGGTGATTGTTGTAAGGTTGCTGCAACCATAGAATGCTCCGGACGGGATGCGTATCACGCTGGCCGGGATGCTGATTGATGTGAGTTGGCTGCATCCTCTGAATGCCATCTCTGTTATGGTTGTAACGGGGTACTCTGTTGATCCTATTACGACCGATGAAGGGATAGTGATATTGCCCTTATAGTGGTCTAAATCACCCTTTGTGAATACTGCTGCTGTCAGACCGTTAGTGTTGGCTACGGTTGTATCTTCAAGCAGACGGTAATAGATGCCGTCTACATCAGTTATCTGCGAATGTGCAAAGACGCAGGTAAACAGCGCTATAATAGAGAATAATATCTTTTTCATAATAAGGTTTGCATTAGTGGGTGAAACAATCAATGTCTGTCCTCGGGTCCGTTCTCTCCTGAATAGACATCGTACGGGACTATCTCCAGATAGTTGAATGGGATATTGCTCTCGTATTCGTTATTAACCTGTCGGATACGCAGATAATAGTCTTTTTCCGGCTGCATATACATCTCACACAGGATTATCCTATATGTATTATTATCATCGCGTAGGGAGGTTCTACCGTTATAGGTATAACTATCGGGGGATTTCATGCTGCCGTGACTGCGCATGAGCTTGTCATTCTCTATGATAGCCAACTCTTTAGCTTCATCTTCTGTCATGCCGGGATTGTTCTGGATAATGTCATAATAATCAACATCATCATCCTTGACATATCCTAGGTCTTCGGCTGTCAGGAACATGTTTTTAGGGGTTCCGCAAGGAATGAATTCACTTCCCTCCTGACGGACATAGAAAAGAAGGTTTCCATGTTGTTTTCTAAAATCATCAATACCCATAGGAGAGTAGCAATTGATACGGATTTCATAAAGACCGTTTTGGGGAACAGGCGGCAGACGGAATGTCATATCGAATTGTCCTCTAAGGGTTATCTCATCACCGTTATAGCAGCCAAAAGAAGCATCTCTGTATCTTACCCATAATTCAGAGCCCTCAGTCCATTGGACGTTCTTGCAGAAACCGGGTAGAAATCCTACTACGTATCTGTCTCTATCGGTATATCTAAGACGTCCCCTGGCTCCGCTGTTGATGAAATCGGGCGATAGGGTACTGGCCATAATCCTCATCCTTACATTCAGTGCGTCTCTGGTGGCATTGTTGTAAACTAGCGGTTCGGAAATATAGTGATATATACCATTCAGAGAGTAACTGTCATATTGATAGCCAAGCTCCCGTTCTTTATAGATTTGGATTCCGGGAATCAGTTTTTCCGGGTATTTTATGGTACCCTTACGGTTGATGAATATTTTGGAACCGTAATTACCCTGCTCATAAGGAGTGCTGATACGCATTATGGAGTGTGGTAGCATTGTCTCGTAGAAATCCTCAACATCAAGTTCGTCAAGATGAAGGTGTCTTTCAATTATTTGATGTTGGGATGTATTGAATTGTTCATATGTCAACATTTCCGGAAGTATATGGTATGACATGAACATGTTCAGGGAACTCTCCCTGTCATAATCCGGTTTGCCGGCTCCTGACGGATATTGCTGCTCTGCATATGACCTGAGATCCTCCAGATTCCTGATGTTATAATTAAGTGCGAGTATGGAATCGGGGACCACAAAAACTGTGTATTTAAAATAACGGGACTCGGGAAATACTCCGTTCTCCTCTTCATATGCAGTGCGGTAGAATATGGCTCTTCCCGTATTCATGAAACAGGCTAATGTAGAGTCATAGCTCACTCCGGGATAGGTGGGATCAATATATTGCTCCAATGTGTCGGCAAGTCCGGTTGCCCTGAGAGCGGAGTAATAGATTGAAAGATTGGGGTTATTCTGTATTACAGAAGGTAAGAAGTAAGTATCAGATGACGGAATGGTGTCGCCTGACACATCTTGAGCATACATACTGATTGGCATTAATGCCAACAGTGCGGAGAAAGAAAATAAAAAAAATCTCATAAGCTTAACTGTTTTATTGTAAGATATTTCCAAAAGCAAAATATTGGAGCTTCAGGTGCAAACATAAATAAAATTTAAAAAGCACACAATAGGGACAGTCCCCTTTGTGTGCTTTTTGAAAAAGAACACAGAGGGGACTGTCCCTATTATGTGATTTTATCAGCGGATTGAGAGCTCGTTCAGGGGCTGGTCAGGAGCCAGCAGGTTCTCAACCTTCCACGCAGCCTTCTTGGCGCTGAATGTAGCGGTGGCGCGTACATCGGTTGCACTGGCAGCGAACTTTACGGTGTACTTGCCTGCTGCGGTCTGCCACTCTGAGGCCTGCTCGTTGAATGATGCCAGGGTGTAGGCATCGGCACTGAATGTAAGTGTCTGGCTCTCACCGGGCTGCAGGAGCTTGGTCTTGCCGAATGCCTTGAGCTCCTCGCTGGGCTTTACAAGACCGCCGTCGGGAGCGGTTACGTAGATCTCAACGATCTCCTTACCTGCTACCTTACCGGTGTTCTTTACAGTGATGGTTGCCTCAAAGCCGCCGTTCTTAGCCTTTACGGTGGGCTTGCTGTAGCTGAATGTGGTGTAGCTCAGACCGTAACCGAACGGATAAGATACCTCCACACCTGCTGTGTTGAAGTAACGGTAACCTACCCAGATACCCTCGGCATAGTTGGTATAGTCTATATCCTTGGTGCCGGCCTGCTGTCTGCCGCCGAATCCGCCGCCAAAGCCACCTCCGTAGTTCTGGTTCTGACGAACCTGACCGTTATAGGGGAAGTTGGCCGATGAGGGGATGTCAAGATATGACATGGGGAATGTCATGGAGAGCTTTCCTGAAGGATTTGACTTACCGGTGATGATATCGGCTACGGAGTTTCCTACCTCCTGTCCGGGAGTCCATGCCAGCAGTATGGCATCGGGCTGGGCCTTCCATGAAGCGGTCTCAATTACACCGCCTATGTTGAGCACTACGATCACCTTCTTGCCTGCCTTGTGATATGCGTTGCAGACGTCACGGATAAGCATGCGCTCGGCATCAGTAAGATCAAAGTCGTTGTCCATGCGGCGGTCATCACCTTCACCGGCGTTACGGCCTATAACGATGATGGCGGCGGCGTTGCGTTGTACGGTTGCCTCAACGGCTGCAGAGCTGATTGCAACCTCGGGGAGAACAGCCTCGCCGAGCATTACGTTACGTCCGCCCTGACCGGCACCGAGTGCGTTAAGGCTGTTGGTGTATTCGCGATACTTTGCGTAGTAGTCTGCCAGGCGGGCATCGAGAGTGAATCCGGCGCCTTCAAGACCCTCGCTGATGTTGCGGATATATGCCTTGTTCACGTTACCTGAACCGGTACCGCCGGCGATTGACTTGTATGCGTTGAGACCAAACAGAGCTATGTTGCCCTGGCCCTCCATAGGCAGTGAACCGTTGTTCTTGAGCAGTACCATACCTTCGGCAGCAGCCTCGCGAACCAGTTTGGCATGACCCTCCAGGTCAGGCTTGTTAGAGAACTGGTAGTGCTTGAAATGAGGAGTCTTGACAATGTACTCAAGCAGACGTTTTACGTTGCGGTCCAGGTCTGCGATGTCAAGTGTACCGTTGTTTACAGCCTCAATTACACGCTGGCTCTCTGAGTCGGCACCCGGCTCCATGAGGTCATTACCGGCCTGTACGGCGTTTACGGTACCGGCCTTGTTGCCCCAGTCAGTCATTACGATGCCATCGTAACCCCACTCGTCACGCAGGATGCCGGTGAGCAGGTCATGGCTCTGCTGAGTATATGAGCCGTTCAGTTTGTTATATGATGACATTACGGTCCAGGGCTTGGCCTCGCGGATGGCAATCTCAAAGTTCTTGAGGTAGAGCTCGCGCAGGGCACGCTGGCTAATGCGGGCGTTGTTTTCGTTACGGTTGATCTCCTGGTTGTTGGCGGCAAAATGCTTTACCGATACACCAACGTCATTTTTCTGGATACCCTTTACATAGGCTGCCGATATCTTGCCGCTGAGCAGGGGATCCTCGGAGAAATACTCAAAGTTACGGCCGCAGAGCGGGTTGCGGTGCAGGTTCATACCGGGTGCCAGCAGTACGTCAACTCCGTACTCGTGAACCTCCTCGCCCATGGTGGTGAGCAGTTCCTCAACCAGCTGGGTGTTCCAGGTGCAGGCCAGTACGGTACCTACAGGATAACCTGTGCAGTAATAGGTCTGACTGTCACCCTGACGGGTGGGGTTGATACGGAGTCCGGCGGGACCGTCGGCCAGGACTGTGAGGGGAATTCCCAGACGCGGGATGGCCTGTGTGGTACCGGCTGCACCGGGTACTGTCCTCTCATCGGAAGCGGTCATGGAACCGGCAGTCATACTGCCCCATCCGCCACCGGCAATGAGTTTGGCCTTCTCCTCGAGGGTCATGGCTTTAATTACTTCATCGATGTTGTTCTCGTTGAGTTTGGGCTGTGCGGAGACTGCCAATGCAGTTGCTGCAACAGCTACGATCATTAGTGATTTCTTAAACATAAGTGATATTGTTGGATTGGTTAGTTAATTACAAAAGTTTAGTTGAATGAGTGGTTACTTCTCACCAAAGCACAGGTCACCGGCATCGCCCAGTCCCGGGATGATGTAGGCGTGGCTGTTCAGTTCCGGATCCACTGCGGCGCACCAGAGGGTGGTTATGTCCTGCGGGAACATCTTGGTTACGTAATCAACGCCGGCCTGGGCGGCAATTACGGAGCAGAGATGTATGCGGGCGGGAGTTCCCTTAAGCAGCAGAGCGCGGTATGCCAGATACATACTGTTACCGGTAGCAAGCATGGGGTCAACCAGAATCAGGGTCTTGCCGTCAAGCTTGGGTGATGCCATGTACTCGATGTGCACGTCAAAGTTCACCTCATCCAGATATTTGCGGTATGCTGATACGAATGCGTTCTCGCAGTGGTCAAAATAGTTGTGGAAGCCCTGGTGCAGAGGCAGTCCGGCACGGAAGACAGTACCCAATACTATATCCTCCTCAGGTACATTGATAGTGGATACACCCAGCGGGGTCTGCACATCCTTTGTCACATAGTTGAGTTTCTTGCTCACCTCAAGTGCCATAATCTCACCAATACGCTCCAGGTTGCGGCGGAAACGAAGCTGGTCTTTCTGAATGTTTACATCACGAATCTCGGCGATAAACTGGTTCAGAATACTGTTCTGCTTGTTGAAATCAATTACTTCCATATGTTTTTTTCTTGTTTTAATCCTAAAGTCCGGGAAATCCGAAATCCAACAAAAGTACATATTTTGTTGTAAAAACAACCGTTTTTAGATTTAATTAGGTATCTTCAAAGCCCGAAAAAAATCATACAACACAATTATATTTATGAGAATCAGAAAAATTACCCTTCTCCTTGTGGCAGCTGCCATGACAGGAGTCATGAGTGCCCAGCCGGGCGGAATGGGACAGCAGGTTCCATCTACAGTAATCAATCAGAACGGTACGGTTACATTCAACTACTCCAACCGTAACGCCAAATCAGTCAAGGTATGGACCCAGTTCAGCGAAAGCGTTGATATGACCAAGGGCGCAAACGGCGTATGGACCGCGACCATCGGCCCCGCAGAGCCCGATATCTACCCCTATCATTTTGAGGTTGACGGTATCAGCGTAATGGATCCCCAGTGCGCCGAGTGGTTCCCCAACGAGACATTCAAGAACAGCCTGCTCGATATGCGCGCCGACAAGCTGAGCGCACTTAAGGATGTTCCCCACGGCAGCGTGGATTACCTGAACTACTGGTCACCCGGACTGAATATGTTCATCCCGGTAATCGTCTACACCCCGCCTTTCTATGACGATCCCAAGAATAAGGACAAGAAGTACCCCGTGATGTACCTTATAAGCGGTACTACCGATACTGAGGAGGTATACTTCAAGGTAGGTAAGATGAACCTGATCCTTGACAACCTCATTGCCGAGGGTAAGGCAAAGGAGATGATCCTGGTTCTGCCTTACGGAAACGCTACTCTGCTCAAGACAGAGCGTCAGCCCCAGCAGCAGGGCGGCCGCGGCGGATTCGGTGGCATGGGAGGTGGCTTCGGCATGGGCGGAGGCTACAACTTCAATGCTGATTTCACTGATGTGCTGATGCCTTTCGTAGAGAGCAACTACCGCACCATCAACGATGCCGATCATCGCGGTATAGGCGGTTTCTCACGTGGTGGCAACCAGGGTATGGCCATCGGACTTGCCAACCTTGACAAGTTCTCATACCTGTGCTCATACAGTTCATTCACTCAGGTTCGCGACAGCCAGTTTGAGGATTCAGAGGCTTTCAACAAGAAGGTACATCTGTTCTGGCTGGGTATCGGCACCGATGATTTCCTGTACGGAAACTCAAAGGACCTGATGCAGATGCTTGACCGTCACGACATCAAGAACGTAAAAGTATTCACTCATGATAAGTACGGTCACACTTGGATGAACGCCCGCTACTGGCTTGAGAAGTCATTCCCGCTGCTGTTCCAGGATCAGGCTGTCATTGACAAGGCCGTTGCTGAGAGCATGAGCCTTGAGGAGGCCGAGAAGGTACGTCTGGAGAAGCTGGGTGGTGCAGAGCCTTCACGTCTCACAGGTTCACTCATGACTAGCCTCTTCCCGCAGGGTGTAAAGTCGCCTGAGTACAATGCTGACGGTACCGTAACATTCCGTTGCCAGGCTGCCGATGCACAGAAGGTTGAATTGGATTGCCAGATGCTTGCCTCAAGAGCAGCTATGGAGAAGGATGACCGCGGCGTCTGGAGCATCACCGTTACTCCTCCCGCTCCCGATATCTATCCCTATGCATTCGTGATTGACGGCACACAGGTGGCTGATCCCAACAACATGCATCTGTTCCCCAATGAGAACTTCAAGTACAGCCTTGTTGATGTTCGTGGTGCTGAGCCTACCGTTCAGGATATTCAGGATGTTCCGCACGGAAAGGTTGCCTACCGTTACTATTTCTCAAAGGCTTGCGGTATTGAGCGTCCCATATGCATTTATACTCCCGCCGGTTATGATCCCAACGGTAAGGAGAAGCTCCCCGTTCTCTATCTTATCCACGGTATGACCGATACCTACGAGACCTGGTTCAAGGTAGGTCAGATGAACAACATTCTGGACAACATGATTGCCAAGGGTGAGGCCAAGCGCATGATCGTTGTAATGCCTTATGCCAATCCCTATCCTGAGATGATTGCGCAGGGTAAGGCAGAATCATATAATGCAACTGATGTGGTTCTCACCACTAAGGAGTTTGTAGAAGAGGTTATCCCGTTTGTTGAGAAGAACTACAATGTGATTAAGAATGCCGATAACCGTGCAATCGCAGGATTCTCACTGGGCGGCCGTCAGACTCTGGCTGCAGGATTGGGCAACCCTGACAAGTTCCACTACGTAGCAGCGTTCGCTCCCGCTATATTCAGCGAGGATGAGTACAAGGGCAACTTCCAGAACGGAACATACGCTCCCATCAAGGACCTCAAGAAAAAGCTCAAGTTCATGTTCCTGGGTACCGGTAAGACCGATTTCCTGATTACCCAGTCACTGGGTCTTGACCAGTATCTGACAGAACAGGGTCTCAAGCACACCTTCTACAACCCCGAGGGTGGCCACACTTGGATGAACTGCCGCGATTATCTGGAGCTGACAGTCAAGGAGCTGTTCAAATAACTGAACTGAAATAAAAGTGACGGTTTTGATTGATGTTATTGCGCACAATCAGAACCGTCTCTTTTGTGTTATACTAAAAAAAGCAGTATCTTCGCGGCCGGATAGGTTTATACCTGTTTGCCTCTGTAGTTCAATGGATAGAACGGAAGTTTCCTAAACTTTAAATCCGAGTTCGATTCTCGGCGGGGGTACCAACTAGCAGTCATTCTCAAGATGGCTGCTTTTTTTCCTATTTGAGGTCGGATTTAAAGTTCAGGAAACTAAACCTTTTTTTATTTCGCTAACGCGAAAGGCCGCCTTTCAGGCGGGATGGCTTCGCCATTTATAAATTTTTTTAATTTGCTTTCGCAAATGAGTCGGCCTACCGGCCGAATAAAAAAGGCGGTCTCGATGACCGCCTTTTTTTACGCAGGTGCGTTTGTTTTATTTTACTTCCCAGATGTCGTTGGTTTCAAGGAGCTCGCTGAAAGTGTGGTACTTCTTGGCGGCCTTTACCTCCTCTATCTGTGCGGTTACTGCATCGTCATAGGTGGGAGCCTCAACGTCGCGGATAACGCCCAAAGCTACGGGGAATCCGTCACCGTCACCCATCAGGGCGAGCTTAAGCTGCAGGGTGTTGTCCTGGCAGTGTGCATCGTGTACAAGGATATCCTTAAGGGTGATGCCGTTCTCACCGATCTTTACGACCTTGAGACCGAATCCCTCCTGCATGATGCCGAACTCATTGTTCTCACCGAATACCAGAGGCTCACCGTGCTTTACGTAGATGGCGTTCTTGGCACGGCCCTCCTTGTTGTATACTGCATCGTGAGTACCGTTGTTGAAGATAACGCAGTTCTGCAGAATCTCGCAGACTGATGCGCCCTTGTGGTTGTAAGCAGCCTTGAGGATATCCACTGTGCCGGGAGCATCGGTGGCAACGGCGCGGGCAAAGAAGTGACCGCGTGCGCCAAAGCAGAGCTCTGCGGGACGGAACGGATCCTCAACAGTACCGTAAGGACTTGACTTACTTACGAATCCACGGGGTGAGGTAGGTGAGTACTGACCCTTCGTCAGACCGTAGATTCGGTTGTTCAGGAGGATCATGTTCAGGTTGATGTTACGGCGGTTGGCGTGGATGAAGTGGTTACCACCGATAGCCAGACCGTCACCGTCACCTGATATCTGCCATACGGTCAGGTCAGGATTGGCAACCTTACAACCGGTAGCGATAGCAGCTGCACGGCCGTGTATGGTGTTCATACCGTATGTAGCCATGTAGTGGGGCAGACGGCTTGAGCAGCCGATACCTGAGATGACTGCGGTATTGTATGGAGCTACTCCGATTTCGGCCATAGCCTTGTGCAGTGAAGCCAGGAAAAAGTGGTCACCGCATCCGGGGCACCAACGGGGCTGTCCCTTCTTGAAATCTTGTGCTGTATATTCCATAGTGCTGTGTGTTTACTTGTTAAGGATTTCGTTGAAAGCATTCACGAGTTCGTTCACAACGAACGGCTGGCCCTTTACCTGGTTGAACTGATAAGGAACAAATCCGTCAACTTTCATGCGCAGGAATGCGGCAAGCTGACCCATGTTCTGCTCGGCTACAACCACCTTCTTGTACTTCTTGAGTACCTGAGCGGCGTTCTTAGGCAGCGGGTTGATGAACTTGAAGTGTGCGTGAGCAACCTTCTTGCCCTGAGCACGGAGCTCATCCATAGCGGCACGCAGATGTCCGTAAGTACCTCCGAATCCTACAATCAGCAGGTCAGCATCATCAACATCACCGATTACCTCCAGATCAGGAACCTGGATGTTGTCAATCTTCTGCTGACGCAGACGTGTCATCAGGTCATGGTTCTCAGGGTTGGTGCTGATGGCGCCGGTCTGGCTGTCTTTCTCCAGACCACCCAGGATGTGGGTGAATCCCTCACGACCGGGAACAGCCCAGTAGCGGGTGCCGTTCTCAGCACGCATATACGGAGTCCATTTGCCCTTGAGTTCCTCAGGAACATAAGGAGGATTGATGGCGGGATATTCTGCCAGGTTGGGCAGTTTGAATGCTGCAGAACCGTTGGCTACGAATGCATCGGTCAAGAGGACAACGGGAGTCATGTGCTCCAGAGCCATCTTACTTGCCTGGAATGCTGCATCAAAGCAGTCAACAGGTGATGTGGCTGCAATTACAGGCATGGGGCTCTCACCGTTACGACCAAAGAGAACCTGCAGAAGGTCTGTCTGCTCTGACTTGGTGGGAAGTCCTGTAGCGGGACCGCCGCGCTGAACATCCAGTACAACAAGCGGAAGCTCCATGATGACAGCCAGGTTCATGGCCTCTGACTTAAGGCAGATACCGGGACCTGATGTTGAAGTTACTGCCAGAGCACCTGCGAAAGATGCACCTACGGCCGATGAGCAACCTGCAATCTCATCCTCGCACTGAACGGTGGTAACACCAAGTGACTTGTGCTTGGAGAGCTCATGCAGAACATCGGTGGCAGGGGTGATAGGATATGATCCAAGGTAGAGCTTGAGACCAGCCTTCTCGGCAGCGGCGATGAAACCGTATGCTGTAGCCTTGTTACCGGTAATGTCCATGTAACGGCCGGGCTCCTTCTGCTTTGACTCAATGCGGTAAACATTCATGGCACTGCTGTGAGTGTTGTGACCGTAGTCATAACCGGCCTGAATAACCTTGATGTTGGCCTGTGCCAGCTCAGGCTTCTTGGCGAACTTGTCACGCAGATAGTTGAATGCAATCTCCAGGTCACGGCTGAAAAGCCAGCATACAAGACCCAGAGCGAACATATTGCGGCACTTGAGAACGGCCTTAGCCTCCATACCGGTATCTGCAAGAGCGTCCTTCACCATCTGGGTAAGGGGGCATGCAATTACGCGGTCAGGATCAACACCCAGCTCTGAGAGGGGATCCTCAGTCTGGAAAGCGGCTTTCTCAAGGTCTGCCTTCTTGAAAGCGTCTGTATCTATGATGATAGTGGCGTTGGGCTTGGCATACTTGAGCTGGGTCTTGAGAGCCGCAGCATTCATGGCAACCAAAACATCACACTGGTCACCGGGAGTATAAACCTTACCTGCACCTATATGTACCTGGAATCCGGATACGCCTGTGAGTGAACCTTGCGGGGCGCGGATATCGGCGGGATAATCCGGGAAAGTACTGATACTGTTTCCTACTGTAGCCGAAACAGTGGAGAAGATGTTGCCGGCCAGCTGCATTCCGTCACCGGAATCGCCTGAGAAGCGGACAACAACCTGATCCAATTCTTTTACTGTCATATCTTTTTGTATAGTGTTTGTTGTTTAATCGCATAAAAACGGTGCAAAATTACAAGAATATTCCGTTTATTATTCACTTTTAAACCTATTTAGCAGACAATTTGTATTTTTTCTTTATCAATTTCGCATATATGCAATTATTTATGCGGTGAATATACAAACAGAACACAAAAAAAAGTACTTCGGTGCCAGAGTGACACAGAAGTACCTGTTCTTATTATGCGGTTTTTTCAGAAGCCGAAGCCGCCCATGCCACCCATACCGCCGCTGGAACCGAAGCTTACAGTAGCGGAGTGCTGTGCCTGAACAACGGTACCGTCCTCCTTCTGTGCAGGAATCCAGTCAGGCATAACCATTACGGTGCGCAGAGCCTCCTTATCCATTATGAATATCTCAACGTTGTTTACCACTGCATGGTTGGTTATTATGGGATTTATCACTGAACCGTCTGTATCAATGGTGAATGATACAGTGGCACGACCGTTGATTTTCTGACTTTTAAGGTTCTCAGGATAGTTGGTGTTGTTGCGGATGAACTGCTGCATGTTGCCTCCGGGGAATGTTGCCTGAACAGGACGTGGGCCCTGCTGAGCCTGCTGTGCTCCACCTCCACCGGGGAATCCACCTCCTCCGGGGAATCCGCCTCCACCCTGAAATCCGCCTCCTATGCCCGGGAATCCTCCCATACCGCTACCGCTGTTCTTGGATTCTTCTATCTCCTGGGCGGTGGGCATAGGATCGATTCTCATAGGAACTCCCATGCTGAGTACAGCCTGCAGAGAGTCTATGTACTGGGTAAAGTTTGGGAATTCCAGATTGGACCTGAGCAGGGTCTGATACCATTTCTTGGCATCGCGCAGAGCGGTTGTGTCATTGTCCATACGCCATTTTCCAAGACAAATGGTTCCCAGACACGCCTGGGCGCTGAGCACCTGCTCATCTTTATTGTTGACTTCTGATATCTTAGGATATGTCTCAAGCACTTTAATGGCGCCATCAACATATGAAGGCTCTTTCTTGTACTTGCCATACTCGTTGTAGAAGAGGGCCAACATCAGGTATGAGCGGCTGTCACCTGCCTTGACGCCTTTCTTGAGCCATTTTATACCTTGTGAGAAATATCCGTCATTGGCAGGCTTGCTGAGCCAGAATTGAAAGAAATAGTTTCCCAGATTGTATTGGGCGTCCAGATTGTCCATTTTGGCGGCGGCATCCAGGAGGTTGAGTCCCATCTCCAGGTTTGCCTTAACGTTCTTGCCACTCATGCACTCCATACCCAGGAGGTTCATGGATTCGGCATCGCCTTTGATTACACCTTTCTTGTAACGGTCAATCATCTGTTTCATGGCCTGGTTGGAGAGTTCTATCTTGTCCATCTGGGCCTTAATGGAGTCGGTGTTGACCTTTTGCGCGAGTGCAGGGAAGGCTATGAGGACCGACATGACTACTGAAAGAAGCCTTATTCTCATTTGCATTTTCTTTTGTTTGGCATTACAAATATCGTGATTTCATTCAAATGTAAAATCCATTTGTATAAAAAAATGACCGGAGCCTGTGGGGACTCCGGTCATCATTATCAATAAGGATTCTTATGCTTTCTGAGCAGCAATCTCCTCCTTCTCTTTCTTGGTCTTCTTCATCACAACGTAAGCTGTAGGAGCAGCTACAAAGAGTGATGAGCATGTGCCGAATACAACACCCAGAATCATTGCGAAAGCAAAGCTGCGGATGCTGTCACCGCCCAGGAAGAAGATAGACAACAGCACGATCAATGTACTTACTGATGTGTTGATTGTACGGGCCAGAGTGGTGTTAAGGGCATCGTCAAACAACTGCTTGCGGTTACGCTTGGGATAGAGACCGGTGAACTCACGGATACGGTCAAAAATAACCACCTTATCGTTGATTGAGTAACCGATAGCTGTCAGCACGGCACCGATGAATGTCTGGTCGATCTCAAGTGAGAACGGCATCCATCCCCAGCAGATTGAATACATACCTATTATAATAAGTGTATCAAAGCAGAGGGCGAATATGGCACCTACTGAGTAAGCCACGTTGCGGAAACGGATAAGGATGTACAGGAAGATGGCGATCAGGGCCAGGATCACAGAGATGATAGCACCGCGTGTGATATCCTCGGCGATTGAAGGACCAACCTTCTGTGAACTGATGATTGAGCCTCCGTCACGGTTCTCACGATCTATGAATGTAGCCAGTGTCAGGTCTGAGCTGAGTTTGCCGGCAGACTTGAGAGATGTGAAGAGGAACTCCTCAATCTCAGAGTCGATGGTCTCAGAATCCTCATCGATACGGTAGTTGGTTGAGATACGGATGGTCTTGTGGTCGGTACCCAGAGCGATTGCCTGGACATTGTCCTCGGTAATAACCTTCTCAAGGATATCGCGAACCTCCTCGGGCTCAACGGGCTCCTCAAACTGAACAACAAAGTTACGGCCACCAGTAAAGTCAATACTCTTGCTCAGTCCGCGAACGGCCAGGAAGGCGATGCAGATGATTGCTGCAATACCGAATATTGACATTGATTTCTTGGCGTTCTCCATGAACTTGACGGCAGTGTTCTGCATGAGGTTCTTGGAAACCGGAGTGGTGAATGTGAGGTTCTGCAGTTTGCCCTTACCAAGGAAGTGCTCATAAACGATACGTGTCAGGAATACTGCAGTAAAGAATGAGCAGATGATACCGATGATAAGTGTGGTGGCGAATCCGCGGATAGGACCTGTACCGAAGTTGAACAGGATGATACCTGTGATGATTGATGTGAAGTTGGAGTCAAAGATAGCTGAGAAGGCGTTCTTGTAACCGTCTGTGAGAGCTGACTGAACGCTCTTGCCACCCTTGAGTTCCTCCTTGGTACGCTCATAGATAAGCACGTTGGCATCGACCGCCATACCCAGGGTAAGTACGATACCTGCGATACCTGACATTGTCAGGGCAGCCTGGAATGAGGTAAGGATACCAAGTGTGAAGAAGAAGTTGAGCAGCAGTGCTCCGTTTGCAATCATACCCGGAATGAATCCGTATATGATGCACATATAGATCATCAGGAAGATGAAAGCGATGATGAATGATGTGAATCCCTTCTGGATTGACTCCTGACCGAGTGAAGGACCTACGATGTCCTCCTGTACGATCTTGGCGGGAGCGGGCATCTTACCTGACTTAAGAACGTTGGCAAGGTCCTGAGTATCCTCAACGGTAAAGTTACCGGTGATCTCTGAACGTCCGCCTGCAATCTCACCGTTTACGCGGGGAGCGCTGTATACATATCCGTCAAGTACGATGGCAATGCCACGACCTACATTCTGCTTGGTAAGAGTAGCCCACTTGCGTGCACCCTCTGTATTCATGACCATGCTTACGCAGGGACCGCCAAACTGATCAAAGTCAGCCTTGGCGTCTGTAACAGCATCACCTGAGAGGTCTGCCAGACCATTCTTGTTGTCACTCTTGATGCAGTAGAGCTCAAAATACTGATCCAGACCCTCCATGGGCTTAACACCCCACATGAACTTAAGGTCGCGCGGGATGATGGCCTTGGCATCGGCGCTGGCCAGCATGCGGTTAACCTCGGCGGTATCTGAATAGTGGGCAACACCGGCTACCCAGCTGTCAGAATAGGGATAGGGGTTAAGACGGGCAAGCAGAGGATTGCTCTTGCGCAGAGCCTCACGCTGAGCTGCGGTAGCCTGCTGGTTCTGAGCGTTATTCTCAGCATCCAGAAGCTGTCCGGCCAGATCAGAATCTGCATTGTCGGCAGCCTGTGCGGTAGCCTCCTCGGTTACAGCCTCCTCAGGATTCTCATCGGCATACTTCTGAGCAAGACGGTTGTCTATGCGGGTAAGTACGTCCTGAATCTCTGATGCCTTATATGTCTCCCAGAACTCCAGGTTGGCTGAACCCTGAAGGAGCTTACGTACACGCTCAGGCTCCTTGATACCGGGGAGCTCAACCATGATACGGCCCTGCTTGCCGGCCAGCTCCTGGATGTTGGGCTGAGCCACACCAAAGCGGTCGATACGGGCACGAAGTACCAGGAATGAGTTGCTAACGGCGTTTGAAACCTCAGTCTTGATAACTGAGATAACCTCTTCATTGGGTGTCTGTGAGTTGATCTGCTCCTTGAGATTTGAGGTAGCAAAGAAAGTGCTCAGCTTGGCGTCGGCACCTGCAATCTTGGCGAACTCCTGTGCAAAGATGTCCACAAAGTTGTCCTGGCTGCTGATGGCGCGTGCCTTGGCTGCTGCAAGAGTCTCGGTGAATACGGGATCCTGGCTGTTGTTGGCCAGAGCCTTGACTACATCGGGAATGGAAACCTCCAGGATGACGTTCATACCGCCCTTAAGGTCCAGACCGAGTCCGATCTGCATCTCACGGCACTCTCTGTATGAATAAATACCCAACCAGACCTTTTTGTTCATCACAGAGTCAAGATAGGCCTGCTCATCCTGGCTCTGGGCAGCATGTCTTTCAATGCTGCGTGTCTTGAAGGTAAAGGAGAGATAGAACAGACAAACCAGTGTCAGTGCTATCGCAAAAATCTTTACGAATCCTTTGTTTTGCATACTGTTTTATTGTGTTATTAATTATTTGTGCGCGTATGTGCGTAAAAATTCAAGGGTGCAAATATAGGCAAATTTTCCGTCCCGCAATCTTCTGACTGTTGTTTTCTGACAACAATTATTCAAATCCATTATATTTGCAACATGAAACTTTCACATTTTTTGATTTTTGCGTCGCTGTCGGTCTCTTTGTCTGCACAGAATCTCCCTGATTGGGAAAACCCGGCAGTATTGGGAATTAACAAATTACCTTATCATGTCACATTAGGTAATCCGTCTACTCACAAGAGCAATCCGGAGATTACATATCTGGACGGTACATGGAAGTTCCGTTGGTCACCGGACCCGGACAATCGTCCTGCGGATTTCTATCAGGCCGATTATGATGTCAGCGGCTGGGATGACATACAAGTTCCGTGTGATTGGCAGATGCAGGGGTTCGGTACTCCCATCTATACTAACTCCCGATATCCTTTCCGCCGTGACCAACCCAGGGTGACCGGCACTCCGGACCAGAGCTGGACTGCATTCAGTGCCCGCAATCCGGTGGGCAGTTATGTGACGGAATTAGAGGTGTCCGATATCGCATCAAGCAACTGGATTCTGGAGTTTGAGGGTGTGAGTTCGGCGTTCTACGTCTGGGTGAACGGGCAGAAGGTGGGCTACAGCCAGAACAGCATGTCACCGGCCGAATTCGATATAACTCCATATCTGGAAGAGGGTAAGAACCGTCTGGCCGTAGAGGTATATCGCTGGAGTGACGGATCATATCTGGAGGACCAGGATTTCTGGCGTTTGAGCGGCATATTCCGCTCGGTCAAGCTATGGAAACGCCCGCTGCAGCATATATCCGATTATCTGATATCATTCACTCCATCGGGTGATTTATCGGTTGCCTTGTTCAAAGCGCAGGTGAAACTGGCAAATGCAGGAAAGTTTGATTCGGCTCCTATGTCCGTTAAGGTTACTCTAAATGAAAAAAACACCGATGAAAAGGATGTTGTATTTGATCTTTCAGCTTTGGCAAGAACCCTGAAGGCCGGAGATACTGTCCAGCTTGAAATGATGATATTGCTTGAAAAACCTCTTATTTGGTCGGCAGAGAAGCCTAACCTGTATGAGTGTCTGATAGAACTGTTTGATTTCAACGGATCTTTGGTGGAAAGTTTTGTCCAGAATACAGGCGTAAGACGCATAGATACTCAGGGAGAGATTATGCTCATAAACGGTAAGCCGGTAAAACTGCGCGGTGTTAACCGTCACGACCACCATCCGCGTACCGGTCATTATGTGGATGCGGCCACGACAGAACTTGATATCAAGCTGATGAAACAGGCCAATATCAATATGCTGCGCACATCACATTACCCCGATTCACCGCTTCTTTACGAACTCTGTGACCGCTATGGAATCTATGTCATGGATGAGGCCAATCAGGAGTCTCACGGATTCGGTCTGCGAAACCGTCAGATGGGAAATGACCCGCAGTGGATGAAATCTCATGTAGACCGAGCCGAATCACTGGTGAAAAGGGACATTAACCATCCGTCCATACTCTTCTGGTCACTTGGAAACGAGGGTGGTGCAGGCGTGAATATGCGCGCCATGCGTGACAAAGTGGAGGAACTGGATGCCACGCGTCTTATCTTCTGCGATACAGACCTTTCGGTGTCAGACCTGTATGATGACAGCTATCTTTCGCCTTCACGCTTAAAACAGGTGGCAGAGAGGGTGACTGACCGTCCGTTCATTATGCGTGAGTACGCCCATATGATGGGTAATTCAGGAGGTAATCTCACAGAGTACTGGGATGTGATTTATTCCGATCCCAGCATTGCCGGAGCAGCTATCTGGGACTGGGTGGACCAGGGTATTGCCAAACCCATTGACGGCTCTCCTCTCAAATACAAAGGCAGCAGCCTGAAACTTGAGGACGGTGAATTCTGGGCCTATGGAGGCGATTTTGGCGATATGCCAAATGACGGGGCTTTTGTGATAAACGGCCTGCTGGCCCCTGACCGCACCCCGCATCCGCACTATTATGAGGTCAAACACATCTATCAGCCTCTGCACTTTGAAAAGACTGACAACACTCACGTAAGGGTAATCAACATGAACTGGTTTACATCCCTTGATGAGTATGATTTCAGTGTCCGGTTCTTTGATGACAGGGATGGGGAATCAGATTTGATAAAGCTTTCCAAGCCCGATGAAAACGGCATTTTGACTATACCGGAGCATAGTTATGGGAATTCCTGGAAAAACGCCATGACAGTATGTGCATCGTTGCCACAGTCTGTATTATGGGCCGATAAAGGTTTTACAGTGGCTTATGACCAGTTTGTGCATATCGATGATTATTTAGCCCGTCCTTTTATCATGGAAGATTATGCCAAAAGAATAAAACCCCGGAAAGCGTTGGAATATCTTGAAAAAGGAGGCTTCTCTTTTGACAGTCTGGGCGCACTGGTGGGCTGGATTTATCAGGGCAGGGAGGTTCTGGCCGGGCCGTTGGAACCCTATTTCTGGAAACCTGCCAATGACAACCAGTTGCGTAATGACTATGAGAGGAGCATGGGAGTATGGCGCTCTGCAGCATCGGACCGCAAACTCCTGTCCAGTAAGTTCTCTCTGTACAAGGACAAGCGTAACCGTAAGCAGCAGGGTACACTGATCTGCGAATTTACATATGCTCTATCGGTGGGCGCCACACTTGAAATGACATACTACCTTGATTTGGACACCAAGGACCAAGTGGAAGTATTTATGTATTATACCCCTGACAGCGTCAGTGTGGAATCCATGCCAAAGTTCGGATTAAGGATGAGAGTGCCTTCGGGTTATGACAACGTTTCATGGACTGGACGCGGCCCTTGGGAGAACTATCCCGACCGTAAGCTGGGTGCATTGTACGGCCAGAATACATTGCCCGTGGGTGAGTATATGACTGATTATGTCTATCCTCAGGACAACTCCAACAGAACAGACGTTGACAAACTCCTGTTGACCGGTTCCGGACTGCCCACATTGAGCATTACCGACTTGGGATTCGTACGCCCTCCAAAAGGATTCAATGCAAGAATATGGAATTACTCCGAGGAGGATCTGGAGAATGCGCGTCACGGATATGAACTGCCCGAGCGTGACTATCTGAACATCAATCTGGACTCAGAGATAATAGGCGTGGGCGGCAACGATGCGTGGGGAGCCAGGACGGAGCCTCAATATATTCCGTCTGCCGGAGAAAGGTATTATCTGCATCTGGAGATAAACCTTGAGTGAGTTTCTATTCCAATCGGA
>JBGUIZ010000017.1:0-2490 GCA_045113495.1 Bacteroidaceae bacterium
ATATCAGGGGAGAGCCCCTCTTGCTTCGCAATTCACCCCCCGAAGGGCTACGCCCTTGCAGGTGTTACAGAAAGAGGGCGAAGCCAACGGTCCAGTACGCGTCCGAGGCAACGGAGTTCCAATAACGCGCACGCACGCCGGCAGGAGCGCCGTCGGAGCAATTGCCGCAGCGCAGGCACACAGCCGTTTTACTGCTCTGGTCTGCCGCTACATATGTTCCGTCGCAAGGTCCTTCAGCCGTAGATCCTCCGGAGTATGGTGCTATAGGTATGGAACCGTATCCCTTTACGGGGAAATAGTCCAGCGGATACTGCCAGTTTCCTATGTTCGGTACCCTTATCCCGGTGTCTTCATATGTTGCGCCGGTAGGATCATAGGTATAATCCTTTGAAACCTTAACAGCTCCGTTAACTATCACTTCGTAAGGATCTCTCATCCACTGTGAATAGGATCCCAGAACTACCGAATGGAGGATCTTGTTGAGGCTTGCACCATCGGATGAGCCGTAGAACTGACCGCCGTTAACTACGTCGTTTGTCTTCATTCCGTAATCCTGACCGGCATCAGCTACATATCCGTTCATGTTTCCGTTTCCGTATGCTCCCTGAAGGTCTGAAGTTCCTGCCCACATCATGAGAAGGTCTACTATCACTTCGACGATAGGACCGCCGAAGAACTTTGCGCCGGTGCTGAATGTCTGGATAGCCGTATACTGTTCGGCTGTGGTTTTGCTCTGGCTCAGATGCGTATTCGCTGTACTGTGTGCCTTTCCGTTTGTGTCTATGGAGCCGTAGTACATCGGGATCCATCTGCAGGGCGCATCACCAAAACCGTCAGCTGTGAAGCCTTCCTTTTCTTCGAATGAGAAAAGAACGATTCTGTCATGTCCTACCCATTCCTGCTTGCGGTATATCCTGATAAGCTTCGAGAATGCGCCGCCGTCATATGTATCATCTGCTACATCTGAAGCCGTAACTCCGTCGGCTTTCTTTGTGTAGTCTGTCTCCGAAAGCTGATAATCCTCGGCTCCGTTGCTCTTGACCATGTACGGCTTATTCTCAACCAGTACCGGGAATGTAGCCCAGCTGCCGAGTGAAAACGTGTGGTTTGCCTTATCGACTGTGAGGTTGGTATAATTCTTGTTTATTCCGATTGCCTCAATACGGCTGTCGGGATCCTTGATAGCGCAGTGCTCTATAAATCCGTAGCAGTCGTTTCCCTTAAGGATGTCGTATATCTTGTCCGTTGTTACCTTTACTTCATCAAGTGTCGCTTTGTCAGCGATATAAATTTCACCAGCCATTTATTTGCTCCTCTCTATTCTTCAATCTGTTTGTAATACATCAGCCCGTTCTTAATGCCCAGCTGATACTTATCCCCGGTATCCTCATCATACAGATACATGTGGTTAGGCATCTCGACTGTGATGTCATCGGCGTTGTCAACTTCCGCCATCATGTCTATCACGATTTTCGACGCGATATGCCCGTCATATTCCGGCATGTAGTCCCACTGGTCGTCTACTGCCGTAGCGATGGCATAAAGGATAGTTCCGTCGTCCGGATCTGTGGCATAAATGCCTATCTCCTTAACGTAATACCCCTCTGCCAATGTGTGCAGTGAATCAATATAATTTGTTATGATCCACTTCACCAGCACGTTTGTGGCGTCCCAGACTGTAACGGTCTGCAAAGAAAATTCCTGTTTCTTTGACTTAAGCTCCGTCTGCTGTGAAATATCTTCCTCAGCACTATAGCTTCCGTCACCTGCTGCCGCTTTTGTCAGCGTGATCGTAGTCAGTCCGCCCTGAGCCTTCGCAAGCAGTGCACGCCCCTTCTGAGTAAGAACTGCATTATGAAATACTCCTGCCATAAAAACCTCCTTGATTTGATTATATGTATATATTTTTCATTACTTTTCTACGCGTTTCCGTTAAGAACGGTTATACGAGGCGTAGCGCTTATCCCTGATCCGAATTTCAAAGGGATCGGGGTAAGATATCCCACTGCTATGATGATATTGCAGGGGACCATCTTCTCAAGCATGGCCAGGGCTACAGCCTGCTTGTCCTTATCATCCGACAAATTCCTCAATATCAGCGTATAATTTGCCGTATCCTCATACAGCGTATAGCCGTCAGCTCCGAAAAGGGATTCCATAAGACCATCCACGGCTTTGAAGGTGTACACAGGAAGGTCATTAACCTTGTTCTTGATAGCATCCCTTCTCTGTTCTACCGTCATAGGGCTTTCATAGACGATGCCCAGGGCATTCTCCCACCTGGTACACCCTTCTGCGGTCAGAGTATCTATAAACTGGTCGTTGATGAAGTTCATCACGCCCTGGTATATAAAATCCATTTCCGGTTGTTCTGCGTCCATTATCGCGTCAAATTCACGGATATTCTGCCAGAATGGCGGCAGGTAATCTTTTAGCTGCATGTGATCACCCCTCTCACAGGTATGGCGTCAACATCGAGCACAAGATTCG
>JBGUIZ010000018.1:0-38842 GCA_045113495.1 Bacteroidaceae bacterium
ATGCCACCAGCACCGAGAACAACTACACCGCCATCGGCGGCTATGTTGACGGCAACTGGAGAGATTTCTGCGGCACGTTTGACGGTCGGGGCCATACCGTCCGCGGCATCCGCATCTACAAGGACGGTGACACTTATGCTGACGACTACCAAGGTCTCTTTGGTAGTACAAGTGGTGCCACCATCAGGAATGTCATCCTGGCCGATGCCCGCATCACCGGCAGACAATATGTGGGTGGCATCGCGGGAAATAATAGAAAAAACGCCGGGACTGGCGGCATTGTGGAGAACTGCCGTGTAGGCAGTGACGTCTGCATCCATGCCGTAGCTGACTATGCTTATTCTCACGGCGGTGTGCTAGGCGACTGTATCCTCGGCACTATCAGCGGCTGCGTCAGCTCCGCCACCCTCACTGTGGCCAATGAGCTTACTGGTATTAGAGGCTACGGTGGCATCGTGGGGTTTCTTGGCGGCAATATATCCAACTGCCTGGCTATTAACGCCAGCGTGCCTGATGTTAATAGAAATGGTGCCATCGCAGGAGAAGTTTCCAACCGCACTCTAACCAACAACTACTATTACAACTGCACCGTAGGCGGCGCCACTACTAACGTCGGTGTAGGCTATGAAATTAGCAACAACACTCCGCATGATCGTGACGGCGCGGTACATGTGGATGCGGTATTGAGCGAGACGGAGACTGTGCCCAGCAGTCTAAGCGGCACAGTGGTCTTCCGCCGTGAGTTCACGGGCGGCAAGGCATCGACTATCTGCCTGCCGTTTGCCTTGAACAGCATCAGCGGCGGTAAGGTTTATGAATTTGTGGACGTGACGTATGACAAAACTGACGGTTGGGTGGCTACTATGAGTGATGCTACTCCCGGCGGCAACAACGTTACAGCTACTGTTGCCAACAAACCTTATCTGTTCCTGCCGGAGGGTTCAGGCAGCGTACCTGTACTGTTCCACGGTACGGCCGGTTATGACGTATCGGGCGGGTTGGCCACCATCAGCGGAGACTGGACGTTTACCGGCACCTATACGAACCTTACCTATGGTACTGAGCCTATGACGGGCCATATCTATGGTTTTGCGTCCAAGAGCAAGACTGTTGACGGACATGATGTCGAGGCTGGACAGTTTGTGCATGCCAAGGAGGGTGCAAGCGTTCCGCCCATGCGCTGCTACCTGACGTATAAGAACGGAGCACAGCGGGCTCCGATGCGGGCATCGGCCCTTGGTGCTACCGGCACAGATACGGATGTGCCCAGCCGCATAACTGTAAGGCTTGTGAGTGACAGCGGAACAGTTACTGCTGTGGGAACACTTGATACGGTAACAGGTGAGATGGATATTAATACGTGGTATGACATGAACGGTCGCCTGCTGGAGACTGAGCCAACCGCTCCGGGACTGTATATACACAATGGTAAAACAATCATGATTAATGAATGAAACTATGAAAACAATGGAAAAGAAAATATACAGCAAACCCGTAACCGAGGTTATCAACCTGGAAATGACCAAGGGAATCCTTTTTGGAAGCGATGAAGATGCCATCCCTGATTGGGATGAAATCTTTGCCTAAATAATATAAATCCCTGATGACTACACTCGAGGTCATAATGGCCGTAGTTTTTGGACTCAGTGCCGCGTATCTTATCTGGTGTCTTTACAAAGCCACCAGGTATATGCGTGAGCATCCTGATGAGTTCCGCTGGTCCGATGACGACGAGCGCAGGCTTGATAATTGGAATAAGAAAAAAGATACAGATAATGGAAATTAAAAGTTTTTCAAAGAGGATCAACCGGGTTCTTACCTTGGTGCTGACGATAGCGGCACTCATGACGGGGCAGACGGCGTGGGCCGAGGCAACGTGGAAAGTCACCATCAATGGCGGCATCATCAACACAGAAGGTTCTGTTGTGGCCGGCATGAATGCAGTTTACGATTACGAGAATGACGAATATATATATACCTACTCTGGCACTGTCACCCTGGGCTGGAGCAGCCCCGCCGACCGCATCACCGCCAGCAGCTACGCCTGCAGTACGCTCGCTGTGAAGGCCGGCCAGGCGTTCTATGACGGCGCTGACTACTATACTGGCACGCTCAGCACAGACCAGATCGATGCCATGGCGGGTAAGACGCTGCAGCCTGCCGTAACCTACAGCATCACGCTGCCTGAGCACGTGAGCGCCAGCGGAACGGTGACCCGGCTTAACGGCACTACCTATGCTACTGCCGGTGCTACCGTTACCCTGAGCACTGAAACTGGTAATATTCTCAGCAGTGTCACCGTAAATGGCACACCGGCTACAGACAACGGTGATGGCACCTGGAGCTTTATCATGCCTGCTCAGGATGTGACGGTTGCTGCCACAGTCACCACGCCAGTAACTTATATTGATGCTGACGGTACCGAGCAGAGTTGCACCTATTACACGCTACTTACCAGCTATAATGACATCAGTAATGCCACGAACAACCAGGGCTATCTGCCAGGCGGATGGTATGTGGTTGATGGTGATATTGGCTTTCCTTATTTACAATTCAGCGGCGATGTTCATATCATCCTGGCCGATGGAGCCAGATTAGACTTATACGATGATATCTACTGCGATGGATACGACCTGACTATTTACGGGCAGGCTGCGGGATCCGGTGAACTCTCAGTTAGGTTTTCTATTTATTGTAATAACATTTGCATCAACGGCGGAACCATAAATATTGAGAATAGCAACTATGCCGGCATCCAGGCCGATGGTAACGTCACCATCAACGGCGGAACCATAAATATTGAGAATAGCCACAATTACGGCATCCAGGCCGATGGTAACGTCACCATCAACGGCGGAACCTTGTCATTTATACACACTGATGGCATTTTGGCCAGCAACGTAATCCTTGCCAGCAGCACATCATTGAAGACACTGAACATTACCAATGGCATATGTGTCTACAAAATCTCACTGGACCGCACATTTACAGTTGGTAAACCTGCCACTGTGATGCTGCCGTTCGACATGGGTGTCAACGCCATCAGCGGCGGTACGTTCTATACGTTTGGCGGTGTGGAGAAGGAGAATGACAGGTGGGTGGCTACGATGAACGCTGTGACAGACAATATTGAGCCTAACACCCCGTATCTGGTAATGCCTACAGAAACATCGCTCAGATTCACTCATGATACCGATCTCTGCACCGAGGGCGGCGGAGGCGGCCAGACAGCCGATGAGGGCAGCAACTGGACCTTTAAGGGAACGTATGACTACATAAAGTGGACTACCGACACATCTGACCCGGGTTACACCGCCGAGCGTGCAGCCGAGATTGGCCGAGTCTATGGATTTGCCGGAGTACAGAAGGAAGGCATTGAGGTGGGTGACTTTGTGAAGGTGGCCAGCGGCGCCAGGATAAGGCCCATGAGCGCTTACCTGATGTGGAGCGACACACCCAACGCACAGAACGCACCGATGCGCGGCAGCAGCCGCACAGGGTCTGCCCAGGAGCTGCCTCAAAGCATCACTGTGAGATTGCTTGATGCAAGCGGAACGGTAACCAATGTGGGTGAGATTGATACAGTGACAGGTGAGATAAGCTTTGAGGGCTGGTACACGCTGCAGGGCGTGAAGCTGGAGGCTGAGCCCACCGAGCCCGGTATCTATATCAACAACGGCAAGACCGTATCAATCAAGAAGTGAGTGATAAAGTACTGGTTAAACACTTAAAACACCTGAAAGAAGTTATGAAAAAGATATATGAGAAGCCCACTACCCGGGAGATAAAGCTTAGTGCATGCACAGCCCTGTTACAGGGCAGCCCTACACCACCTAATGCTCCCGGATTTGATGGCTGGTTAGGGTGACACTAAACTTGACACAAGGGGGTTGTCCATTTGTGTCCTTTATTGTATTTTTGCATCTGGATTATAATAAGCTTAGGATTATGAAAGAGAAGAATTGTTGCCTTTTAAGAAAAACAATGCTGATACTTGTAGTTATGTTTTCATATATGGAGGTATGGGCGGGAACCGATACGCCGTTTCTGGCTCAGGATACCGTTAAATACCTGGAGGTGGATGATGTTACCTCAACTGGTGCAATGCTTTTCTGGGAAGATAGTGTAGCAACCCAATGGCAGGTTTCGTACAGTACCGATAAGGTTTTTGTTGATTCATTGACAAGAGCAGAGGTGGTAAACCAGACTCAGTATGAATTGACCGGCTTACAGAACAAAACTCTGTATTACGTGAGAGTACGTTCATATAATGATGATTCTGATTACGGAGTTTGGAGTGATACCGTCAGGTTCATTACTTTGCCGGCCATAATAACAGAGTATCCGTGGAGGGAAAGTTTTGATGGTATGAGAGCTACTACTGACGGTGGTAAAAATAACTTGCCTTTAGGGTGGAGATACATCAATACTTCATCATACTATATCATTAAAGGCTGTCCTGTCATCTACTCAAATGGAAACAGTTACTATTACAATTCTGCAGCAAATGCTGTCCGTTTCTGTTCCGCTTATATTCCCAGATATAATTCCGATGCCAAACCGCAGTACCTGATTCTGCCTGAGATGGAAAACCTGAACGGAAAGCAGGTGGAATTCTTTGCCAAGGGTAAGAATGATGTCAGCTCCATCAAGATTGGTCTTATGACTAACCCGGAGGATACAAGTACTATAACGTATGTTGCCGAGCAGCTGCTAAGTACACGTTACCGTGAGTATTCATTTACTCTTTCAGGTAGCGGCAATTATGTTGTATTCATGATTGATTCGGCCGATGTAAACAGACCTCTTATTGAAGTTTATCTGGATGATATATCCATAGTGTCATGCCCCAAACCCATTAACCTGACAACTGAACTTACTCCGGGAAACGGTGCTATTGCCACATTGAACTGGACCAAAGCTGATATTGTCAATGATTGGGTGGTACAATATGGCATGGACAAGAGTTTTGAGGCGGGAACATACATAGAACTGAATGTAAACGGTATACCCACAGTCAATCTGTCCGGTCTTACTCCCGATTCTCTATATTATGCTCGTGTCAAAAGTGTAAAAGGAGAGGATCAGAGTGAGTGGAATGTGATCAGTTTCATTCCTACAAATGATCTCAATATCACCCTAAATGACGGAACGGATACTGATACTTATGTTCCTATCGTAGGAGAGATGTCCAGCATGCTTTCAAGAAGCCAGTTCATTATTCCGGATTCATGTGTCAAGACAATGCTTTACGGAACCATAGACAGGTTGGTGTTTTATGCCGATGTCAATAATATGGATTGGGGAAAAGCCAGATACAGGGTTTATCTGTCAGAGATTGACAGTTCCTTGTTTGAGACCGCTTCATTTGAAGATTGGGAGTCATTAACCAGAGTATATGATGCCGATGTGCTGTCAATCGTTGACGGCAAGATGGAAGTTGTTTTTGACCGTGGTTTTGAGTATGGAGGCGGAAACTTGCTTGTGGGTATTTCACAAACCGGATTTGGTGATGATCACAGACCTTTCTGGTATGGTGAAAAATCCACCAGAGGAGTTTCATTGGCCGGCTACGGGTCAAATGTCTATATAGAGTCTTTCTTACCAAAAATCACTATTTATTATAATCCTGGTGAAACCCCGGCCTTTGAAAGACCTGCAGCATTGAATATAAGTGATCTGAAGGCAATCTCCGCAACGCTCAACTGGACTCAGGATGGATCATGTACTAATTGGATAGTTCAGTATTCTGAAGATCAGACTTTTGAAAGCGGCAGTTATGAAGAGATTAACGTCAGTGGTCAGCCGGTTGCCAATCTTACCGGTTTGATAGCAGAAACAACGTATTATGTACGTGTCAAGGCCGTTAACGGTGATGATAAAAGCATGTGGAGCCGTTTATTCCTGTTTGAGACTCCCGAATACAGTCCTCAGCCTACTGATATAACTATAAGCGATATTACCTGGAACAGTGCCACATTGAGCTGGAAGGGCGATTGTGAAAGTTATGTGGTAAGTTATAAGAAAGATGGCATATACCTGATTGATGTTGACTTTGAGGATAATGCCATGCCCCAGGGCTGGACTGTTGAGGGTGATGCCACCTGGACTGTGGGAACAGGTGATTACAGCGAAAGTACCGGAGCATATAGAGGAAACTATAATGCCAGAATAGTTCATACTAATAACAATGACAAGACATATCTGGTCAGTCCCATGCTGGATCTGACAGGATTGGTTGATCCATATCTGAGATTCGTGTATATAAACCGTGAATGGTCAGGAAGTGTTGATACCTTGGGCGTTTACTATAGAGTTGACGGCGGTGATTGGAATGAACTGTTCACTACTACCCGTGCCCATAATACTTGGACAGATGTGGAGATAGATTTACCGGGACTTGCCGCTAACTATCAGATAGGATTCCTTATGACTGACGACTACGGTTATGGAGTAGGCCTGGATGATATCAGACTGAATAGCAGAGTTGATGAGGGTGATTGGATTGATGTTCCGGTTACGGGCAATATGTTCAATCTGACAGACCTTACTCCAGACAGAAAATATCTTATCAGTATTAAGAGTATTAATGGAGAGCATGAGAGTGACTGGACTGATACTTATGACTTTAATACGCTTGTTGCTACCTATGTGAATAGCACCAGGAATAACGTTGATATGGAACCAGGTGCCTGGTATATGTCCAACGGCGTAAAACTGAATGGTATACCTGCTAAACCGGGACTTTATATCTACAACGGTCAATCAATCCTGATCAAAAGGTAATAAGGGTACTGCTCCCTTTAATGGTTTAAAACGTACAATTGGGGCTTATCCCTAATTGTACGTTTTCGTCACATAGGGCAGTGATAACCTGGCGATGGGTGATAAAGATCATAGTCTTGCCGGGATAGGCCTTGAAGAGACGGGTGTAGAGCTCAGTCTCTGTCTCGGGATCAAGAGACGAACTTATCTCATCAAGGAGCAATATGGAGCCCGGGCGCAGCAAGCCCCGGGCTATTGCTATTCTTTGGGCCTGGCCTTCGCTCAGTCCGCTGCCGCGCTCACCGAGCAGGGTGTCAAGACCATCTGGGAGTTCCTGAACAAAATCAGCGCAGGCGGTATGAAGGGCCTCTTTTAGTTGCTCGTCCGATGCCTCCGGATCGGCCACCTGGAGGTTGAAGCGGATGGTGCCGCTCATGAGTGTGTTGCCCTGGGGTACGAACACAAAATCGGGGCGTGTCTCTGCGCCTGCTGTCAGGCTTTCGTTGTTACCATATAGATTTATGCTGCCGCTGTCGGGGCTTATGAATCCAAGCATCAGGCGGAACAGGGTGGTCTTGCCTATGCCGGTCTCACCCATCAGGGCTGTCTTGGTGCCGGGGCGGAAATCATGTGTAAAGTCTGAGAGTATCTGACGGTCGCCGCCGGCGTATTTGAAGCTTACGTTGTTGAACCGGATGCCGCTTAGGGTGGGGTGTAGCGTGGATGCATCGGCCTCTGATTCAAGGCTTTCAAGTTCTATCAGACGGTCTATGCTGGCGGTGGAGTGTATTACCTGCGGGACAAGGTTGAGCAGTTGCATCACGGGGTGCTGGATCTGGCCTACCAGTTGAAGGAATGAGGTCATGACACCGAATGTGATGGCTCCGGCGCGTAACTGGAGTCCTCCCCATATAAAGGCGGTGAGGTATCCCAGACCGAATGCGCAGCCCATGATGATGCGTATCATTATGGTAAAGCGGGTACGGCGCATTATGTTACCCTTGAGCTGCTGCTGCATGGTGTCTAAACGGCCGGTCATCCACTCCTGGCTGCCCATGGCGCGCAGTACGGCGTTGTTCTCCATGCCTTCCTGCACCTGCATCTGGATTCGGCTCTCATCCTGACGGATGTCAAGTGTCATCTGGCGCAGTTTACGCCCTATGAACTTGGCCATGAGTATGGCCATCGGGGTCATGATGAGCAGGGCCCAGGCCAGCCAGCGGTCAAAGTAGTGCAGCAGCAGGAAGGCACCTACCAGTTGTATGGCGGTTATGCACATCTGGGGCAGGGTATCGGTGGTGGTTTCACTGACTACTTCTATATCCTTGGTGAGGCGGGAACTTATGTCACCGGAGTGGATCTCCTTGTCTTCATAGAGCTGGCGGCGGAACAGGCTGCTGAACATGCGCAGGCGCAGCGCGTTGGTCTGGCGGATGCTTGCTTTGGTGGTCAGGTAGAAATAGACCTGACGGAGCAGTACCCCGCCTACAACGGTCAGCACAAGCCAGATAGCCATTACCGTTACGTCGTGGGCCGATCCGGTGCGGATGGTTTCATCGATGAAACGGCGGCAGAGCCACACCATCAATAGGCCCAGGGCTACCTGCGCGGTGCCTGCCACTATGCGGGTTGCTGTGTTCCAGCGGATGCCCTGCGTGTTACGCCATATCCAGTTTGAATATTTCACTCTACTACTTTAAGTTCAGTCCATTTATCAAGTGTCTCCTTTACATCATTTAATGCCTGCTGGGGAGATAATTCATACTCATCGCATAACGCATGTGCCAGGGTATCGGCCGTAAAGTCACCCTGCTCAAGAGCCTGTTTCCAGAGCCAAGCGGCTGTCTCGTTGAGGCAGAGCATGCGGCCAAAATTGATTGCGTCAAGGCCTTCGCCTACTATCACGTTCTCACCGCAGACGGTGCGGAGTACAAATCCTTTCTTTATTTTCATATTGCGTATTTCTTACAGGTTCTTCTTAGTATGGCCAGAATATACCGGCGCAGGGGCCGCATCATGTACCAGACATGAGCCTTGGCCAGTTGCACAAAAGAGTCAAGGCTGCGGCGCTTGCCATCGGGCTTGACCACATGGGTGGCATGTGCAAGTATGTGGGCAGGTGTGCAGCTCTCTGTGCCGCGTATGTTGCCGTCGCCCATAAGGGTTATTCGGTCCGGCTCTATCTTTATGATCCGATGCACAACATATTGCTCAGGACCGACCTCTGCCAGTACAACCAGGCCGCGCCTCAAGTTCCCAGGCTTTTGCAGTATCACGCTGTCGCGGCCGCCGAATATGAACGGCAGCATGCTGCGTCCCTTGACCGGGAAGGTCACGCTCACGCCGTCCTGCACCAGGCGGACAGCCTCCTTTATTATAACGTCATCGGTCATACGGCAATAGTTTCTTTACACAGGCGGGCGGCATCGGCATCGGGCAGACAGTCCAAGTGCCACACGGGGATGTTTCCGGCCAGCGTGTTCTCAGTCTCATGCAGGCCGTCTGCAATCCTGCTGTCCCAGCGCTTGCCCGATATGCTGGGCACTATCGCAGCGTATGCGCCTATTCCGTTGAGCCTTATTATCTTGTTGTAGGGCGCCTGGCTTAGCAGAACTATGCCACCCAGCGGTGCGCTGATGTTTTTATAGCAGGGGGTCTTGCCGCTCCAGGGGGTTCCATATACTGTGGCAGTACCATCTGCTTTGACGCGTACGGCCGGGTTGTCATCATTCATAAGCTCCACGCCCTGCAGGTTCTGCAGCCAAAGCCGGGCATGAGTGCTCTTACCCGTGCCGCTCTTGCCAAGGAACATATATCCCTTGCCCTCAAAACTAACTGTTGCCGAATGGAACAGCGCCGTACCCATGCAAGCCGATGCCAAAGCAAACTGAATCATCAGCGCATTATCAACCGCCCCTTTGGTCTGGAATCCGCTCAAATAAAGCGTACTCTGTTTGTATCCTGCCGAGCAAACTAGCCATCCGGCCGTACGGCCACTCCATAGGAACTCAAAAACAGCATCACCTTGCTCAGTATGTCCGCAAACAATATCCTGCCCCTCCTCATCCTGACTCAACTCCTCAATATATTCTATCGGCCCACCGTCAGTCACAGTGAGGCTGAACAGTGCATCATTGCTCTGCTCAGTTTTGAAAGGCTCATAATTGCTCAGAAGCTTAATGATACTCTCATCAGCCTCCACGCAAAACAAATGCTCCGCAACTATGTAATACTCCTTCTTCATTTTGAAAAACAAAGTTAGCGATTTTTACAAACCCTCCTAGGTGCACGAGCAAAACTTAGGGTATAGGGTATCAGAAAGGTTCCCATTTGCAGTAGCCGGACTATCCATTATGGGGACCATCAGTGCAGTGGCGTTAAGCGTAGCGCCCTGGAGGATCCCGTTAAGAACGGCACTTGTTCGACGACGATTAGACACCTTTAGGTGGCTAAGATGGAGGAGTTTGCCGTTTAGGGTCCGGAAGGGTTGCGAAGTAGCCACGGAACGTTGCGTCCCCATAATGGATAGTCCGGCGGTGCGTAGTTTCAGATACCCTATACCCTAAGTTTTGCGGTTAGGTCAAAAAAAGAGCTGTTTCTTTTGTCAGTTTGATAGGAGTGTATAACTTTGCGATTGAAAATCGCGAAGGTAAGCTGCGCTCGGCATAACCAAGCAAGCTTGATTCTGCTCTCGTTTGCATTACCTTTGCAGGCACAAAACGTAAGAAGAAACAGAGATTTATGCGACTGCTAGGCTTGATTATTATTCTATCTATTATTATCATTCCGGGGTTCCGGTGTGAGAAAGCCTGACGCATATATCTGAAAGAAAAATAAAGATAACAGATAACGATAAAGCCTTTCTCACACGAGTGAGAGAGGCTTTTTTGTTTGACCAACATTAACTAAACAAATAAAATGTCAGACAGACTGATTTTCTTTGACACCACACTCCGAGACGGCGAACAGGTCCCGGGATGCCAGCTCAACACCATTGAGAAGATTGAGGTGGCACGACAGCTCGAGCAGCTGGGCGTGGATGTGATCGAGGCCGGCTTCCCAGCCAGCAGCCCGGGCGATTTCAACTCGGTAGTAGAGATTTCAAAAGCGGTGACATGGCCCACCATTTGCGCCCTGACCCGCGCCGTGGAGAGCGATATTGACGCCGCCGCCCAAGCACTACAGTACGCACGTTACAAGCGTATCCATACAGGAATAGGAACCAGCGATGAACACATACGCTACAAGTTCAACAGCACCCGCGAGGAGATAATAGAGCGTGCCGTGGCAGCCGTAAAGTACGCTGCCAAGCAGAAAGTTGATGAGGTGGAGTTCTACGCCGAGGACGCCGGCCGTACCGATAACGACTACCTGGCCCGCGTGACCGATGCCGTAATCAAGGCCGGAGCCACCATAATAAACATACCCGATACCACAGGTTACTGCCTGCCTAATGAGTACGGCGATAAGATCAAGTATCTGATGGAGCATGTGGACGGCCTGGCCAACGGTAAGGCCATACTCTCAACCCACTGTCACAACGACCTGGGCATGGCCACCGCCAACACAATGAGCGGCGTGCTGAACGGAGCCCGTCAGGTAGAGGTGACTATAAACGGTGTGGGCGAGAGAGCCGGTAACACATCGCTCGAGGAGATTGCCATGATACTCAAGTGCCACAAGGCAACCATACCGCTTGACTTCAACATCAAGACCCAGAGGATATTCCCCACCAGCCGTCTGGTATCATCACTCATGAACATGCCCGTGCAGGCCAACAAGGCCATTGTGGGCCGTAACGCTTTTGCACACTCCAGCGGCATACATCAGGACGGCGTGCTCAAGAACGCCCAGACCTATGAGATAATGGATCCCAAGGATGTGGGTCTGGATGACAA
Organism: Bacteroidaceae bacterium; assembly: GCA_045113495.1. Lineage (GTDB taxonomy): Bacteria > Bacteroidota > Bacteroidia > Bacteroidales > Bacteroidaceae > Colenecus. The sequence continues at coordinate 11,664 of JBGUIZ010000018.1, forward strand.
CAACATAGTAATGACCGCCCGCTCGGGCCGTGCCGCACTCAAGCATCGTCTGGCATCACTGGGCATCAAGGTGGCATCGGAACAGCTGGACCGCATATATGAGGCGTTCCTTAAGCTGGCCGACAAGAAAAAGGAGTTGAATGATGACGATATACTGATGCTTGCCGGTGCCGATACCGCCGCCATCAAGCACGTCAAGTTGGAGAGTCTGCAGGTAACCACCGGTAAGGGCGTGACACCTATAGCCGCCATTCGTCTGAACGTGGCCGGCGAGGAGTTTGAGGCCGCATCGACCGGAAACGGACCTCTGGATGCATCAATCAAGGCACTCAAGCAGATAATACGCCGTAAGATGACACTTAAGGAGATGACCATCCAGGCACTCTCCAAGGGTTCGGACGACGTTTGTAAGGTGCATATGCAGGTTGAGAACGACGGTCATCTGTACTACGGATTCGGATCGGATACCGATATCGTAACCGCCAGTGTAGAGGCCTACATAGATTGTATAAACAAATTCAAGCGCAACGATGGGCAAGACGCTGTTTGACAAGATATGGGATGCACATGTGGTACAGGCCATCCCCGACGGTCCCACACAGCTTTACATAGACCGTCTGTACTGCCATGAGGTGACAACGCCCCAGGCCTTTGACACCCTGCGTGACAAGAAGGTGCGCGTACGCTGCCCGGAGCGTATATATGCCATGCCTGATCATAATACCCCGTCCGATAACCAGGAGCGTATAGATGATCCGGTAGGCCGCAAGCAGGTGGAGACACTCAAGGCCAACTGCAGTGAGTTTGGCATAACCCATTTTGAGATGGGCTCAAAGGATAACGGAATCATCCATGTGGTGGGCCCCGAGAAGGCTCTCTCTCTGCCCGGCATGACCATTGTGTGTGGCGACTCGCATACATCGACCCATGGTGCGGTGGGTGCCATAGCAATGGGTATAGGCACATCCGAGGTTGCTCAGGTGCTGGCATCGCAGTGCATCCTGCAGAGCAAGCCCAAGACCATGCGCATAAACATAGAGGGTAAGCTTGCCCCCTGCGTTACAGCCAAGGATGTGGCACTCTACATAATGGCCCGCATGACCACATCAGGTGCTACGGGATATGCCGTTGAGTATGCCGGTCAGGTTATTCGCGACATGAGCATGGAGGGCCGATTGACTCTGTCCAACCTGTCAATCGAGATGGGCAGCCGCGCCGGACTGATTGCCCCCGATGAGACCACGTTTGCATATCTGAAGGGCCGCGAGTATGCCCCCAAGGGTGCCGACTGGGATATGGCGGTGGCTTCATGGCGTGAGCTCCACACCGATGACGATGCAGTGTTTGACAAGGAGGTAACCTATTATGCCGATGACATTGCACCGCGCATAACCTACGGAACCAACCCCGGTGCGGGCATAGCAGTTGACGGCACCATTCCCACTTATGACGGCATGAGTGATATGGAGCGCGTGCAGCTTAAGACCCAGCTTGACTATATGCAGTTTGAGCCGGGACAGAAGCTGGAGGGCACACCTGTTGACTGGTGTTTCCTGGGTGCCTGCACCAACGGCCGCATTGAGGATTTCCGCGCTTTTGCAAGTGTGGTAAAGGGTCATAAGAAGGCCGATAACGTTACCGCATGGCTGGTTCCCGGCTCATGGCTGGTACGCAAGCAGATAATAGATGAGGGTATTGATAAGGTTTTGGCCGATGCCGGCTTTGAGCTGCGTCTGCCGTCATGCTCGGCCTGCCTGGCCATGAACCCCGATAAGGTTCCCGCAGGAAAGCTGAGCATATCGACCTCCAACCGCAACTTTGTGGGTCGTCAGGGCCCCGGCGCAAGGACCGTGCTGGCATCGCCCCTGACAGTGGCTGCGAGTGCCATAACAGGTGTGATAACAGATCCGCGCAAGTTTATGAAATGACCAACAACTGCCCATGACTATGGAAAAGAAATTCGGAGTAATAGAGTCTACCTGCTTACCTATAGCGATAGACAACTGTAATACAGACCTCATAATACCGGCGCGTTATCTGGCATCAACCACACGTGACCCAAAGTTCTTTGGCGATGCGTTCATGCATGACCTTAGGTTTGATGCCAATGGCAATCCGGTAAAGGATTTCATAATGAACCAGCCCGGTTTCAATGAGGCTCCCAGTGAGGGTCACCGCCAGATTGTGGTGGCCGGCGCCAACTGGGGATCGGGCTCAAGCCGTGAGCATGCAGCCTGGGCTATATCGGGCTATGGCATACGTGTGGTGGTGTCAAGCAGCTTTGCCGATATTCACCGTAACAACCTGCTCAATTGCTTTGTGCTGCCTGTGGTAGTATCGGAGGAGTTCCGTGACAACCTGCTCAAGAACATTAGTGCCAATCCCAATGCCCGCGTCAAGGTGGATCTGCCCGCGCAGACCATAACCGATATGACCACCGGCGCGCAGGAGACCTTTAGCATAAACAGCTACAAGAAGTACTGTCTGATGAACGGCTATGACGATATTGATTATCTGATGAGCCGTAATGCCGATATCGATGAGTTTGAGAAAAACCGTGCCTCACGCCGTTACGTGGAGATTCTGGATACCACGCTGCGCGACGGTGAGCAGACATCGGGCGTTAGTTTCTCCAGCCAGGAGAAACTGAGCATTGTGCAGTCACTGCTGTCCGAGGTCAATGTGGACCGCGTGGAGATTGCATCGGCCATGGTATCGGACCGTGAGCAGGAGAGTGTGCGCGGCATTGCCGACTGGGCACAGCGCAACGGCTGTCTGAACCGCGTGGAGGTGCTGGGATTTGTGGATGTGAACCGTTCGGCCGATTGGATTCTGGCTACCGGATGCCGCGTGATGAACCTGCTCTGCAAGGGCAGCCTGAAGCACGTGACGGCGCAGCTGGGCAAGACTCCGGCTGAGCATATTGCCGATATACTGAGCACCGTGGAGTACGCCGTGAGCCGCGGCATGGATGTGAACGTCTATCTTGAGGACTGGAGCAACGGCATGAAAGACTCGCCTGAGTATGTCTTTGAGTTGACCGATGCTCTGACTGCCATGCCCGTCAAGCGCATAATGCTGCCCGATACACTGGGTATTCTTAATCCCGATACCACTCTCAAGTACTGCAGCATGATGGTGGAGCGCTATCCGTCCGTGCATTTTGATTTCCATGCGCATAATGATTATGACCTGGCCCTGTCAAATGTGTGGAGCGCCGTTCGTGCCGGAATGAAGGGCATACACACCACCGTGAACGGTCTGGGCGAGAGGGCCGGAAACGCACCTCTGGGCAGCGTGATGGCTGTACTCAAGGATCAGATGGGTATGATGACGGGGCTCAATGAGAGCCGTCTGTTCAAGGTGAGCCGTAAGGTTGAGATGGACAGCGGCCTGCATATTCCGCATAACATGCCTTTGGTGGGTGAGTTTGTCTTTACCCAGTGTGCAGGTGTCCATGCCGATGGTGACAAGAAGGATAACCTCTATTTCAATAACCTGCTACCGGAGCGTTTTGGCCGCGTGCGTGAGTATGCGCTGGGAAAGAACAGCGGTAAGGCCAGCATCCAGATGAATCTGGAGGCCATGGGTATTGAGCTGGACGAGGAGTCCATGCGCAAGGTTACCGACCGTATCATTGAGCTGGGCGTAAAGAAGGAGCAGGTTACACAGGATGACCTTCCGTATATTGTACATGATGTGCTGCACCACGAACAGGAGGAGCAGAGAATTCGCATACTCAACTATTCGCTTAGTCTTACGCAGGGCCTTCGTCCGCAGGCAACCGTCAAGATTGAGATTAACGGCAAGGTCTATCAGGATGCCGCTACAGGTGACGGTCAGTACGATGCATTTGTGCGTGCACTACGCAAGATATACGCCAGCCTGGACAAGCCCTTCCCGGTGCTGACCAACTACACCGTGTCTATCCCGCCCGGAGGCCGTACCGATGCCTTTGTGCAGACTATAATTACCTGGAACTTCAAGGGTGAGGAGTTCCGTACCCGCGGACTTGATGCTGACCAGACAGAGGCTGCCATCAAGGCTACCGCAAAGATGATGAACAAGATTGAGAACTTATAAAAACATTCCAATATGAAACTTAAGATTGCTGTTTTGGCCGGTGACGGTATCGGCCCGGAGATAATGGAGCAGGGTGTGGCTGTTATGAGTGCCGTGGCCCGCAAGTTCGGACATGAGGTGGAGTACCGCGAGGCTCTTTGCGGCGCACATGCCATTGACGTGGTAGGTGATCCCTTCCCCGAGGAGACTTTCAAGACCTGCATGGAGAGTGATGCCGTGCTGTTTGCGGCTGTTGGTGACCCCAAGTATGACAACAACCCGGCCTCAAAGGTTCGCCCTGAGCAGGGCCTGCTGGCAATGCGTAAGAAGCTGGGCCTTTATGCCAATATCCGTCCCATCGAGACATTTGACTGCCTGGTGCACAAGTCACCGCTCAAGGATGAGATTGTGCAGGGTGCCGATTTCATCTGCATCCGCGAGCTTACCGGCGGAATGTACTTCGGCCCCAAGAAAGAGGATGAAAATGAGGCTTTTGATACGAATCTCTATAGCAGAGCGGAGGTGGAACGCATCCTTCGCGTAGGCTACAAGTATGCCTTGGCCCGAAAGAAGCATCTTACGGTGGTTGACAAGGCTAACGTGCTGGCAAGCTCGCGTCTGTGGCGCAGGGTTGCAATGGAGGTCATGAAGGAGTACCCCGAGGTTACGACAGACTTTATGTTCGTGGACAACGCCTCCATGCGTATGATTCAGGAGCCCCGTTTCTTTGATGTAATTGTAACTGAGAATACATTCGGTGATATCCTGACCGATGAGGCCTCATGCATCACCGGCTCAATGGGCTTGCTGCCCAGCGCATCCACTGGCGAGCACACTCCCGTCTTTGAGCCCGTGCACGGTTCATGGCCGCAGGGCAAGGGGCTGAATATTGCCAACCCGCTGGCTCAGATCCTGAGCGTAGCTATGCTCTACGAGTATTTCGGCCTTAACGAAGAGGGTGCACTGATTCGCAAGGCTGTGCAAGCTTCGCTTGACGCAAATGTCCGCACTCCTGAGATCCAGGTTGAGGGCGGTGCAAAGTACGGCACCCGCCAGGTGGGAGAATGGATTGTAAATTATATATTTGCAGTATAGAGCTTTAGTATATTATGAAAAGGAGGGTACTTTTATTCGCAGTCTTATCGGCCTTTCTGGCTGTTGGAGTTTCATGCGCGTCAAGCCGTTCACAGAAGAACGTAACAGTTGATGAATGTGATATTGAGAATGAAGGTACCCGAAAGTTCCTTGAGGAGGTTGACTATACCTCCGATACCGCCTATGTTACCTCATTTGCCCGTGATTACATGGATAAATACGGCGCAAATGACCGCCCGCTTCCGGTTACCATCGCGTGGGAGGGGGCATCGGCCTCAAAGATTCTAGTGTCGGAGACATCTGATTTCAAAGAGTCATTTGAGGTAGAGGGTTCCGAATCACCGGCCAAGGTCTACAATCTCATTCCGGGCGTAAACTACTACTACAAGGTGCTGGACAGCAACGGCGAGGTGCTGAAATCGGGCTGCGTCAGGCCTGTGGGCCCGCTGCGCATGATAAACGGTGTAGCCGAGAATGTTCGTGACCTGGGTGGCTGGAAGGTTAAAGGTGGACATATTGCCTACGGGAAAATTTACCGTGGCGCCAAGCTGTCTTCAAGGATGTCTGATAAAGGAAAGGACATTTTCCTGAATCAGTTGGGTGTTAACGTTGATCTGGATCTTCGCGGCATTAAGGATAGTGAGGCCAAGGTGGGTCCTGTGATTGAGGGGGCGGAATATGTCAAATTCCCGGTTGAGAAGAACTTGGGCCGCGGTACCGGTAATACGCAGGAACTTTATCAGCAGGCTATTCGCACCATAATCAATTATCTGGGTGAAGGAAAGGTTGTCTATTTCCACTGTGCAGGCGGTGCTGACCGTACAGGTTCTCTGGCTTTCCTGATTGAAGCGCTTCTGGGAATGTCGGAAAGCGACCTGTCAAAGGACTACGAGCTCACCACTTTTGCCCGTACCAACAAACGACTCCGCAACTACCGCGACGACGGCGAAGAGACCCACATCCTCTACGAACTGATAACACACATCCGTAAATTCGGCGACCCCAAGACCGAATCCATCAACCAACTGGTAGAGAACTGGGCCACCACACGCCACTCGGCCGATGTGGATCCCCTTACTCAAAAAGAGCTCAAACTCTTGCGCCAATACTTGATAGTGAAAGATTGAAAAATGCTTGCGGAGCACTGGTCGCTAAAAAAATGGATAAAAATTTGTGGGAATAGAAACTGCGATATAACTTTGCAGCCGATATGAGAACAATGAACAACATATTTTGGTGGTGGCGCCTGTTACAAACTGCAAAGTCGTAAGAGGTCCAGCTGAGATATGTGTATAAGTTGACATAGAAAGAACACAATATTAAGCCCGCCGTATTACGACGGGCTTTTTTGATGTAAAAACACGGTAAACCTTATAAACAACACAAAACAATAAAGACATATGAGTTATCTGGTAGATGAGAACGGCTATTACGGGGAGTTTGGCGGTGCTTACATTCCCGAGATACTGCACGGATGTGTGGAGAATCTGCAGCAGAACTATCTCAAGATCATAGAGAGTGAGTCATTCCGACAGGAGTATATGATGCTGCTGCGTGACTATGTGGGCCGTCCCAGTCCCCTTTACTATGCAAGCCGTCTGTCAGAGAGGTACGGTGCCAGGATATATCTTAAGCGTGAGGACCTGAACCATACCGGTGCGCATAAGATAAACAACACCGTAGGTCAGATCCTGCTTGCCAAGCGTATGGGTAAGACCCGTATCATAGCCGAGACAGGTGCCGGCCAGCACGGTGTGGCTACCGCTACGGTTTGCGCCCTTATGAACATGAAGTGCGAGATATTTATGGGTGCAACTGATGTGGAGCGTCAGCACACCAACGTGGAGCGCATGAAAATGCTGGGAGCTACCGTACATCCGGTACGTACGGGCAACATGACACTGTCCGATGCCTGCTCGGCCGCCATCCGTGACTGGTGCTGTCATCCATCAGATACCTTCTATATTGTAGGCTCCACCATGGGCCCGCATCCCTATCCGGATCTGGTGGCACGCATGCAGAGCGTGATATCGGAAGAGATAAAGGAGCAGCTCAAGGAGAAGGTGGGCCGTGACTATCCCGATTATCTGGTTGCCTGCATAGGCGGCGGAAGCAATGCGGCAGGTACCATATATCATTATGTAGACGATGAGCGCGTGCGTATAGTACTGGCCGAGGCCGGAGGTCACGGTTATGAGACCGATTACACCGCTGCCACATTCCATCGCGGCACCACCGGCATACTGCACGGAGCCAAGATGCTGGTGATGCAGGACGATGACGGTCAGATCCAGGAGGCATTCACCATCAGCGCTGGTCTGGATTATCCCGGCGTAGGCCCCATGCACTGCAACATGTACAAGAAGGGCCGCACCCAGGTGCTCAGCATAAATGATGACGAGGCTATCCGCGCAGGATATGAGCTCACACGCATGGAGGGTATCATTCCCGCCATTGAGTCAGCTCACGCAGTTGCCGCTCTCTCCAAGATGAAGTTCAACCCCGATGATGTGGTTGTACTCACCGTGAGCGGTCGTGGCGACAAAGACATAGAAACTTATCTCAACAACAAGGAAAAGGCAGGAGAATATGGCCAGTTTTAACTTTACAACCGTCAGCCGCACCATTCTGGCTGACCTCTACACCCCGGTTGGTGTTTACATGCGTCTGCGCGACCTCTATCCGCAGAGCGCACTTATGGAGAGCTCTGACTACCATGAGCAGAGCAACTCACGTTCATTCATAGGAATCAATCCCATTGCCTCTGTTGCCGTAGGTCACGGCGTTGCCACGGTCAGTTTCCCTGACGGCACATCCATGAAACATGACATTGAGCCCGGATTTGATGTGTCCGATGCCATCCATTCGCTCATAGACCATATTCATGTGGAGGGTGAGAACGCAAATGTGATGGGACTGTTCGGATATACATCATTCAATGCGGTACGTTACTTTGAGAATATAGCCGTTAAGGATGAGACACAGGAGCGTAATGACGCACCTGATATGCTCTATATCATGTATAAGGTGGTGATTGCATTTGACCATCACAACAACCGCCTTACCATGGTCACCGTAGGTACTGATGCTGACCTGGATGCCATAACACTCTCCATGAACAAGGCCAATGTTCCTGCTTACGGATTCAGTCCGGTGGGTGAGACCACTTCAACTCTTACCGATGAGGAGCATAAGGAGAACATCCGCCGCGGAATACAGCACTGCAAGCGCGGTGATGTGTTCCAGATTGTACTGTCACGCCGTTTTGTACAGCGTTATGAGGGTGATGACTTTAAACTCTACCGCGCCCTGCGCAGCATCAACCCCAGCCCTTATCTGTTCTACTTTGATTTTGGCGGGTTCCGCATATTCGGCTCTTCACCTGAGACCCACTGCCGTATTGAGAACGGCCGTGCATACATTGACCCCATTGCAGGTACCACTCGCCGCACGGGTGATGCCGAGGCTGACCGCCGCGGTGCGGAGTTCCTGCGTAATGACGCCAAGGAGAACGCCGAGCACGTGATGCTGGTGGATCTGGCACGTAATGACCTGAGCCGTAACTGCCACGGCGTGAAGGTGGATTTCTACAAGGAGCTGCAGTACTATTCACATGTGATTCATCTGGTGTCAAGGGTATCGGGCCAGCTGGATAACGGCGCCGACCCCATTCGCGCATTCATTGATACTTTCCCGGCAGGCACACTGAGCGGAGCTCCAAAGGTACGTGCCATGCAGCTCATATCGGAGTACGAGCCGCACAACCGCGGTGCATACGGTGGCTGCATAGGTATCATAGGACTTGACGGGTCACTTAACCAGGCCATCACCATTCGTACATTCGTGGCACGTGGCGGTGAGCTGTGGTTCCAGGCCGGCGGCGGTATAGTTGCCAAGAGTGATCCTGAGTATGAGCTCCAGGAGGTTAACAACAAGCTCGGTGCCCTGCGCCGTGCCATATTCATGGCCCAAAACATGTAATCAAGATGAAAACGGTAATCATAGATAACTACGACTCATTCACTTATAACCTGAGTCATCTGGTCAAGGAACTAGGTGCCGATGTCACCGTATTGCGTAATGACCGTTTCAAACTGGCTGACCTGGCACAGTTTGACAAGATAATACTGAGCCCCGGACCCGGCATTCCGTCTGAGGCCGGTCTGCTGCTGGATGTGATTCTTACTTACGCTTCACGCAAGCCCATGCTGGGCGTCTGCCTGGGACATCAGGCCATAGGTGAGGCATTCGGCGCACATCTGACCAATCTGGCGGATGTTTTTCACGGAGTTGCCACTCCCTGCAAGATTGCGGCATCGGACCCCATATTCAAAGGGCTTCCGCAGGAGATTACGGTGGGACGATATCACTCATGGGTGGTTGCCAATGAGGGGCTGCCTTCATGCCTTGAGGTGACTGCAATGAGTGAAGAGGGACAGATCATGGCCATGCGTCACCGCGATTTCCCTATTCATGGCATCCAGTTCCATCCTGAGAGCGTGCTTACTCCCCAGGGACGTACCATTATCAAGAATTTCTTAGAACTTTAAAACCATATAGCCTTATGAAAGAGATTTTACAGAAGCTCCTCAACCATGAGTACCTTACACGTGAGGAGATGAAACAGATCCTGATAGGTATTACACACAGCGAGTATCCCACTGAGCAGATTACAGCTCTGCTTACCGCATTGCAGATGCGCGGCGTAACTGTAGATGAACTGCTTGGATTCCGTGACGGTATCCTGGAGACAGGCGTCCCTGCCATCCTTGACTGCGACCGTTACATTGATGTGGTTGGTACCGGCGGTGACCGCAAGAACACATTCAACATCTCTACCACTTCATGCTTTGTGATTGCAGGTGCAGGTTACAAGGTTGCCAAGCACGGTAACTACGCAGCTACATCTGTAAGCGGTGCCAGCAACGTGATCCAGCATCACGGCATCAAGTTTACCAGTGATATTGACCGTCTGAACCGCAGCCTTGATGAGGCAGGCATTGTATATCTGCATGCACAACTGTTTGCCAGCGCCATGAAGTATGTGGGCCCCATCCGTAAGGCTCTGCAGTTCCCCACCATATTCAACCTGCTGGGTCCCATCGTGAACCCCAGCCAGCCCAAGTGCCAGCTTCTGGGTGTTGCTAACCTGGATCAGATGCGTCTTTACCATCAGGTTTATCAGAAGTTGGGTATCGACTACGGTATTGTGAACTCCATTGACGGTTATGATGAGATCTCACTCACCGGTGATTTCAAGGTTACCACCGCAAATTACGAGCGTGTGTTCAGCCCTGCCGACCTGGGGTTCAGCATTGCCAAGCCTGAGGAACTGGTTGGTGGTGCCACTGAGGAGGAGGCTGCACAGATCTTTGACTCAGTGCTTGAGAACCGTGCCCTGCCCGCACAGAAGAACATTGTTCTGGCAAATGCCGCATTCGGCATACAGGTGCTTGAGAAGGGACAGAAGAGCATTGAGGAGTGCATTGAGATTGCCCGCGAGAGCATAGACTCAGGCGCTGCCCTGCGTACTTTCAAGAAGTTTGTGGAACTGAACTCTTAATCAAGCCATGAAGGATATCCTGCAGGAGATAGTAGAGAACAAGCAGCGTGAGAATGCGCTCCTTAAGGCTGCCAAGCCCTCTATGAAGCAGGCGCTGCTTGCCTCCGGGACCGGCATCATTGCCGAGTTCAAGCGCCGCTCACCCTCAAAGGGCTGGATAAAGGAGAACGGCCGCCCTGACATCATTCCGTTGTCATATGAGCAGAACGGAGCGGCTGCCCTGAGCATCCTTACCGATGAATCCTATTTTGGAGGATGTGATGACTTTATCCGTGAGGCCCGTAAGAGCGGAGTGACTCTGCCTATCCTCTACAAGAACTTTGTGATTGATGAGATCCAGCTCTATCAGGCTGCGCTTTGCGGGGCATCGGCCGTACTGCTGATTGCCGCCTGTCTTACCAAGGAGCGTTGCCGTGAGCTGATGGATAAGGCTCACTCGCTGGGCCTGGAGGTGCTGCTTGAGATGCACTCCGAGCCGGAGCTTGAGTACGCTGCCCTTGAGCCCGATATGTGCGGCATCAACAACCGTAACCTGGGCTCTTTTGTGACTGATGTTGAGAACTCATTCCGTCTGGCTTCAATGTTGCCGGCCGGTGCCGTCAAGGTGAGTGAGAGCGGAATTTCCAATCCGGAGACCATTGCTGCCTTGCGTGAGGCCGGATTCCGCGGTTTCCTGATAGGTGAGAGTTTTATGAAAACAGCTGATCCCGGTCAGGCCCTGGCCGGATTCATTAAAAGCCTTAAGTCATGATAGTAAAGGTTTGCGGCATGCGTGATGCGGATAATATCCGTGCGGTGGAGTCACTGGGCGTGGATTGGATGGGATTCATATTCTACGGCCATTCATCACGCAACGTGGAGACGCTGCCCTCATATCTGCCTAAGGATGTAAAGCGCGTGGGCGTGTTCGTGGATGAGGATCCTCTTACGGTAAGCCTTAGGGTCAAGCAGTTCGGGCTGGAGATTGTTCAGCTGCACGGCGGGGAGGATCCGCGTTACATAGGGCGCATACGTGCACTATGCCCCGGAATCACCGTTGTGAAGGCGCTTAGTATTGCATCGGACAAGGACCTGGATAAGGCATCGGCCTACTTTGGTATGGTTGAATTCTTCCTGTTTGACACCAAGGCCAAGCTTGCGGGCGGAAACGGGGTGCAGTTTGACTGGAGCATCCTGAACTCTTACCGCGGAACGGTTCCGTTCATTCTGAGCGGCGGGATAGGACCGGAGGATGCTGCGCGTATCAACGCTTTCAATCATCCCATGATGGAGGGTATAGACCTTAACAGCCGGTTTGAGACAGCTCCTGCCTTGAAGGATGTGGAGAGCCTCAAATCATTCTTATCACAGATTAAAAACTAAAAACTCATGAACAAGATAAATAAAGTATTTGCTGACCGTGGAGACCGCAAGCTGCTTAGTCTCTACTTCTGTGCCGGTGCTCCTACACTTGACGGTACGGGTCAGGTAATCCTGGCTATGCAGAAACGCGGCATTGATTTCATTGAGGTGGGTATTCCGTTCAGTGACCCGCTGGCAGACGGTCCGGTCATCCAGACTGCCGCCACCAAGGCCCTTAAGAACGGCATGACTCTGCGCAAGCTGTTCAGTCAGCTCTTCGAAATCAAGGATAAGGTAGAGATTCCGCTCATTCTCATGGGCTATCTCAACCCCATACTGCATTACGGCATTGAGGAGTTCTGCAAGTCATGCGTGGAGAGCGGAGTGAGCGGCATGATCATCCCTGACCTGCCTTTCAAGGACTATCTGGAGACTGTCAAGCCCATCGCAGACCGTTATGACCTCCGTGTAATCATGCTCATTACGCCCGAGACATCGGCCGAGCGCGTACGTTTTATCGATGAGCACACCGATGGCTTCATCTACATGGTGAGCAGCGCCTCCATCACCGGAGCCCAGCAGAATTTTGACGATGCCAAGCAGGAGTATTTCCGCCGCATCGATGCCATGAACCTGCGCAACCCGCGTATGGTAGGATTCGGCATCAGCAACGCCCAGACCCTCAAGGCCGCCCAGGACCACGCCGCCGGAGCAATCATAGGCTCCAAGTTCGTCCAGTTGCTTGATGAGTCCGCCGGCAATGCCGAAGCCGCCCTGGATAAGTTGTTCAGTGCACTGAACTGAGAAATTCAGAAGATATAGGTCTGAGGGCCTAAGGGTCTACAGGACTCTCGCACCCACGCGTGACCAGTGGGAGGGGCCCGCGACAAAAAGTAACGATTCTGGAACTTGGAGTTTACTCCTTTGTTTCGGAATCGTTACTGTTTGTTGTGGGAGGGCATTGTCCTGAAGACCCTTAGGCCCTCAGACCTATATCTTCTGAATTTCTGCTACACGAGCAGCAGTTTCAATAGAGAGTTCTTATTTTACTTTCCAGACGTCGAGGGTTATGCCGCCGCCAGCGCCGCCGAATCCCGGCTGGCAAAGGAACAGGCACTCATTCATCCAGGCGTACTTGCTGTCCTTGGGAGCCTCAAACTTGGGAGCGCAGCGGAAATACATGCCACCCTGGCCACCCATCTTGATGATACCGTTGTTGCGGACATGGATAGTTACGCCGTCATCGGTACGGATGCAGTATATAGCCTCAACCTCATTGCGGCCGTCAACAGCCAGCTGATAGTCAGCACCGCCGGGCAGAACCTCACCCTTGATGTTTGGACCCTCAAAAGTACCGCCGGTGATGGGGATGATGGTGCGGGTACCCTTGCCGTTATCGCCCGATGAATAGGCCTGACCCAGTGTAACGTTAAGACGTACAACATACTCAAGCTCAGGAGCCTTAGGCTCACCGTTCTGCTGCTGGGGAGCGCCGAATCCGAACTGTGCATAGGCAGTGATGCCTGCAAGCAGTGCTAATGCTGCTACTGCAATGATAGATTTCTTCATAACTGTATTTGTTTTAGGTAAGTAATTTTCAATACGGAAGGCAAAGATAGTTTTTAAAAGAAGTTCTTTGATTCTTTTTGTGAGAAATTACAGAGAGATGACAGGAGTGAAGAGAAAAACCGGATTGTTGACTGTAGCACTTGTTGCGGCAGTGCTGGTGCTGTTTTTCCTCAATATCTGCTGGGGTACGGTGCATATTCCGCTCAGGGATGTGATAGCTTCACTTACGGGAGGAGGTGCCAGTCGTGAGAGCTGGGATTTCATTATCCGTGAGTCACGCTTGCCGGCTGCCGTTACTGCACTACTGGCGGGAGCGTCGCTGGCTGCATCGGGCCTGATGCTGCAGACTGCATTCCGAAATCCTCTGGCAGGACCTGACATACTGGGCATAAACGGAGGCGCAGGACTGGGTGTGGCACTGGTGATGCTCATGTTCGGAGGAAACCTCAAGATGGGTAACCTCACGCTGGGCGGGTCCGTATCGGTCATAATAGGTGCGTTTGCGGGAGCCATTGCAGTTACCGCGCTGGTGCTTTACCTGTCAACAAAGCTCAAGAGCCCGGTAATGCTGCTTATCATGGGTATCATGGTGAGTTATCTGGCATCGGCCCTGATTTCATTGCTCAACTTTTTCTCTACGGCCGAGGGCGTGCACTCCTATACCATGTGGGGTATGGGTAATTTTGGAGGTGTCTCTCTGGGGCAGCTGCCGCTGTACTCCATGGTCGTGGCGCTGGGCCTGTTTATAGCCGTGGTGCTGATCAAACCGCTCAATGCGTTGCTGCTGGGCGATATGTATGCCGAGAATCTGGGTATAAACATTATACGTACACGTAACTGGCTGCTGCTCTCAACCAGTCTGCTAGTGGCTATCATCACCGCATACTGCGGCCCGGTGTCGTTTATAGGTCTGGCCGTCCCGCATATAGGGCGAATGCTGCTTAAGTCAAGCAACCACCGCAGCCTGATGCCGGTCACGATACTGTGCGGAGCCGTGATTGCGCTGCTTTGCAACGTGCTCAGTTCCATTCCCGGAAACCGCGGACTCATTCCTCTCAATGCCATCACGCCGGCTATAGGTGCTCCGGTGATACTTTACGTGCTATTAAAGAACAGACATAACCAATTGTAATTATGAGAACTTCTAAGATTATGGCCGTCATGTTTGCGGCTTTGTTGTGCAGCTATGCAGCCGCTCAGAGACCCCGCATGGAGAGCTTCCCTGAGGGTTCTTACTCACCCGTTACCAACATTAACCGCAACTCTTATCCGCGTGTGCTGGCCGACGGCAGCGTGATGTTCCGCGTTCAGGCTCCGCAGGCCCAGAATGTGCAGATTGACCTGGGCGGTACCAAGTATGACATGAACAAGGGAGAGAACGGTGCATGGACCGTTACCACCAAACCGCAGGTTCCCGGATTCCACTACTATAATCTTATTGTTGACAATGTGTCAGTGGCCGATCCCGCCAGCCGTAGTTTCTACGGATGCAGCCGATGGTCAAGCGCCATAGAGATTCCTGAGGTTGGAATGGATGATTTTGAGATTCAGGATGTGCCGCACGGTGAGGTCAATACAGTCTATTACTACTCTAATGTGGAGGAGGCATGGCGTCCGCTCATGGTTTATACTCCTGCCGGCTACAATGAGGGCAAGAAGGATTATCCCGTAGTCTATATCCAGCACGGAGGCGGTGAGGACCATCGCGGCTGGATGGAGCAGGGACGTACTGCCATGATCATGGATAACCTGATTGCTGCAGGCAAGGCTGTTCCCATGATTATTGTTAGTTCCAACAGTAATGTTTCTTCCAGGAGCGGCGGCATGGGCGGCGGTTACAGCTGGCAGGGTATGCAGACTTTCCGCTCAGAACTTATTGATAATGTGATTCCTTTTGTAGAGAAGACATATCGCGTCAAGAAGGACCGTAAGAGCCGTGCCATGTGCGGACTCTCCATGGGTGGCGGACAGTCATTCTACATAGGATTGCGTGACCCGGAGGTCTTTGCCAACGTGGGCGTGTTCTCAACCGGTATGTTCGGCGGCATCTCTGGTGCAGCCAACTTTGACCTGGAGGCAGAGTGTCCGGGTATGCTGTCCGATACCCAGAACTTCAACAAGCAGTTTGACGTGTTCTTCTTGAGCTGCGGTGAGCAGGATCCGCGCATTGAGTATACCCGCAATATCGTGCAGAAGATGCGTGACGGCGGTGTGGATGTCAAGTTCAACTCATATCCCGGCGATCATGAGTGGCAGGTTTGGCGCAAGTCACTGCATGAGTTTGCACAGTATCTGTTCCAATAAATGATTGTTGAGATTCTGACCGATTCGCTGCGTACTGCCATCCTTGTTACAGGGTTGGTGGTGATAATGATGATGCTCATTGAGGTTTTCAATGTGCGTTCCAGCGGTCGTATGTTCAGCGGGCTTAAGAACCACCGTGTGGGGCAGGTTCTGCTGTCGGCTGCGTTGGGTGCCGTACCCGGATGCATGGGCGGATTCGCGTCAGTATCTCTTTATACCCACGGACTTATTAGCTTTGGCGCACTGATTGCCATGATGATTGCGTCATCGGGCGATGAGGCGTTCGTGATGCTGGCCATGTTCCCGGGGCGTTCGGCGTGGATATTCCTGATACTGTTCGTGATAGCGGTGGCAGTGGGCCTGCTGGTGGACCTCTTCCGCAGCAAGTATGACGGCTGTCACTCTATGCATGTGCATGATGAGGACCGTGGGGTGGAACATGAGCATCATCACAGCCGTCATTTCGGCTGGAAACGTATACTTATATTCCTGGGCGTGGTGGTATTCATCGGCGCCCTGCTGGCCGGATGGCTGGAGGGTGACGAGGCTGGTGCCGATGACGCGGTGTCCGGGTTCAACCTGCTGTCCGAGGATTGGATGTACTGGCTGTTCGCAGCTCTGAGCCTTGCAGTGCTGGGTATGCTGCTGTTTGCGGGAGACCATTTTGTCGAGGAGCATCTGTGGGAGCATATAGTGTGCCACCACCTGCTCTCCATATTCCTGTGGACACTGGGTACAATAGTGATAATAGGTGTGCTGATGTCATATTTTGACATTGCATCATGGGTGAGTGACAATACGATCCTTATGATTCTGCTGGCGGCTGCGGTGGGTATAATCCCGGAGTCGGGGCCGCATCTGGTATTCGTGTCACTCTATGCGGCAGGTGTGGTTCCGCTGCCTGTCCTGATGGCCAGCTGCATAAGCCAGGACGGTCACGCATCACTGCCTCTGCTGGCCCAGAGCCGTGGCGCATTCATTAAAGCCAAACTCATCAATGTCAGCGTTGGCATCGGCATCGGCCTTATTTGCTCTTATTTTTTCTGAAAATAGGAAAGGAGGGCATGCTGATAGTGCTGCAATGCCATAGACCCTTTGTCTGTGATGCGACAGATGGTATGAGAGCTACGCCCTCCGCCGCTACGGTAGACGTTGATGTAACCGGCTTCCTCCAGATTTGACAGTTGGACACTCAGATTGCCGGATGTTGCTTTGGTAAGTTCCTTAAGGTACACAAAGTCAGCATCATCCAGCGAGTCAAGTGCCGCCATCACTTTCAGGCGAAGCTCGTTGTGGAGTAACGGATCAAGGTCTTTAAACTCCATTTCTGATACTTTTCTTATATAAAAATCCGGGTATTACTAAAGCTACAACCGATGCCAGTGAGAGTGTAAGCATCTGCCAGGTCCAAAGGTCACACTGAAGTGTAAATGACAGCAGTCCTATTGTAGCGCCTATAATTCCGCCAATTGTTTTGGGACGAAAACGGATGACTTGGCCAGAAACAAAAGCACCTATTCCAATCAGAAGTCCTATAAGAGGCATCGCCAGACTCTCAAAAAGATCGGCAAAACCCAGAGCGAGTCCGCCCATTGCGCATAATACTCCTATAAAGATCCAAAGGTCCAGAATTATTTTTGACTCATGTGTGCGGCGATGGGTGCGGTCATGGTCACGTCGTATGAGAACAATCATCCACGGCCAACCGATTATCACGGCTGCAAGCCATACCCACATGCACCAAGACTGGTGCAGACACTCCCACAGAATAAACTGCAGCAGAATAAACACTGAGGTCAACAATCCCCACAGGAGAAAGATATTCTCTCCCGTGGGGGTGTTGTCCATATCAACCTTGCCCCTGGTACTGGCAATCACTTGGAGGGCATCAAAGTTTTCTTCCATAACAGGGGCAAAGATAATATTTTAATCAAGAGTTACATAAATGAAACATTTCTTGCTATGGTCATACTTAAGACGGAAACCAACCTGAACACCCATTACTGCCGGATCGTGACTTTTGCTTGTGCGGAGCTTTGGATGATCGTCCCTGCCGCCTAATCCGGTAAATATCAAGTCATCATATCCTGGCATTAGTTCCACATCGGACCAGTTCCAGTAGCAGTCTTCAGGTGTGGTGCGTACTGAGAGTTCCAATCCCATGCTATAGCCTACGGTACCGCCTTGTTCCGGAAGTATCTGGAAAGAGGACGGGGTGTCTCCTTCAACCACTCTGATGGGTATGACACAACCTACATCGTGGTTGCTTTTAACCCGTAACCTTATATTGTAATTGCCGGGCTTGGGACTGTACTTACCCATATATCCTTTGTAATAATAGAAGTTCTCGTCAGGATCCGATTCGGGATCAACTTCCAGGCATTCATTGTGCCAAACCAGATTTGTGGGAGCATAGGTGTTAACTGAAACCGGCAGATAAGCCCAGTCGCCCATGACAAGATATTCCGGGGAAAGAGTAAACGATGTATAATTCCATCCCTCACCTGTAGCTATCTGACAGGAGGCTTTCATGTTTGTGCCCTCATAGGCAAATTTTAGATAGACGTCACCGTTTCCGGCTGATTTTATAGAGGTGAGTGTCTGCGTTTGGGCATCCCAACTGAAATAACCTTCGTCAACATCGTCGCTACTACTATAGCCCAGAGTCTGGCCGATAAGCTTTACTTTACTCCAGTCAAAATCTGCACCGTCTGTCCAATCGGCATCAAGGATTACAGAACTGCCAACCTTAACCCAATCAGTTGGAGGTTCTATTTGGAACCAGTCAAGTTCAGGAAAATACTCTTCAATAATGGCATTGCCGTATATGATGTATTCGCCGTCGGAAACCTCTGTCTTTGACTGACTGTCCCATGTCGTTGCTTCAAAGACGAATGCGAACATGAACTGATACTGGCCTGAATAGCCGCCTTTGCTTCCGGCCTTTTCCTTCAGCCAGATACGGCTGCTGCCGTCCAGTTTCACGTTTCCACCTTTTCCCATACGAACATTCACATCTTTTCCTGTCCTGAGTGTTCCGAATTTTCCGTATGACCAAGCATACTTATTATAAAATGTCTGATCGATGGTGGTGAGCTGGTTTGCAATTTCCATCGGCAACTCAAACATTCCCCAACCCATGGTGCTCTGTTCTGGATCCTCATCCATCAGGTTAACCTTGATGGCCTGTTGGGTGCGGTCAGTCTGGCTTCGGCCTATGTACCATTGGGAATCCTCCTGAGAAAGAGGGTAGGTCTTTTCATCGGCACCAATGGCTTGTACTACATAGGTGTTTTCTTTCAGGTTCTGAGCCTTTTGGATTAAACCTTCAACGATAGCGTCAATTGTTTCATCATCATTTTCATCATTACATGAAACAAACAGTCCTGCTGCAACAAACAGCAATGGAATAAAAAATCTGGATTTCATAATTGATATAATTAAGTTGGTCCTTTTATTTATTGTACTGCAAATATACTTAAGTTTATAAAATAAACAAAAACTTGACAAACTATGAATTCTGTTCTTAACCCAATAAGGACAGTCCCCCTGTGCCATTTTAAAAAACGGCACAGGGGGACTGTCCCTATTGGGTCATTCTTCTCTGTATTGGGTAGGGGTCTGACCGGTGTGATTCTTGAAGAAGCGGAAAAAGAATGACTGGCTTGGAAAGTTGAGTCTGGCCGCAATCTCCTTGATTGTCATGTCAGTGTGCCGAAGCATGTTTTTTGCGTCAAGAATGAGCAGCTCGCTGAGCCAATCCGGGACGGAACGTCCGCTAGCCTCCTTTACGATCTTGGAGAGATACTTGGGCGTTACGCACATCTTATCGGCATAATATCCTACAAGGTGCTCCTTTGCATGGTCATTCACGGCCAGTTTGATGAATTGCTCCAGCATCTGGCGGTGACGGGTGGTGCGCACGGGTGACTCCATGTCCTGACGCCGTTTGGAATCGGCCAGGAATCCGGCAAACTGATAGAATACCGATGACACCAGACCGGCTATGCTCTCATGTACGAACTGCGGATTGGTCTTGGTGATATCGAGTGCCAGATTGACATACTTATGAAGCATTTCCGTCTCATCTTCCGACAGGTGGATGCACGGGTCTCTGAGTACCTCCATGGCCTCAATCAGGAACTTGCTGGGATTGATTCCTATGCCCGATATAAAAGAGGTGGAGGCGCAGATGAGCGTTACGCGGAGTTTCTGGTCCGAATCATCGGACTCAGTTATCTTGACGATGTTGCCGGGAGTAATGATAAGAAGGGTACCTGTGGTGAGATGGTAATCAGTAAGGTTGACGGAGCATTTTACGGAGCCCTCGACACAATAGGCAGCCATGTAGCAGTCAACCCTGAAGGGATAGCTCAGATACACGTATTGGGGCTTCTCCTGCAGACGTGAAATAAAGAAATCGTCACCAATTCCCAGCGATATACCTGAAGGTATCATCTGCTTGATTCGTGACGGTGTTATGAGTGTTTCTGAGTATGATTCCATCTGCGGCTTCTTATCTTTGCGCCAAAAGTAATACGATTTTGTTAAATATAATACCTATTTGTTGGTATATTCGACCAATAGATACAAAAAGTGTAAAAAAAGATTACATCAGGAACAATAAACGGCACTACTTTTGCATTGAAAACATAAGTGATATTTAAAAAGCAAGACTATATGAAACAATCTAATCGGATTCTAATTGCGTTAATTACCATTCTGATGCTTGTAAACGGACGGGCCGAAGCCCAGAGGGTTCTGTCACTCGATGAGTGCCGATCCATGGCATTGGAGAACAACGGTCAGTCAAAGATTGCGCAGGAGAAGGTTACAGCCGCCGAGTATGACAGCAAGGCAGCATTTGCCAATTATCTTCCCAAAATATCGGCAACCGGTCTCTACCTGCATAACAGCGAGAATCTAAATCTTATTACAGAGAATCAGAGCGCATCACTCTCCAATATGGGTACCAAACTCACAAACGGAGTCGTGAACAGTCTTCTTACCGACCCGGCTTTCCTGAGGCTTTACGGTACTGACCAGACTGTAAAGGATGTGATGAATTATGTTCAGAACAAGATGACTACGGCCGATGTCGAGGGCGCGCTCAACCAGATAGGCAAGGAGCTGTCAGAGGATATGTCAGTTGATATCCAGAATGTCTATGTGGGTATGATCACGGTCGAGGAGCCCTTGTATGTGGGCGGTAAGATACGTGCATATAATAAGGTGACGGCATATGCCAAGGAGCTGGCCGAGACCCAGCTCAACGGTGAGGACCAGCAGGTGCTGGTTACGGTCGATGAGGCTTACTGGCAGATCGTGTCAATAGCCAACAAGCTGCGTCTTACCGAGCAGTATGTGGAGCTGCTGCGTCAGATGGACAGCAACGTTGAGATAATGAAGAATGAGGGCGTTGCGACTGCATCGGACCAACTCTCCGTAAGGGTTAAGCTGAATGAGGCCGAGATGACGCAGATAAAGGCCCAGAACGGACTTGTGCTCTCCAAGATGCTGCTCTGCCAGCTGTGCGGTATGCCTCTGGACAGCGAAATAATGCTTAAGGATGAGATGAATGAGACGCTTGTCATTCCGGAGGATGTGGTTACATATACTCAGGAGGATCTCTATGAGAACCGTCCGGAACTCAAGAGCCTTCAGCTGGCCGTAAATATGTACGATATGAAATCAAAGATTGTACGTGCCGATTATCTGCCTACAGTTGCTCTTATGGGCAACTATCTGGTTACCAATCCGTCGGCAAGCAACGGTATATCGAATGATTTTCACGGAATGTGGAACGTGGGCCTGGTTGCCAAGATTCCCATCTACCACTTTGGTGAGGGTATGAACAAGTACCGTCGTGCCAAATCCGACAAGATAATCACTCAGTATCAGTTGGAGGATGCCCGCGGTAAGGTATCACTGCAGGTGAACCAGTATGAGAAGAAGATTGCCGAGGCCGATTCCCGCCTGGAGATGGCTCTCAAGAATATGGAGAACGCCAATGAGAACCTGCGTGTGGCTAACATCGGATTCAAGGAGGGTGTTGTGGAGTCATCACTTGTGCTGGCTGCACAAACCGCATGGCTCAAGGCTCATTCCGAGGAGATTGACGCACGTATTGACCGTATAATGGCTACTGTTTATCTGCGCCAGGCAACAGGTCAGCTCAAATAACCAATTCTAGAACGATAAAAGATATTATAATATGGACAACAAGACACAGAAATTGAACATTGCGCTGTCACTGACAGCATTTGCAGTTGTTATTGTGATTGTATGTGTGGTAGGAATCTACACATTCAGACATCGTGAGCCCGAGATTGTTCAGGGACAGGCTGAGGCTAGCGAGTATCGCGTTTCAAGTAAGGTTCCGGGCCGTATCCTCAAGATCATGGTTCATGAGGGTCAGCAGGTTAAGGCCGGCGATACACTGGCTATACTTGATACTCCCGATATCAACGCCAAGCAGGCCCAGGCAGAGGCTGTGCTGAGTGCAGCTACCGCCCAGAACGCCAAGGCCCAGAAGGGTGCCCGTGAGGAGCAGATCCAGGGCGCTTATGAGATCTGGCAGAAAGCCAAGGCAGGTCTGGAAATATATGAGAAGACATACAACCGTGTTGAGAACCTTTTCAGCGAGGGCGTTGTAAGCGAGCAGAAACGTGATGAGGCCAAGGCCCAGTATGATGCTGCCGTAGCTACCGAGAAGGCTGCCAAGTCACAGTATGACATGGCCGTGAACGGAGCCGAGGAGGAGGTCAAGGAGATGGCCGCAGCCCAGATGCGTCAGGCTCAGGGCGTTGTTGCCGAGGTGAACTCATACATTGACGAGACCGTGCTCACAGCATCACTTGACGGTGAGGTAAGCGAGATATTCCCCATGGTAGGTGAGCTGGTAGGTACCGGCGCCCCCATCATGAACATAGCCGTTATGAATGATATGTGGGTATCATTCAACGTGCGTGAGGACCTGCTGCAGGACCTTACCATGGATGCCGTACGTGAAGCTTACGTACCTGCACTGGACAAGAAGATTGAGGTTAAGGTATCATACATGCGTGACCTGGGCTCATATGCAGCCTGGAAGGCAACCAAGGTGAACGGCCAGTATGACCTTAAGACTTTCGAGGTACGTGCCATCCCTCAGGAGAAGGTTGAGAACCTGCGTCCCGGTATGACAGTTATCATTGACAGAAAATAAGCAGTTATGAGTGGAACTAAGCAAGGATTCTGGGCAATAGCTATACGTGAGATTGTGCGTATGCAGTCGCGTCCGCTCTACGGACTCAGCATGATCTTTGCGCCGCTTTTCTGCTTCCTGTTCTTTACTACCCTTATGGGTGAGGGTCTGCCACAGAGCCTGCCGGCAGGTGTGGTCGATGAGGACAACACTACGGTATCCCGCTCCATACTCCGTAATCTGGACTCTTACCAGCAGACAGAGATAATAAAGCAGTACGCAAATTTCTCTGAGGCCCGTGAGGCTCTGCAGAAGAATGAGATATACGGTTTCTTCTATATCCCTAAGGGAACTCAGGAGAAGGCATCCAGCCAGCAGCAGCCCAAGATATCCATATACACCAACAGTACCTACCTTATACCGGCATCACTGTTGTACCGTGATATGAAGACTATGGCTGTTATGGCATCGGCCGCAGTGGGACGTGAGGTGTTGTATGCAAAGGGTGCAAACCTGGATCAGGCTATGGGATTCCTGCAGCCCATCCAGATGGATATGCGTCCGCTTGGCAACCCGTGGCTCAACTATAACATTTATCTTACCAATACGCTGCTGCCTGCCGTACTGTCACTTATGATACTGCTGGTGACCTGTTTCTCCATACATACGGAACTCAAGGACGGTACAGCCCGCGAGTGGATGTCAATGGCCAATGACAGTGTCTTTAAGGCTGTAAGCGCCAAGCTGTTCCCGCAGACTATGGTGTTCACGCTTATGGCACTGATATACCTGATATTGCTCTACGGCTTGTTGGGATTCCCCCATAACAACGGCTTCTGGCCTATGTTCCTGGCTGCCGAGCTGCTCATTATGGCTTCTCAGGGATTTGCGGTGTTCATGGTATCGGCCATCCCGTCACTGAGATGGTCTCTCAGCCTGTGTACCCTCTGGGGCGTGCTCTCCATACCTATCAGCGGATTCTCATTCCCGGTAATGGGTATGCCCCCGGCACTTCAGGCCCTTTCATATATGTTTCCTGTCAGATACTATTTCCTGATATATGTGGATCAGGCTCTGCACGGAATACCTATGGTTTATTCGGCATGGTTCTATGTGGCTTTGCTCATTATTGCCATGTTGCCGCTTATTGACATCCATATGCTCCGTAAAGCTGCATATGATTATACGTACATGCCTTAATCTAAGATGATATGTGGGTAAGAGATATGCTTGACGTAGCCGGAAAAGAACTCCGGAGTACTATATCGGACATAGGTGTGATGGTATTCTTTATCATAGTACCGTTGCTCTATCCGTTGCTTTACGCCTATCTGTACGGTGGTGAGGTTGTGCGTGAGGTACCTGTGGTTGTTGTGGACGAATGCCGTAGCGCAACGAGCCGTGAGTTCCTGCGCAAGAGTGACGCCACTCCGGACCTTAAGATAATCTCATACTGTGCCGATATGGAGGAGGCGCGCAATCTTATGCACCGTCATAAGGCATATGGCCTGATCCATATACCTGCTGAGTTTGAGAGCACTCTGGTCAGTGGCCGACAGGCTACCGTGAATCTGTATTGTGATATGAGCGGTCTGCTCTATTACAAGGCAATGCTCAGTGGCTGTACCATGGTCTCTCTTGAGATGAATCGTGACATACAAATGACTCGTCTGTCGGGCTTATCGGACCGTGAGAAGGAGGTCATGACCATGCCTATTGAGAATGAGTATGTGACAATGTTCAACCCCGCCAACGGATTCCAGTCCTTTATTATTCCGGCCATCCTGATCCTGTTGCTTCAGCAGACTCTTGTGCTTGGCGTGTCCATGCTGGCCGGAACCGAGGCTGAGCGTCGTCGTGCCGGCGTGCTGATACTGGGTCATGAGTATGACAATCCCATAACGGTATTGGGAGGCAAGGCCCTGGCTTATCTGCTTGTTTACGGATTCACTGCTACTTATGTGCTCTGCCTTGTTCCGTGGATGTTTGATATGCCTCAGCTGTGGCAGCTGCCTACGCTGATAGCATTTATATTGCCGTTCCTGCTGTCCAGCATCTTCTTTGCCATGTGCATATCATTCTTTGTACGTGACAGGGAATCATGTTTCCTGCTGTTTGTGTTCGTTTCGGTTCCGCTTATTTTCATGAGTGGTATATCGTGGCCTTCATCAAACATGCCTGCATTCTGGAAGGTGTTGGCGCAGTTCTTCCCGTCCACCCATGGCATAAACGGGTTTGCCCGCATCAACACAGCAGGAGCCTTGCTTCAGGATGTAAGGATGGAGACTCTGTCACTTTGGATCCTTACAGGAATCTACTTTATGCTCTCGCTGGTAATCTATGAGCGAATGTATAGGTCGGACAAGATGCCGGGCGTTGAATTCGTGATAGCCATGCGTGCACGAACCCGACGTAACATACGCGTCATGGCCCGTGACATTAAGGAGGCTGGGCAGGAGCTTAAGGGTAAGCTGGAACGGAAGAAATCTTAATTGGTCAGGGTTGAGAACTTACCGGTAACGGTCTCGGAATAGGTGGTTGAGACGGGTATGTGCGGAGCGGCAGCGTATGTGAGCTCGGCAAACAGCCCGTCTGATCCTTTTTGTATGGCCCTAATCTTTCGCAGGTTCACATAATAGGATCTGTGACAGCGAACTATGTTGTTTGATTCACAGATCTGCTCTATGGAGCGCATGGAACTGCGAAGAGGGTATCTTATCAGTTTGTCGTTGTTGAGATAGCAGATATTCACGTAGTTGTCGGCCGCCTCCACGTAAAGTATGGCATTTGCCGTTACAGCCAGTTTAAGCGCCTTCTTTTCATCCAGGAAGGGCAGGGTACTGTCCTCTCGTCCTATCTGTCCCGATGCGTATTTCTCTATCGTTATCTTGTTTTTTGCGATACGTGTCTCACGGTCCTTGACTTCTGACCATAAAGCCACAATTACATAAGGGAACAGAAGGATGGAGAATGTAATAAGGAACATCTTGGGTACAAGATCCATGTAAGCCATTGTGCGTTTGTCCATGAGCCATACGAACAGTGCGCAGAACATGGTTATGGAGAGTCCCTCCATAAGCTCCCATATCACAAATCCTGTATAGGTGAGCTCTTTCTTGCTCCGTACAAGAAGCATGATAAGACGGCTTATAAGTACTACCACGAGTTCTATCGATGCCATGATGGCTGCCCTGAAAGCAAGCTGGTTCTGTGTCACCATCATGAAATCATCCAGGTGGAAAGGGCGTGCTCCAACCAGGAAAAAGAATGCATACATAGGTATGAGCAATACGTAGATTGCAATGATTGAGCCCTTGAAATAAGAATCCGGAATTTTGTGCATACGCGTTGTTATATATGTTGCCGATGCAAATATAGGGGTAAAATTTAATCCCTGTCATCATGGGGCGAATTTATTTTCACTCTGATTTCACCCCTATATTCCGTTTTTAACCCCCGAATATCCCGTTTAGTCACTTCAAGGGGCTATGCATCCCTTAAATTTTCACCCATCAGATATGAAATATAACTTTGTGGCGAAAATAATAGCAAACAAAACGTTTTAGATATGACCACAATCTGTTCATTTGACTGCAACCAGTCAGCACTTAAGTCACTGATAGGTGATGTTAAGCCGATGGCCCCTGTAGACGGTACCTGGATGAAGGTTTCTCCCAGAGTATTTGAGGATCAGGTGCGCAAGCTCGCGTACGGTCTTATGGTAAAGGATTTCCGTCGCGGCGAGACTATAGTTTTTACCGGCTGCACTGACGATATGAAGATGTTCATAAAGACAGCCTGCAACCTGGCTCACCTTAATGCAGAGTTCTCTGCTGAGGCTGACGGCAATAACATACTTCCCGTAACTGAGGTGGAGTATCTCATGTCTATAGGCGGTACCTGGTCAAGAAAGTACAAGGCATCGGTTGACCGTACCATTGCCCGTCTTATCCTGGGCTGCTAAGAGCTTTACTCAGCCAGCGGCTGATAGAACAGGTGCGGGTAGCTCATCTCCGGATGGAATATCTGTATGAACTCCCCAAGCAGCATCTCCGGGTG
>JBGUIZ010000019.1:0-3643 GCA_045113495.1 Bacteroidaceae bacterium
AAACAGTGTGGTGATAATACTTTTCTTGTTCATGTTCGTTTATTTCTTCAGTTTGCCTTTGCTCTCAAGATACTTGGTAAAGGTCTCCCACTGCATGGCATTCTTCTTGATGTTGGCCTGCGTACGCTCGTCGTTGATGAACTGTGCTGGGTAGCAGTCGTGCAGGTAGTAGCGGGGATTGCCTTCGTCCTCGCCAATCAAAGAATAGTGCAGAACAAGGTCGTAGAAGATGCGGCTGTCGAAGTCGGACACAAAACGGCTGACCTCGAACAAGACGTTCTCGCCAAGGCGGAACTCCAGTCCCTCTTTATGATAGTTCTTCATCAGCTTATTGAAAAGCTGCTCGTCCTGCTTCTTGAAGCGGATTTCTCGCGTACTAATATTGAACCACTCGATATCGTCTTCGGTGAAGAGAGTGTCGATTGTGGCAGTCGCGCCCCTTGTCTCGCCGCTCGTTTCGCAGGCGAAGAACTTGGCCTGCTCCACGGGACAAACAGTAAAGGGCTTTTCGGGTTCATTACTATCCATGCTGCAAGAGGCGAAGGAGAAAGCAGCAAGCATCATAAATGCGATTCTCCAAAGTTTCATTGTTTTCATATTCGTTTCGTTTTAGAGATTTCTTATTACTTTGATTATTGTCCTTTAGTGATGCCGCCTACCACATCGCTGTTCTCAATGGTGGTCTCGGTTTTCTTGACACTGGCTTTGAGCTTACCAAAACGGTAGGAAAGACTGATTTGGAATCTGCGCCCAAGGTAATCATTCTTTCTGAATCCTGTATAATCACCCTGATAGGTGACAGACTCGTTATGGTAATACTTGTTGAAGGGCATATTGGCAAAGAGGCGTAATGTCAGACGGTCTTCCTTGAGGAAGGAGCGTTGCAAGGCAGCACTATAGCTGAACCAAGATCTGGAGTAGTCATAGACATCATAAGCTTCATGACCAATTTGTCCGTAGCTACTAATGGTCAGCCTCAGTTTCCATGGGAGTTTCTGTGTTAAGGACGCATAATAGAATCCACTCCAAACGGAATTTTCTAATTGCAGGCTGGGATTCTTATAACAGTCATGGCGGAAATTTCCGTTGAAGACAACGGTTGTCTTGTCAAAAGGTTTCCATTGCAGATAGGTTTCCACTTCATAACGACGTAAGCGTTCGATATTATCGTAAGTGCAGTAGATTTTATTGTTCTTGACATAACGGCTATCGCTAATACCACCATCGTAGAATCGGTACATAGGTGCTAGTTGTAACGTCAGGCGGGGCGAGACATACATATATAATAAGGTTAGGGACTGTTGATGTGAACTGGTCAGATGGTCGTTTCCGAAGTTAAACCCTTCAGGACTTTCAGAGACAGCAGGATTCAGATAGGAAATACCAGGGCGGGAGATGCTGGTGGTGTAGTTCAGTTTCAGTGAGTTGGCATCGTTAATCTGATACTTGATGCTGGCCTGAGGTACCCAGTCGTTCAACTGGTCACTAAAGTCTGTACTCTTTCCGTCAGGATAATGAGCCTTCATATAACTGTATTCATAGCGTAATCCTGCACGGGTAGACCATTTGCCTAATGTCAGCTGGTAGTCAGTATATATGGCTGCCACCTGTGTGGTATGTTCAAACTCTGTATCAAGAGACGGTGGCTGAGGCGACTGGATAAACGACTGAGTCGAATGACTGTTGTTGTGGCGCTCAATATACTTTCCGCCTACTTCTAACTTATGTCCTTTCCAGAGCGGCCTGACATAGTCTGCCTGAAAGGTGTGTTCCGTAAAGTTCTCCTTGCTGTTGATAAGATAGCCTGTATAACTGAAAGGGTTACCGACAATCTCAGTAAAATTACTTTCCTGTTCTGTATGCTGACGAGTCAGGGCAAGCATATAGGATAGAGTCAGTTTCTCGCCTTCACAGTTGGTCTTGTGTTCATAGTCCAATCGTCCATTCCATGAATGATGTTTGTAGCCAGGCATCCAGTAATGCTCGTTGTAACTATAGAGAGGTTGTTGATTGGTATCGTACATCGTTGTTGGGCCACCGCCTTGAACATTGATCTTATAGAAATAGCCTCCGAACGATGCAGATATCAGATTGAGCGTATCAATGTCGTAACTGGCACTAAGGTCTGTGTAGAAAATGTCGCCTGGGTTAGAGCCTTCCGAATGTGATTTCATCGTTCTGCCCGATTCCAGATAGGTGCGTTCCATGTCTCGAATACTTTGGGAACTCTTTTCCGTCATTTTGTTATAACCAGCGTCAATGGATAGAATCGCCTTACCGAATTGTGTCGTCATGTTTCCACTGATACTGGGTGCTTTTGTGGTGCTGTAAGAGAGGTTTACCCCTCCAGTGACACCATTAAAGCTACGGCCATCCATCATGACGATGTTCAGAATGGCATTCACGCCCTCGGCATCTTCTCGGGCTCCTGGGTCAGTGATAACCTCGATACGTTTTACCATAGAAGCAGGCATGGATTTTAGGATTTCCTTGGCGTTTTTGGAAAGACTGGGATCAAGGTGACCGTTTTTGTATATCTTAAAATTGCTGTTTCCTTTAACCTTTATATTATCTTCACCATCAACGGTTACCATCGGCACCTTGCGCAACATATCAAGCACGGTTTGTGTTTTTGACTCTTCATCCGCCTGGACATCGTAACCTATGCGATCGATGTCCTGTTTTATTAATTGCCGCTGCGCCTTAACGGTAACGCCTTCTAATTCCTGATTCCAGGTAATGGAGTCGTTATTAATGGATGTACTATCAGTCTGAGCCCACCCCGCCATTGCGACGAGGGCGAGCATTATTGTAATAATACTTTTCTTGTTCATTGCTTGTTTTGTTGTGATAGTTTTCTACTCAAGTCAAATTCCTTTATCATGTCCTCTGCACACTTGATCATCTCCTTGAGTTTATCTGTAGGGTTCTCCTCCTTACGGGCGAGGTCAAGGAACTGGCGATAATAAGATTCAGCCTGCTTACTGTCTTTGATGAGATAGGCGTAGGCATTGGCAATATTATAATAGGTGGCGATGGAGGTCGGGTTATAGGTGAGATGTTCCTTCCACGCCGTGACGGCCTCATCGTAATGTTGTGTCATGTAGTAGCCCTCGCCTTGCGAGAGTGTAATGGCCTTCATAATAGTGGTGTCGGGGCGCATCAGTTGTTTGGCAAGATCGAGATAGCCAAGCCCCTCAGGATAGCGCTTTGTGTCGATGCAGACCACTCCAAGACGGTAGGCACAGCCGTAGTGCTGCATGCCACTCATCAGAAAAGCCAACTGTAGATAGTGGCAGGCTTGTTCCAAGTCTTCGATCTGAGCATAGCACATACCTGCGGAATACAAGGTATTGAAGGTAGAGTCACCCTGCTCCAGTAGTCGATTATATAACTTGGCAGCCGCCGTGAAATCACGATTGATGAACCATGCATCGGCCAGCGCCCTGTTCACGAGGATGTTTGTGGAATCCCTCTGGCTGTATATCATTCCATGGATAATACCTTTTTGCGGTTGTTGGGCTTTGACATGTGCGAGTATGAGATTAGCAACTATCTCGCCATCCATAGGATAACGGTAATTCAGCTGACTGGCCCAGTAGATAAAGGAGTCGTTGTCGCCCTGTTTCTGATAGCTGAAGCA
>JBGUIZ010000020.1:0-6068 GCA_045113495.1 Bacteroidaceae bacterium
GCGCTGTCTATGTGGACGGTATCTGGAATCAGGAAGACCCGGAGAAGTGGCTGACTATAATTCAGGTTCCGGCAGAGAAAGCCTGAGGTGGAAAAGGGGACTGTCCCCTTTTCCACGGAGTTATCACCAAGCACTTTGCTCGGAGTTATCACCAAATATGCCTTGATTCTCAAGCCATATTTGTATGATGACCCCTGGCCCTGCCACGGGCCATCATTACAACAAAAAACAAACTCAAAACCCCTTGAAAGCAAGCTTTCAGATGATTTTGAGTTTGTTTTTTGTTGGTGATCCGCTCGGGATTAGTTGCGGCGGTTTTGGATGGTCTTGCGAAATGGGTAAGTTATTGGTATGCAGATAGATAGCGATTATTTGAATTTATTTAAGAATATGGGTGGTTAAAAAATGGGGCACGAATGGGGCACGCAAAAATATTAATGATTACCTTTGTCCAGAGGATGTTGTGAGTTTGTTTTTGCAGTAATTACTATTAATTGTGACCTTGATATGCCGGCTGTTTTTACACTTATGAAGGATGGAGTCGTGGAGGCTCGCCTTAGAATCAAGAGAACCATCGATGGGGTTCCTACCGTTATTGTACATCAGCGCCACCTTATTAAGGGGCTGTCTATCACTGAGTTTGATTGGAACCGATACCGTGCCCTGAAGAAGGAGAGTTCGAGGGATACATTCCTGGAAAGGAATCCTGAGTTTGCTAAGGATATCGATAAGCTTAATGCTATTGGCAAGAAGATGAATGAGGCTGGTGAGAACCTCACTGGAGAGATGCTGAATACTATCATCCATGATGTGATGTATGCAGAAGAGATTGAGGAGAAGAAGCGTATTGAGGCGGAGAGAAAGAAGGAGGAAGAGGAACAGCAGGAAGCTAAGAGGAAGAGGAATAAGATGACTCTTACCAAGTTCATTGACCAGTACATTCAGGATGTGAAGGATGGGACGCGTACTACTTTGGCGCATGGAAGGACGTTTGTTCAGGGGTCACGTTTTAGCCTGACAAACTCACTTGGACACTTCAAGGAGTTTATGAAGGATACTGGTATTACATACGACTTTCAGGATGTTGATTTGGATTGCTATGTAAAGTATAAGGCTTGGCTGATGGCCCAGGATATTAGCAAGGATAAGGAGGATCCTAAACATGAGCCGGTTCATTATGCTGACAATACGATTGGTGGATTCATTAAGAAGCTGAAGTGCGTACTGCGTGCGGCGGAGAGCCGCGGATATCCGGTTAATCCGGCTTATAAGAGCACGGAGTTTAAAGCACAGTCATCTATTGATGTGGATACCATCTATCTGACCCGTGAGGAGGTGGAGAGGTTTGAGAAGGTGGACCTTACGCAGAAGGAGGATGGAAAGAATCTGGAGTTGGCACGCGACATTTTCCTTGTGGGTGTTTGGACTGCTCAGCGTGTGTCTGACTACAACAACCTTAAGCCGGAGAACATCAAGGTGGTGGATAACAATGGTACGCCTATGACGTATATCTCCATTCATCAGCAAAAGACCGGCAGGCTTGTGGAGATTCCTTGTAACGCGAAAGTTCGTGAGATCCTGAATAAGTATCCTAAGGGCCTGCCCCACTTGAGCGACCAGAAGATAAACAAGTACATCAAGGATATTGGCAAGATGGCCAAGATTGATGAGGTGGTTGAGGTAAAGGGTAGCCGCGGTGGCCAGGTGATTAAGGAGTACTACAAGAAATACGACTTGATTTGCACGCATACGGCCAGACGTACCGGTGCCACTTTGATGTACCTGGATGGCATTGCCATTTATGACATCATGAAGGTTACCGGACACAAGAGTGTGACCACTCTGGAGAAGTACATTAGAGCGGATAAACTGGAGGTGGCTCAGAAGCTGGTGCTGAAGTATGACTACTTTAAGTGACGGTTAGGGTTTAAGATCCTTCTCCTTGCGGAGGCGTACTATGAGGCCATCGTGAACTTTCTGCCAGGCGGCTTGGGGGTCAAACTCCAGGCCGGGGCGCAGGAGGCCGATGGTATCGCCAAGGAATTCGGGATTCTGCATTTTCTCTTCCATATTGAGGACATACTCCTTATATGTAGGCGCATGCGATGCTACGAAACGCAGGTAGCGGTCATAGGATGCCATCACTTTTTCGGGATCCAGGCGGTTTGAACAGAGTGCGGTATAGACATCAAACAGGTCACGGCCTTTGAGTCTCTGATACAGGGCTCTTACTTTTGTGCCTACCAGTTCATCAAACTCATAAGTGAGTATTTGGCACTGGCCACTGAACCAGTCATTCCGGACGGAGAACGGGACGTGGACCATGGGCTGCACGCTGAAGTGCTCCTTGCAATTTATCTCGACCTTGAGGTGTATCTCACCGGCACCGGCATCGGTGGGCTGTACGCGGAATACCAGTGTGTTGTTGTGTTTCTTCTGCTTTACTACTGGTTCGCCAAGCCATGAGAGGGCATCACGCAGATGGTCTATTGTCTCACGTATGGGCTGCGCCTGGACCTGTACCAAGTCAATATCCTCGGAATATCGAGGCTGTGGGCTTAGATATAGCTTATGAAGTGCTGTGCCTCCACGGAAAGCCAGGTGGCTAGCCAGGAATTCATCGGTGTATATTGACACCAGTGCACGGCAGATTATGAGATCCTGTTCTACAAGTCTGGGAGAACTCCATGGTACTACTGTTCCCCACTGGGTGATAAATGCTCTCTGTATCATGAATGGTCTATAAATCGTCTGTTTCTATTTGCTGATTAACTATCACTTTCCAGCGCTCACAGATGGGACTGTCATCTGTTGGAGCACCTGATTTGAGTGGCACGGTCTTGAACTTGAGGCCTGCGCGTTTGATGAGTTCCATGAGGCCGTCGGCTACGGAGGTCTCTTGGAGTACCTGATCAAGCAGATAGCCCAGACGCTGGAATGCCGGGACTGACGCTACTTTTGCAAAGTCTGTGCCCAGATGGCTGAAATCAAGTTTCATGGCCAGTTCCTCAAGTACTGTTGCTGCCCTGGTAAGGCCGCCTACGTGATCCTGATATGCTATAAGGTCAATGGCGGTGAGTTCGGGACCGGAGATGTTGAGCCACCCTGAAGGTACCTCGAGACGCTGCACATAGTCCATGGGTATGGCACGGCGCTCGGCATAACGGAGGGCGTAGCCGTCACGGACTTTGTCACGCAGTACCGGCGGCTCTACCATGACCTGGCAACCCATGGGGGCCTGATGGGCGGCACCGTGACGTTCGGCGGCACTGAGCAGGGATACATAGTAGCGACGGTCCAGATACTGCATCATGCGGTCCAGGTACACGTCCTGTGGAACTGCTTTCCAGAGCCGATACTCCTCAGGGACTATGACGTAGAAGCCGCGGCTGGGCGAGAACAGACGACCCTTGCCAATTGCACGCTGCACGGCTATGTCTATGGAATGACTTGTCATATCAGGAAAAGCCCGCATGACATCATCCCGAGAGAACGTGTAACGTCCGCTTGGCGCCTGTATGTCTATCCAGTCTGCTAAACTCATGATTAAAGCCTTAGTATTCTATTCACTTGCAAAACTACACATAATTTGTGTATTATCGCAAGCAAATGGAAATATTTTTTCTTTTCCCATTATGGCTGTTTTTGGTTTGTGTTACGTAACGCGGCGTTACGGTTTTGGGTAAAAGCGTGACATTTGGCGTAACGGGGCGGTAAAAGTTGGTTAAAACTAAAATTGTTAGGGACGGGGGTTGGTATATTTGCGACCGACAATAGTTGAGGTTGTCCTTGTTTGATAATAAGCCCTTAAAACATCGAGAAGTATTTAACCTTATTATTAACCTGTAACTGACTTAAAATGGAAAAGAAACCCGTATGGGATTCTGAGCCGGGTGTTGCGGAGCTGATCAACGAACATAAGGTTGATGTGCTTTGGGACCTGGACTGGGAGGAGATTACGGCCGGATTCAAGGCCGAGTGTTTGCGAAAACTGATAGTGAAGATCAGAGAAGTGAAAGACCGCATTATTGCCGTGAAGGCTTGCCTTTGCCATTACCGGTACTATCTGATTGGTTTGGACCATGATCAGTACGTGAAGTGTTGGGACGGAGGGTGTCCTTTCAAGGATTTGTGCGAGCAGATTATCTGGTACTGGCCGACTGAACGAACCGGAACCCTGTTTGATGATACATGTACGCCCAGTTTTGACTTCAACGCAAAGGACCCTATTCCGGACACCATTGACAGTTATTTGTCTTTTATTGAGAAGGAACTAGATTTTATGCGAAAGCGGAATCAGAGAATTAAGCAGTATTGTTTGAAAAGTGGATAAATTATGTTAGGAACGCTGTACGGAGATTTTGAGGGGATTATGCGGAGATTGGAAGGATTTGTTTCATAAGCCATTATTATGAAGTTTTCGATACAATTATCTGACGGTTACACCTTTGGTGTCAATAATATTAATCTGGACTTTATCTATTCCGGTTTCATAGAAGCTTCACCTGGAGCCTTTACTCGTTTCAGTAATAGGGAAGTTGATGAAATCCACAAAACAATTAAGGATATCCGTTCTGGGATAATTAAAGGCCGATATATTCTTGAACCTGAGATGGTGGATGAATCTGATCATTGGAATCCGGCAACACTTGAAAAATATAAGCAAAGAGGCGGCATTTTTGAATGTGGTAAATGCTTAAAGGAATATAAGGTTGAAGCAGAGATTAGTAATGTTGAGTACAGCATAACAATAGAAATGTATCTATCCGCAAAGGAAATTGGTACTGTGCCTTTACCAGAACTAATCCAAAAAGCGGTGGCTAATCTTTCATTTGAAGAGATAAAGGATTATTGCAACTATTTTGATTTGGCGGATTTGTAGAATTCGACCATATATTACAATAATCCCCACTACCAGAGCAGACGGTAGCGGGGATTATTATTTAGTCAGTCTATCAGGATGAGGCGGTTTACAGTCTCATCCAGACGGACATGATGATTAAAGTCTGTGCTACGGCCGTCATTCACGGCCGAGATGTCAATGCCCCGATTCCTAAACTCATCGATAAGCGCCTCAATGCAATTGGCACGCATAGAGGTCCAACCGGGATTGCCGACTACTCTGTTAAACGATTCTACTAAACTCTGATTGGATGCTACAGCGAAACGTGCAGCGTACTCCTGATAGAACTTGTCTTTGCTCATAATTAGGATCTTGTTTTGAAGTTAAACATTAAGCTTCCGCATCGTACCTTGACCACCGTGGCATCCTATCTGCTCGGTTGGTGCGGTGGGCCTTGTAGGCTCCTGCTCTTGATGCTTGGGCAAAGGTATGAAGAATATTGGTATTAAGGTCGTTTTTTTATAAGTTTGGTTAGTGTTCCAAAAAGTGTGTCTGAGTAGCTAGAAGAAATAAAGTCCGTACTTTTAAGGAAAAAATAAGTGATCGAAGTTTATTAACCCTTAGAAGAACAGACTTTATGGTACTGACAAAGGAACAACTTTCTGAGTTCATGTGCAAGCATGCGGAGAAAGAAAATGGTCTTCATGACCTTTTTGAGATTATGTTGGAGAGTATGATGGTTGCAGAGCGTGGTGAATATCTGCGTGGTATGAGTGACGGCAACAAGGGCAACGGTTACCGTCAGGGGCATACATACGGCCAGGGACGCAGGCTTGAATTCCGTATTCCGAGAGACCGTTACGGCAATTTCCATCCCCAGATACTCGCTATCCTGCGTAATCAAAATTGGCCGTCGGAATTCTCATATTAGCTTTTGTGTTTGTTGGGGTCAAATACCGATTACAAAATTGAATTTTTTGCCTCGTGTATGCAAGAGACTGTAATAGAATGTGGTGGAAAAGTTATCAACAATGGTAACTCGAACTGTTATTCACCCTGTTCGGGCACCGGAATACCCTCTGCACGAAGATATCCTTCGATTGCGTAGAGCGGGAGATTCTCCATCCAGTCCTGGTCGATGTAGTTCTTCATCGAGACGCGGAGGCCTTTGAGAACTGGATGCTCGTCGATGTATGTCTTGAGCGATTTGCCCTTGACGTTTTCT
>JBGUIZ010000021.1:0-6178 GCA_045113495.1 Bacteroidaceae bacterium
CACTCCCCACTCTGCGCCGAAGTGATCCAGAGCAAAACGGGCGGCTCCGCCGGCGTGCATTCCTCGGGCGTTGCTGCCAAAGACGAATATCTCATCGGCCTTAAGCCATGTTATTAGTTCGGGAGTTATTCGGGTGTTGGTCATACTGCAAAGATAGAAAAATGATACAATTGGGCACAGTCCCCTTTTGTACTATTATCGGTCTAAATTTATATCTTTGGAGTAACCATACAGAAAAAACTATGAAGTTAATTCTAACAGGTGCCACAGGTTATGTGGGCGAAGGCGTGATGCTGGAGCTGCTCCGTTCGCCGCAGGTGGAGAAGGTGCTGTCCGTGAGCCGCCGCCCGGTCGAGATTGACAAGTACGACTGCCTGACCACGGATCAAAAAAACAAGCTTGAGGAGTATATCGTCAAGGATATGATGAGCCTCAAAGAGGCCGATGCCCAGCTGGCGGGCTACGACGCCGTGTTCTTTATTGCCGGCATCAGTTCCGTAGGTACACCCCGCGATGTTTACAAGGTGATTTCATACGATATCCCCACCCATTTTGCCGATATCATGCCTAATAAGGAGCGCATGACGTTCATCTACCTTAGCGGTGCGGGCACCAATCCGCGCGGCAGTCAGTGGTGGATGAAGATCAAGGGTGCTACCGAGGAGTATATAGCCGCGGCCGGCTTTAAGCACGCGTTCGCTTACAGGCCCGCATTCATGCGCTGGGCCAAGGGGCAGCGTAGGATTCAGACTATGCAATACTTTTTCATTCCGTTCTACCCTATCATGCGTCTGCTTGGCGGCGGCAACAGCATGACCGAGGTTGCCCGCTCCATGCTAACCTGCACCCGCGATGGCTACCCCAAGCCCGCCATCACCGCCCGCGACATCACCCGCCTTGCAAAATGAGCAATTAGGGACGGTTCTGTTTTGGGCGCAAAACAGAACCGTCCCTAATTGCTCATTAAACAATCTTTAATATATTTGCTCCAGAGATTATTCCAACTAACTAACCAAAAGTTCATAAGTATGAGAAAACTTATCCTTTCAGTGATGATGCTTGCAGCGGTTTCGGCGCAGGCTCAGCAGCAACAGAGAAATGCAACGGTTCCGTCAAATGCGGACGCAGTGGAGGACTTCAAGCCCTCAGTAATCACCAATCAGCCCGGTCGTCAGTATCCCATGGTGAACTCCCAGGGTGCGGTGCGCGTTCAGCTGCGCGCTCCCGGTGCCACATCGGTCCAGCTGGATCTTGGGCGCCGATATGAGATGACTAAGGACGAGAACGGCGTGTGGACGGGCACATCGGCCCCTCAGGATGTGGGTTTCCACTATTATCAGCTCATTGTGGACGGCACGGCCATGCCCGATCCCGGCACCATCTCCTATTTTGGAGCGGGCCGATGGGGAAGCGGCATTGAGATTCCGTCCGATGATATGGATTTCTGGCAGGTCAAGGATGTGCCGCAGGGATCCATCGTGGAGAAGTACTACTGGTCCAAGGCAACGCAGAGCATGCGTCACTGCTTTGTATATCTGCCCAACGAGTACGACAAGAATCCCAACAAGAAATACCCGGTGCTCTACCTGCAGCACGGTAATGCCGAGAATGAGTACGGATGGTCGGTTCAGGGTCATACGGGCCAGATTATGGACAACCTGATTGCGGCAAAGAAGGCTGTTCCGTTCATCATCGTGATGGATTACGGTCAGGGCCAGAACATTCATCTGGTGGGCGAGTACGCTCCGGCACCCCAGCCTCAGCAGCAGGGTCAGCAGGGCGGTCGCGGCGCCAGCAACGATGCGTTCTCGGTTGTTCTCATGACCGACATCATCCCGTTCATTGAGAAGGAGTTCCGCGTGTATACCGATGCGGCTCACCGCGGTATGGCCGGCCTGTCAATGGGTGGCGGGCAGACACGCCGAATCACGCTGGCCAATCCCACCAAGTTCGGATACGTGGGTATGTTCAGCGGCGGCACCATCAGCCCGGATGACGTGAACGGCGCAAACGGCTTCAAGAATACCGCCAAGCTGGTGTTCATGAGCTCCGGCAGCAAGGAAAACCCCAGAGTCATGGAGGCAGCCGAGGCTCTTAACGCTATGGGTGTCAAGGCGGTAGGTTACATATCGGAGGGCACTGCCCATGAGTGGCATACCTGGCGCCGCAGCTTGTATGAGTTTGCTCAGCTGATCTTCAAATGAAGTGAACTGAGATAACAAAGGGGACGGTTCCGTTTGGTACTGTTTTCGCCAAAGTGTCCCACAAGAACCCCGCTCACCCACCGTGCAGCGGGGTTCACTGTGTTACATCCCCTCATCTGGAGCCCTTGTCCCACACCAACCCGTCTCACATCGTATTCTCACATAACCTCATGTGGGACATCTTGGCTATTCCTTCTGGACCATTGGTATCAGAAGGTTTTTTTATTCCAATAATTTGGATTATGTTCACTAATTAGTTAACTTTGCTGCGTATGCTTATGAAAACACAGTTTATAAGACAACTTGTGGTATTTGAAGACCACTTTAAAGAATGGATAAGAAAGATCTTGAAAAGTTGAATTTGACTCCGATAGAAGACCTCATTACCGAGGACTTTGGAGAAATCTGCACTCCTGAGCGCGAGCAGTTTGATATGGAGTGCGATGCTTTTATTATCGGCGAGCAACTCAAGGATGAACGCCTCAGGGCTGGACTAACTCAGGAGCAGCTTGCGGATAAGATAGGAACAAAGAAAAGCTTTATATCAAGAGTAGAAAGAGGACATGCCGATATTCAGCTCTCAACACTGGTAAAACTCTTCCAAGGTCTTGGCCGGAAAGTGAGCGTAAGGGTTGTCTGATTCATAATAATAATCCATAACACCAAAATATCACATGTGTACCGTAGGTCCCTTTGAAATGACATATGCCGAAGAGAGCTTTTGGGAGATAGTCAAGTATTTTGATTTTCTTGTGACCGATTATGGTTATATTACTCGTGGGATGGAGATATTTAGAGACAGCGTACTTGTCTCGTACATCGGCCCCAACAACAGGCTGATTGAAATAGGTAAAGAATGGAATGGAGATAACAATGTGTTCTTCAGGATGAAAGGATTTCTGGGCAGGAGCATCATCAATGATGAGAGACCCATGTCCATAAAGAAATATGCCGGGTTTATTGGGAGCAGGCATTTTTCTAAGGCCGATATCTCCAACCGGACCAATCTGCTCGCCATTCCGGACCTGGAAACCAAAGATGAAATATTCTGGTCTTTATACAAAAGTCTCTCTTTCCTTTTGCAAAAGGACTATTCCATAAGCCGTTTTGAGATAGGAGAACGCATTTATCTGGAATATAGGTTAAGGCACGACACCATTATTGTAACCACAACCAAGCCCTATTGCATCAATTGGAGAATCTTTATAAAAAAATGGGGCATAACTATAAAAACACATGCTATTTCTGAATATACCGAGCCTGAGTATATTGCTAAATACATATATGAGAAAAGCTCCTTTTAAAACCAAGCGTCTATTTAATGTAACAAATATATTACTATTATAAACGGTATCTATACGTATCAAAATGGATAATATGAGAATCAAAATGTTTATTAAATCCATGCCCGGTATCATCGGGGTCACGAATGAAGAATTTGCATCATTTGATAATGAAGGATGGATTGACTGTGATTTCAGTATTAGAGTAGATTGCTTTGATGCCTCATTCTCCAACCAGTTATACAAACAGGATTTGGAAGCCTTCCTAAAAAATATCCACAATTGTATAAACGGTCAAACGACAACCATTGAATTCAGCACGATAGAAGAGTTTCTATATTTAAAAGGAATAAAACAAGAAAATGGTGCTATCAAATGGAATGGTGAGCTCTTATCGCCCCACAATACGTCCAATAAATTGTCTTTCAATATAGAATCAGATAAAAGCGTGCTTCACGATTTAAGTGTTGTACTAACTGACATTTTAAAGCAAGCATGACACAGAAGGATCGTAACCTTGTGTTATGAACAAGTTTCAGATTTTTCACTATCTTTGCCACAAACAGTTTTAAAACATAATATTATGGAAACCAAAACCACAAAAAACACCTCAAAGAAGAGGAAGAAAAAGATGACCCCAGAGGAAAAGAGGGCCATCATGGCTACTATTGTACCACAAAACAGGAGTATGAAAGCATTTATCGAACACCAAGGAGAAGTATGGGTTAAAGATCCTATGTTATTATTATGAGATATTTGCTTGATACTAATATCTTCATATACCTGAGTACAGACCGTGAAAACCTTAGCCTTGATATTGTTTCTTTATTAAGTGAGCCTGATGCTCTTTTGTACATAAGTGCAGAGAGTGTCCGTGAACTTATTATTGCATATAACAACAAAGGATTAGGAAACAAGCAATGGAAAACAGCTGAAGATATGTTGCGCTCCATAGAGGAGACATATTATGTAGAGATTCTGCCAATCCAAAAGAATGTGATGCAGACGTACTCTCGTTTGAGTGTCAATAAGACCATGAATCATAAGGATCCATCGGATCATGTCATTATATCACATGCTATGACATTGGGGATTCCTCTCATATCAAGTGATACACGCTTTCCTTACTATACCCGTCAGGGACTCAATCTGATCTTTAACGAAAAATGACACAATAGGATCGCTTCCTTTTGTGTCCTTTTTTGAGTACCTTTGTAGTATTATGATAGTATGTATTGCTGAGAAGCCCAGCGTGGCTAAGGATATTGCCGATGTGCTGGGTGCCAAGACAAAACACGACGGCTACATTGAGGGTAACGGTTACCAGGTAACCTGGACCTTCGGCCATCTTTGTACCCTGAAAGAACCCCATGATTACACTCCCAATTGGAAGAACTGGAGTTTGGGCAGCCTGCCCATGATTCCGCCCCGGTTCGGCATCAAACTGATTGAGGACAAAGGAATAGACAAGCAGTTCAAGATAATAGAGTCACTCATGCAGAAGGCCGATGGCATTATCAACTGCGGTGATGCCGGCCAGGAGGGTGAGCTTATACAGCGCTGGGTGATGCAGAAAGCCGGTGCCAAGTGCCCCGTAAAGCGTCTGTGGATATCATCACTGACCGAGGAGTCCATACGTGAGGGATTCAGCCACCTGCAGGACCAGGAGGCCTTCAAGTCTCTGTATGAGGCCGGCTTGTGCCGCGCCATCGGCGACTGGCTGCTGGGAATGAACGCCACACGACTGTACACCATCAAGTACCGCAACGGAAACAACCGCCAGGTACTCTCCATCGGCCGTGTACAGACACCCACGCTTGCATTGGTCGTAAACCGCCAGAAGGAGATAGACAATTTCAAGCCCGAGCAGTACTGGGAACTCAAGACCACATACCGCGACACCACCTTTTCTTACACAAAGGGAAAGTTCACAAAGATTGAGGACGGCCAGGCTCTGTTGGAGGAGATCCGTCCCCTGAACTTTGTCATTACCGATGTGGCCCGCAAGGAGGGCAAGGACTACGCCCCGCGCCTGTTTGACCTGACATCGCTTCAGGTTGAGTGCAACCGCAAATACGGATATTCGGCCGATGACACCCTCAAAACCATCCAGTCTCTCTACGAGAAGAAGATAACCACCTACCCGCGCGTGGACACCACGTTTCTGAGTGACGACATATATCCAAAGTGCCCCGGCATTCTCAAGGGCCTCAAGGACTACGCCCAGTTCACCGCCCCGCTGGAGGGTGTAAAACTACCTAAGTCCAAGAAGGTGTTTGACAACAGCAAGGTGACCGATCACCACGCAATCATCCCCACCGGAGTCTATCCCAACAACCTGACCCAGCAGGAGCGTGCCGTGTTTGACCTCATAGCCCGCCGTTTCATAGCAGTCTTCTACCCCGACTGCCTCTACGCCCAGACCACAGTACTTGGCAAGGCCGGACGTGCAGAGTTCAAGACCACAGGTCGTGAGATACTAAAGCCCGGATGGAGAGTGTTGTTTGACAAAGAGAAATCGGACGAAAAGGCCGATGATGACGAGCGCATACTCCCCCAGTTCACGGTCGATGAGAACGGCCCGCACCTGCCTGAACTCCAGGAAAAATGGACCACACCGCCCAAACCATACACTGAGGCAACCCTGCTGCGTGCAATGGAAACGGCCGGCAAGCTGGTGAACGACGAGGA
>JBGUIZ010000022.1:0-4064 GCA_045113495.1 Bacteroidaceae bacterium
CTGGAACTCGTCGTCAAGTGTCCTTCTTTCCTTGGATATAAATATTCTGACAATCCTGACCTCAAGGCTCATGCAGAGGTTTCAAGAAATGCAGCTACAGAGGGTATGGTACTCCTTAAGAACGGTATTGCTCCAGTTCTCCCTCTTAAGAAGGGAATGTCAGTAGCCCTACTCGGCAACTATTCCTATAAGACCATCGTTGGTGGTACTGGCTCTGGTGAAGTTCCAAGCGCACACAATGTCTCGATAGCAGAGGGACTTCTGAATGCAGGCTTTTCTATTAATAAAGAACTTGTTAACCTTCATGCCAAGTATATTGCAGAAGAGGAGGCTAAGCTTCCCCCACGTACACAGATTATCCAGAAAGTAGAAGCTCTACCTGAGCGCTTATGGACAAAGGATGAACTCCAGCAGTTGGCTGCCACTCATGACATTGCTGTTATTACAATCGGCAGAATCGCTGGTGAAGGAAGAGACCGTAAGGTCGACGCTGATTATAAGTTGTCAGAGGCAGAACTTTCCATGTTGAGCAATGCTTCCGAAGTATTCCATGCAAAGGGCAAGAAAGTTGTTGCGATACTCAACATAGATGGTGCCATCGATGCCTATACATGGGCAGACAAGGTAGATGCGATCCTCGTAGCATGGCTCCCTGGCGTACAGGCAGGCAATGCGGTTGCTGATGTGGTGTGTGGTAAAGTAAATCCTTCAGGCAAGCTTGCCATCACCTTCCCCAAGGCTTATGAGGATGTACCCAGCGCAAAGGACTTCCCTGGGGTGCCAGCAAAGAAACCTCAGTACTGCGAGTATAGTGACGATATCTTCGTAGGTTATCGCTACCATAACACTAAAAATGTGGAACCAGCCTATCCGTTTGGCTACGGTTTGTCTTACACGACCTTCAGCATGTCGGGATTGAAACTCAATGCAAAGGCATTCAATAATAAGATGACAGCAACAGTGATCGTTAAGAATACTGGTAAAGTGGCAGGAAAAGAAGTGGTACAACTCTACCTCTCTGCCCCAGTAATATCTCAGGAGAAGCCTTCAGAGGAACTCAAGGGCTTCGTAAAAACCAAGCTTCTAAAGCCAGGTGAGAAACAGGTGATTACATTCACACTCTCTGCCGATGATCTTGCCTCTTATTATCCAGAGCAGTCTTCATGGATT
Source organism: Bacteroidaceae bacterium (assembly GCA_045113495.1). Taxonomy (GTDB): domain Bacteria; phylum Bacteroidota; class Bacteroidia; order Bacteroidales; family Bacteroidaceae; genus Colenecus. Next base: position 1,171 of record JBGUIZ010000022.1, read on the forward strand.
GCTGATAAGGGTACGTACACTGTAAAGGTGGGTAACTCGAGCCGTAATTACCAACAAGAAGCAACGTTCACACTGGAGAACGATGTAGTAACAGAAAAATGTCATAGTATGGAAAAGTAAAAAAGTAAAAAGGTAAAAAAGTAAATATGAAAAGACTATTCTTCATACTGAATCTAATTGTTTGGTTCTCGGCAGTATCTTTTGCTCAGCAACCTGATGCTGTATTGTGCAAGCCTTGGAAGGCTTACTGGATTGCCATGCCTGGTGAAGACCTTACAAAGTATGGTGTATATGAGTATCAGAAGACCCTGAAGCTCGAAGCCAAGCCAGAGAAGTTTGTTGTCAACGTCAGTGCCGACAACCGCTATAAACTCTTTGTCAATGGAGAGCTGACTTCGCTCGGCCCTTCATTAGGAGACTTGGAGCATTGGTTCTACCAGACCGTGGATCTCGCTCCTTACCTCAAAGAGGGTGATAACGATGTCACAGCCATCGTATGGAACGACGGTGAAAAGCGTGCCGTACATCAGTTTTCCATGCAAACTGGGTTTATCATCAGTGGAGAAGACAAAGAGTCTGCCAAACTCAAGACTGACCCAACGTGGAAGGTGCGCCGTCTGAACCGCTATCATCAGCTGGAACAGCACGTGATTGGTTTCTTCCCTCTCAACCCAGGTGAGCTTATCGACATGAACATAGCCGACAGTAAATGGGTGAATGCCATTGCTATCAATGCCGGCATGCTGAAAGGATGCAAGGATAACTTCGACGAACACCAGCTCATGCCCACCATGATACCAGAATTGACGGTGAAGGAAGAACAGCTGGGTGAGAAGCCATGGACATCCGTCACCATTCCAGCTAACACCACCAAGCGCATCCTCCTTGACAACAAGGTACTTACCAATGCCTTCTTCAAGATGGTTACCAATGGTGGTAAGGGTGCCCGTATAGCCATCCGATATGCAGAGGGCCTTTATAATGATGTGGGCGAAAAGGGCAACCGCAATGAGACAGAAGGCAAGAAGTTTGTAGCCCGTCATGACAGTCTTATCATGGACGGAAGAAACTATACGTTCACCAACCTCGACTGGCGTACCTACCGCTATGTAGGCATTGATGTCACCACTGGTGCAGAACCGCTTACCATCTCGGATGTAAAGTCGTTGACCGTCAGATATCCTTTCGACAAGACCTCTACTGCCACCTGCTCTGACAAGCAGATAGAGCAGATGCTGGAGATAGGTTGGCGTACAGCCAGTCTCTGTGCCATGGAGACCTATATGGACTGTCCTTACTATGAGCAGCTGCAGTATGTAGGAGATACCCGTATTCAGGCTATGGTGACGCATTTCAATACGATAGACGATCGTATGCCAAAGAAGGCTATCAAGATGGTGGATGCCTCGCGCAACACCGACGGTCTGACACAGAGCCGCTATCCATCATACCGCCTGTCTGTCATTCCTCCATTCTCATTGGCATGGATTGGCATGGTGTACGACTACTATCGCTACCGCAATGACATGGGCTTCGTGAAGCAGCAGCTGAACGGCATCCGTCAGGTGATACATTTCTTTGAACTCTATCAAGAGGCTGATGGCCGACTGAAAGACCTGCCTTACTGGCTTTTCACCGACTGGGCAGAGAACTGTGGACGCAACTGGATACAGGGTGCTCCGGTTAGTGACAAGAAAGGCTATAACGGCGTGGTTGACTTGCAACTGCTTTGGGCATACCAGATGGCAGCAGAGATAGAGGCTGGTATCGGTGACGAGTTTATGGCTAAGCACGATAGCGAAAAGGCAGAGTTGCTGAAGGCAGCCATCCGCAAGAACTACTATGATGCAGAGCGGGGACTTGTGGCCGACAACGGTCTAAAGAAAGCATACTCCCAGCAGGCCAACTCGCTGGCCATCCTGACGGGCGTCTTCGAGGGTGACGAGGCAAAAGCTGTGGCCAGGAAGATGGTGGAAGAGAAAGATGATCTCATTCTGTCATCCATCTATTTCCTCTATTACACTAACTGGGCATTGCGCAAGGCAGGCTTAGGCAATGACTATATTTCGGGCCTTGACATCTGGCGCAAGAACATAGCGCTTGGCATGACCACATGGGGAGAGGATTCCAAGGTGGAGAGCACACGCAGTGACTGTCATGCATGGGGCGCCAGTCCTAACATAGAGTACTATCGCACCATCCTTGGTATCGAGAGTGATGCTCCGGGCTTTGCCACCATCAAAATCGAGCCACACCTCGGTACATTGATGCAGGTTTCTGGCTCAATGCCTCATCCCAACGGCATGGTATCAGCCAGTTATCAGAAGAAGGGCAAGAAATGGCTCGTAGAGCTCACTATCCCCGAGAACACCAAGGCGTACTTCATCTGGAATGGTGAGAAGAAAGAACTCGTTTCGGGAAAGAACAGCTTTACCCTGTAATATGTCTTTAAATAATTGAAAAAATGAAGAGATCTATCATCCTATGCATGATATGCATGATATGCGGTGTAGCGTTTGGACAACAGTGCTACAGTCTTAACTCACTGAAGGAGTTTACACCACCCAAGAAGGTTAAGTTCAGTAAAGAACATCCATACGAGCCGTATATGCAGGTGTATCTTGCTGACAAGACCAAGTGTACAGGAAAGAGTATCATGATATTCCCTGGTGGAGGCTATGGCATGGTTGCATGGTCACGTGAAGGAACAGGATGGGTACCCTTCTACAATAATCTTGGTATCAATGTGTTCGTTGTGAAGTATGCCATGCCATTCGGAGAAAGGGAGACTACGTTTCAGAGTGTCCGGAATGCCATGAGTATTATCAAGTCGCATGCGCAGGAATGGAATGTAAATATAGACAGCGTCGGCGTGATGGGTTCCTCTGCTGGAG
>JBGUIZ010000023.1:0-1793 GCA_045113495.1 Bacteroidaceae bacterium
GCGTTACAGTTCCCTAAGGTGCGGGGGTAGTCCGCGGGAAAGCGTATTTTCCTATGCACCTTAGGGATGAAAATGGCTCTACGTGCGTTGCAGTTCCCTAAGGTGCGGGGGTAGCCCGCGAGAAAGCGTATTTCCGGTGCACCTTAGGGATGAAAATGGCGGTACGTGCGTTGCAGTTCCCTAAGGTATGGGGGTAGCCTGCGGGAAAGCGTATTTTTCGGTGCACCTTAGGGATGAAAATGGCGGTACGTGCGCTACAGTTCCCTAAGGTATGGGGGTAGCCCGCGGGAAAGCGTATTTCCTACTCACCTTAGGGATGAAAATGGCGGTACGTGCGTTGCAGTTCCCTAAGGTGCGGGGGTAGTCCGCGAGAAAGCGTATTTCCTATGCACCTTAGGGATGAAAATGGCGGTACGTGCGCTACAGTTCCCTAAGGTGAGGCGGCACAGGTGAGGCGGCAGGTGAGGCGGCAGGTGCGGCGGCAGGGAAAGCGGGACGGAACTCTGCCAAAACGTCACAAACTGTCATACTATGCCACGCTTTATCGGCGCAACGGGGCCCAAATGCGCTCTGGCATCGGATTTGTACTGTAGTCTGTGTCACAAATTTTGAGTACAAACAAAAAAATACATACAACTATGGGAAAGATTATTGGAATTGACCTTGGAACCACAAACTCGTGCGTTTCAGTATTTGAAGGAAATGAGCCCGTCGTAATTGCCAACAGCGAGGGCAAGCGTACAACTCCCTCAATCGTGGCATTCGTTGACGGTGGCGAGCGTAAGGTGGGTGATCCCGCTAAGCGTCAGGCTATCACCAACCCGCAGCGTACCGTGTTCTCTATCAAGCGTTTCATGGGTGAGAACTGGGATCAGGTTCAGAAAGAGATCGCTCGCGTACCTTACAAGGTAGTAAAGGGTGACAACAATATGCCGCGTGTGGACATTGACGGACGTCTGTACACCGCTCAGGAGATATCGGCCATGATTCTTCAGAAGATGAAGAAGACCGCCGAGGATTATCTGGGCCAGGAGGTTACAGAGGCTGTCATCACAGTGCCGGCTTACTTCAGCGATTCACAGCGTCAGGCCACCAAGGAGGCTGGTCAGATTGCAGGTCTGGATGTAAAGCGTATCGTGAACGAGCCTACCGCTGCCGCTTTGGCATACGGTGTTGACAAGGCCAACAAGGATATGAAGATTGCCGTATTCGACCTGGGTGGTGGTACTTTCGATATCTCTATCCTGGAGTTCGGCGGCGGCGTATTTGAGGTTCTTGCAACCAACGGTGATACCCATCTGGGCGGTGATGACTTTGACCAGGTTATCATCAACTGGTTGGTTGAGGAGTTCAAGAAGGATGAGGGTGCAGACCTTACTGCTGATCCTATGGCACTGCAGCGTCTTAAGGAGGCTGCCGAGAAGGCCAAGATTGAGCTGTCATCATCAACCAGCACAGAGATCAACCTGCCGTACATCATGCCGGTAGCAGGTGTTCCGCGTCACCTTGTAAAGACTCTGACACGTGCCAAGTTTGAGCAGCTGGCCAACGGTCTGATCCAGGCTTGTCTGGAGCCCTGCCGCAAGGCTATGCAGGATGCAGGTCTTACCAACGCCGATATCGACGAGGTAATCCTGGCAGGTGGTTCAAGCCGTATCCCCGCTGTTCAGAAACTGGTTGAGGACTTCTTCGGCAAGGTTCCTTCAAAGGGCGTTAACCCCGATGAGGTTGTAGCCGTAGGTGCTTCAATCCAGGGTGCCATCCTGAACAAGGAGGGTGGTGTAGGTGACATC
>JBGUIZ010000024.1:0-2112 GCA_045113495.1 Bacteroidaceae bacterium
GTACCTGTTCCGTCATCGCTGAAAATATTGGGGCATATTTCCACCGTTGAGGTGCGCTTCTTATAGAATTCACCGTGGTAGTCCTCATGAGCAAGAATTCCGAGGTCTATATCCCACTCTGAGTCTTTACGCCACCGCTCGACAGCATACTCGTCAGGGAGTACAACGTTCATGCCAGACCACGTAAGACTACCCGCACTGAATTCGATAACGATCTGACTGGCTTCCTTTGTCAGTGTTACCTCAACCATCTTGTCACTTTGGGCAAAAGGGTGAAAATGGCTGACCTTATATCCTACGTTGAACTTCTGTGGCTCAGTAAACGTTTCGGAGTAGGCATCCTGCCCGTCAACAGTAAAGGTAAGCGTGCCAGCCTCAGTCTCATCCAAATACATTTGAAGCTTTGTGCCTGCTGGCAGGAATCCATCGAGAGTCAGTTTGTTGCCGCTATAGGTTCCTATGCCTTTTGTAGCAGCATAGATATAGGTGGGGTATGACGGAACCCAGTTAGAATGCGTGGCAAAGTCCGCATTGCCATCGCCATCGTTCATCTGGAAATAACCGTAAGCCGTTTCCTGAAAGTTAAAGAACAGGCGGATGTTGTTGTAACGACTGGTCACGTGCTCTTTCAGGTACTGCACTCCTTTTACAAGACTTTGACCAGCATGCGGATCATGGCAGCTGTCATCAGGCACGGCATCTATGAAGAGGAAACGGCCTGGACTCACCTCGCGTACAGCATCAATCAGTATGTCCTGATAGCCCAGGACCTCGTCTGCTGTATAATCTGGCAGGTTGGAAAAGTCATCCCCACCAGCATTGCTGCCAGCATAGAGCATACCGTAGTCCTGTATGACAATGAACGACAAGTTGCGGTTTGGCACATCTTTATATCGAGTAGCAATGGCCTGCCAGATGGCTGCAGCCTGCTGACGTTTCTCAGAGTTCAGAATGTCGTAGTCACCGACATAGGCATCCTGCGCATACTCTGCTATACGACTATAAAAGCCAGGCAGTCCATCCAAAGATAAGCAAAAGTGCATATCATTCTCCATCGAAACGGCAATCATCTCGTCAAGTGCCTTGAACACAGTAAGGTTGGCTTGCAGGCCTTTCGTGAACAGGTGTTCAAAGTCCATAACATACTTAACGCTATTGAAACCCCATTCGGCATACTCCTTAAGGTCACACGGTCGATAATCTAAGCGGTAGTCATAATTGAACTGTTGGTTTCCCGGCCCTATGCAAAATCCCACCAGACGCGGCAGGTCGTCCATCTTCTTCACTTCTTTCTTAGCTGCACTTGCCAACAATTCGGGAGTGATGATTGTTGCATCTGGCGTCGCCATCCGTTCATCGCAGATGTCGGCATAGACAGGCTCTGGCTTAAAACTGTCGGAGAGACGGGTGATAGCAGCAACAGCTTCCTCCCAAGTGAACGGATCGTTGTTGCGAAAACTATAAGTCTCTGGATCAAAGGCAATCACCTCCTTGCCAGAATAAAAGGACTCATGTTCATTGTTCCACATATAGGCCGTCATGATGCCACCAAATATACGGAACCATAGATCTTCAGGTGCATTCTCCTCTCCCCCTGAAGCGTAATTAGGTAGCACGAGTCCTAAGTCCTGATCATCTGTGCCACTCCATAAATCTGGGATCTCGTCAAAATATTCAAAGTCTCCGTTCTTCTGTTCTGCCCCAATACATCGGGCAGTGTAATAGGCCATACCGATAGCCATGTTACGTTTCATCGGCATGTTATAGTCCGTTATCTGAGCGTTGAAATAATCCATCTCGTCTGGGCTATACTTCTCAATCAATGATTTCAACAAAGCCTTGAACTCCTGCGAGGTAATCTGCTGCTTACGGTAACGAGCAGAATACTTCATCGGCAGATAACCCTGGGTAAAGGCCCGCTCATAATCGTCTTCAAAAGCCTTGGAAGGGTCGAACGGCGGGTTAAACAGGCTTTCTGCCAAAAGACTGGCATCCTCCTCGTCGATATCCCCATTGCCGTTGATGTCGGCCATAGCCTCATCAAAGTTCTCTGGAGCGTGCCCCATGGCGGCATTCACCACAGCCACCACGTCGGCCATATCCACCCGTCCG
>JBGUIZ010000025.1:0-1643 GCA_045113495.1 Bacteroidaceae bacterium
CCAGGTAACCCCCGTGAGGTCAGCAAGGATGATATCATCAGCCTCTATCACAAAATATTGTAAATGTTTAAACGATCGACAATGAAAGAGTATTTTTTTGCAGTTGACTTGGGGGCTACAAGTGGACGTACGATTGTAGGAAGCATTGTTGACGGACGCTTGGAACAAGAGGAAATCACCCGTTTTCCTAATAATCTCATAGAGACGGGAGGACACTTCTACTGGGATATCTATGCCCTCTATTTCGAAATGATCAGGGGATTGAAGGAGGTGGCCCGCCGAGGACTGACCATTACCTCTATCGGTATTGATACATGGGGTGTCGATTTCTTATATATTGGTAAAGACGGAGCTATTCTACGTAACCCCATAGCCTATCGCGACCCACATACATTCGAGGCTTTTGAGAAGTATCTGAACGGTGTACTTTCACGCCATGAGGTTTATGGTATTACTGGTATCCAGTTTATGAATTTCAACTCACTGTACCAGTTCTATGCCATGCAACAGGCAGGCAATGTAGCGATGCAGATGGCGGAAAAAGTACTTTTTATACCAGATGCGTTATCTTGGATGCTGACTGGCGAGGCTGTGTGTGAATACACGATTGCTTCCACATCGCAGATGCTCGATCCTCGTACTGGCGATCTCTCAGAGAAACTGATTCAGAGCGTGGGCATGAAACGTCAGCAGTTCGGACGTATGGTTATGCCGGGTACAGAGATTGGCAGATTGACGGAAGAGGTACAGAAGATGACAGGTCTTGGAGCTGTCCCCGTCATAGCAGTTGCAGGGCATGATACAGCCTCTGCCGTTGCAGCCGTTCCTGCAAAGAATGAGCAGTTTGCCTACCTGTCAAGCGGTACTTGGAGTCTGATGGGTATTGAAACAAATGAAGCGATTATCAATGATAAGAGTTATGAGTACAACTTCACCAATGAGGGAGGCATAGAAGGAACAACCCGCTTCCTGAAGAACATCTGTGGTATGTGGCTCTATGAGCGTTGCCGTAAGGAATGGCCGGAAGAAGTACGAAAACTGTCTCATCCAGAGTTGCAGGGGTCTGCTATGCAGGTAGAGCCCTTCCGTTCGATGATTAATCCGGATGATGCTATGTTTGCTAATCCTTCATCCATGATTAATGCCATTCAGGAGTATTGTCGAAAGAGCAACCAGCCTGTGCCGGAAACGCCAGCGGAGATATGTCGTTGTATCTTTGATTCACTTGCACTACGTTACAAACAGGTGTTCCAATGGTTGCAGGAATTTGCGCCATTCAAACTCGAAGTACTTCATATTATTGGTGGAGGTAGTCTGAACAAGTATCTGAATCAGTTTACGGCCAATGCTATTGGTATAACAGTACTCGCCGGGCCCCAGGAAGGTACGGCTATCGGAAATATCATGCTCCAAGCCAAAGCAGCAGGATTGGTGAAGGATATCTGGGAAATGCGTCATATAATCGCTAACTCCCTCGAACTGGTAAAATATGAGCCGCAGGACAAAGAAGCCTGGGACGCAGCTTATGACATGTATCTTAACATTATAAAAAAATAAAACAATTATGAGTAAACCATTAGTAGAAACCAAAGCAAAGGTAGGTGTATTCTCTATTGCCCTTCAGGCATACCTGCCACAGTTCC
>JBGUIZ010000026.1:0-30848 GCA_045113495.1 Bacteroidaceae bacterium
GCTCGCTGTGCCCCCCATTGTAACACGTGTGTAGCCCCGGACGTAAGGGCCGTGCTGATTTGACGTCATCCCCACCCTCCTCGCATCTTGCGATGGCAGTCCCGCCAGAGTGCCCAGCATGACCTGATGGCAACTGGCGGCAGGGGTTGCGCTCGTTATGGCACTTAAGCCGACACCTCACGGCACGAGCTGACGACAACCATGCAGCACCTTCACTGAGACCCCGAAGGGAAGGGGCTTCTCCGCCCCAGTCCTCAGCAATTCAAATCCGGGTAAGGTTCCTCGCGTATCATCGAATTAAACCACATGTTCCTCCGCTTGTGCGGGCCCCCGTCAATTCCTTTGAGTTTCACCGTTGCCGGCGTACTCCCCAGGTGGGATGCTTATCGCTTTCGCTTGGCCACCCACTGTCTATCGCGGACGGCGAGCATCCATCGTTTACTGTGCGGACTACCAGGGTATCTAATCCTGTTCGATCCCCGCACTTTCGTGCCTGAGCGTCAGTTGCGGCTTGGTGCACTGCCTTCGCGATCGGCGTTCTGTGTGATATCTATGCATTTCACCGCTACACCACACATTCCATGCACCCCAAACGCACTCTAGCTCCCCAGTTTCCATGGCAGTGCCAAGGTTGAGCCCTGACATTTCACCACAGACTTGAGGTGCCGCCTGCGCACCCTTTAAACCCAATAAATCCGGATAACGCTCGGATCCTCCGTATTACCGCGGCTGCTGGCACGGAGTTAGCCGATCCTTATTCGCCGGGTACCTGCAATAGCGGACGCGTCCGCCACTTTATCCCCCGGCAAAAGCAGTTTAAAACCCATAGGGCCGTATTCCTGCACGCGACATGGCTGGTTCAGGCTCTCGCCCATTGACCAATATTCCTCACTGCTGCCTCCCGTAGGAGTTTGGACCGTGTCGCAGTTCCAATGTGGGGGACCTTCCTCTCAGAACCCCTATCCATCATCGGCTAGGTGGGCCGTTACCCCGCCTACTACCTAATGGAACGCATCCCCACCCCTTACCGATAAATCTTTCGTGCGCAAAAAATGCTTTCCGTGCACCACATCGGGGATTACTCTCAGTTTCCCGAGGCTATACCCGAGTAAGGGAAAGGTTGGATACGTGTTACTCACCCGTCTGCCGCTAAACAACCGAAGCTGTTCCGCTCGACTTGCATGTGTTAAGCCTGTAGCTAGCGTTCATCCTGAGCCAGGATCAAACTCTTCTTTGTAAATTTTACCGTATTTGATGTAGGCCCATAAAAAAACGTGCAACTAAGCACGCATCATATAGACCCATCTGTTTGTCTTTTTTTGCTCAGGTCCGTTTCAATCTTCTTTAAAGAATTAATTGACGGTTCGTATTACCCTTGGACATACTTATATTAAGTACGCCCGTCGTACTACTTGTCTGTATGAAATCTTTTCAATGTTCGTCTTTCGGCGCTGTTCCTTTCGGAAAGCGGATGCAAAGATAGGGGGAGTTTAGGAACTGACCAAACATTTTGAGTACTTTTTTTTGAATAATCTGAAGTTTTTTGAAAGTAGCACTGAATATCAGCACATTCTATCGTGACATATCATCAAAGAAAATACACATCCGACATAATTATATTATCTTTGCAGTGAAAGAATGCGCCTGCGCACATGAGAATAATATAAAAAGGTATGAATGCCATATTGAGAAGATTATTGTCAATCCTAGCCCTTACCACAATCTGGACACTGGACATCATGGCTCAGAGCGGTCTTACCAGAATTAGCGGAAACGTCAAGGACAATGAAGGAGAAGTTCTCCCATACACCACCGTAAGGCTGAAAAACTCCACCATAGGCTGCATCACAGATTATAACGGAAACTTTTCATTCAATGCCAGAGCTGAAGGACAGACTCTTATAATATCGTCTATAGGATACCAGGATTTTGAGTTGGTTCTGAATTCACGCACGAGATATCCGCTGAACGTCATTTTGAAGCCTGCCACATATGACCTTCAGGAAGTTGTCATAAAACCAGGAAAAGAGAGATACAAGAAAAAGGGCAATCCCGCTGTTGAACTGGCCGAAGACATCATTAGCCGCAAAGAAAAAGAGAATCCTTTCAATAACGACTACGTATCCAGAGAGAGATACGAGACTTTTGTCATAGCGCTTGACAACTTTACGGAAGAGAAGCAGCAAAAAAACATGTTCAGGAAGTTCCCATTCCTGAAAGATTATGTCGACACTTCCCTGGTATCCGGAAAGCCCATCCTAAATGTTTCGACACGTGAACTTGCAGCTACAGACTATTTTCAGCGTAAGCCTTCAAGACAAAAACAGAAAGTAGCAGGCCGCGACTGGATTGGAATAGAAGATTTCCTGCCGGATGAGGAGGTGCGTGCATCGGTAGAAGCCACATTGAGGGATGTAGACCTTTTCAATGAGAAGGTCCTGATCATGAGGAACGAGTTTGTAAGCCCATTTGCGGATTATGCCACCACTTATTACAGATTCTATCTTCAGGACACAATTGTAGTGGAGGGTGAGAAATGCGTCGATTTGGCTTTTGTACCCAGAAACGTTCAGTCTTTCGGTTTTACAGGACACCTTTATATAACTGTAGATTCCACCCATTTTGTGAAGTGGATCCAGATGAATGTCCCATATGACATAAACCTGAACTTTGTGGAGTATATGAACGTGGAGCAAAAATTTGCCCGCGACAGTGAACATCCCAGACTACTGACTTACGAATGCATCACCGCCGAGTTCAAGTTATATGATTTCATTGACGGTATTTACGGAAGACGAGAGGTCTACTACTCGGGATACAAGTTTAACGACGAGGTTGACAAAGAACCGTTCACCCATCAGGAACCGATCATTGAACCGGTTGAAGCCGGAGAAAGGGATGATGATTTCTGGGAGGAGTACAGGGCTCAGAATGACAACGCCACAAAACACGGCAAGACAAAAGACGTAAGCGAGATGCTTACCAAACTAAGGCAGGTTCCTGTTTATTATTGGACTGAGCAATTCATAAACCTGCTGTTTTCCGGCTTTATCCCTATAAAGGAGGAAAGGACTCCTTTTTACATAGGTCCGGTAAATACGATGATCAGCTACAACGGATTGGAGAATGTCCGTTTCAAGCTGGGCGGTATGACTACTGCCTACCTTAATCCGCACTGGTTTGCCACCGCATATCTGATTTACGGTCTTGACAACAGATTTAAGTACTACGGACGTCTTGAATATTCATTTAAGCCAAAGAAAGAACAATGGAACGAGTTTCCGGTTCACTCCCTGAGGCTTCAGTATGAAGATGACATATATCAATACGGACAGCAGTACGTTTACACCAACAAGGACAATGCATTGCTCTCACTTAAGCGACTTCCGGACAACATGATCGGTTATGTACGCAATACTGAGCTGACTTATACGCAGGAAAGACACAGCGGCTTTTCCTTTACAGGTGTTCTCAGAAACAGAGTCAACGAATCCACAAAGTTCATCCCTATGCAAAGAAATGACGGAAGCGGTTCTGTTGGTGAGATCATGCAGACAGAACTGGAGATAGGATTACGTTATGCACCGCATGAGAAGTTCGTGCAGCACAAATGGAACAGGAAGAGTAAGACTCCGGAACATCCGGTATTTACCTTGAACCACACAATGGCATTCAAAGGGGTTCTGGGATCCCAATATTCAATCCAACACACAGAGTTATCTTACAGACAGCGACTGATGGCTGCCCCGATAGGATACTTTGACGTTATGCTACGCGCAGGAAAGATATGGGGACAAGCCCCCTACCCGCTTCTTATTATTCCGAATGCCAATCTTTCATACACCTACAGGAAGGAGACTTTCGAGACCATGACCCCGATGGAATTCGTAATGGATCAGCATCTGACCTGGGATGTAGTATACTACATGAACGGACTGATTTTCAACAGGACTCCTCTGATAAAGAATCTGAAATTAAGGGAGGTTCTATATTGCCGTGGTACATGGGGATCGCTCAGCAACCGCAACAATCCGAATATCGACAACAGTGGAAAAATATTCCTGTACCCGACAGACCGCAGCAAGGCAACCGGAACAGTCATGAAAGAACCGTTCGTTGAAATAGGAGCCGGAGTTGAAAACATATTCAAGCTTATGTCAATCAACTGGTTCAAAAGAATGACATACAAAAATAGCCCCGATGTTGACCAATGGGGCATTAGAATTGCAGTTCACCTGCAGTACTGATCAAGAGGATCTTTACTCTTGAGGAACAGGATTGACAAACCTGAAATCAGAAACCGGTCTCAGTTCGAAGCCATTCTTTTTAGAGTTTCTTTTCAACAACCTTGACCTGCGCTTACTCACCTTCTTGAGTTTCTCAGAGAAGTACAGTGTTGTAAGGAGAGATTCGTTATAATTTCCACCGATGTGACTTGTAAACTGAGACTCAAATGCGGGACGCTCCTTGACGAACCACTTGTTGTTCACTATCACATCATCCACCTTCTGGACATCGGAAACATAAAGAACAGAATCCAATAAAGAGAATGAGGCTGCGAACATATACACGTCCACCTGACGGGAGTTCTTGTCCTGATTCTGATTACGAATCTTGGACAGGTCTTCACGGGTTCTCTCAAGACCTTCTCCACGATTAAGGGTAGGATCTTTAGCAACACCAGACCTCTGTGCTGAAACCGACAAGGACAGGATCAGCAGCAAAACGGCCAAAAACGGCTTGAAAAACGGACGCATACTCAGCCCAGGTATGATTTGAGCAGTTTACTACGGGAATTCTGACGCAGACGACGGATTGCTTTCTCCTTGATCTGACGGACACGCTCACGGGTGAGGCCGAACTTATCGCCGATTTCCTCAAGTGTCATCTCACGGCAACCAATACCGAAGAACATACGTATGATGTCTTTCTCACGATCAGTAAGTGTTGACAGAGCTCTGTCAATCTCCTTGGAAAGAGACTCGTTAACAAGAGTCTTATCGGCCATAGGAGAATCATCATTGACAAGCACATCAAGAAGGCTGTTATCCTCACCGTCAACGAAAGGAGCATCTACTGAGATATGACGACCGGAAACCTTGAGGGTATCAGCAATCTTATCTACGGGTATATCAAGTACCTCGGCAAGTTCCTCGGGTGAAGGACGACGTTCATTATCCTGCTCAAACTTGGAAAGAGCTTTGCTTATCTTATTGAGTGAACCAACCTGATTAAGAGGGAGACGTACGATACGAGCCTGCTCTGCCAAAGCCTGAAGAATAGACTGGCGGATCCACCATACTGCATAACTGATGAATTTGAAACCACGGGTCTCATCAAACTTCTCGGCAGCCTTGATAAGACCGAGGTTACCCTCATTGATAAGGTCCGGAAGGCTCAGGCCCTGATTCTGATACTGTTTGGAAACGGACACCACAAAACGAAGATTAGCACGGGTAAGTTTCTCCAGAGCAGCACGATCACCCTTACGGATACGCTGTGCAAGCTCTACCTCCTCCTCGACCGTGATAAGCTCCTCACGGCCTATCTCCTGCAAATACTTATCAAGTGATGCGCTTTCACGGTTTGTAATGCTCTTTGTAATCTTGAGTTGTCTCATCTTCAGTATATAATAAGCGAATTGGGTGCAAATTTACTTAAAATAAAAATATAAAGCCGTCTTGGACGCAAAAAAATTGAAGTGGTTTTTAATGCCACTCCAATTTTTATGGTCATTTATCAATTTCCGGATATCATTCATCAGACAGACTGATGGCGTATATTCCCCTACGACCTGACGGATAAACACCTGATAGGAACAGTTCCTGATTTGTTGATGATGCAGCCTCCTTGTAGATACGCTCAATATCATCAATAGACCTGATCTGCTGATTGTTAATTCTGAGAATAATATACCCGCGCTGGATACCGGCATCTTTCATAAGTCCGTTTTTGATGGAACTGACCTGAACGCCGTATCCGATATTCAACTGACGGCGTGTCTGTTCCGGAACATCCTGGAACTCAGCACCGAGAAGTTCAAAATTGGCATCTGTTACCAGATCTGTATTTCCACGTGAGTTCTTGAGCTCAACCTCAAGTTTCTTCTCTTTTTTGTTGCGGAGCAGGGTTACAGTAACCTTATCGCCCGGACGATACTGAACGATATTCTCCTGCAGTTCATTCATAGTCTTGATCTTCTTGCCATTGATTGCGACAATGATGTCTCCCTCCTTGACACCGGCAGCAAGTGCGCCACCGCCATCAGTTACGCCAGACACGTACACACCGTCTATCGCATCACCAAAGTCAATATCCTTATTGTCCTCAATCTGACGCATAGCTATCACGTCACCGCCCTCTATACCAAGCATGGCACGCTGAACTGTTCCGAACTCCTTGAGATCTGCCACTACTTTCCTTACAATTGTTGTAGGAATAGCGAAACCGTAACCGGCATATGTTCCGGTAGGCGACTCAAGAGCGGCATTGATTCCAACCAATTCGCCACGTGTATTTACCAGCGCTCCGCCACTGTTTCCCATGTTGATGGCAGCATCAGTCTGGATGAAGGACTCTATGCTTTCCTGGCCTTCATAGATACCGATCTTTCTGGATTTGGCACTTACGACACCAGCAGTAACGCTTGATGTCAGGTTAAACGGATTACCTACAGCAAGTACCCACTCTCCAAGTTTGAGTTCATCGGAATCACCCATGGGAACTATCGGGAACTCATCACCTTCAATCTTGATGAGGGCGAGATCCGTATTGGCATCGGCACCGACAAGAGTTGCAGTGAATACCCTGTTATCATTAAGAGTTACCTGAATCTCATCAGCTTTCTCTATGACATGATTGTTTGTGACGATATAGCCATCTTTGGTAAGAATCACTCCTGAACCGTAACCCACCTGAGGCTCGGTGCGATATTGTCTCTGTCTGGGACGGGCACCGAACATGAACTGCTCAATGAAATCAGGTATCTCCTGATATGTCTGGGTACGGCTCTTTACAGTAGACTTGATATGGACGACACCATGTACGGTTTTTTCGGCAGCCTCCGTGAGATCAACCGGCTGCATTTTACCTGCTGCAGCCAGGAATGACGGAGAGAGTGTGGAATATGGAGCATTCTGCTCTGAGACATATACGACCTTGTTGTTCTTCTTGTTTACCAGATCCGTGGTGATTACTGACGCTGCAATGCAGCAGCAAATAAGAACGACTGAATAAGCTACGATTTTAGTTACCTTTTTCATAGTTAATTCTCCTATTTTTGTTAATTAATTGGTTTGCATTAACACTTGTCACATCCAAATATATACAACTTCCGGACCAATGTTACACATCTACGGCAATTTTTGCCAATAATTAACCATACAAACTCCAAATTAACAGTTTAGAATTATATAAAAAGAAACGGGCAGAGCATTAGCCCCCACCCGTTCTTTAAGTCATATCAGATTATTCGTATCCGAAAAGTTCCTCCAGAGATACCTGCTGAACGGTTCCAAGAGTATTAAGGAACTTGAGATCCAGATCCTTGGCATCACCCAATATTCCATAGAGATAGGTACGGCCTTTGATCCATTTCTGTTGACATGCAACAATATCAGCCATTGTCATATCTGACAGTTTGTCATAGACAACTTTACTGAGCGGCTCCGTAAGTCCAAGTTCCTGCGCACTGAGATAACTTGCAAGAACTGACATTCCGGTTGTACGGCTTGTACGGAGAACAGACTCCAGGCCAGCCTTGGCAATCTGGAAAGACTTGTCTGATTCAGGCATATCATTTATTATGAGATCAAAAGCCTGAACGGCAGCTTTAAGTTTGTCATTCTGGGAACCGATTCTTGCATAGAAGCAGTATGTATCATCAACATATGAAGGAGATGAAAGATATGCACTGGCACTGTATGCAAGGGCTCTGGCCTCACGCATTTCCTGAAAAACCACAGTGTTCATGCCACCGCCGAAATACTCATTGAACAACTCAATGGCAGGAACATCGGCAATAGATAATTTCTCACCACGGTCTGAGTACTGGATATAGTTGAACTGACGGGAATCATAGTGAGCTATATACACCTTGGATTTGTCAACCAACTGTTTTTTGGTGTACTTCCTTTCAAGTTTCTCAAGGTTATCGGAGCATTTATGATGCTCAGCTATGACAGTTTTAGCCTGAGACTCTTCAATAGGTCCGTAGAAGAGAATCTTGTGCTGTTTGCCAAGTATACCACGAACCATATCAAGAAGTTCCTGAGATGTAAGATCGATGACCTGCTCATCAGACAGAGTAACCGATTTAATATATTCAGGACCGTAAATGACGTAGTTGTTCAATGCGCTTGAGCAACTGCTCTGGTTGGCCATGGCCATCTGACGTGACATCAGCTCATCCTGTTTGAGGTTGAGAAGTATATCCTCATCAGGCTGTGCGTTCAGAATAAGGTCCTCAACGATATCAAGCATCTGTCCCAGATTCTCGGAAAGACCGCTCACTGAAAAAGACATGGTATTGTCATTCACGCTAAAGCTATGGTTTCCGGCAATCTGATACTCCTCAAGGGCAATCTCCTCCGCACTGCGTGTGGCAGTTCCCAGATATGACAGGTAATCAAAAGCGAATCCAAGAGCCGGATTTGTACTCTTTCCCATGTCAAAACGGAATGATACAGTCACAATATCATTGTTCTCATTCTTCTTGTAGAGCATCTCGACTCCGTCCTTAAACTGGGACTTAGAGAGATCTTTCTCATAATCAACAAAGACAGGCTCGATGGGAACAACCGGGGTTTGAGATATCTCTGTCAGGAATTCACTCTGCATATCACGGTTTGTAGCGATAGGAGTGATGGCGGGAGCGACAATCTTGTTATTCTTGGGATTAACACCCTGATGCTTGTAGACAACGACATATGAGTTATCTGACAGATATTTGTCGGCCCACTCCACAACATCAGTCTTGGTTACCTTTGACAGACGGTCAAGAGAGGAAACCTCATCGGCCCAGGATGATTGCTTGATGAAAGAGTTGACCATCATCATGGCACGACTGCTGTTTGACTCCAGCTGACGCATCTGACGCAGTTTGATATTGGCAACGGCAGCTCCGATTAGAGACTCGTCAAAATCACCGTCACGCAGTTTTGCTACCTCGTCAAGAATCAGTGCCCTGACCTCATCGAGAGTCTGGCCATCTTTAGGATATCCCTGAATAAGGAAATCCGAATAATCAATACGGCCATATATCTGTGAACCGGCATACAGGACCTTCTGCTGCTGATTCAGATCAAGATCGATAAGACCGGCCTTTCCATTAGTAAGTATGGAGTTGACTATTTCTGCTATCTCGCTCTCCTTCTCTTTCTCACCCGGTATACGCCAGCCAAAGAGAATAAAATCCGATTCATTGCCATAGACATGTCTTTCTGCACATTCAGTAAGAGCATCCTCAGGCTCATATGAGAATTCAGGCAGTGACGGATTGGGCTCCCAATCACCGAAATATTTCTCAATGGTTGCCACGAAATCATCCGGATCAAAATCACCAGATACACAGATGGCGATGTTATTGGGAACATACATCGTTGACTTTTGCTTCTTGATGGCACTGATTGACGGATTCTTAAGGTGCTGCTGAGTACCGATAACCTGCTGCAGGCCATAAGGATGACGTTTATAGAGAACTGAATCCATAGCATAAATGGCATTCTGGCCATCTTCATTCAGATACATGTTATACTCCTCATACACAGCCTCAAGCTCGGTGTGGAAGCCACGGATAACCAGATTACGGAAACGATCGGCCTGAATACGGGCCCAGTTGTCAATCTGATTTGATGGGATATTCTCCTGATAGCAGGTAAGATCCTCGGATGTAAAGGCATTGGTTCCCTGGGAACCGATAACAGCCATCAGTTTGTCATACTCGTTGGGGATGGATATTTCGGAAGCTGCGTAACTCAGACTATCTATGATATGGTAGATGGCCAGACGCTCCTGGGGATCAGTCTTGGTGCGGTATATCTCAAACTGCTCCTCAATCTGATCCAGCAACGGCTTCTCCAGAGAATAGTCTGATGTACCGAAACTCTCTGTGCCCTTGAACATGATATGTTCCAGATAGTGAGCCAATCCGGTATTATCGGAAGGATCATTCTTTCCTCCGTTACGGACAGCTATATATGTCTGCAGTCTGGGCTGTTCTTTATTCACTGACATATAGACTTTAAGACCGTTGTCAAGAGTGTAGATCTTAACATTCATGGGGTCACCCTTGACAGTCTCATACTTTGAACACGATACTGCCGTAAACAGCATGAAAGCGGAAACGGCAATCAACGATAACTTTTTTATAAACATATGTAAACCCTTTTTATCGAGGTGCAAATATATCATTTTATTAAGTTAGGAGTGTAGGAAAATATGACTAATTTTGCAGCTTGAAAGCTGACCGGTCTGCCGCTGTCCCTTACGGGGCTGAGGAAAGTCCGGGCAACACAGAGCATTCCACTTCCCAACGGGAAGCAGTCGGTGACGGCTGATCAGCGTAGAAGAAAACAACCGCCGCAAGGTAAGGGTGAGAAGGTGGGGTAAGAGCCCACCAGGCCTGTGGTGACACAGGTGCTGTGCGCCTTGGAAGTTGCAAGTTCATGTATACCGGCGTCAGAGGGCTGCTCGCCTGAGCCGGAGGGTAGAACGCGCGTAATCATAAGATTACGGAGCCTGACGGTGACGGCAGGTCAAGATTAATGGCAGACAGGGAAAGTACTTGTACCGACCCCACAGAACCCGGCTTACAGGTCAGCTTTTTTTGAAAACTCATACAATCCATATATGAAACGGGTACGCTGTCCCAAATGTGACCACTACAACACTTTTGACGAGACTCTCTACAAAGAGGGTCAGTCACTTGTTTTTGAATGTGAGAATTGCCGCAAGCAATTCAAGATCCGCATAGGAACCAGCAAACTTGCAGCTACACAGAGGGACGCAGACCGCAAGAAAGAAATCAATGACAACGGACTGGGTTCAATACTTGTAGTTGAGAACGTATTCGGTTTCCGTCAGAGCTTTGCGTTGCAGGAAGGCGAGAATGTAATAGGCCGATATAACCCCGGTGACAACGTCACTATCCCTATTGACACAAACGACCGCAGCATGGACCGTCGCCACTGCGTCATTACCGTAAAACGGGAGCCCACAGGCGAAATAAGCTATTCTCTGCGCGACTTCCCCAGCCTGACCGGAACATTCCTGTTCAACCGTATTCTGGGCGACAGGGAAAGAGTCCTGATTGAAGACGGTGCAATCATCACGTTGGGAGCCACCACCATCATACTTCAGGCTCCTGAGAAATAAAAAAACCGCACTATCAGGTGCGGTTTCTTATTGTTACCTTTTTAAGATTATCGTCTCTTATTCTCTTTCTGATTGTAAGGATTAAGGATACATACCCTGAAATCCATATTGTCTATAGAGTGTTCATAGAAATCCTCCCACTCTATAACAACGGTCAGCAAACCGGGTTCAACCTCATATCTGATATTCTGCATGATCTGACGATAGCCGCCTTGAACTTGTACGTCTCTGGGGTACACATAGGGAAGAATATGCTTTACTACGCTATTGGTTCTGGGATCAATGTTTTCCTTATAGTAAACGAGAACTGCACCCTCTTCAAATACACGCGGAGTTATTGCATCGATCTCAAACTGCTGATAGATATAGAAGCCAGGCTCACCTTCAGTTCCCGATACCTGCCAATCCCTCTTGAGTAGTCTTATATCACTGTTATATATCTCAACTCCGTCGTCATCATAATTGTTAATCTCACATCCGCACAAAACAAAGAGTGTGGTCAATAAAAGGAAAAATGTCTTTTTCATAAAAATAGTTTTAATGGTTTCACAATACTGACGTGAGATTCTACAATTTGTTAATAGGATTCACGCAAAAATCGCACAAATATACGATTATTGATCGCGATAATCCTTAAGAGAGATGCTGGATTTCTGATTTTTATTTCTCGATGCACGAATGGTAATGGGCATAGAGACCTTGTATCTGACCGGAACTCCGTTCTTTGTGGCAGGAATCCAGCGCGGCATTGCCTTGAGAAGTCTGAGAACCTCACCGTCTATTGAATAGTCAAGACCTTTGAGAATACCCACATAGGTAACATCACCTGACTTCTCAATCGTAAACTCCACATCCATCTTTCCGTTGACCGAACGCTTGGCTGCGTCCTCCGGATATTCAAAATTATCAGAGATATACTGATACATCTTTTCTATACCGCCTTTGAATTCCGGCTGTGTAATGACATCCTCGGTAGGTTGAGTCTTGACCTCCTCTGTAGCTTGAACCTTGACCTCCTCAACTGGTTTGGGGGTCTCAGACACGACAGAATCCTTTTGGGGCCTGGCAAACGTCACACTCGAAAGGAGCGCGAACACAAAAAGCAATGCGAATCTTTTCATGAACGGACTGAATAATCCTTTTCTAAATCCCTTTTTGTAATCAATAACTGTCTTCATAATCTTAGTGCTGTTACTTTGATAGCTTTTAGCTGTTTTGGTTAAATCAGAATATCCTTTCTTAACATTTTTTCTATCCTGATTACTTATCGGACCAGAACTACATGGCAAAAATAGATCACCAAAGCACAGCATCGCAAGTTAATTGCGTTGCAAAAACGTCGCATTTAATCAAATCTGCGGATTATTACCTTCTTTCCAGAAGTGTAACCACCTCAACGTGCTGGGTATGCGGGAACATATCAACCGGTTGAACGGCCACCACTTTGTATGACTGATCCAGAAGGGCTATGTCACGGGCTTGAGTTGCCGGATTGCAGCTCACATACACTATACGTTTGGGAGCCGCAGCCAGGATTACATCGACCACATCCTTATGCATTCCTGCGCGGGGCGGATCAGTAACAATTACACTGGGAGTGCCGTGCTTGGCAATAAAATCTTCATTCAGGACATCCTTCATGTCACCGGCAAAGAACTCTGTATTCTCTATGCCATTAAGTGCAGCATTTATCTTGGCATCCTCAATAGCCTCAGGCACATACTCTATTCCAACAACCTTCTTTGCTCCTGCCGAAATGAACTGTGCTATAGTACCGGTTCCGGTATAAAGGTCATAAACCACATCATCCGGGTCAAGTGCGGCAAGTTTGCGAACCACCGAGTAGAGACGGTACGCCTGACGGCTGTTGGTTTGGAAAAATGATTTTGGGCCTATTTTGAAGCGGAGATTCTCCATAGTCTCATATATGAATTCCTCACCGCGGAACACATGCACATCCAAATCGCCGAATGTATCGTTGCACTTATTGTTTATGACGTACAGCAAAGATGTAATCTGAGGAAAGTTGTCCGATATGTGCTGCATCAGACCCATGAACTGCTCATTCTGAGCCGGTGTTTCAACCTTGGCCTGAACAAGTACCATGATCTGTCCTGTGGTAACCACACGCACCATCATGTCACGCAACATGCCCTCTTGAGAACGAAGATTAATAAAAGGTATGTCATGTTCTACGGCATATTCATAAGCCGAATTGCGGATGCGGTCAGATATCTCATCCTGCAGCCAGCATTCGTTTATGTGAAGAACCTTGTCAAACGCACCCGGAATATGGAATCCCAAGCCCGGCTGCTTGCGTTCCGACGAATTCTCGGGATTGTTGAGAGCATCAAGTTCATCCTGTGTCAGCCAACGCATATTGCTGAAAGAATACTCCAGCTTGTTACGGTAGCGGACTGTCTCCTCCGATCCCATGATGGGACTTATCTCAGGCAACTCAACCTTTGCTATTCTGGTTAGGTTGTCAACTACCTGCTTCTGCTTGTAACGGAGCTGCTCCTCATAAGGCAGATTCTGCCATTTGCAGCCTCCGCAGATACCGAAATGACGGCAGAAAGGCACCGCGCGGACATCGGAAAGCTTATGGAACTTAACGGCGACAGCCTCGGCATAACTGTGCTTTTTCTTGAGAATCTTGAGGTCTACCACATCACCAGGAACCACAAACGGGACAAAAACCACCAGGTCATTAATCCTTACGAGTGACTTTCCCTCGGCGGCGACATCGGTAATGGTCACATTCTCTATTATGGGCTGTTCGCGTCTTTTTCTGGACATAACTGTGTATTTTGGATTGCAAAGATAATGAATTTGTATTTTGCAGGAAAATTCGATTTAGCACACAAAAAGGAGCACTAATTACACATCTTTTAATAATTAATGAGTACCTTTGCACCCGCTAAAAGAAAAATAAAGGACTTTCAACTGTCAGACGACATAGATTACATAACATATTCAACTATTTATGAGCGAAAAAAGAGTTTACAAGTTCGGAAACGGACAAGCTGAGGGAAATGCCCAGATGCGCAATCTGCTTGGTGGCAAAGGTGCCAACCTGGCTGAGATGAATTTGCTTGGTGTACCGGTACCCCCGGGTTTCACCATCACCACCGATGTTTGCAACGAGTACTATCAGATTGGCCGCGACAAGGTTGTTGCCATTCTTAAGAGCGATGTTGAGGACGCTATCCGTCACATCGAGAAGCTGATGAATTCAAAATTCGGTGATGTAGAGAATCCTCTGCTGGTTTCAGTACGTTCAGGTGCCCGCGCTTCAATGCCGGGTATGATGGACACCATCCTGAACCTGGGACTCAATGACGAGGTTGTTGAGGGTCTGTCACGCAAGACCAACAACCCCCACTTCGCTTGGGACAGCTACCGTCGTTTCGTACAGATGTACGGTGACGTAGTTCTTGGAATGAAGCCCCTGAACAAGACCGATGTAGATCCCTTTGAGGCTATCATCGAGAAGGTTAAGGAGGAGAGCGGCGTAGTTCTGGACAAGGACCTGAGCGTTGACGACCTTAAGAAGCTGGTTAAGCTGTTCAAGGCTGCCGTTAAGGAGCGCACCGGTCAGGACTTCCCCACCAGCGCTATGGATCAGCTTTGGGGTGCCATCTGCGCCGTATTCGGTTCATGGAACAACGAGCGCGCCATCCTGTATCGTAAGATGGAGGGTATACCCGATGAGTGGGGTACTGCCGTATCAGTAATGGCAATGGTATTCGGTAACATGGGTGAGACATCAGCTACAGGTGTTTGCTTCAGCCGTGACGCCGCTACCGGTGAGAACCTGTTCAACGGTGAGTACCTGGTTAACGCACAGGGTGAGGATGTTGTAGCAGGTATCCGCACACCGCAGCAGATTACAATTGAGGGTTCAAAGCGTTGGGCTGCCCTGGCTGGCGTATCTGAGGAGGAGCGCAAGGCCAAGTATCCTTCAATGGAGGAGGCAATGCCTGAGATCTACAAGCAGCTGGATGCTCTGCAGACAAAGCTTGAGAACCACTACCACGATATGCAGGATATGGAGTTCACCGTTCAGGAGGGCAAGCTCTGGTTCCTCCAGACACGTAACGGTAAGCGCACCGGTACCGCAATGGTTAAGATTGCAATGGACCTGATGCACGAGGGTCTGATTGACGAGAAGACCGCCATCCAGCGTTGCGAGCCCCAGAAGCTCGACGAGCTGCTCCACCCCGTATTCGACAAGAACGCCCTTAAGAAGGCTAAGGTTCTGACCACCGGTCTTCCCGCTTCACCGGGTGCCGCCTGCGGTCAGATAGTATTCAATGCCGATGATGCTGAGGCTTGGCACAAGAACGGCCACAAGGTTATCATGGTTCGCATAGAGACTTCACCTGAGGATCTGGCCGGTATGGCTGCTGCCGAGGGTATCCTGACATGCCGCGGCGGTATGACCAGCCACGCTGCAGTTGTTGCCCGCGGTATGGGTAAGTGCTGCGTATCAGGTGCCGGTGCACTGAGCGTTGACTACGTTAAGAAGACAGTTAAGATTGAGGACATTACCCTCAAGGAAGGTGACTATATTTCAATCAACGGTTCAACCGGTCAGGTATTTGAGGGTCAGATTGAGACCAAGGCTGCCGAGATCAGCGGTGACTTTGCCGAGCTGATGGATCTCTGCAACAAGTACACCCGTCTGGTTGTCCGCACCAACGCTGATACTCCCCACGATGCTGAGGTTGCCCGCACATTCGGTGCTGTAGGTATCGGCCTGTGCCGTACCGAGCATATGTTCTTTGAGGGTGAGAAGATCAAGGCTATGCGTGAGATGATCCTTGCCGAGAACAAGGAGGGACGTGAGAAGGCACTTGCCAAGCTGCTCCCCTACCAGACCAAGGACTTCTACGGAATCCTGAAGGCTATGAACGGACTGCCCGTCAACATCCGTCTGCTTGATCCCCCTCTCCACGAGTTCGTACCCCACGATAAGAAGGGTCAGCAGGAGATGGCCGATGCCATGGGCGTAACTCTTGAGCAGATCAAGGCTCGCGTTGAGTCTCTGTCAGAGAACAACCCGATGCTGGGTCACCGCGGTTGCCGTCTGGGTAACACCTATCCTGAGATCACTGAGATGCAGACCAAGGCTATCATCGGTGCCGCTATCCAGCTCCGCAAGGAGGGCATGGATCCCAAGCCCGAGATCATGGTACCTCTGGTTGGTAAGCACCACGAGTTTGAGCAGCAGGAGGCTATCATCCGCGAGACCGCTGCCAAGTTGTTCGAGGCTGAGGGCGTTAAGCCGTTCGAGTTCAAGGTTGGTACAATGATTGAGATTCCGCGTGCAGCTCTTACCGCTGATGCAGTTGCTGCTCATGCTGAGTACTTCTCATTCGGTACAAATGACCTGACTCAGATGACATTCGGTTACTCACGTGACGATATCGCTTCATTCCTCCCCGTATATCTGGAGAAGAAGATCCTTAAGGTTGACCCGTTCCAGGTTCTGGACCAGAAGGGTGTTGGCCAGCTCATTAAGATGGCTGTTGAGAAGGGCCGTTCTGTTCGTCCTGACCTTAAGTGCGGTATCTGCGGCGAGCATGGTGGCGAGCCTTCATCAGTCAAGTTCTGCGACAAGGTTGGTCTTAACTACGTGAGCTGCTCACCGTTCCGCGTGCCTATCGCTCGTCTTGCAGCTGCTCAGGGTGCAATTGAGAATTGCTAAACGCAAATTCTAAATAATGTAATGAGGCAGATCTTTTTGGTCTGCCTCATTATTTTTTCAACTGCAAATTTCCCGTTTTCCGGATTAGGAATATGGGGTATAGGGGCCTGAAAACTACGCGCTTCGCGCTATCCCTCCCACCGCTTTGCGGCGGGCCCCTCCCTCTGACGCGCCGAGGGTGGCGACGGTTTTCTAGCCCCTATACCCCATATTCCTAATCCGGAAAACTCACTGAATCACGTTTAGGATTTTAGTTTACTTGCGGAAGGTGTAGAACCAGTAGTAGGATTCGTGGAAGGCGATGAAGGTGGTGTTGGCTTGGATTTGGATTGGTTCCGAGCTTACAGAATCCAGTTCGTTGAGGAAAGCGTTGTAACGCTCTGTTTCCTGGTTGAACTGATTGGGGAACCGGACGGATGCCAGGCTGTCATCGGCCAGGATGAGGGCCTGCATGTAATAGGTGGGCAGTTGCTTGTAGTCTTCCAGATGGATGCTGTCGCGGAATGAGGCGATATCACCTTTAAGCAGACAGGATGAGAGGAAGGCCTGTGTATAGGTCATATTATCCAGAGAATCCGCAAGTGTATTGGGATCAGATATATTGTATCTGAACAGCATCTCTCCTATTTCACTGCCCGCGGGGGTAGCGGGAAGATTGAGCATGGATTTGGCGCGCAGCAGGTCTATAGAGGGATTGGACTCCTCTTCATGACGGCCAACTTCCAGCAACTCCGAATAGTATTCCTCGGAGTACAAACGTTCCATGTAGAGTTTTCTGTGCAGGTTCTCATCTGTATTGCCGAGTATCCCTATCAGAATGAACAGAAGAGACATGATAAGCAGATTGCCTGCCACAGCACGCTGATTGGTGTTATATGATGACTTGGGCACTGATGCCACTATCTTGCAGACAATCAACAGTACAACAAAAAAAGCAGTTGCAGTAAACCATTCGATAGTGGTCTGTCCAAAGAGATCATGACCGTCAAAACCTGTTATTGCACCCACATAGACTGCCGCCGGGAGGTAGTTACAACCATATAACCCTCCCCTGAACCGCAGGATCAGCCTACCCAGTGCACATATGCACAATACAATCGCTATAAGTGCGACCGACAGAATAAGACGTAAATGTGGGATAGCCGTAAACAGACTATCTGTTCCGGGAAAAGTGCTCTTATATGCGGCACATATAAGATCTCTCTGGAAGAAATGGATCCAACAGACAGTGAAGGTCAGGAACATGACCTCACAAAGGACTCTCATCCCTTTGTCTTCAACCTTTTTTTGCATTATGCCTAACTTTCTTGAGTACCAAAGCTGAACGTGCGGGAAGATACAGCTTAAGCCACTCCTTTCGTACCTTTTTATAAAGGGGGTCCTGCAAAGTGAAATGTTCCAGATTGTCATCCACCCTGCCAAAACCTCCGAATTCCATACTATCGCTGTCAAGAACTGTCTTGTAAGAACCACGAGGAACAAGGAAACCGTAATCAGAGAAAGAACGCGTGGGATTGAAATTAAAGACGAATACAAGATCACCGCGTCCGAATGCAAGCACCTGATCGCCGTCATTGTGCCAGTATTCCACGACATCTTTCTTCTGATAATCCTTGACAGAACCGATAAGTTTCATCAGAGCACAGTCAAAATCGCCCAGCCATGAGTAAGCCAGACTCTTGTTGTCAATCAGACTCCATTGGCGACGGGCATATTTATGACTCCAGCCATTACCCTCACGCGGAAAATCGATCCACTCCGGATGACCGAATTCGTTACCCATGAAATTGAGGTATCCGCCGTTTATTGTAGACGCTGTCACCAGTCGTATCATCTTGTGCAGCGCTATACCCCTGGCTGTCACGTCATTACCTGCATCTTTACTGAAGTGCCAATACATATCGGCATCTATCAGACGGAAAATAACGGTCTTGTCACCTACCAGAGCCTGGTCATGACTCTCCACATATGATATGGTCTTCTCATCCTTACGGCGATTGGTCACCTCCCAGAATATACCGGCCATGGACCAATCCTCATCTTTCTTTTCCTTGATGGTCTTGATCCAATAATCAGGGATATTCATAGCCAGACGATAATCAAATCCGAATCCGCCGTCATCAAAAGGAGCTGCAAGTCCGGGCATGCCGCTCACCTCCTCGGCAATGGTGATGGCATCGGGATTGAACTGATGTATGACCCGGTTGGCAAGCATCAGATAACAGATGGCATCATCATCCTGATGACCGTTAAAGTAATCATCATAATTGCAGAATGCCTCCCCCAGACCATGGCTGTAATAGAGCATTGAGGTTACGCCGTCAAAGCGGAATCCGTCAAAATGAAATTCATCAAGCCAATACTTGCAGTTGGAGAGCAGATAATGGAGTACCTGATCCTTTCCGTAGTCAAAGCAGAGCGAACCCCACGCAGAATGTTCATGACGGTCACCGGGAAGGAAATACTGGTTGGGATCACCGGCCAGATTACCCAGGCCCTCATATTCATTCTTGACAGAATGGGAGTGTACAAGGTCCATGATGACCGATATGCCCATTCCGTGAGCCGCATCAATCAGTTCCTTGAGTTCCTCAGGAGTTCCGAACCTGGAAGAGGGAGCAAAAAAGCTGGATACATGATATCCGAAACTTCCATAATAGGGATGCTCCTGAATGGCCATGACCTGTATGCAGTTATAACCGGCTTTCTTGACACGAGGTAGCACATTGTCTTTGAACTCGATGTACGTACCAACCCCCTCACGTTCCTGAGCCATACCTACATGACACTCATAGATGAGCAACGGATCATGTTTGGGCTTGAAATCCTTGTGTTTGAATTTATATACCTTTTGGGGATCCCACACCTGCGCGGAGAATATCTTGGACTGCTCATCCTGAACAACACGGCAACACCATGCCGGAATACGGTCTCCCTGACCTCCATTCCATTTGACGCGCATCTTGTAATGCTGTCCGTGGCCTATCATGCCTGCAGGAATACGAACCTCCCAGTCACCTGCATCATTGATGCGTTTAAGACGAAAACGTTCCTGTTCCTCCCATCCGGAGAAATCACCTATCAGAAATATGTCAGTAGCGTTGGGAGCCCATTCCCTGAACACCCATTCGCTTTCTGTATGCTGAAGTCCGTAATAGAGATACCCGGAGGCAAAATCCTTCAGGCTCATCTTTCCACCGGTAAGCTGGCTCTCACGCCAAAGGGCATGATCATGCCTACCTTCAATGGCACCGGAATAAGGTGTCAGCCAAGGGTCATTCTCTATTATCTTCATCATGACTTGCGTATTTTTACAATGAGTTTAAGAATTCCGTCCGGTGTAATTGCCGGGGCATGTCCTTCACCAGGGAAGAACACCACGAACATTCCCTTACGGACACTCAGATAAGTATCACAGAGACCCGGATAGAACGCAACATCCCTATCGGCATTGTATGGTTTGACGGGAGCCGGCATGAAAGCATCGGCAATAAAGCCCATCTCCTCATCACATGAGATAGGGACCTGGATATCTATATACTCCCGATGTGCCTCAATGGGAGCCTCATCACGAGTCTGAGCACCCTGACGGTTCACATTGACAAAGAGGTCATCACCCTGCAACGCGATTCTGCCGGGTTCAAGAGTTGAAAGGTCTGTTTTCCTGAAGAACTCCAGGACCTTATCCATCAACGGACTCAGATATCCGTATTTCTCTAAATTGTCAAGTGTATCAAGTATCATAACTTCAATAAATTATTGTCCTTATCTTTTTTCCGGATTTATCCTTAACGGTAAATGTACCGGTGCGGAAACCATCCTTGAATACGCCCTCAAGACGAGTGCCGTCAGCCTCCTCGACAACACCTTTTCCATCAACGACACCGTTCACGAAGGTGCCTTTGAACCTGGTACCGTCAGCCAGGATCAGTGATCCGTCACCCCACGGTAGATCATTCTGCCACTCTCCGGTGTAGCTGTCACCGTTGGCCCATACCATATGTCCGGTACCTTCACGACGGTTATCTCTCCACTCTCCGTCATATACTGATCCGTCAGCCCAGGAGTATACACCCTTGCCCTCGGCCAGTCCGTTCTGTAATGTACCCTTGTAGGCATCACCGTTGGCAAACTTATAATTTCCCGTTCCGGTTATGGTGCCGTTACGGAACTGACCGGTATATGAGTCACCGTTAGGCAGGGTACATGAGCCGTTTCCATGCTCCATATCCTTTTTCCAGGTTCCGGAGTAGCTGTATGAACCGCTGCGATATTCACCCTGGCCGTCTCGACGACCCTTATCCCACGATCCGCGGTACTCAGAGCTGTCACTCCAGAACATGGTTCCTGTACCTTGACGCAGATTGGAGTCCCACTCACCCGAATAATAGGAGCCGTCGGACCACATATACACGCCTTTCCCCTCACGTACGCCGGATTTCCAGCTACCCTTGTAGACATCGCCCGATGCATACTGGAGTTCACCTTCACCCCAACGGACGTTGTCATCCCAGAATCCGAGATAAAGGTCTCCGTTTGAATAGTGGCAGATTCCCACCCCTTTACGTACGCCTTTCTCATAGGCGCCCTCATACACGTCACCGTTAACATGTTCCATGCGTCCGGTTCCTGATGGTTTATGAAGTCTCATCTGCCCGGTGTATACAGATCCGTCACTGAGAACAAGACGGTTCTTTTTATCCTGCTTATCCTGCTTTATGCTATCCTGATTGTCATGACGGGCAGACAATGGGATAGGTGCCGCCAGCAAGATTGAGATCAGACAAACCGTAAACCTCATAATGAATGCTGTTTAAGGAATAGCTCCGCTGCCGCAAGGTCATCGGGAGTATCAATACCTATAGTCTCAACATCTGTCACGCCCACCTTGATACGGTAACCTGCAGACAGCCAACGAAGCTGTTCCAGACTCTCGGCCTTCTCAAGCGGTGCCTGAGGCAGTTCCGTGACCGCCATAAGCACATTTGCCCTGAACGCATACAGTCCGATATGCTTGTAGTAGGTATGACGCGCAGCCCACTCCTCCTGAGGAATACCTCTTAAGAACGGGATGACACTGCGGCTGAAATAGAGAGCATTCCAGTTATCGTCAACCACCACCTTGGGACTGTTGGGATTGGCTATCTTGTCAAATGACGAATCTGCAGCGAACGGTTTGACCAAAGTGGCGATATCTGTATCGGGAGAGTCAAACAGACTCTTTATGGTCTGCAACTGAGATGGCTGGATAAAAGGCTCGTCACCTTGGATATTTACCACGACATCGGCCTTGACACCACACTTGCAGAACGCCTCATAACAACGGTCAGTACCACTCTTGTGATCCTCACGTGTCATAATTGGTGTAAAACCGCCATCCTGAACGGCCTTGAATATCCGTTCGTCATCTGTTGCCACGAACACATGGTCAAAAACCTTGCTTGCCTGCTCGCACACGCGAATTATCACCGGTTTTCCACCAAGAACTGCCAAAGGTTTGGCGGGAAAGCGGGTAGATGCGTATCGGGCAGGTATGATTGCTGCAAATTCCATCAGAAAGATTCTATTGAAAAATTATCAAGTATATCACCCTCGGAGTTCTGATATCCGGCACACGGATCATAATCCTCAGGAATGTCAAATTTAGTGCTGGGCAGATAACCCAGATTTACGGAATCAGCATACACCTTATCCATAAACATGCCGAAAACGGGAAGTGCGGCATGGGCACCCTGGCCGTGATCCATATCATCAAAATGGATGTCACGATCCTCACCTCCAACCCAGCAGCCTGCCACAAGGTCCGGAGTATAACCCATAAACCAGGCATCCGAATGGTTATCGGTAGTACCTGTCTTGCCGCCGCAGTCTACAGTGTAGAATGTGGGGAACAGACGTGAACTGCGCAGACGCGTTCCGGTACCCTCGTTCACCACAGCCCTCATCATATCAATCATCTTGAACGATGCCTCCTCACTTACCACCTCATTACTCCTTGCAGAGAACTGTGCCAGCACATTACCCTGTGAGTCTTCAATACGGGTCACATAGAGAGGAGTGGTACGGATTCCGTGGTTTACGAAAGTGGTATACGCGCTGACCATCTCCTCGACCGATACGTCACATGTGCCCAGGCAGAGTGAAAGAACCGGTTCAATTTTCTGGTTGCGGAGTCCGAATTCATGCAGAAGGTCCACGAAAGAGTATGGGCTCAGCTGACTCATAAGATATGCCGTAACGTTGTTATTGGAACGGGACAGTCCCCATTTAAGAGTCACCAGCTCGCCCAGCATCTGCTTGCCGTCATCCTTGGGTTGCCATATCTGGCCGGATTCAGTGAGGATGGTCTGAGGTTGGTTTATCACCTGGTCACAGGGAGAATAACCGCTCTCCATTGCAAGAGTGTAGAGGTATGGTTTCATTGTGGAACCGACCTGACGACGTCCGGTATGGACCATATCATACTGGAAGGCACGATAGTCCGGTCCGCCGACATATGCCTTTACATATCCGGTCTTGGGTTCCATGCACATGAAACCTGAACGCAGATAGTGTTTCATGTAACGGATGGAATCCATCGGTGAGAGAACAGTATCCACGTAACCGTTGTAAGTGAATATCTCCATCTCCCGCGGAGTGTTCCATATCTTACGGATAGAATCCATCGGGACTCCCTTGTTTGAAAGAGTCTTGTATCCCGCATTGAGCAGCGCCTCCTCTAGCATCTTGCGTGCCTGCTCAGAGGTGATATTGCTTGTGTAGGGAGCGGTCTTGACATTCTTCTTGGCTTTGAAGAAATCAGGCTGCAGATAATCCTGCAGTTGTGCCGCCATAGCTTCCTCGGCATAACGCTGCATGCGTGAGTCTACCGTTACATATATCTTAAGACCATCCGTGTATAGGTTGTATGGCTCTCCGTTCTCCTTGAAGTTCTTATTGCACCATCCGAACAAAGGGTCATTCTCCCAGTCCAGAGAATCCTCATAGTACTGCTGCTTACGCCAACTGGCAGTATAGTTCTTGGGATCCGGCTTTTTCTCAAACAGTCTGATACGCAGAAGTTCTCTCAGATATGTAGCCTGTCCGGCTTTCTGGTCAACCTCATGGAAATTGAGAACGATATCAGTCTGCTGCAATGAGTCTCTTGCAGCCTCTGTCAGGAATCCCGCCTTCTCCATCTGGGACAGTACTACGTTACGGCGTTCACGTGACCTTACCGGGTGCGACCTGGGATTGAAACGGGAAGCGTTCTGGAGCATACCTACCATTGTTGCAGCCTCCTCTGCATTCAACTCTGACGGATGCTTTCCGAAATAGGTGTTTGAAGCCGTGTATATACCTACAGCATGATGAACGAAATCATATTTGTTCAGATAGAGGGTCATTATCTCCTCCTTTGTATAATAGCGTTCAAGTTTGACGGCAATCACCCACTCCGTAGGTTTCTGCAAGGCACGCTGAACGGAATTACGGGCAACATGCTCCGTATAAAGCTGCTTGGCCAGCTGCTGGGTGAGCGTACTGCCACCTCCGGCACTGCGCTGTTGCAGTATGACACGCTTCACGATTGCCCTGACCAAAGCCTTGAGGTCTATTCCGGAATGGTCCTGGAAACGGACATCCTCAGTAGCGATAAGCGCCTTGACCAAATAAGGTGAGAGATCCTCAAAATCCACCCATACGCGATTATCGGAAGCATAACTGTATGTACCCAGTACCACACCGTCGGACGATATGACCTGGGTGGCGAACTTATCTATAGGGCTTTCCAGGTCCTCTACCGAGGGAATGTTTCCCATCCACCCTTTACTGATTCCTGTAAAAATGAGAAATACGGCCAGCATGCCAGCCAGAAATAAGGCCCAAAGCCCCAGAATGATACGTTTTACTGTCTTGCTCATTTATTGTCCTCACTTGCAAACCATCTGGCGGACATACGCCTGTGATGTATGCATTATTGTACAAAAATAAGACAAAAAGACAGTATTCAAAACACTCTTGAAACAAAATTTGGCTTTTTATGGAAAGTTATGAACAAGCGCTCTCGCAGTTGGTATTTTATTAGTAATTTTGGACTCCCGAACAAACTATATTCAAATGGATCAAACAGGCCGAAGTCTGATTTCGCTCGAAGGGCTTGACAGAGAAGACATTCTCTGGCTGTTGGAGCATGCCGCCCAGTTCGAAGCCAATCCTAACAGAAAAATTCTGGACGGGAAAATAGTAGCAACCCTCTTTTTTGAACCTTCAACCAGGACAAGGCTCAGTTTTGAGACTGCCGTGAACCGCCTGGGAGGTCGTGTTATAGGTTTCTCCGATGCCGCTACGACAAGTTCATCAAAGGGAGAGACGCTCAAGGACACCATAATGATGGTAAGCAATTATGCAGACCTGATCATCATGCGCCACTATCTGGAAGGCGCTGCCAGGTATGCCAGTGAAGTATCGCCGGTGCCTATCATCAACGCAGGTGACGGCGCCAACCAGCACCCCTCACAGACCATGCTTGACCTATACTCCATGCTCAAGACACAGGGACGCCTGGATGACCTTCACATCCATCTTGTGGGTGACCTCAAGTACGGCCGCACCGTTCACTCCATGCTCACCGCAATGAGGTTCTTCAACCCCACGTTCCATTTCATCTCACCCGATGAACTGAAGATGCCCGAGGAGTACAAGGAGTACTGCCGCAACAACGGCATCAAGTTTGAGGAGCACAGCCGTTTTGATGAGGAGACCATAGCCGATGCCGATATACTGTACATGACACGCGTACAGCGTGAAAGGTTTACCGACCTGATGGAATACGAGCGCGTAAAGGACATGTTCATTCTCAAGAACGACATGCTGCGCTCGGCCAAGCCCAACCTCAAGATACTGCATCCCCTGCCCCGCGTAAACGAGATAGCACAGGATGTTGACGCAAATGAGCACGCCTACTATTTCCAGCAGGCCAAGAACGGCCTCTACGTACGTGAGGCGCTTATCTGCAACGCTTTGAATCTTCTAAAATGAGCACTATGGAAAAGACAGGAAAATCAGAATTGCTGGTTGCGGCACTTCAGAACGGAACAGTAATAGACCATATCCCGTCAGACAAGGTATTTGACGTAGTCAACCTGCTGGGACTTACAGGCATAGACAACCCCATCACCATAGGCTCAAACCTGAGCAGCCGCAAGATGGGAAGCAAAGGCATAATCAAGATAGCCGACCGTTATTTCACAGAAGAGGAATGCGGAAAGCTCTCCGTCATAGCACCCAACATCGTCCTGAACATAATCAGGGATTATGAGGTGATTGAAAAGAAAATGATATCCATGCCCGATGAGGTTCGCGGCATCGTCAAGTGCGGCAACCCCAAGTGCATCACCAACCACGAGCCCATGCAGACCGTCTTTGATGTAGTGGACAAGGCAAACGGCACACTGCGTTGCCGTTACTGCAACAAGGATATCCATAAAGGTGAGATAAAACTGCTGTAAAGGATGAGAAAGTACGTACTGTTATTGATCTGCATCACATTTCCGCTTCTGACTGCTACGGCACAGGAGTCCGGCAAGTTTGCATCACAGCGTTTCAACTGGGGTGCAAGAATCGGTTTTGCAGCAACAGGAACGTACGTCACAAATGCCGTGATAGACGGGCACAAGCTGACCGATTACACACAAGACACCCAGGTAGGTAACTTTGCGGCCCTTCTTGTCAGGCTCAACTCACATAAACTGCTGTTCCAGTCCGGAATAGGAATCAGTTCAAACAAGTCATCTTTCTCAATTGACAAGAACAGTTGGGATCCGCAGGCAGTGTCACGCAATGAAATGACGGTCTCCTACTCCATGTTGTCACTGACCGTCCCCGTCCAGTTCGGATATCACCTCATCAACCGGGCCCCATACTGCATGTCCGTATTCACAGGTCCGCGTTTGAGGTTCACACCCGACATGTACTTCTCTTCAAAGCTCTTGAATCTGGACCCTTACCAGTTCACGGAATCACCCTCAGAGTTCATAATAGGATGGACAGCCGGACTGAGTGTCCAGATAGGACGGACGTTCCTTGACTTTGAATATGAGGCTACCATAAACAACGTAACCGGAAAGATGATTGAAACCAGTGGAGCCACTCCTGCCCCTGATTACAAACTGGACAGGCGTGTAGGTATTATATCATTCTCATACGGAATAATGTTCTGATGAATTAAAACCAACACAATAATCCATATGAAAAGAGATCAAGAGATTTTTGACATCATCGAGCGCGAACACCAGCGCCAGGCAAAAGGCATTGAGCTGATTGCCTCCGAGAACTTTGTAAGTGACCAGGTTATGCAGGCCATGGGCTCATGCCTGACCAACAAGTATGCAGAGGGTTATCCCGGCAAGCGTTACTATGGTGGTTGCGAGGTAGTCGATGAGTCTGAGAGACTTGCCATCGCCCGCATCAAGCAGCTTTTCGGTGCTGAGTACGCAAACGTACAGCCCCACTCTGGTGCTCAGGCAAACGCAGCCGTTCTCCAGGCTGTACTCAACCCCGGTGACACATTCATGGGACTCAACCTGGCACACGGCGGTCACCTGTCACACGGTTCTGCTGTCAACTCATCAGGTATTCTCTACCATGCAGTAGGTTATGACCTCAACCCCGAGACCGGTCGCGTTGACTACGACAAGATGGAACAGCAGGCACTTGAGGTAAAGCCCAAGCTCATCATCGGTGGTGGATCAGCATATTCACGCGAGTGGGATTACGCACGTATGCGCAAGATTGCCGATGAAGTTGGCGCACTGCTCATGATTGATATGGCTCACCCCGCAGGTCTTATTGCAGCCGGTCTGCTTGAGAACCCTGTAAAGTATGCTCATATTGTTACATCTACCACCCACAAGACACTGCGCGGTCCCCGTGGCGGTATCATCCTGCTGGGTAAGGACTTTGAGGATCCTCAGGGCCGCAAGACTCCTAAGGGTGAGATCAAGATGATGTCACAGCTTCTGGATTCAGCCGTATTCCCCGGCATCCAGGGCGGTCCTCTGGAGCACGTCATCGCAGCCAAGGCCGTTGCATTCGGCGAGGCTCTCCAGCCCGAGTTCAAGGAGTATCAGATCCAGGTTCAGAAGAACGCAAAGAAACTGGCCGAGGAGCTGACCAAGCGCGGATTCACCATCGTATCTGGCGGTACAGACAACCACAGCATGCTGGTTGACCTGCGTTCCAAGTATCCTGACCTGACCGGTAAGGTTGCAGAGAAGGCTCTTGTTGCTGCCGATATCACCGCCAACAAGAACATGGTTCCGTTTGACTCACGCAGCGCATTCCAGACCTCAGGTCTGAGATTCGGTACTCCCGCTATCACCACACGTGGTGCCAAGGAGGACCTGATGGTTACCATCGCCGAGATGATTGAGGAGGTTCTTAACGCTCCTGAAGATGAGGCTGTAATAGCAAAGGTTCGTGCCCGCGTAAACGGCATCATGAAGGACTATCCGATGTTCGCATATTGATTGAGAAAGTCATTCATACTTAAAAGAGCCCGGCTTCAACGCCGGGCTTTTTTATATCACAAAAAATCAGTATTTTCGCATCATGCATCGGATATTATAAGGTATCATCAAAATGCTTGTAACGGTTCTGTTGTTCCTCCCCTTCACCACCTGCCTTTTCTGGCTGGCGCTAAACCCTTTTATCTTTAAGAGAGACAAACCATTCAAGCTGCTACAGATGCTGCTGGCCATAATTGGCACCACCTCCATGGCTCAAGCCGTATTCCTGTATGGTCCTGACAGTGGCAGGCTTCTGTTTTTCTTTATCTGGCAGTCCCTTGCCGTGTTGGTCATGCCCACTGCCATACTGTATCTGCAGGCCACGGAAGGCCAAAAGCTCAGGACCCCGTTTCTGGCTTGGGTAACAGGCCCGCTGCTTATGATCTTTGCAGAGATAATACTCTTCATGATTCTGGGCAAAGACCGTTTCACTTATTGCATCTGCAATCATCAGGGTTTATCAATAATAGGACAGAATGTAGGCAGAATTGAGTTAATGGTTCACTTATGCTCTTTCTGGCTGTTCTACATTCTTATTGCCTTGGAGGTGATACCATTTATGGCAACAGTAATTCGTGGAATATCATCATCAGAAAAGGTTCATCCTCTTTATTACAGCACTCCGGCTATGATTGCGGTATTCATCATGATTGAAATCTTTTCCATGTTTCATGTCACCGGCCTTGCCCCTGTTGCCGCCGTTCTGTGGACCATTCTGGCAATTACGATGTTTGTCTATTCATTCTCCTGGCTGTTCAACGAGGACAACATACCGACCATAAAAGACGTCGTAAACACCTCATACATGTTGATTCCTGACCCCGATGCGGGCAAGAAGGAGAAGGAACGCAAATACGTCCCTGTCTCAATCACAGAGGTTCCCACTACTGACCAGACCGATGACAATTGGCTCAAGACAAAATTCGAGAACCTGATAATCAATGAACAGATGTACCTGAAACAGGGCATAAGGATATCCGATGTAGCGACCATACTCAAGACAAACAGAACATATATATCAAAACTGGTCAATGATACGTACGGCATGAGTTTCTCAGATTATATAAACACACTGAGAATAAGATATGCCCAGCAATACCTTACCGAGCATAAGGACGCAAGACAGTCAGACCTTGCAGCCGCCTGCGGTTTCCCGGATGCATCGGCATTCAACAACGTATTCAAGAGAGTGACAGGTATGACTCCAAAAATCTGGATAGTCACCAATTCATAACACACATAAAAAAGAAAAAGTGAAAATAGTCTGCGATTCGCACATTCCGTTCCTCAAGGGTGCGCTTGAGCCTTATGCAGAGGTGCTTTATATTCCGGAAAATGAGATTACCCCGGAAACCGTCCATGATGCCGATGCCCTGATTGTAAGGACCAGGACCAAGTGCGACTCTTCCCTTCTCAAAGGATCAAAGGTTCGTTTCATAGCAACCGCCACAATAGGATATGACCATATCGACACCAAATGGTGTGAGGCAAACGGAATAAGCTGGACCAACGCCCCGGGATGCAACTCATGGTCCGTTCAGCAATATACGGGATCCCTTCTGGTTAACATGTCGCAACGGTTGGGATTTGACTTAAGACAGAAGACGCTTGGCGTAATAGGAGTAGGCAACGTGGGATTCAAGGTTGCCAGACTGGCTGCCCTGCTTGGATTAAGGGTATTGTTGTGTGATCCGCCAAGGGCAAGACGTGAAGGCGGATCCGGTTTTGTTACCATTGACGAGATAATAGAAAGAAGCGATATCATAACCTGTCATGTCCCGCTCACTTACAATGGAGAGGACGCCACATTCCATCTGTTTGACAGCAAGAGACTGAACTCCATGAACAGCGGACAGATTCTGATAAACACGTCACGCGGAGAGGTGGTTGACTGTGCAGCACTTAAAAAGGTTCTTGAAAACGAAGCCATAAAGGCCGCGTCACTTGATGTTTGGGAAAACGAGCCTGATATTGATCAGGAACTGCTTAATCTGCTGTTTTCCGGCACGCCTCATATTGCCGGCTACTCAGCTGACGGCAAGGCTACCGGAACCATGATGTGCGTCCATGCTCTTGCCCGATTCTTTGACCTGCCTTGTGGTGACTGGGAACCCGATGAGGTACCCCTACCTGCCCAGCCTGTGGAGTTCTGCATAGATGCCGCCGGCAAGGATCCCAGACGGATCGTATCGGAAGCTATCCTGTACACATATGAC
>JBGUIZ010000027.1:0-2120 GCA_045113495.1 Bacteroidaceae bacterium
TGAGGTGTACTGAATTTGGTTGACAGTTTATACTCTTAATTTCAATATAGGTTGACAATCCTATTTTTTTACATTGTTGTAACTGTGTCTTGCTTATTCCTAAGCTGGTTGACATCAAGAACACTTGTATCCCGTTCAGGTTGACAGATTACTCTGTTATTCCTGAAACGGGTTTACGGGGGCAAAGATAGGACAATAAATTGAGAATACGTCATGATGAACAGAATTTAACTATGAAAAACACTCGGGGGGATGCCGTCGGCGGGGGTCGAAGAACCCCCAAGAGACATCTGCGTAAGGTCTTCATCAGTTGGTGACATAAGCGGATTGGACTTGATGCCGGTAACTACCTGTAGTGGCGTTCTCATGTCAAGTGCGCTGTGCGGCCTTGCCGTGTTATACATGTTGATGGCATTTCCCACGGCCTTGACGGAATCCTCATATCCAAAGCTCTCGTATGCATATGGCCATTCATTCTTCACTGTGTTGTTCACCCGCTCTGCCATTGCGTTGTGCAGCGGGTCTCCGCATTGTGTCATGCTGATGCTGACCTTGTTTGCCTTCAGCATCCCTGTATACTTGAACGAGGCATACTGGATGCCTCTGTCCGAGTGGTGGATGAGTCCCTTGATGCTGATACGGTGGCTCCGATAGAAGGCCAGCCCCATCTCCAGGGCCTCCAGCGGCCCTTCCTTCTCCAGCGTCAGGCTCAGGCACCATCCGATGATGTAGCGGCTGTAGCAGTCCGTCAGCAGCGACAGGTAGAGGAACCCGTCACGGTATCGGACGTAGGTTATGTCGGCCACGGCCATCTGCCCGCAGGCCTTTGCCACGAACTTCGGCGTCGTGTTCAGCAAGTCCTCGTAGATATGGAAGTGGTGCCGCGAGTCCGTCGTGCGGGGACGGTACTGCTTCTGCCTGAGCATCATCCCATTGGAGCGCAACACGTCGTAGAAACGGTCACGCCCTATTTTGAACTTGTCTCCGAAATACTCACGACACAATACCAGAAGCTCCCTGCAACCGGCCTTTGGCAGGCGGTCGGATGAACGTAACCAGCGGCAGTACATCACGATACTCGTTACAAGGATGCCAAACTCGGCCACGCTCT
This sequence comes from Bacteroidaceae bacterium, assembly GCA_045113495.1. Classification (GTDB taxonomy): domain Bacteria; phylum Bacteroidota; class Bacteroidia; order Bacteroidales; family Bacteroidaceae; genus Colenecus. The sequence goes on from JBGUIZ010000027.1 coordinate 1,112, forward strand.
CCTCATGCTTGTAATAACCGTTACGGCTTATGCCAAGTAGTTCACAGAGGGCCGTCTTGGTGTAGTGTCCGCCAGGACGGGCCTTCTGCGACAAGCTCTCAACTACTTGGCAGCGGATTTTTTTCTTATCGGGATGTTGTAATACTGCTCGGCAAGACGGATCATCTCATCATAGGCATCACGGGCCATTTCTGCCTGATGGAGAGACTGTTCCAGACTCTGAATGCGCTGAAGCAATTCGTTACGGTCGCAGTCACGATAAGTCTTTTCCAATGATACGCTAACTGGAATTTGAGCCATAGGATTACTGCATTTCTTGTCTTCGACTGCAAATATACGCAAATTCCGGTAAATCCAGTTACGATTCAGATGATATTTACGACATATCTCCTGTTTTGACTGCGGTGTCGTTAGATACTCACGCAGAATTTCCAAACTCTCTTCTTTCGATTTCTTTACATTTCTACTCATAAGTTGAACTTAAATTTTGTCAACTTATTCAGTACACAACATACAGACTTGTATCTATTAGAAGGTGCAACTGTTACATTCGACAATACGGTTGCCTCTACTGCCATTTTTAATATCTACATTGCTCCAGGAGCTGAGTTGGTAGCCAACGGCGAAGACGGTTTAGTAGCGAATTCCGGTGCCCGTGTATATAACCATGGTACAATTACATGTTCTAAATTTGAAGTTAACTCGACCAGCTTCCTCTATAATGTAGGTACGCTGGAGGCAGGAAGTGTGAATGTCGAAAGCAATCCTAGCAGAATCGTCAACGATGGCATCATAAATGCAGCCACTGTTGTAGTGAATGCAGGTGCTGTGCAGAACAATGATTCGTGGACCGTTACGGGCACTACCGAGATCAATTCCAACAACTCTGGCTGGGTGAACAATGGACATTGGACGACATTTGATTATGCTTATCTCGGCGGAAGCGAGAATGTGATCAACAATTGTTTCCTTGAGGTGGAAAATGATTTTGCCATGAACATCTCATCAG
>JBGUIZ010000028.1:0-41185 GCA_045113495.1 Bacteroidaceae bacterium
GCTTACCGACATTGAGAATGTATGCCGCAATGAGGAGAATGAGGACAAGAAGACCGCTAAGATTGAGGACATCAAGGATCTGTACTATGAGATCTTCAGCGAGGTCCTGGTAACTGACCAGAACGATGTAGCCATCAACAGCATTCCTATGGAGTATTTTGACAATCGCATATCAAAATAATACAGCGCAACATAGTTTCATAAGTTTAGGGTTAGTAATTATGAAAGAGCCGGACTGTGAAGCCCGGCTCTTTTCATATTTCAGTATCTGAACAGGATCAGAAATTAGTTTTCTTTTTATATTAAGTTTAGTTGGTTAGTCTCAATTTCTGCACGATTATAGTTAATTTTGCCGATATAAAAGACAGCTCATTCCTAATTCTAATCAGATATGTACAAGACCCAAGGACTTAAGAACAGCCGCATTGAGGTAGCCGATGCATTACGCGGGCTGGCAGTAGCCGGAATCATACTGTTTCACTCCGTGGAGCATTTCAACACGTTTGCACGTGACATAAAGTATACGCTTCCATGCGACGGAACGGTATTCAATGTACTGCAGGCATTGCTATCGGGCAAGATGTACGGAATATTCGCCATTCTTTTCGGACTCAGTTTCTTCATCATGCGTGACAACCAGGAGCAGAAGGGCAAGGATTTCTCCGCCCGTTTTGCCTGGCGTATGCTTCTGCTGTTCCTGTTCGGCGTACTGAACGTCTGCTTCTACGACGGCGACATTCTCATTACATACGCCGTACTAGGCCTTTTGCTCATTCCGGCCGGCTATCTTAACAACCGATGGCTATGGGCTATAACCATAATCCTTCTCATACAGCCACTGGAGATTTACTCACATGCCGTAGGTTGGCATCCTGACTCCCGATGGGTAGACATGGGTTATTTCAAACTCATGCAGGGACACGACACCTTCTGTCACTCAGTGGTGACCAATCTCAGATACGGCATAACCGTCACCTTAGGATGGTTCTGGTTCCACGGACGTATCACACAGACTCTGGGTCTGTTCTATCTGGGATTACTGTTTGGTCGACTACGCCTCTTCTACAATGAAGGTTCCAACCTTAAGGTCTGGAGAATCATCCTGGCTATATCGGCCGTATTGGTACTAACAGGAGCATTCACCGATTTCGGAAAGTATGATGACCTTATTCGCCCCATGTGGAATCTGGCCATACTCATGCTAATTCTTGCAGTGGGAGTACTCTTGTGGTACAGGTTCCAGGGGTTCCGCAATGCGTTCGGCAAACTGGGATTCTTTGGCCGCATGAGTCTGACCAACTATCTGATGCAGTCTGTTCTGGGCAGCTTGCTGTTCTACGAATGGGGATTCAGCCTATATAATACGCTTGGCACCACCTGGTCTGCACTTGTAGGTCTGGGAATGATTGTTTTCCAGTATTGTCTGCTTAAGATATGGTCCGATAAACATGAACGCGGTCCGCTTGAAGGACTCTGGCGCCGTCTCACCTGGATTGGCAACAAAAATTGATCTTATGCGAATTACTATTTCAGAATTCCAACAGCAGTTCATCCCGGTCAAAGGCATTGTAAACGCCCGTGACCTGGGCAGTTATATAATGCAGGACGGACGCAAGCTCCGTGACGGACTACTCATCCGCGCCGCCCATCTGGCCGATGCCACCGATGCGGATCTGGAGTATCTCTCTTCACTTCCGGTAGCCAAGGTCATAGATTTCAGGAAAGATATTGAGAAAAAGGGAAAGACTGACCGCATGGTTCCCGGTGCGGAATACATCTGCCTTATGATAGATGCCAGCGGAAAACTGGTATCCCAGGCTACAGAAGACGAGAAAAGGCTATTTACCGGCAACAAGCAGTTTGACGTAAAGAAATTCATGGTAATGGCCGCGTTCAATTCAATGGCACAAAGAATTGCGCAGCAGATGTACCCCAACCTCATCAATGACCCGGATTGCCGGGAACAGTTCAAACAGTTCTTCCGCCTCATTCTGGAAACAGAGAAGGGTGCCGTCCTATATCACTGCACGCAAGGTAAAGACCGCACCGGGTTTGCATCGGCCCTGATTCTTGCAGCCTTAGGGGCCGACAGGGATACTATAGTGGCCGATTTTGATGCCACCAACCGCGTTTATGAAAAAGATGTCCGCCGATGCTGCCGCAATGTACGCCTTATGGGAGGCAAGGAAATAGAGATTTCAACCGTCAAATCATTCCTTGGAGCCAACACTGACAATTTCATCAAGGCTCTGGAAAGTATTGACCGCGAATACGGTTCAATGGAGGCCTACCTGAAAGGCCCCATCGGCCTCACAGATCAGGACATCCTTACTCTGAGAGCACGTTATCTCGAATGACCATGAGTTACTCGCAGACGGGACGGACCGGTTGTTGCCAATGGCGGTAGCAGTAGCCTGATCTTATGTATCCATCAAAACAAATCCAAAGGCAGGCAGTAGCATCAATATCATTGGAGTTGGCATTGAACGAACCAGACCAGTAGCCCACATCGCCCGAAGTACCGCCATAATAATAAGGAAGGAAGATGGAGCGATCAGTGTAACCTGGCTTATTACTTGTTATCAGGAAACCTATCTCACCGCTCACTGATACCCAGGTCCAGGTACAGTTTTCTATGAGTTCATTTATCTCTTTAGTTGTGGGCATACGCCAACTGCCACCAAGTCTGGCGTGAGCTATGTCATCTTCACTCCAGGAATAAAATTCACCTATTTCTTCCGGTCCGGCAGCACCAACGTTACGTGTAGCCCATTTTACGCTCAAACCCAGGTCAACATAATCTGAGTTACCACCAACCATATCATAGGGGACATCCTGAAAAAACTCTATCTCAATATCTGCTCCATGACGGCGCCGGCTGCTCGACTGATTCTTAATTTTCACAAAGGCAGTTCCACTGTTAAGTTTAGTATCTTCTGTATAATACCGGACAGGCATATCATTTGAGTAAGGTGCTATTTTCAGCTTAGTATTTTTTGTATAATACAGATGACTACCGTTATCAGGAAAAACCCATTGACTATTGAAATCTATACAGCGTACAGTCTGTTTTCCATTTATTGTGACCAACCTGCCCAAAATGTTTGTTTTAATGCCCGGCAGACTGAGTATCAGTTCTTTGATAGTAATCCCTTCAGGTACTTGATAGGTCTTATTTGTGTATTCATCTCTGTAAGCTGGTCTTGCCCTGTTTTGGTCCGATATCGCCCCTATTTCAATGACATAACAATCAGTTATAGTCTTGTCTTTTTGGGCACAGGTTGGAACGCAGAGTGACATCAGCACGGATGTCAATGCAAGCAAGAGGACTTTTTTTCTCATAATGCTATTGATTTGCTTGTTGTCTAAACTGATTTACTCGCAGACGGGACGGACCGGACGTGGCCAGGTGCGGTAGCAAGAACCGGAACGCACATGGTCATCATACACTTGTATCCAAAGACAGGCAGCGCGGTCAGGATCGTAGGGATCCGTAGAACCAGCCCAGTAACTTAGGTCACCTGAAGAGCCGAAAAAGGCGTAAGGAAGAAAAATGGAGCGGTCAGTGTAGCCGGGTTTATTACTTGTTACCAGGTAACCTATCTGGCCGTTCACTGACGCCCAACTCCAGGTGCTGTTGTGTATGAGTTCATCAATCTCATCGGCTGTGGGCATGCGCCAACTGCCGCCCCACTTTACGTAAGCCACGTCATCTTCACTCCAGGGATATAATCCACCCATATCTCCCGGCCCGGAAGCATCAACGTTACGTGAGGCCCATTTTACACTCAAGCCCAGGTCAACATACTCTGAGTTGCCACCAACCAGGTCTGGGGATACATCCGGATAATATTCTATTATGATATGTGCTTCATCTGTCAACTCTTCGCCGCTAATAAATTGCTTTATTTGTACATAAACAGTTCCAGTGCTCAGTTTTGTATCATCTGTATAAGTGGGACGACTGGAATTTCTTGATGAATCACTTATTGACCTTATCGGGTCTGTTAGCAGTTTAATATCATTGGTATAATATGGATCATAGGAATCATTAAAAAGTACAATTTGATTATTGAAACCTATATGGCTTACACTGCTTTTCCTTTCTTTTGTGATAAACCTGCCCGCTTTATCTATTTCAATGCCAGGCAGGCTGGTGATCAGTTCTTTTAACGTTATACCCTCTGGTACTTTATAGGTCTTTTTGGTGTAGTTTTCTTTATCTTCACGTCTAGCCCTTATCTTTTTAGATATCTTTCCAATCTCAATGACATACTCAAACTCTATGGATTTCTCAACTAATTTGAAATATTCCTCATGGGTCATATCATAAGACTTGACCTTTTCAATAAGTTCGGCCGTAATGTCTCTAAGGGCCACAGTGGAATCACGCTGAGGCTGCTGGGCAAAAAAAGGAATGCAGAGTGACATCAGCACGGATGTCAATGCAAGCAAGAGGACTTTCTTTCTCATAATGCGATTTATTTGATTGGCTGTTATCTAAACTGATTTATAGTGAAAATGCGTCTTGTGTTAAAGGGATTGTCTCCTATTTTATATATTTTTGCTATAGTTACATTCTCGTCATTGTAAAAAGAACTATAAAATCTTATGAGTGAGTATAGAGTCATTGATTTGAACAACTGGACTCAAGTTGGACAAGGCGGCAACGGAACCACGTATGAGAATCCGTCTCAGCCGGATTTAATTCTGAAAGTCGATAAAAAACAGATAAACACACTGGAGTTTGTCAAGCATGAGTTTGATATTTCCAAGGCTGTGGAGAATCTGGGGCTACCAACACCAAAGATGCATGAGATGGTACGTGTGGGTGACCTGTACGCGACCATATCGGACCGCATAAAGGACAAGAAATCCCTTTCACGCATATGTCATGATGAGCCACAGCGCATAGAAGAGATGGCGCAGCTGATGTGCCGTAACGGTAAGATACTTTTCAGCACCCCATGCAACACTGATTTCTTTCCAAGCCGCAAAGAGCAACTGATGAGAGCTCTGAACAAGGCACAGTTCATAAGCCGCAAGAACCGCCGGATACTTAAAGATTTTGCCCAGACCATACAAGACATAAAGACCTGCAGTCACGGTGATTTCAATATGGGCAACCTGGTACTGTCAGGCAACCAGCCGGTGTGGATAGACCTGGACCGGTTCGGTTACGGTGACCCCATGTTTGATATCGGTCATCTTTACCAGATCTGTAATGTATATGCACCCATGAAACAGGTTCAGGAAATATTTCACATGACAGAGCAGCAACTTGGTCTGTTCTGGGATGCTTTTGCAAAAGCATACACCGGACAGGATGACCACAGTGAATTTGACAGTCAGGCCGGTAGGTTTGCCTGCTTTGATATGATACTGAGATATGAATTCCAGAAATGCAGCCTTTTGGAGAAGATGTTCTTTGGCGTATACATAAAACGCCTCATCAAAGCCTTCTACCTGTAAACATGCGCATTTCAACTTCAGGATTAAGACATCGGCCTTACAGGCCAGGACATTCTCACTCTCTGGGAACGTTATCTGGAGAAATAGCACTATAGGGACTACCCCTTCTGTGTGTTAACGTAATCACAGATGGCATCGGCTATAAGCCTGTGTCCGTCCTCATTGGGATGGATGCCGTCACTGCACAGGTAGTCACGGTAGTCCTTGCGCTTAAGGAAGGGTGATGTTATGTCAATGACCGGGATACGCTTTTCGGTCCCAAGGCCCCACACCGCCATGTTATACATATCGTGCCAGTGACCAATAAAGTCAACGTCGCCGCCAAGCCACTCAAGGATATTCTGCGCGTTGAGCCCTTTTGATATATGGTTGAAATAACGCTCGCTGTCTATAAGCGGGAGCGACAGCAGCACAGGCCGTGTCCCCTTCTGCTTGAGGATGTCAATAAGACGTGAGTACTGGATGCGGAAATCATCAAGCATCGTCAACGGCTTATGGACCGATGTAGGGTCCTCCGATATATCATTCCAATGATAAGAACAATCATTGCCACCATATTCTATTACACAATAATTTGATTCATTTACTAATTCCTTATGTCTCTCCACCAGACCCAGTCCCTGATCAATGGTTCCGCCAAAACGGGCCAGATTGACAATCTCTATACCAAGTCTCTTTCGGCAAATCTCCGCAAAGCTCAGGTTGCTTATCATATATTTAATTGAGCCCGCAGCCCTGGAACAGTCCTCGACTATCCCTTTCATTACCGAATCACCTAATGCAAAAATGCTTTCCATAAACTGTTTAAACATTGATTTACAGCACAAAGATATGGCCTGGAAAAGAGGGTTGAAAATAAAAGGGATGCACCCGCCGGCAGAGTGACCAAAAGGCTTATTAAGGGGTAAAAATCAAAATATAGGGGTAAAAGCAGCTTTTACGGATCTTTTACCCCAGCCACAAAAAGGCGCCTTTGGGGGCAAAAAGATGCCGCTCTATTCTTTTTTACGCCCAATCTGGTATTTAAGTTGTATTTTTGCTATCAGAACAATCCTAAATAACCGGATATGAGACCTATCAGCCTATTAGCAGCCATCGCCGTAATGACAGCAATGCCGGCAAAAGCAGAAAACAACTCTTTTGACATAGACCTTAAAAAGAGTGGTGCACCCATTCAGAGCACCATGTACGGCATATTCTTTGAGGACATCAACTACGCTGCCGACGGCGGCCTCTACGCCGAGCTGGTCAAGAACCGCTCGTTTGAGTTCCCCAATGCCCTGCAGGGTTGGAAGATATTCGGAAACGTTCAGGTGCTCGATGACGGCCCCTTTGAGCGCAACCCGCATTACGTGCGCCTATCGGACCCTGGTCACGCGCACAAGCACACCGGACTGGACAATGAAGGATTCTTTGGCATCGGCATAAAAAGAGGTCAGACCTACAACTTCTCAGTATGGGCACGCGCCGACCGTCCCGTAACATTACGTGTGGAGCTGGTCAACACAGCTTCTATGGGTGAGAACCATTATGTATGCCAGCAGCGCCTTATCGTAAATGACAAGGAGTGGAAACAATACAAGATCACCCTTAGACCCAACCAGACTCTTGAAAAGGCCACACTGCGAATCTTCATGGAGACCCGCGGCGGAGCCAGCGTTGACCTGGAGCATATATCCCTCTTCCCGGCCGATACGTGGAAAGGCCGTGAGGGCGGTCTGCGCAAGGATCTGGCACAGGCACTTGCCGACCTTAAGCCCGGCATATTCCGCTTTCCCGGCGGTTGCATAGTAGAGGGCACAGACCTGGACACCCGTTACAACTGGAAGAATACAGTAGGCCCTGTTGAGAACCGTCCGCTCAACGAGAACCGTTGGGAATATACATTCTCACACCGTTTCTACCCCGACTATTTCCAGAGTTACGGACTGGGATTCTTTGAGTTCTTCCAGCTTAGTGAGGACATAGGTGCAGAGCCTCTGCCCATAGTAAGCTGCGGTCTGGCCTGCCAGTTCCAGAACAATGACATCAACGCCCACGTACCGGTAGATGAGCTGGACCCCTACATACAGGATGCGCTGGACCTGATTGAGTTTGCAAACGGCCCTGCAACATCAACCTGGGGCAAGGTACGCGCCGATATGGGACACCCCGAGCCTTTCAACCTTAAATATATAGGTATCGGCAACGAGCAGTGGGACACCCTCTATCCCGAGCGCCTGGAGCCCTTCATCAAGGCTATCCGCAAGGCTTATCCCAATATAAAGATTGTAGGCTCATCGGGCCCCAACTCTGAGGGTGACCAGTTTGATTACCTGTGGCCCGAGATGAAACGCCTGGGAGCCGATCTGGTAGATGAGCATTTCTACCGCCCCTATGAGTGGTTCCTGAGCCAGGGCACACGCTATGACAATTATGACCGCAAGGGTCCCAAGGTATTCGCAGGAGAATACGCATGCCATGCATCGGGCCGCAAGTGGAACCACTACTACGCATCACTGCTTGAGGCAGCATTCATGACAGACCTGGAGCGCAACGCCGACATTGTTCACATGGCCACATACGCGCCACTGTTTGCCCATGTTGAGGGCTGGCAGTGGCGTCCGGACCTGATCTGGTATGACAACCTCAGCTCATTCCGCACCGTGAGCTGGTATGTACAGCAGCTCTACAGCCAGTATAAGGGAGACAATGTGGTTGGGCTCACCATGAACGGCAAGCCGGTAGCCGGCCAGGACGGGCAGAACGGTCTGTTTGCCAGTGCAGTCCGTGAAGGCAACAATATTTATATAAAGGTAGCCAACACATCCGATAAGGAGCAGCAGCTGACATTCAACTTTAACGGTCTCAAGAAAAAAGCAGTCATGAAGGCGTTAAAGCGCGTTGACCTGTCAAGCGACAAACTCTATGAAGACAACTCCATAGATGCTCCCACCAACATCATTCCCGTGGAGAACGCTTTTGAAGGTAACGGACAGAGCATCCAGACTGCAATCAGTCCGCTCAGTTTCAGCATCTACATACTTTCAGTTGAATAATGGCTATCCAGGACGACATATTCAAACGCAACCGATTGCTTCTGGGAGATGAGGCAATGAACACCCTTGCAGCCAAGCGGGTTATCCTGTTCGGCGTAGGCGGAGTTGGTTCCTGGTGCGCGGAAAGTTTGATACGCTCCGGTATCATTCACCTGACCATCGTTGACTCCGACCGCGTGTGCGCAAGCAACATCAACCGCCAGCTTATGGCCACCACCCTGACTGTCGGTCAGGTTAAGGTCGATGCACTCAAGGAGCGTCTCATGAGCATAAACCCACAGGCCGATATCACCACCATCCAGAAGGTTTTTAATGAAGAATCGGCCGATGCATTTGACCTGGAGAGTTTCGATTACATTATCGACGCGATAGACTCGCTCAAGGACAAAGCGTTGCTAATACTGCGCGCCACCAAGACTAAGGCCAAGTTCTTCTCATCAATGGGTGCAGCACTTAAGATTGACCCCACCCGTATCCGCGTAACGGAGTTCTGGAAGGTAAAGGGCGATCCGCTGGCCCGCATGCTGCGCAAGCGCTTCAAGCAGAACGACCAGTACCCTAGCCGCAAGTTCCAATGTGTATATTCCGATGAACTGCTGCACAACAAAGGACCGCAGCCCCAGGAAAAAGAGGAGACCCTGAGCCAGATCACCAAAGGCCAGACCAACGGCTCCCTAGCCCACATCACCGCCATATTCGGCTGCACACTTGCAGGCCTGGTACTACAGGATGCTGTAGAAAAGGCCGCCGAATAAGCCAGCCAAGAGAATTACTTTGATTGGACCAACCTTCCAATAGTAGGTCGCTACGAATGCCAGCAGGAATAGACCAATGCTCACGTAGAATTGGAGGTTGTTAGCACTGAACACACCCAAATTCTCTTCATTAAGAAGCAGCAGGACAGCTGCGGTGAGCATTCCCACTACTACGGGACGCAGCCATTTGAGTACGGTCTGGACTGACTTGTGGTCCTTATAGTGCATAAAGAAGGCACTGATAAGCAGCATCAGGATGAATGAGGGCAGCATCACAGAGAATGATGCCAGCAGAGAGCCGCAGACAGCCTCCGTTCGCGTCATGCCAGCGTTCTCAATCGCTTTGAAGCCCACGTATGTTGCCGAGTTGATGCCTATCGGGCCCGGAGTCATCTGGCTTACGGCAACGATATCAGTAAACTCTGAGTTGGTTATCCACTGATGGTTCTCCACCACCTCATTCTGGATGAGTGACAGCATTCCGTATCCGCCGCCGAATCCGAACAGGCCTATCTTGAAGAAGGTCCAGAAGAGCTTGAGATATATCACAACCGCATTCATGCCTTCCTCAGTTTAAAGATGTAATACAGGATTGCACCAATAATGGTTGCGAATATGATCCACACCGGCGATACTCCCAGCCACCAAATAAGAAGCGCAGTTACAACCGGAACCCACCATGTCCACTTGTTCAAGCCCGCCTTTGCAGCCAGACGGATGGTAGGTGTAAGTATCAACGCTATTACCGCCGGGCGAATACCCTTAAAGACATTCTCCACAATCTGATTGTCGCGGTAGTTACCCAGGAACAGGGCAATGGCCAGGATGATGATAATGGACGGCAGCACGGTGCCCAGCGCACAGAATATACTGCCGATGGACTTGCGCATCCTGTAGCCTATGAATATGGATATGTTTACAGCAAAGACTCCCGGGGCAGACTGGGCAATAGCCAGCAAGTCCAGGAAGTCTTCACGTGAGATCCAACCCTTGCGCTCCACCACCTCACGCTCAATGAGCGGGATCATAGCGTATCCACCGCCTATGGTGAACAGCCCGATCTTAAAGAAGGTGATGAAAAGGGTTAACAGCATGTTTCTTATTTCTGAGCCTCAACCCACTTGCGGGCATTCACGAATGCCTCAATCCACGGGGTGATCTCATCGTCCAGGCGCTCAGCGGGATAGTATCCGCACTGCCACGGGAATATGGCGCGCTCGGGATGCGGCATCATAGCTACGTGACGGCCATCGGCACTTGCTATACCAGCCACATTGTAATCAGATCCGTTAGGATTGGCGGGATAATCAGCGTATGTATATTTAGCAATTACATTGTACTTATCCTCGGAGTAAGGCAGTGAGAACTTGCCCTCACCGTGAGCTACCCAGACACCCAGACGGCTTCCGCCCAGAGTCTTGAACATCACGCTGTCGTTCTGCGGGATGGTCAGGCCCAGATAAGATGACTCAAACTTATGTGAGTTGTTGTGCAGCATGTGAGCCTGCTTCTCATAGTCAGGATTGATAAGACCAAGCTCAATCATCAGCTGGCAGCCGTTGCAGATACCCAGTGACAGGGTGTCCTTACGTGCGTAGAAGCGATCCAGAGTCTCCTTGGCCTTGGGGTTGAAGAGGAATGCACCTGCCCAGCCCTTGGCAGAACCCAGAACGTCTGAGTTGGAGAAACCGCCGCAGAACACAATCATATTGATGTCATCCAGAGTCTCGCGGCCGCTAACCAGGTCAGTCATGGTAACATCCTTGACATCGAATCCTGCCAGCCACAGAGTGTAAGCCATCTCACGCTCACCGTTGGTACCCTTCTCACGGATGATTGCAGCCTTGATACCGCTGGGTGTGCGGCGGTCAGGATCCAGACCGAACTGGCTCAGCTTGCCTGTAAAGTTGTAGGCAATCTTGATGTCCATGGGCTGCTTTGAGTAGTTCTTATAGCGCTCATCGGCACAACCGTTCATAGACTGCTTTCTATCCAGCAGGTATGACGTCTTGTACCAGAGGTCACGCATCTTATCTATATCGATTGTGATATCCTTCTTACCGCGACGGATGTAGAGTGTGCGTGCATCGGCAGGACGGCCTATTACAGCGTAGCCCACGCCGGCCTCGTCCAGATAAGAGCTTACTGCATCCAGCTTCTTGCTCTCAACCTGCAGCACAACGCCCGGGTTCTCAGCGAACAGCATGCTCGTGAGATCCTTGCCGGTGAGCTTGTCCAGACTGATCTCCAGACCGCCCTGAGGATTGGCAAAGCACATCTCAAGCAGAGTAACAATCAGACCGCCGGCCGATATGTCATGACCAGCCAGAACCTGACGCTTGTCAATGAGCTTCTGTACGGCGTTGAATGCATCGGCAAAATACTCGGCGTTCTTGACTGTGGGAACGTCACTGCCAATGCGGTCAAGTGACTGAGCCAGGGCCGAACCGCCCAGACGCTGCTCATCAAAGCTGAAGTCTATATGAATCAGAACGCTGTCCTTGCGGTCTGCAAGCACAGGTGATACAACCTTACGTATGTCCGATACCTCACCACCCGATGAAACGATTACGGTACCCGGGCTGATAACCTTGCTGCCGTCGGGGTACTTCTGGGTCATGGAGAGTGAGTCCTTACCGGTAGGAACATTGATACCTAACTCAAGGCAGAAGTCTGACAGAGCCTTGACGCCGCTGTACAGACGTGCATCCTCACCCTTCTGTGAGCGGCAGGGCCACATCCAGTTAGCGGAGAGTGATACGGTCTTGAGTCCCTGTGTAAGAGGAGCAAAGACGATGTTGGTCAGTGACTCGGCAACCGACAGCACTGAGCCTGCAGCGGGATCAGCCAGACCGGCCTGCGGAGCATGACCGATGGCAGTAGCGATACCCTTCTTGCCGCGATAGTCAAGAGCAACAACACCGCAGTCAGAGAGCGGCAGCTGCAGCTTACCCTGGCACTGCTGACGTGCAATCTTACCTGTTACAGAACGGTCAACCTTGTTGGTGAGCCAGTCCTTACATGCAACAGCCTCAAGCTGCAGCACGTTACCCAGGTACTCCTCAATCTTATCATCACTGTATGTTACATTCTCATACTTGCGCTCAACGGTCTCATCAACCATATAGGTCTTGGGAGATGAACCGAACATCTGGCTTACGGCCAGGTCAAACGGACGTACGCCATCAGCCTGCTCAAAGGCAAAGCGGGCATCGCCGGTGGTCTCACCAACCACGTACATCGGGGCGCGCTCACGCTCAGCAATCTTACGTACGTGCTCTATTGACTTCTCATCAATGAGCAGACCCATACGCTCCTGTGACTCGTTGGCAATGATCTCCTTTGATGACAGGGTCTTGTCACCAACAGGCAGTTTGCTCATATCAATCAGACCGCCGCACTCCTCAACCAGCTCAGACAAGCAATTGACGTGACCGGCTGATCCGTGATCGTGGATAGAAACAATCGGGTTGGTATCCTCCTCGCAGAGGGCGCGTGTAACGTTGTAGGCACGCTTCTGCATCTCAGCATTGGCACGCTGAACAGCGTTCAGCTCAATACCGGATGAGTATCGGCCCGTCTCAACCGATGAAACAGAACCGCCGCCCAGTCCGATGCGGTAGTTGTCACCACCCAGCACAACGATCTTGTTACCCTTCTTGGGAGTGCCCTTGATGCAGTCACGCTTGGTACCGTAACCAACACCGCCGGCCAGCATGATTACCTTGTCATAACCGTACTGCTCACCGTTCTCCTGATGCTCAAAAGTAAGCAGTGAACCGCAAATGAGCGGCTGTCCGAACTTATTACCAAAGTCCGATGCACCGTTAGAAGCCTTGATCAGGATCTGCTCAGGAGTCTGATAGAGCCACTTGCGCTCCTTGAGGCTCTTCTCCCAGGTACGCTTCTCGTCGTTGCGGGGATAAGAGGTCATATAGACTGCAGTACCTGCAATAGGCCATGAACCAGTACCGCCACCCATACGGTCGCGGATCTCACCGCCGGTACCGGTTGATGCACCGTTGAACGGCTCAACTGTGGTGGGGAAGTTATGTGTCTCGGCCTTAAGCGAGATAACGGTCTCGATATTCTTGATTATGAACCAATCGGAAGTAGAGTGATCAGCCGGAGCAAACTGCTCAACAACCGGACCCTGTGCAAATGCAACGTTGTCCTTGTAGGCTGAAAGGATGCGGTTGGGGTTCTCCTCTGTTGTCTTCTTGATGAGGCTAAAGAGTGATGACTCCATCTCCTTTCCGTCAATGATGAACTTTCCGCCGAATATCTTGTGACGGCAGTGCTCTGAGTTGATCTGTGCAAAGCCGAACACCTCGCTGTCAGTCAGCTTACGGCCCAGCTCGCCCTCAACCTTGTGCAGATAATCAATCTCCTCCTTTGAGAGGGCCAGACCCTCCTGCTCGTTGTAAGACTCCAGGTCCTCAATGAAAAGGATTGGCTGCGGCTTGATATCCACAGTAAAGATCTTCTGGTCAAGACCCTTGTACAGGCGCTGCAACATGGGGTCATATTCTGCATCGGCATTAGCCACAGGGAAATACTCCTCGATACGGCTTATACCCTTAAGACCCATGTTCTGGGTAATCTCAACGGCATTAGTACTCCAAGGGGTAATCATTTCGCGGCGCGGACCAACAAAGAAACCTTCCAGTGAATCCTGGTCCAGAGCAGTGGCCTCACCATACAGCCAGCTCAGCTTCTTAACATCCTCAGCCTGCAGTTTTGAAACAGTCTCAGTGGCAACAATTGTGCCCGTCGGGTTCTTGAAAAAGATAATCATTTCAGTTGCTTAATTTTGAGTTCACAAAGGTACTACTTTTTAGCCATACGGCTTAGCTTTTTCACCCGCTAGTTAGCGAAAACTTTTCCACTCTTTTTTGCGCGCTAACTAGAGAATTTTTACGCGCTAACTAGAGAACCGTTTTTTTCTCTTTTTATTCTTTACCAGTCACAGGAACGCCACCGAAGGGGCGGGCATGCCGACGCTCCGGGCGGAAACCTGTTCCATCTTCTACCCTCATTACCGAAGGAGCCGCCAGACGAGTTACCACCCCGTTCCCATTTGCATATTCGTAAGAAAACTTAAAACCAGCCATTGTGGCCAGAGAACCATCCTCATTGAAAGTGAAACTGAAATTCCACTTGTGATCAGGGTCTTCCTGATTGTCGTCGCCGATGTAAGTCATCCTTGAAGGCAACCTATCTGGACCGATACCCATCAGCCCGATAAATGGCAGGAAAAAGTAAGTGTCGCCTACAGTCGGGAAACCATGGTATATGCCCCACTGCTTATATTTATTCGGGTAATCGGCATCATAGTAATACTTTAATTTATAGGAACCTGATGACTTCGTTTCATTTTCAGTTTCCTCACCATCGAAAGCCAAATACAGCAACAGGCCATCTTTCCAGTCAAAGGTAACCTTATAGTTCCATTCCAAATAGAGTCGTTCCCCATCTTTAATTCTGTCTATTACGCCATATAATGAGCAAGACGACATATGTCCTTCGCTATCATAATTGAACGAGTTCTTTTCGGACGAAGCATAACCCTCTTCTTCATAATCGGTATCAAAAACAGTGATAAAGCCTTGCTTATTGTATTTGACCGAATAGATTTGGGTGCCTGTCTCACCTTCGGAGTACCTCCAGGTTTCTATTATTTGGTTTGCAGGATAGTCGAAGGTGTACTGATCCTCCATATTGTCATACGAGGCAGTGACAGATTCAAGCATACCATCGTCCGAATAATGCAGCACTTGTTCGCTGAATGACTTCAGTCGCAGACCGCTCTCCTTGTCGATAATACCAGTCAGGGCAGAACCATTGTCAACGCCACTGCTGACGTTGTCATCATCACCATTGTCACATGATACGAAACTCAAACTCATTGTCGATGTCATGGCCATAGCCACCAAACTCCATAAAAAGTCCTTTTTCATTGTTCTGATATTTATTTAACATTTCCTATTGTTCAAAAGTAATTACTCTACAAACTTAAACAATTTGACTGTAATTTTCAAAATAGGCAGCTGGAAGATACAACAAGCTGAGGATCAGAGTTGAAGAGTAAGTACCTTGGGAAATGGTTATGTTTTGTACTTTTTGTGCAATTGGGGACGGTTCTCTTTGGCTACTTTTGGTGACACTGGGGACGGTTCTCTTTGGCCACTTTTGGTGACAAAGATAACCGTCCCCAATGGTTACGATAGCCGATAATAATCTCAACCGTTCCTAATCACTTAAACTTGTTATTCCAAAATGGAATATCAAACTATGTAAGTGTATGTTATTATGCGGTCACAATTTGTGACCGCATCCGCCAGAAGCACTTCTGAACCACTATTTTGAGAACATCACCCCCAATCAGTAATTGTTTCCATGTTCAAGATCACAATCTGTGACCATGAAAAAGACGTGCCCTTTAATAGTTTTCTTGTATTAGATTCCAATTCGTCATTTGCAGCCAAACAACAAGCAGAGCCGACAACTCATTGATAATCAGTCCGAGGTCACAAATTGTGACCTCAAAAGAAAACATAACGTACTGATACTCAATATAAGGTCACAAATTGTGACCTTATTAGTTTAGATTTGATTTGATGTCTTCTTTAGCAAATTCGGCTTCCAATTCACGAATCATCTCTTCGCCGTCTATTCCAAGACCTAAAGCTGATTCGCGCTCAGCCTGATCAATACGAGCTCGTATCTCCTCTATAGTGTATGGTTTCTGTGTAGATGTGCCCATTTTGCGTATTTCTTTTAGTGATTATTCAATGCGATAATACGACATTTACATGAAATATCATCTAAATAACCGTCTCTAATTGTTTATCTTTGCCTCCGATTTATTAAGGGATGAAAGATTTTGCAGCAATAGACTTTGAGACCGCAAACCGCGAGCGCAGTTCGGTATGTTCGGTGGGTGTGATTATTGTACGCGGAGGTGAAATTGTTGACTCGTTCTACTCGCTCATAAAGCCGGAGCCGGATTATTACAACTATTGGTGCCAGCAGGTTCATGGTTTATGCAGCCGAGACACGGAAAATGCGCCCGTGTTTCCCGATGTCTGGGCTAAGATTGCTCCGATGATTGAGGGCCTGCCCCTTGTGGCGCACAACAGCCCTTTTGATGAAGGCTGCCTGAAGGCTGTATTCCGCACATATCAGATGGATTATCCCGATTATGAGTTCTACGATACCCTTTGCTGCTCACGCAGGAAACTGCCATCGTTAGCAAACCATCAGCTCCAGACAGTTGCAGCAGCTTGCGGCTTTCAATTGGAGAACCATCACCACGCGCTGGCCGATGCCGAGGCTTGCGCCTGGATTGCTAGAGAGATACTTTAATCTAGCTTCTTCTTGACCAGGAGCGGCCGGCGGTCACACTGTAATAGAGGCCCTTTGAAGTTTGAAGGAGCAACTCCCGGCCGCCATCGGCCAAACTTTGGAATTCGCCGAATGAGGTGCTGATGTATCTTGAGGACCAGCTTCGGCCCTGAGTTACGGAATAATAGACGCCTTTGCTGGTTAGGGCTATGAGTTCCCTACCATATTCCAACAGATCTATGAATGTTCCGCATGACGAGCCCACATATCGGGTGGACCACGAACGTCCCGCGGTTACTGAATACTCTATCTTATTTCCGGCAGGATTGATACGAATCAACTCATTGCCGCATGAAATCAGTTTGGGCATAACATATTGTCTCATGGTGCTTTAGTATAACACCATGATTAACCACAAAAATAAGAAAAAATGCTATATTTGCAGTATCTGATACCAAAGGGTGTTCCGCAAGACATTTAGGTGTCAGGTTGGGACACCCTTTGTTTTTGATATCATGATGTTTAACCTAATAACAACTTGTTTGTTTTATGACAATGAAAGACAAAAAAACAGAGAGTGATGGAATTGTGTCGTCACTGCCGACACAATCTTTGATTCAGGATTTGCGCCAGATTATTGATGGCGCACGTAGTAGAGTAGCCGCTCAAGTTAACAGCGAACTAACCTTGATGTATTGGCACATTGGTGAGCGCATTAATCGCGAAGTGCTTGGCAATGAGCGGGCCGAGTATGGAAAACAAATTGTTGCGACAGTGGCGCAACAATTGCAGATGGAGTATGGAACTAAGGGATTTGATGAAAAAAGCATTCGCAGAATGATGCGTTTCGCGGTAATATTTCCCGACATTCAAATTGTCGCGCCACTGGCGAGAAAATTGTCCTTTTCTCATTTTCAGGAAGTTATGTGCATAAAAGACAAGCTTCAACGCGAGTTTTATCTTACATTAGCAGCCTCAGAAAGATGGTCAAAACGTCAACTCCGAGAGAAGATAGACGGTATGCTATTTGAACGAACAGCTATAAGTGCTAAACCTGAAGAACTTATTAAAAAGGAACTTAGTGAATTACGAGACAAAGATATGGTTTCACCTGACTTAGTATTTAAAAGTCCGTATTTCCTAGAGTTCACAGGGCTAAAAAGTATGTATAGCGAGAAGAGCCTTGAGGATTGTCTGGTTGTTAATCTGGAGCAATTCATTATAGAACTGGGTAACGGATTCTGTTTTGTGGCTCGCCAGAAACGGATGATCATTGATGGTGAGGATTTCTATCTTGATTTGCTGTTCTACCACAGGCGTCTACATCGGCTTATAGCCATTGATTTAAAGAAAGGTGGTTTCAAAGCCGCATATAAAGGACAGATGGAGCTTTACCTGCGTTGGCTTGAGGAAAATGAGATGGAGCCGGGCGAAGAAACGCCGCTTGGACTCTTGCTTTGCACCGAGGGCGGCGAGGAGCAAATTGAGTTGCTTCAGTTGGATAAATCAGGAATCAAAGTGGCACAATACCTTACAGAACTACCACCGCGGCATGTACTCATGAACCAGATTCAAAAGACTATGGAGGCGGCTAAAGCGCATTTTGACAACTTATGTGATGATTAACATCAAAACTAACAAGCCCCTCAAGTTCGTTGCAAGACAGCATACTCGAGGGTCTTTTATCTATCTCTTATCTATATCCAAGAAGTCATATTTATGTGTGCAAAAAGAATGCATATGAAATACGGCCCGCACCAACATGGGAGCCACTATTGGCAATGCCCGCCGCGGCCTGGAGAACAGCATGGTGGCTTATAGCATGGGGCTGACTGCAAACGACCCGCTGCATGGAGAAGGCCTGCCGGCATTCCCATTCCCGGACATCAACCTGCCGCTGAATGTGGGTGTGACGATTGACAACGAGAACCGCAACCGTCTGGTGCAGCTGGCCGAGGTAGTGTACGGCAAATCTATGATGAGGGCCGGACTGCCCATCCTGAAACTGAACGGCATAATACTGGAATTCTACCGGTGTTAATGCCGGTATTATGTATAATTTGTATCTTGCAACAAGATTGAATAGGACACTTACTTATGAATAATAGAATCTCAAAGATGGAATCTGGTCTTTTATGTGAGGACCACAAACTATATGACATCCTAATTAGTTACAAAGCTTCTTGGTGGAAAGAATTAATAAAAGACCCGGATTTGTATGTTGATGTAAGAAAAGGGAACATCCTTGATGTGTACTATCTGGGAGGCAGAATGGCAGAAATAAAATACGACCGAAGGAAAAATATCATTATTGCTTCAGCGCATCCAAAGTACCTTGGTTTTGATGAAGCATACTATGAGGACAATCGATACTATAAAACTACCAGTAAAGAAGGTAAAACAGTATTTGTCCCTATTTACCAAGATTGTATAGATTGGATTATCAATAAAAGAGACAAAATGAAATCCAACATAAAAAACAGTTATTCTGGTGATAATGATGGTGAAAACACATCAGAAAAGTATATCCAAGGCTGTTTGGTTATCAATGGACGGGATAAATATTTAGATACCGAATTTGCACACAGATTATATGATGGGGAAAGAAATACGGTAAGAATAGATCTTGTCAAGATTGAAGACGGATGCTTTGTTTTTGAGGAACTAAAAAGAATTGGTGATTACCGATTAAGAACAACTGAAGGTAAACCTGAAATATTAGAACAGATAGAAAACTATCGTGTGTTTTTGAAAAACAATAAAGATGAGCTTACCCAATACTACAGAACCCTTTATAAGATAAAGAGGAAGTTAGGTTTGCCAATACCGCCTGTTGAGGATATTGATACTATTGAAGTTAATCCTGAGCCACAGTTGCTTATAGCTCAGAATTATGATAAAATATCAGGCAAACGTCTAACTAGGATTGATGACATAGAAAGAGTCTTGCTAACAATCAATATCAAACCTAATTACATTTAATGAACATAACAATACATAGAGGACTAAACCAGATTGGTGGTTGTATTACTGAAATCAGTACAGCCACATCACGCATATTTATAGATATGGGACAGAACCTGCCAGGCAATGGTGAGAAGACTACGCCAGAGCAGGATAAAGCAATGGTTGAAGCGTTATTCCGGGACAACCCGAAAAAACACGAAGCTGTTATCTATACCCATGTCCATGAAGACCATATTGGGCTGTTTGATTACGTGCCCAAAGGGATACCCCAATATTTAGGCGAAGGAGCAAAAGAGATAATAGTAGAGAAATACCGGCTCCTTTGCGAAGCCGATAAACTATCCGGCAATGATCCTGAAACCAACATACGTAAACACGCCAAGTTGAAGACGTTCAAGACATGGCCACGAAGTTCAAAACCGGAACCATTCAAGATTGGGGACATAAGTATTACCCCATTCTACAACTGTCATTCAATCTATGACTCTTATATGTTTCTGATTGAGGCAGACGGCAAACGTATATGGCATACCGGCGACTACAGACAGCATGGATGGACTGGCGGCAAGTTGCTGCAGCTGCTCAAGTGGAAAGCAACCGATATTGATGTTCTCATAACAGAAGGAACGATGCTGAGCCGCAATGACGAATGCATTACAGAGAAAGAGGTTTCTTTCAAACTTGAGAATGTTATGAGAGCATTCAAGTACGTATTTGTGCTTGCCTCCGCTACCGACATTGAAAGACTGGCAAGCATAAACCTGGCCGCAAAAAATGCCCACAAAACATTGTTTGTGTGCGCTGGATTAGCGAATAATGCTATGCGTATCTTTAAACGTAGAGAGTCAAAACAGCCTGGTGATCTGTTTGATTTCAATCCACGATTCTACGAAGAAAAAAGGCATCTGGACACCATGAAGAAACGTGGTTTTGTGATGGTGTCTGGTGTATCACAATTTGATAGAGTAGAAGCACTCCACAAACTGTTACCTGAGGAAGAAGTTTTACTCATCTACTCCACTTGGGATGGTTATTATAAAGAACAGGCCCAAGTGGAACAGAACCCAGGCTATAAAATGTACCGCGATGCATTCCACAATGTTGTGGATATACATACTTCCGGGCACGCGAGCCGACAGGCTATAAAGGACGCAATTGAAACAGTCAACCCCGAGCAAGTCATAATTGGTATTCATAAGGATGAAGGACAAACACTGGAATCTCTGGGATTGTGTGATGAACTGAAAAACAAGATTCTAGACAATAAAACGATAAGTTTGGTCTGACCCGCGAGCGCGTTCGTCAGATAAAGGAGCGGGCCATACGTCCCTGATTGCACAGGAGAATTGGACAGAGAGAGTAATATGCAAATTTTGCATAATACTCTTTCAAAGTATAAACCAACCACCCTTTACAGTTAATCTAATCAACCAGAATAACTGACTTAATTGGACAGGGCGCAGAGCATAATCGCCTCCTCAGCATCCTCTGATAGGATCCGGAAGCCGGCTTTCTGATACATCCGGATGGCGTAGTTTGCTTTTTGCACAGACAGCGATACACTCTTGTAACCATCGTTCTTTAAGAGTTCAAGCATCTGTTGCAGCAGTTCTGTTCCGATTCCTTTGTTACGGTATTCCTTGTATAGGGAGATGGCTATGGATGGCGTGTCATTGTCTATGTGGCCGTAGTCATCCATTATGCGGCTCCAGATGGCACCTACTACGCGGCCATCGGCCTCAGCTATTAGGCATCGGTCATGGGGCTTAGTACCGAAATCACGGATATAGACCTGGAGGCTCTCATCATTGATGATTGAGCGCGGTGGTGCCGGAACGCCCTCAGGGATAAAGATTGCTTCATATAGGAAATCCTTGAGCAGTGGTGTTTCAGTGGTGGTCAGGGGTCTGATTTGGTAATTCATGAGGTGTGTCTTAATAATTCGGGCAAAAGTATGAAAAAAGCGCAATCAGCGGCGGATGCTGCAACAAATTCCGGGTATTTATTTGTTTTTCAAATCATATGTACTTAGATTTGCAAATAACATACTAACACTAACCTCAAAAAAAGATGAAAAAGGACTTATTAGGTAAAGTATTACTCTTTACCGCAGTAGCATTACTAACAGTTGCATGTTCAAAGGATGACAAAAATGATGACCCCAAGAATCAGAAAGTAACAGTCTTACTCCCCGATGACTCCGTCATTGACCGATGGGCAACAGACAAGGAAAATCTTGAGGCAATCTTTGGCAAGTACGGTTTCAACACAACTTTCTATACCGCACCGGAGTCAGAAATAGGTGCAGCACAGCAGGTAGACCAGCTTAGGAATGCCATTGAGAGCGGTTCAAAATATATTGTACTGACCGCCATTGACTATAAGAAGATCAATCAGTCCGGTCTGCTTGACAAGTATCCCGATGTTAAGGTTGTATGCCATGACAGGCTTGTCCAGTACAATTCCCACATAGCATATTTATCATCATCTGATACAAAGGAGATAGGACGTATGCAGGCCATGTTCCTTCTCAACCATTTTCATTCATCAAACGCAACGTCAATGACCATTGAGTTCCTGCAAGGCCCTGATACCGACACCAACGCCAAGGGTTACTTTGAAGGCGCAATGGAGCTGCTCCAGAAATACATCGATGAAGGCAAGCTCATAGTACCGAGCGGCAGGAAACAATACAATAGTGTCAAGTCCTATAGTTGGGATATAGCCGACGGCAAGTATGCCATGGAGAATATCCTGTATTATTATGATGAAGGCAAGTGCCCCGATCTGATTCTGGCAGCCAATGACAACCTTGCCCAGGGTGCCATCCAGGCTCTGACAGAGGCCGGAATCTCAAAGATGCCGGTAATTACCGGACAGGACAACACCACTATGGCCCAGAACAACATCAAGAACGGCAAGCAGGCTATGACCATTGACAAGAACCTGAAAGATATGGCATACAACACCGCTCTGATTGTGAACAGCCTCATTTCAGGCTCTCCCGTTCAGGCCAGCCAGAGCATAGAGGTAGATAATGTAACCATTCCGGTATTCTACTCCAAGATTAACCTTTTGACAGTTGACAGCTATTGAAAAAACGCGCAATTAGGGACGGTTCTTTTTTGCGTGTTTTGGGAAAACGCGCAAAAAAGAACCGTCCCTAATTGCGCGGCAGCGATAGATGAAGCAGATAGAGTTAAGCGAATGGACAATGGTGGGTGCTGGCTTTAACGGACAGGCCTATGTGTCCCAAGCCCACCCCGGCGTGATGCTCAAGCTGGTTACGAGCGATCTGGGCAGCGCACAGGCAGTGGAAAAGGAGTTTTACGCATCAAAGACCGCCTTTGACATGGGGCTGCCTACCCCCCAGGTGTACGAGATAGTACGCAGCGGCAACAATTACGGATACTTGTGCCAGATCATCGAGGGCAAGAAATCCTTTGCCCGTTTGTGTGCCGATGCCCCCGACCGCATACCCGAATACGCGGCCTTGATGGCGGAGTACGGCAAGGCGCTCCACAACACACCCATCATCCCGAATGAGTATGTGATTCCCATGAAGACGCTGCTCCGGAAGGCTCTGCAGTCTTCGCCTCTGGTCACCGATCAACAACGCGAGCGCCTTCAGGCACTGGTGGAGGCAATGCCCGAAACAGAGAACTGCCTTCACGGCGATTTCCAGCCGGGCAACATAATCCTGGCGGGCGGACAGCACTACTGGATAGACCTGGGCTGGCTGTCACAGGGCTTCTACATGATGGATCTGGCGCATCTGTACAAGATGATGGTTGAGGACAGCGTCATACCCCAGGTGCAGGACCTGACCCACATGACTCAGCAGCAGATGGTCGATTTCTGGGAGGCATTTGCCAAGGCTTATACCGGAACCCATGATATCGGCTCACTCAACCGCGAGATCCGTCCCTACGCCGCGCTGGACCTGATACGCACCAGCTACCTGCACCCCATGAACAACCCTCAGATATTGGAGTTTTTCAGGAGCCGCATAATCCAGGATTTATCTTAACTTTGCACTATAACAACTAACCATATGAAAAGAATTGTCTTGATAGCTGTAGCTGCACTGCTGGTAATGGCATGCGGCAACAACGCACAGAAACAAAGTACTGAAAGCAACGGAACTATGATTACAAAAACAACCCCTAACCCCGAGAACGCACTGCGCGCTCAGCAGTTCCTCAAGGATGCAGGAACATATTATCTGGCAACCGTCGATGGTGACCAGCCCCACGTACGCCCCTTCGGCACCGCCGAGATATTTGAGGGCAAACTCTACATCCAGACCGGCAAGGTCAAGAACGTCTACAAGCAGCTTGAGGCCAACCCCAAGGCCGAGATATGCGCCTTCAAGGACGGCAAGTGGATTCGCATAGTTTGTGAGCTTGTGGCCGATGAACGCGTCGAGGCCAAGAAGGATATGCTGGATAAGAACGAGTCACTGCGCTCCATGTACAATGAGAATGATGACAACACCATAGTGCTCTACATGCGCAACGCAACCGCCACCATCTCATCATTCACATCAGACCCTGAGTCATTTTCTTTCTAGTTGCAAGACCGGCAACTCACACACATTTGTACAATTTGTCTAACGAAAAGATATTTTAAAAAGAACTATTATTAACCCAAAAAAATTAATGAAAATGAGAAAACTATTCGTAACAGCGTTAGCAGCCATTATGACTCTGGGAATTTCTGCACAGGAGAACATGGAACCGTTCCGTCATGTTTCTGTCGGCATTGAGGCCGGTCTTCACGGAGTAGGCATTGAAGTTGCAACACCCGTCCTGCCCAGTCTGGTATTGAAGGCAGGTTACAACTGGTTCCCGTCATCAGAACTTATAAACACTGACGTAAGTGCTGATACAAAGGACCTTAAGGAGGCTCAGGAGCAGTACACCGCTTATACCAGCTATCAGTTCCAGAACAAATTCGGCGATGAGGCTGTTGTATCTGCAGGAGCTCAGGTTGGCCTGTCAAACTTCAAGCTCATGCTTAACTGGTATCCCTTCAAGTCCAGCAACTTCTATCTGGCCGGCGGTCTGTATTTCGCCCCCAAGGATGATGACAAACCGTTCCTGAGAATAAGCGGTAACACTACAGCAAATGACTGGGCCGCATTGCAGGAACTGCGCGAGGAGACCGGTACTGATTATGACATATCTCTTGAGATAGGAAACGAGAAATACGCAATCATGGAGAAGGACGGCCAGGGTTACCTGCAGGCTGACTACAAGGTAGATCCTCTTAAATACTATGTTGGCTTTGGTTTTGGACGTAGCATCCCCAATAAGAGGGTAGGTTTCCAGTTTGAGCTGGGCACCATGATCTATCATGTTGACGGATTCTATTTCCAGGAGAAGAAGGTTAACATGACTGATGCAGCCGAGCAGTTTGGCGATGCAGCAAAGACTGCCGTTGAGTATCTGGATAAATTCCCCATCTATCCTCAGCTCACATTCCGCCTGAACTTCCGCGCTCTCTAAATCAAATTAGCATAAAACAAATGAGACCCCGCAACAGTTGCGGGGTCTCTTGTTTATATGCGTTAATTTGACGTTGGGGTTTGTTGCTTGCTGTCATTTAAATAGGTAATTTTGCAGTCCGTTACGGAGAAACAGGTGGAAGACAGCAACAACATCAGCATCAGGGGAGCCAAGGTAAACAACCTCAAGAGCGTTTGCGTGGACATTCCGCGCGACAAGTTCGTGGTCATTACCGGCCTTTCAGGATCGGGCAAGTCATCACTTGCCTTTGATACGCTGTATGCTGAGGGTCAGCGCCGATATGTGGAATCGCTGTCCGCCTACGCACGCCAGTTCCTGGGCCGCATGAAAAAGCCCGAATGTGATTTCATTGAAGGCCTGCCGCCCACCATCGCCATAGGTCAGCACTCCGGCAACCGCAACCCGCGCTCCACAGTTGGCACTCAGACAGAGATCTATGAGTACCTCAAGCTGCTGTTTGCACGTATAGGTCACACCATCTCACCGGTAAGCGGAAAGGAGGTACGCAAGCACAGCGTGGAGGATGTGGTCAGTTTCATGCTCGCACAGCCCAAGGGTATCCGTTTTACGGTTCTGGCGCCGATGCCCATACGCGGCGGCCGCAATCTGGAGGAGCAACTGCGAACATCGCTCAAGGAGGGATTCACGCGCATAGAGCATAAGTCTGAGATCATCCGCATTGAGGATCTGCTTGCAGACAGCTCTCAGTTGGCGGAGCTCTCCAAACACACAAAGGAGATATACCTGCTCATAGACCGCCTCACTACCGATGACTCCAAGGAGACTCTGAGCCGCGTCACGGACTCTGTCGAGACCGCGTTCTTTGAGGGTAGCGGCGAGTGCGCCCTGCGTCTGTATGATACTCCTGATACCACACTGCATAAGTTCACAAACCGTTTTGAGGCCGATGGCATCAAGTTTGAGGAGCCCACTGACAACCTCTTCTCATTCAACTCGCCCGTCGGTGCCTGCCCGCGATGCGAGGGATTCGGACGCATAATAGGAATTGACGAGTCACTGGTCATCCCCAACCGTGCGCTGAGCGTCTATGACGGTGCGGTGGTATGCTGGCGAGGTGACGTAATGAGCGAGTGGAAGGATGATTTCATCCTGCACGCCCAGGAGCATGATTTCCCCATATTCACACCATATTACCAGCTCACCCAGGAGCAGAAAGATTACCTGTGGCACGGAAGCGGCCGCGGCGTTGACGAGCGCGGCTGGGAGGAGACCTGCATCGACAACTTCTTCAAGATGCTGGAAAAGAGCCAGTATAAGATACAGTACCGCGTAATGCTGGCCCGTTACCGCGGCAAGACCACATGCCCGGAGTGTCACGGAACACGTCTGCGCAAGGAGGCCGGTTATGTCAAGGTTGGCGGAAAGACCATCAACGAGCTGGTTGAGATGCCCATTTCGGAGCTCAAGCTCTTTTTTGACGGACTAAAGCTGCCAGACCATGAGGCACAGGCAGCCAAACGGCTCTTGATAGAGATAAACAGCCGCATACAGTTCATGCTGGATGTAGGTCTGGAATACCTGACCCTGAACCGTGCCAGCGCTACATTATCGGGCGGAGAGAGCCAGCGCATAAACCTGGTCACTTCACTGGGCAGTAGCCTGATGGGTTCACTCTACGTACTTGACGAGCCCAGCATCGGACTTCACAGCCGTGATACCGACAAACTGATAAAGGTGCTGCGCCAGCTGCAGCAGATTGGCAACACCGTGGTTGTAGTGGAGCATGACGAGGAGATCATCCGTGCATCGGATTACATCATTGATGTTGGTCCGGAGGCAGGACGACACGGCGGAGAGATAATATACCAGGGACCTACCAATCAACTGGAGAATAATACAAACAGCTGGACGGTCAAGTACCTTACCGGCGAGGAGTGCATACCTGTACCTGCCTCACGCCGCCCTTGGAACAACTATATACTTATAAAAGGTGCACGCCAGAACAATCTGGACGGCATTGACGTAAAGTTCCCGCTCAACGTGATGACCGTTGTCACGGGCGTGAGCGGATCGGGCAAGAGTACTCTGGTACGCGATGTGCTGTACCGACACCTTAAGAACATATACGGAGAGTCCGGCGAGCGCCCGGGCGAGTGCATGGGCATTGAGGGCGATACGCGTATGGTAAGCGCCGTTGAGTTTGTGGATCAGGACCCGATAGGCAAGACCACCCGTTCCAACCCCGTCACATACGTAAAGGCGTATGATGAGATCCGTAAGCTGTTTGCTGACCAGCCGCTGTCGCATCAGATGGGTTATCGGCCCACACATTTCTCTTTCAACTCTGAGGGCGGACGCTGCGAGGAGTGCAAGGGCGAGGGCGTAGTAACCGTATCCATGCAGTTTATGTCAGACCTGCAGATGGTTTGCGAGAGCTGCCACGGACACCGATTCAAGAATGACATCCTGGAGGTTACCTACCGGGGCAAGAATATATGGGACATCCTGGAGATGACCGTAAACCAAGCCATCGAGTTCTTCTCAACCGGCGATGCCGCCGAGCGCCGCATTGTCAAGAAACTGGAGCCCCTGCAGCAGGTAGGTCTGGGCTACGTCAAGCTGGGACAGTCATCATCAACTCTGTCGGGCGGTGAGAGCCAGCGCGTCAAACTGGCCTATTTCCTGAGTCTGGAGAAATCGGCCCCCACAATATTCATATTCGATGAGCCCACCACAGGACTCCACTTCCATGACATCCGCAAGCTGCTGGAGTCATTCGATGCCCTGATACGCCGCGGCCACACCGTGATCATCATTGAGCACAACATGGACGTGATAAAGTGCGCCGACCACGTGATTGACCTGGGCCCCGAGGGCGGCAAGCGCGGCGGTCATCTGGTAGTATGCGGAACCCCCGAGGAGGTTGCCGCCTGCCCGCAGTCCTACACAGGACGCTTCCTCAAGGACAAACTTTGAAAAAATTAACTATTTTTGCTGTCAACTAATCATAATGCTTTATGGCAGAGAATAAGACGGAGGACAAGAAGCCGTTCATGGAACGTCTCAAGGTTTTCCTTAAAAAAGACATCTGGTCATTTGAATTATCCAAGAAAGGACCGTTACGCCGGGCAATCGGCAATACCGTAAAGGTCGTAGTAATAGCCATCCGCACATTCCTTGATGACAAGGTAATGACCAAGGCTGCGGCACTCACCTACTCCACACTGTTCGCAATCGTACCCATCCTGGCTCTGATATTCGCCGTTGCACGCGGTTTCGGTTTTGAGAACATCGTAACCAGCCTGCTTGAGAAAGGTATCATCGGCGAGAACGACTCACTTAATGCCGTGATGCAGTTCATTGACGGATATATGCAGTACGTTTCCAGCGGCGCGTTCATAGGAATCGGCCTTCTTTTCCTTTTATGGTCTGTATATTCATTGGCCGATGGCATAGAAGGTAACCTGAATGCAATCTGGCATGTCAAGCAGTCCCGAGGAATGGGCCGCAAGATAACGGATTACTTCTCACTGATACTCCTCATCCCCATAGGCATCATCTGTCTGAGCGGTCTCTCTGTCCTGGCATCATCAATGCTGACCAAAATGCAGGGATTCCAGCTGCTGGGCGGTTTTGTACAGTTCCTGGTATTTGCGCTGCCTTACCTAGTGGCCGGTTTCATTTTTACCGGATTCTACATGTTCATGCCCAACACCAAAGTCAAGTTCAAGTATGCCCTGATACCGGGATTCATAGCCGGTTGCCTGTTCCAGGTCCTGCAGAACCTCTACTTCAGCGGTCAGCTGGCCCTTTCAAGCTACAACCAGATATACGGAGGTTTCGCAGCCCTGCCGCTGTTCCTGTTCTGGCTCAACATCTCGTGGTCCATCATCCTGTTCGGCTGCGAGTTGGCATATGTAAGTCAGAACAATGACAACTTCAACTACTTTAAGGAGCCCGAAAAGATAAGCCGTCGCCACGAGGATTTCTACTGCCTGATGGTAATGACCTGTATCTGCAAGCAGTTCAACAATCACAAACCCGCATATACGCGTAAGAAACTCGGTGAGAAACTGCATATTCCTCTCCGCTACGTGATAGCATCAATCGACATACTCATTGAAGCCGGTCTGCTTGAGATAATCGTACAGCCCGATGACAGCGAACCTGCGTATGTCCCCTCCACTGACACATCCAAGATAACCGTGGTAAGTGTCCTGGCAGCCATAAACCAGGCCGGTTACTGCGATATGGACCATGCTCTTGACGGTGATCTTCGCGATGTCCTGCTCAGGATTGATAACGAACGCAAGACCCTGTCAGGTGACATCTGGTCCACTCCCCTAGCCGACCTTTGACATGTTGTCAGAATAAAAATATAAATGCATGACAATTTGTCATACATTATTTGTTGGCATCACATTTGTCTCTTATACTGCGAAGGCAGCCCGAAAGGGAGGCCGAGATAAAAAGAATGTTTAATTTTTAAAGTATAGGAGGTTACAACTATGTTACTCGCACGCAGAAATCAGAATTACAATCAGAATTGGTTACCCAGTCTGTTCAACGATTTCATGAATGATGATTGGTTCACTACCAGAACCGCAGCCAGTGTTCCGGCACTGAACGTAATAGAGAATGAGAAGGATTACGAACTTGAGTTCGCAGTTCCGGGTCTCAAGAAAGAGGAACTGAACCTGCAGGTCGATAACGATGGCATCATGTCCATCTCAATGACCCGCAAGAACGAGGAGAACAAGGAAGACAACAAGCGTAACTACATACGCCGCGAGTTCACCTATCAGGAATTCAACCAGAGTTACATCCTGCCCGATGACGCTGACCGCGCCAAGATATCGGCCAAGGTTGAGAACGGTGTCCTGACAATCAACGTTCCCAAGATGCCGGCCGAAAAACAGGCCCAGGCCATCCAAAGCATCGCTATCTCATAAAGAGATTACCTTATTAAAACAAAATGTGACGGTGTCCAAATGCGGGCGCCGTCACATTTTTTATAAACGTTATCCTGATTTACTTGACCACGTAATCCAGATGAAAAATGTTACCTTTGCCCACAAAATCAGACGGGAGAACTAACAAGCAATTAACGCAGTAAGAGACAAACGTATAACATGCAACATTACCTAAACCTTATATTAATCTTAGCCGGGTTGGCGTTGATGACC
This sequence comes from Bacteroidaceae bacterium, assembly GCA_045113495.1. Lineage (GTDB taxonomy): Bacteria > Bacteroidota > Bacteroidia > Bacteroidales > Bacteroidaceae > Colenecus. The sequence goes on from JBGUIZ010000028.1 coordinate 30,258, forward strand.
GCTTGCTCCAAGCCTGACCGGAACGATGAGGCTGTTGCGTTGAGCAATGAGATAGTCAACGAAGGATTATCCGATGTTGAACATTCTGTGGAGCGTGTGGATAGTGCGGAACAGGCCGGTTTGTTCACGGCGGTACTTGCTAATACTACCAAGGCAATTATCTACGCGAATGCCATACAACAGCGGCTAGCGGCCTATTACGCAGAGAATGCCATTGCCGCAGAGGATAAGGGAAAGGCTATCACCACATCCACCGACAGCAGTCTTTATTTTACGTCGCGCGGGATACTTGCAGACTGCTTATTTGCCAATGGTGAGTATGGCAGGTCCATTGTGTTGGCCAAGGAAATCATTGCTTTTGTGGGCGACGGCACAAGTTCTGAGGATATGAACATGAAATGCAGGGCCTTGTTGCAGATTGCTGAGTGTGAAAGCCAACTGAACCATGTGGACGAATCCGAAAGACTGTTCCTGCAATGCACCGAGCTACTGATGGAGAGCACTTTGCGTGCCACCGATTATAGCGATATTGACCCGCTTATCTACACGCTACTATCGCTCAACGACCTGTATATCGGCAACAGGATGCCGGAGAAGGCACTGCCCCTGATGGAGAAGATGGACACAGCCATCAATCGTCTGGCACGTTATCCCAACACTCCAGACTATGCATTGCAGAAGCGCCGAAACGACGTGACCATCAGCAAGGCGATGGTTTATGCCGCCAATGGACAGCGAGAGCAGGCAGAGGAGCTTCACCGTGAATATCAGCAGTACCAAGTTTTTGGCGCGTATGACAAGGCTGCCGAAGGTCAATATCTGTCGATAACGGGCCGTTACGACGAGGCTGTCCGCCTGTTCGATGAGGCAGACTCTATGATACAAGCCAGCGGCGAACCCATCACCGACCTCTATATCAAGTCCCTGTTCAATTACAAGTACGATGCTCTGCAAAAGGCTGGGCGTGATAAAGAGGCGTTGGCCCTGGGCGACTATATGCGGCATCTGACTGACTCTTTGCGCCAACAGGAGCGGCAGGCAGACGTGGAGCAGTTGCTGGAAATCCAGCAACTGAAAGAGGATATTATCCGTAAGCACCAGTCGCTCTTAGTCCACCGCATCATCCTAGTCAGCGCAGCCATCGTCATCCTGCTTATCGCCAACCTACTACGCCGCTCGTATAAATACAACAAGGTGTTGGCCGAAAAGAACCGTAAACTCTACCAGGAAATAGAGCAGCACCGACAGGAACAGCAACAGGAAATGGAGAAGTTGCTGGCCGCTCCAGAGGAACAACTCACCGCCGAGCAGCAACTCTACCGCCGCCTCTGCTCGCTGATGGACGAGCAGAAACCCTATACTGACGAGAACCTGAACCGTGACATGCTGGCATCGCTCCTAGGCTCTAACGAGAAGTACATCGTGCAGGCTATCCGCGAATGTTCACACGGCGAGACCGTCACTGACTTCATCAACCGATACCGTTTGGAGAACGTCGCCAACCTGCTTAAGTCCACCGATGATCCCATCGCCATCATCGGCGAACTCTCAGGCATTCCCAGCCGCGCCACCCTCGCCCGTCTCTTCCGTAACGCCTACGGCATGACACCCACCGAATACCGCAAGATATAGCCGTTATTTCCCCGATAAAACGGAGAGAAAAGCATTTTCCCGGATTTGAGACATATTTTCCCGACAGTGAGACATACGTTTTGCTGGCGAGTTGAAATTTTGCAGCGTGAAATCATAAACGCAAAGAGTATGGAAACATCTCTCATCATAACCGTCGCCCTCGCCGCCGCTATTGTCGTGGTAGTGCTTGCCCTCGTGGCCATCGTCATCTTTCAGCGGTGGCGCATCAGTGACAACAATGCCCACCTCAAAGATTTCATTGACGAGAACCTGGAGCTTCGCCGGAAGATACATCGATATGAAAGAATAACAAACAAATAAATAACAAATTGAAATGAAAAAGATTCTAATGACGCTTTCAGCCGTTCTATCCTGCATCGCAGCTGAAACGCAAATCCGGTCATCGGTTGAACAAGTGTTCAGCTACACCTACGAAGGCGTGACGCTCTACTATGTCATTGACTCGCAGAACAACGCCTCTGTGGTGGCACCGCTCAATCATGACATACACTACCTGAACGAAAATAAAACCGACGGCGAGTCATGGTTGGGCTATTCCAAGCCGCAGGGCGCGGTCATAGTCCCCGAGACAGTGCCATACGGAGGCAGCGACCACACCGTAACGACCATCGGCATCTGGGCTTTTCTGCATTGCGACTCCATTACCAGCGTCACGCTGCCTGCCACCATCAACTCTCTCGGAAGTCACTGCTTCCGCGAATGTTCCAGATTGAAGTCGGTAAACATTCCAGAGGGCATCAACAGAATTCCGAACTCCGCTTTCTATAAGTGCACTGACCTACAATCGGTCACCACCCCATCGACGCTGACTTCCATCATGGACGGGGCTTTCTATTTATGCATCAACCTTAGGTCGGTAGTGCTTAACGAAGGACTACGGTCTATCGGCAATTCTGTTTTTGAAAGATGTAAAAATCTGGAGACAATCAACTTTCCCTCGACGCTTACTGCCATCGGCGAAACCTGCTTTGGAGAGAACACTGCTCTGACCACAATAACCATCCCCGTCAGCGTGGAGACTATTCCACAGTATACGTTCTACTTCAGCGGCTTGAAGACGGTGACGCTCAACGAAGGCCTCCGCTCCATCGACTATGCCGCATTCTTTGAATGTAGAAAACTGAGCCGAATCAACCTACCCTCCACGCTTGATAGTATAGGAGACAAAGTATTCATGCGTTGCAGCTCGCTCGACAGCCTCATCGTCCGCTGCAGTACGCCACCAGCTCTGGGCAAGGAAGTATTCTCCGCCTACACCGCCAAGCTCATCGTGCCCGCAGGAAGCATTGACGCCTATCGTAGTCACGAGGTATGGGGTCTCTTCACCGACATAACCGAGGAGTCTGGCGTGGTAATCAACGAGACGACTGGCATCCGACCAGTTCTCAATTCCTCATTCACCATTCACGACGATGCCATCTATGACCTTAAAGGCCACCGTCTAAGCAACAAACCAAGTGCTACTGGCATTTATATCCAAGGCAACAAGAAGATATACATTGAATTATAAAAACATACGACAATGAAGACAAGACACTTTCTATTCGCAGCCGCCGCGCTGATGGTGCTGACGGCTTGCACCAAGGACAATGAAGACGACCCCGTCTCCAACAACCTCGCCGAGAAAATTGTCGGCAAGTGGATGCTGGCGGACGTGGATGGCCAGCCCTGCCCCACCAATAACAAGATTGTACAGACCTTCCTCTCCCCTACAAATGTGACGGAGAGCCTCTCGCAGACAAGCTACTCTGACAACACCGACAAATGGCATACCTCGTTGCAGGGCACCTGCTCGATTGATGGCAGCACAGCGACGCTGACGTTCCAGCCCGAGGCCGGAGTGACTACAACCTGCATCCTGAACGTCCAATCCATCACCTCCGCCGGGATGGAGGCATCCACAAAGCGGACCACCACCGACAACGGCAGTACCGTCTATGAGCAGGAGGCGACGGTGAGTATGGTGAAGGTCGGTACCGACCAGAGCCAGGCCATCATCGGCCTCTGGGAAGGCCATGTGACCAGCGAGATGGGCTCCGAGTATGACGACGGCGAAGAGCATCGCTGGGAGTACCGCGCCGACGGTAGCTATGTATACTACAGCAAAAACGCCGAAGGCCAGTTTGTGCCCGTCGAGAGCATACTCTCCCAGTACTTCGTCGACGGCACCCTGCTTTGCACCCGCTGGAAAAACGTAGGTGAAGGCGAGGAGGAGCACCGCGAGTGGTGGGAGATAGCCGGCATCGAGAACGGCGTCATGAACTGGACCGCCCTGCGCCAGCGCCCCGACGGCAGCACCTACACTGCTACCTTCCAGATGACCAAGGTGGAGCAGTGGGTCGACCTGGGCCTGCCGAGCGGCCTGCAGTGGGCTACATGTAACGTGGGCGCCAGTGCACCCCAGGAGTACGGTGACTACTTCGCCTGGGGTGAGATACAGAGCAAGAGTGTGTATAACTGGAGTAGCTACAGCCACTGCACGGTGAACGCGGAGGGCAGCCTGCTCACCCTGACCAAGTACAACACCTCGACCTACTACGGCACGGCAGACAATCTCACGAGCTTCGAACCCGGTGACGATGTCGCCACGGTCATCCTCGGTAACGGAGCCCGCACCCCCACCAAGGACGAGTGGGAAGAACTCCTCAACAACACGACGTTTGAATGGACGACCCTCAACGGCGTCAACGGAGGGAAATTCACCGGCTCTAACGGCAACAGCCTCTTCCTGCCCGCCGCAGGTTGCCGCGAGAACTCGGCACTCATCTCCGCAGGCGGCTACGGCTTCTACTGGTCAGCCTCGCTCTCCACTAGCGACCCAGACGAAGCGCGGAGTTTCGGCTTCATTTCGGACTTCCAAACCATTAGCCAAGGCTATCGCTATTACGGGTTCAGTGTCCGCGCCGTGAAGAGCGCTCATTGATCCTGATTAGTCCCTAATTGCACGCTAAACAAAAGAGCGCCCGAGATTTCTCGAGCGCTCTTTTGTTATGCAAAGACTGGAATTATTCCCAATTCTCTTGAGTCTTGCGGACGTAGCTCTGGTAGCGGAGCTGAGCCATCTTCTGTGCCTCAGCAAAGAGCTCCTCGTTATTGTATCTGTACCACAATCGAGCGTTCATCAACTCTAACAACATATACACCCATATGCGTTATTGGAATAACAGTTGTAGATTTTTGAGCAACGCCTTGATATACGACTGTACCATCCGCACTACACAACATAATTACCTGCCCCACACAAAGCCCAGCTATGTGCAGCAAATGATCATCATGCCAAATAGCAATATCATTATTGGGAAGAGGAATAATTGCATTACCACTTGAATCTCCAACAACAAGCAAAGAACACTTAACCTCAAAAGAATGGTTCTGATCATCAGTAATAGTAGCTGTTATCTCAGATTCTCCATTGGAAATCGCATATATAACCCCCTTATCGTCGATAGTAGCACATGTTGTATTTGAAGAATTCCATCTTATATTATTATAGTTTGCAGTCAACGGAAATGGATGTACAGGTATTATACCATTTGTTCCCGCCTTAAGTGTTAATACTGACTTATAGCACGATATACCTTTTAATTCATCTATGGGCATTCCCTCGATTATCTTAGTCGGATGAAAACAAATCTCTGAATAGTTACCCCCTTGACCTAACAGATTATTCTTATCACGTCCCCACGAAGAGACACTGCCATTAGCCATTAATGCAAATGTTGTTTCATTTGACGATTGTACACTTTTGACTCCATTCATAATAAAAACAGGAGTCATAGTTTCATTAGAACCACCATTTCCCAATTGACCGTAATTATTCGCACCTAAAGCCCAAAGAGTTCCATTTACTTTGGTGTATTCAAAATAATCCTTTCCAACGGAGACATTTGCAACATTCTGGTCTATCACTATGGGGGTAGGTAGATTTTCACCCCAAGCAACTAAATCTCCGTTCTTTCTAATAGCAGCAAAAAGATTACTCTCAGTGGCTGACGCAGAAACATAAACAACGTTTTCCATTATAACACCTGGAGTAGTAATATATAATACGCTATCATTCAGCAATTGATTCTTATTATTGTGCCCCCAGCCATAGAGGTTACCATCACTTGTAATAGCATAGGAGACACCCCAACCAGCAACAGCCATTTCAACATTGTCTAGTATCTTAGTAAATGCCTTAACAACATCTGTATTACCAGTACCAATTTGGCCGAAATCATTTCTACCACTCATCCACAATGTTTTATCATTTTTGATTATTGCTGTAGTTTGGCCTCCAGCAGATACGCTCCTTACACCATTTGAAAGGACTTTTATTGGTTGTACGGAAGCTGTTGTGGAATTGTTTCCAAATTCCCCACAATACTGTCTTCCCCACATCCATAGCGAACCATCTGTTTTTATTGCTGCATAATGCATATATCCAGATGATACATCTATTACATCAGACAAATAATTTGTTGGAGTCTTTATTACATTATAATCATAACTTCCATCTGAATTAACCCCGTTAATAAATTGACTTCCCCATATTAAAAGATTATTATCAGATTTCAGAGCCATTCCCAATTCTGGACTTCTCACAGATAAACGTTTAACAAAGTCTCCAGTTGCAAATGACCAATTTGTCGCTTCATTATATTCTCCTTGCCAAGTTTTAATAGCATTTGCAGGAATGGTTATCTTATATACATTACCCAAATCCAAAGGTTCTGTAGGTATTACATAAATAGAACTATCACATACAACGATACGATTTTCAATTTCTCCTCCGCCTATACGTTGAAGAATAATCTTATCAATATTCGCGGAAGATTCTATTCTGTTGCTATATGTAACGTAAGGAATAACATCTGAATATTTGTAAAGCGGATTATCATCATTCGGAAAGACATTAATTACTGCGACATTACTAATAATATAGTTTTTTTGAATTATATCGCTATTCTCATACCCTTCAAGTACAGCTACAGCCTTCAACTCAACATCATTATTAATCGCGATAGGATTTGTATACCTTGTGCTTTTGTCTGTCGGAATTGTGCCATCCAATGTATAAAAAATAGCAGCGTTTGACTTACTAGCCATGAGTTTAATAGCTGTACCCTCTTTTATAAATTTGTCTGATGGAGATGTCGAAAGGGTCAGTTTCTCCAAATTTCCAGTAGTAAAAGAAAGTGTAACAGAATTCGAATAATTAGTTCCCCATTTATTTTTGACTGAATTTGCCGGTATAGTAAAAGAATATTTTGTATTAGCAGACAGAGGCCTTACCGGGGTGAGTACAATTGATCTGCCAGACATTTTGACTGTCATGTCAATGATATCTCCAGAAGACGACTTCAAGATTATATCTTCAAAGTTATCTCCTTTATATAATGTGTGTGAAAAGGTGACACTTGGCGTTATAAACACGTTCTGCCCGGTAGCATTATTAGAAGGGATTGAACTTTCCCTTGTAAATGGCGGTTCTTTAACGACAACCGTTCTCAATCCTGAGATTCCGTTTTCCGCAGTAGCCTTTACTATTATTTCTCCTGGCAAATATCCGTAAACAACACCACTACTATTTATATTTGCCGTAGAAGAGTTTCCTTCATATAAACTCCATGTTACTTTTTGAGAAGCACCATTTGGAGCAACAGATGCATACATTTGCAAGGTCCCATCACAATATACAGACGCAGAGGCTGGAGTTATATTAACACTTGTAGGATCAATCTTTTTTACTCTAATAGTAACAGTAGAGACATTGCTACTCAAATTTGATTTTGCTTGTATTGTCGCTGTTCCTGGACTTAGCCCTTTAACATATCCGGAATAAGATACAGACACGCAACCAGATGGACTTGAAGACAAGACATCATAGGTTACTTGAGCGTTAGATGCAAAATAACTGTTATCAAATGAATACTTAAGTTGAACACCTTCGTTGACGTTAATCTCGCTTCTGGGAGAAGACAATGAAATATTATTATTTTTACATGTAATTCGATGGCTTTGCTTCGTATTACCATGTGTCCTATAACCAGATGGGGATTCAATATAATAGTATATAACACATGTTACAATCTCTGAACCTGTAAAGTATGATAATATTTTAGCTTCTCCATATTTTTGATTGACCACATCTACATATTTTGTAGATTCATATCTGTAATCATAAATAACAGCATTGCTTAATGACAACTTAGGAAACGGCAAATAAAAAGATTCGCCAACATACTTATTGAACTCCTCCGCCTGTACTGTAATGCACAAAGGAATCAAAAGAAAAAGTAAGAAAGCTCTAAGCAAATGTTTTGCTTCTAGATTATTATATAGAGTATTCATATTGATTATTATTTAATAACTGTCACGCACTTATTCTCATTATATTTTTCAATATGACCATTTTTATCTCTCATGGTCACAACAAATCTATATGTTCTACCTATCTTACCATTAAATGAGGTCGAAGTCTTAGTAGTATTGGGCATCCATAGAACAAATGGCTCATCGTCTTCTGAAACATATATATTGTAATCCATGATGTCTTTGACATAATCTGCAGGACTCCATTTTAAGTCTATCAAGCCTGTTGATTGATTAATAACAGCAGAAATAGTAGAACATACCACAGGTAGCACCTCTATCTGCTTTTCTGCAAAAACGGTTGAGCCATCTTTTGTTGTTGCCCAAACATGAATAACACCAGAAGAAAAAGATGTCAACAAACCATTTTTATCAATTTGAGCAACCGCACTATCCGAAACCGTCCAAAGGACATCAGTAATAGTAGCATTTTCTGGTTCATATTTTGTAGAAAGCTGGATAGTTTCTCCCTCAATTATACGTTCAGAAGGTGTCAATATTTCCATGTCAGAGATGAATATCGGCAAAACATCCAATCTGCAATTGACAACAATGTCCGTTCCATCTTTTGTTTTCATGGCAATATAACATGTCCCCACTTTATTGCCATGAACCAATCCATTATTAGAAACTGTTGCTATTTCATTGTCAGAAGAATCCCATATAAGAGATTTATAGGTTGCATCTGAGGGTAGCACTTCTGCGATTATTTTGACATCCTCGTTAATTGTTACGACATAAGACAATTGCTCAAGTTTTATTACCTCAACAAGTTTAACCTCCTGTACGTTTAAATTACAAGATGCAGATAAATTTGAACCATCAGTTGTCGTAGCCGTAATTATTGCTTCTCCAACCTTCTTAATCATCACCTCTCCAAATGCGTTAACTACAGCAATATCATTATCTGAAGATTTCCAAGTAAACACCTCATTAGCATCAAATGGCACAACTATTGGAGTCAATGATAATATTTCGCCAGGATAAGTATCAATTATTGAATGTTCAAATACTAAGAATTCAGCTTCATTTTCAGAATCATATTCATTTATTCCAAAGAACTTCTTCCACACTTTATCTTCTTTGTAATAGGATAAGCTACCTTTTGGAATAAATAAATCACAATCAATATATACTTTATTCGCAAACTCAGACTCTAACGATTGAGGTTTTGCAGATCTAACCGTTATTTTGTTCAAGGAAAGGCATTGACTAAAATCAGGGATTTGTTTGATATGTGAACCGATTATTAATTCACGCAAATTGGTGCATCTGGAGAATGAAGGTATATACTCTAACTTATTACCTAATGACAAATAGGTAAGTTGAGGCATATTGGCTAATGTACAATCTGGGAAAGCTGTTACTTTATGCCCAATCTCAATTTTCTCAATCGATTTATTATTGTCAAATGGTGTTTCTCCACTAATATCACGACCTATGTATATCTCTTTTAAAGGACAGTCTGAAAAAAGCCCGTTGATATTGTTAGATTCAGCAATATTTTTTCCAAGCTTTATCTTGTTACTAGAATCGCATATATATAGTTTCTTAACACTAACACACCCGCTAAAAGCATTGTCCGCAATAGAGTCAATAGAACTATCAAAATTCAATTCCTCTATTGAAGAACAGTTAATAAATGCGTTTGAACCAATTACTTTAATATTATTTCCAAATACTATATTTTTTAATGATACACAATCTGTATATCCATTAGAAGGTATCAAAGTCATCGAAGTACTAAAATCGACTGATGATAATTTCTTACATGACTGAAAAGCCGATTTACCCATAGATCTTAGATTGGATGGCAACATCAACTCTTTTATATTTTCACAACCATAGAAAGCATATTCTCCAATGCTTTGAATCGTATTTGGTAGTAATATTTTTTTCAATGAAATACATTCATAAAAAGCAGAATCTGCTATAGAAGTAATATAAGGACAATCAAAAATCACCTCTTCAACTGTACAGCACCCTCTTAACCAAGTTTTTAAATCATTACCATCTCCATAAATAATCACCTTCTTAAGAGATAAATCGCTAATGTCAACATTCATATTATCTATAGAATTTGGCAACGTAAGTTCTATTAAAGATGTGCAATGATCTAATGCATTTTCTGAAACAGTTTTTATAGATTGTGGAATATATAGTTCTTTAAGAAGGATTGCACCATCAAAAGCTCTTTTACCAATGCTTACAACATCAAAAAACCGATTCTTGTAGTTAACTTTTTCAGGTATTATTATTGATGTCTGCAAATAACCATTTGAAAACTCATCTTTATATGTGATTTCACAAGTTTGTTTTGAAAGATCAACAATTTTGTAATAAATACCATCTACGACAAAATCATATCGTGGATTATCATGAGCAGTAATATTAGTAAAGTCTTTCCATATTGCAGCTTCCAAATAACTATCCATAGAACCAACAGGTATAGAAAGATTTCCTTTATAGGTGTTCTGAGAAAACACACTACTGGTTATTGAAATAGGAGATGGTATATCGCACTTAATATCATGCAAAACTGTTGTTCCTCCAAATATATAGCCACCTAAACTTTTGATTTTTTCTGGTAATTCAATTTTTTTAAGTTTAGGACAATTATAAAAAGAATACTGGCCTAACGTTGTAATATTTGAACCTAAAATTACCAATGAAAGATTAGAACAACCATAAAACAGATACTGAGAAATATCATTCACTTCATCTCCCACTACGAGCGTCTGAATGTAGGTATTTCTTGAGAACGGAGAATAGTAAGACTGATAACCATTGCTATATGGATAGGTCACCGGACGGCCAAGATACACAGAGTTAAGAGGACAGTCTGAGAACATCGCCTTATTAGAACTGTTTGACGATGATGAATAAAAACCTTCACCAATAGTAAGAACAGAAGAGCC
>JBGUIZ010000029.1:0-46233 GCA_045113495.1 Bacteroidaceae bacterium
ACTGGGTTTGATAAACTATGGTTGCACCTACACCCTTATGCTCTCCATGAAGACCATCGACTCCTCCCTGCTCTTCCCCATCCACAATATCGGAATCGTGGCAATCGGAGCTATCGTAGGTTGGCTTGCATATGGTGAAAAACTGAAGCCGCACCAAGTATTTGGTATCATACTCGCTGCGGCCTCTATTGCATTACTCTGTATCTGACAGGCTTACCAGGAGAGTTTCATTCCTACTGACAGTGTGCGGGGTGCGCCCCAGTATCCGGTAAACGTATCAAGGTCGTGACTACGTCCGTCCTTACCGCGTTCTATGTAGTTTGCATCGGTCAGGTTACGGCCTACCGCAAACACATCAAAGTGAATATTATCAGTCAGTTGACGACTCCAGCCTAAAGTAGCGTCAACAACGTTCCATGACGGCAAACGATATGAATCGGGAGAACTTGGGTCTTTCCTATCCGATGGCTCAAAGTCAGCATACATGCGGTCATTAAACTGCCATGCAAGCCGTGCGTAGAAACCCATAGGCATTTGGAAATTAGCCTCAGCACCTATCTGAGTCTGGGGCGAATCACCTACATGGAGTCCGTCACAGTAGATTGTATAGGTATTGAGTGTCTCACCTGAGTATCCGTCATAAATCAGTGCGTTACCTGAACTCTTCCATTTCCACGAAGCCAGATTTGCAAATGCATTCAGACTGGCCCAAGAAGTAATCTGCTGCTCTACAGATAGTTCTACGCCCAAATGGAGAGCATTCAGACCTGTTATATAATACTTCTGGGCTTTCTCGTTAGCGCGTTTGGCTATATTTACGGTAACGGTCTTATTACCCCAATCGGCAGCATAGCCGCTTATAGAGAAACCACCTCCGTTCCAGTTGATGCGTGCTCCAAGTTCCGCCATCAGGTTCTCCTCATTCGTCACGTCATCCTTGATAGACAGGTCGCTTGATACCAGATATGTTCCTGCGTACGGCAAACGGCTGTTGTAACCCAAGTTAATGAATGCCTGTGAACGGCCTGTGATGTGATAGAGCAGTCCGCTTTTTACCGTAGCGCCCCACCCGTGTGCCCAGTCACTAACTTTACCGCTGGCATCATCATGACGGCGATAATTGCCGCTGAATATGCTCACGCCCAGGTTAGCATCTATTTTACGTCCATTATAATGAACCTGTCCAAAACCAGATGCAAGATGAGTGGTACGACCATATCTCGATCCAATATAATCACCTACTTTGTAATCCTTACCGTACATTGTGTAGTGGTCTGCACCCAGCATATCCAGGATAATCATCTTTGACCAAGTATCAAAATACTGGTACTGGAGTCCGCCTGACAACTTAAATCTTTCATTGAGATTGTAATCGGCAGTGGCAATGGCACCGGCCTGAGTATGACCGGACAGATAATCCAGAATAAAGTTACCTGCTACCCCGGCTGCTTCATTGTCCGCAATGACTGAATTAAAATCAATATGGCCGTCGGCTGTCTGATGATCAATTATGCTCTTTTTTACGTAAGTGGTGTCATTGTATGTTGATCGGCCGCCGCCATCGGCAATTGCCAGATAAAGAGAGTTCTTCATGTGCAGGTCACCCTTATCCATAAGATGCTGCAGCGTGAAATAGGGCTTGAAATAGTGGTTACGGCCAATGGAGAACTTCTCACCGTTCAGGTAACCCCAGTTCTTGCTGTATCCGCGTCCATGCTCTTCAATTTCATCCTTTGAAAGCTCAGTATTGCGCTGGTCATGCTGCTCGGGAGAACCCAGAGCCGTGAATATAAGTGTATTGTCAGGGTTCAGTATCTTGCTTACAGACAGCAGATATGACATTGACTTTACTTGAGATGCCTCAACAAATCCGTCACCATAGACACCGCTCACCATCAGATTGGCGCTCCAACCATTCTTGAGCTGTCCTGTGGAGTAGCTCAGCATGGCTTTCTTGGTGCCGAACTGTGTGTATGATGTTGAGAAATCCCACTCGGGAGAGCCCTCTCCTGTTTTAGTAATGATGTTGACCATACCGCCCATAGCGCAATCGGCCAACATGGATGAACCCATACCCTTCTGGATCTGAACGGCATAAGTAGCCTCGGCCAGACCCATCCAGTTGTTCCAGTACATGGAGCCCGATGTCAGCCCCTGGATTGGAATACCGTTAAGAAGGATGCTGATGTTCTCCTGCTTGAATCCGCGGATGTTAAGGGTTGCATCACCGTATGAACCGGTTGAAGGCGTTGCATACACACCGGGGATGCCCTGAAGCATCTCTACATAGTTAGGCGCAGTACTGTAGAGCTTGATGTGGCTCGGCTGTAGCGTCTTGATGCTGAGCGGAGTGTTTTGTGAATCACTGAAATTGTCACGAACTACAACTTCCTGAAGACTGATCACAGAATCGGTCAGAACTGCGCCCTCGGCGCAAACTGACAGTGCGGGCACAATCATGCCCAGGCACAAAGCAATTGTTTTTTTCATAAGTTCTTCTCCCATCCAGACTATACTGTCGGTACCGTAGTTGCAACGGTTCGGCCTTTCGGCTCGCGGACTCTACCGCCGGTCGGGGAATTACGCCCCACCCTGAAGATGTTTTAATTTTCGGCCGCAAATTTCCGCTTTCTATGCGATTCTGCAAAGCTTTTTGTGCTAAAAAAGGTAAAGTAGATGATAAATGGTAAAGCCGGCTTACGGAGCCTGGATATGAGTATTCGGGAGACGACGTTACGGGGCTACTCAGAACCCCTCCGAGACCTAAACATCGAACGCCTCCTTTTTAGCCCCCTACGGGTTCTAACAGTCGTTAAACGAAACGATGTTCTTAACGGTCTCTCCAGGGCCTTCGCTCACGCCCCTTCACTGACGCTCCCGAATACTCATATCCAGGCTCCGTAAACCGGAATGCCACCTGCGTAACAAAAACCGCTCCTCAATATGAGAAGCGGCTTAATGTGTGCAATTGGGTGGCTGTCCCCTTTTGCTTTATTTCTTTTTGGTTTGGATATCTATTACTCCGTTTTTTCCTTTTTCTCCCCAGACGGTTTCGGCAGCTTTGCCTTTCAGGACGGTCATGGAGCGGACGGTTTCCGGATCTATGTCTTCTATGCTTCCGTTGAATTCTTTATCGTCAACTATCAGGAGTGGCTTTTCACCCTCCGGCAAGGCTCCCTCCAACTCACTTATTGAGAATCCGTTGGACTTTACGGTAAGGCTGCTGGTACTTGTTGCATGCGGCTGTTTGTCGGTCTTGATGTTATGCTCTTTGATTACCCCTTCGGTTGAGTTCTTGTAGTTTATGTCATACTTGACGATGGTCTTTGAGACCAGTTGAGAGCCGTCAAATGCAGTAATGGTCTGACCGTCTATTACATAGCGGTTGATGGTGTCGGTCGGAGCTGCAATTTCATTGGAAACTGACAGCGCAGCAAACAATGCTGAGATTAATAACGCGTTCATATTCAATTATTTATTAAAGTTAGTTTAATGCAGTGAATGATAGCGAACTGGCATCGGAATTACACGTCATCGAGTAGCTCCGTTCCTTGCCGTCGGTTAGTTTAACGGTTATGACAACCGTGCTGCCGTGAGGTTCGGCCTTAACGGATTCAATCTCTCCCACCTCAATCTTGGAGATCATCTCCATACCCTCCAGAATCTGCATGGTGCTGATAGCCGTCTCAGTCTCCGGCTGAATCTGCTTGTGGCCGATATGCAGGCACACGAGCATCAGTATGATTGCAGCCGCAGCCACAGAACTCCACCTGAGAATCATGTGTGCAGGCCTCTTACGCGTGGTTATGCGGTCAAAATCGGCCGTATCGATCATGGCCGATGCGTTTGGATGCGTCTCGCGAATGAGAGCCGCAATCTGCTCCTCATCGGCATCAGGCTGGTGCGATGCATAGTACTCGGCCAGCATCTGTTCCTCCCGGACGGTCGTATCGGCCTCCAGGTAGCGCTCAGCAAGAGCCTTGCGGAACTGTTTGTTTTCAAGCATAGTATTCATAAGTCCTTCTTTATATGTTCCATCATCAGCCTGCGGGCTGCTGAAAGCGTTGTTTTAATACTGGTTTTGGGACATCCCGTCACCTCCTCCATCTCATCAAGAGAGAGTCCCATCTCATTCCTAAGATGCAGATAATGCCTCTGCGTAGGAGTAAGCATTGCCAACAGAGACTCCTTAACAGCATTCACATCGGCCTCATCAGTCAAATCCGATGCCGAAGGACCTCCCGCCAAATCAATCCCGTCAATAGGCTGCATCACCGCCCTGCTACCACGCAGATGAGCAAGACAAACCTTCTTGGTTATCGTAACAGCCAAAGCCTCCGGATTCAGAATCTCATAACCGTTCTCCGTCTGACTCCAAAGCATGAGCAGCGACTCCTGGACAATATCATCCGCAGCATCCTGTATCCCCGAATCCTTAACGAAACGGCCGGCCATAAGCATCAGCCTGCTCCGTATCCTAAGAGTCAACTGTTCAAATTCCTGTCGTGTCATAATCGCGTCTCTACCCCATAGTTGCAGAAAACTCCCAAAAGTAAATCGAAAACCCGAAAAAAATCCCCAAACGAGCAAAGGTTTTCTTTTACGCGGAGCCGGACTACACCCCTGTGGGACCATCAGTGCAGCGACGTTAAGCGTAGCCCCCTGGAGGATCCCGTTAAGAACGGCGCTTCGTTCAACGACTGTTAGACCCCGCAGGGGGCTAAAAAGGAGGCGATCGCCGTTTAGGGTCCGGAAGGGAGGCGGAGTAGTCGCGGAACGTTGTGTCCCACAGGGGTGTAGTCCGGCGTAGTGTAAAAGAAAACCGCTTCCCAATAACGAGAAGCGGCTTTAAAAAATATCACGCAGGTACGTTCGTATTATTTAATATCAACTTTAAGCTGAAGTTCATCAAGCTGAGACTGGTCGAGGGGACCAGGAGCGTCGAGCATGACGTCGCGACCGGAGTTGTTCTTGGGGAATGCAATGCAGTCGCGGATGCTGTCAAGACCGGCAAAGATGCTGACAAAGCGGTCCAGACCGAATGCCAGACCACCGTGAGGAGGAGCACCGAACTTGAATGCGTTCATCAGGAAGCCGAACTTGGCCTGAGCCTGCTCGGGAGTAAAGCCCAGAATCTTGAATATGGTAGCCTGTGTCTTGCTGTCGTGGATACGGATAGAGCCGCCACCAACCTCGATACCGTTGATAACCATGTCGTAAGCGTTAGCGCGTACAGCAGCCGGATCAGTATCCAGCAGAGGTACATCCTCGGGCTTGGGGCTTGTGAACGGATGGTGCATAGCCATGAGGCGGTTCTCCTCGTCGGACCATTCGTACATGGGGAAGTCAATCACCCAGAGGCACTTGAACTTGCTCTTGTCACGCAGGCCCAGCTCATCGGCCACCTTAAGACGCAGTTCTGAGAGCTGCTTGCGGGTCTTCATGGCGTCATCACCGCTAAGTATAAGAATAAGGTCACCAGCCTCAGCGTTCATGGCAGCCTTAAGCTGCTGAAGAACCTCCTGAGAGTAGAACTTATCGACCGATGACTTAACGCTGCCATCGGCCTCAACGCGGGCATAAACCATACCCTTGGCACCAATCTGAGGACGCTTAACATACTCTGTAAGAGCGTCAATCTGCTTGCGGGTGTAAGTTGCGGCACCCTTTGCGCAGATACCACCTATGTAAGCGGCACTGTCAAACACACCAAAGCCATAACCCTTGAGAACATCCATCAGTTCTACAAAGTGCATGTCAAAGCGCAGGTCCGGTTTGTCACTGCCGTAGTATTTCATTGCATCCTGCCAAGTCATACGCTGGAAAGGCTCCTTAAAGTCGATGCCAAGGATGCTCTTGAACAGATGCTTGGCCATAGCCTCAAAAATCTGCAGGATATCCTCCTGCTCCACGAATGACATCTCGCAGTCAATCTGAGTGAACTCAGGCTGACGGTCGGCACGAAGGTCCTCATCACGGAAACACTTGGCTATCTGGAAGTATCGGTCAAAACCTGATACCATAAGCAACTGCTTGAGAATCTGCGGGCTCTGAGGCAGAGCGTAGAACTGACCGGGGTTCATACGTGAAGGAACAACAAAGTCACGTGCACCCTCAGGAGTTGAATTGATAAGGATTGGAGTCTCAACCTCCATGAAGTTCAGGTCATCCAGGAACTTACGTATCTCCATAACCATCTTGTGGCGCAGTTCCAGATTCTTGCGGACACACTGGCGGCGCAGGTCAAGATAGCGGTATTTCATACGCAGGTCATCACCGCCGTCGGTATCGTCCTCAATGGTGAAGGGAGGCGTATCGGCCGCATTGATAACGTTCAGATTATTAACCAGAATCTCTATGTCACCTGTAGGAATCTTGGAGTTCTTGCTTGAACGCTCGCTCACCTTACCGGTAATCTGGATCACGAATTCGCGTCCCAGACGGCTTGCCTGCTCGCAAAGGGCGGCATCGGTAGCATCGTCAAATACAAGCTGGGTAATACCGTAGCGGTCACGAAGGTCAACAAAGACCATACCACCCATTTTTCGTACTCTCTGCACCCATCCGGCCAGTGTCACGGTCGTGCCTGCATCGGTCAGACGGAGTTCTCCACAAGTTTTGCTTCTAAACATATAGTCAGTTTCCTAAAAAGACCTGCAAATTTACCCCTTTTGTTTGATACTTGCATAATATTCGTGACTGATTTGTTCTTTGCGTCAAACTCTGGACGACATTTGTAAAAAATGCTTAACTTCGCACAGATTAAACCATATTACAATAGGTAACCCATTCCAAAAAGTATGAAAAAGAGTATTATCCGTTTATCAATGGTACTGGCCACAGTACTTGTATTATTTGCATCTTGCGGTAAGGACGAAGAGTATGATGAGGACCTTCTTATCGGTTCATGGAGTGCCACAAACAAGTGCAGTTACGTTTTCTTTGAAGACTACACCGGTTTGTACACAAACAAGGACGGCAGAGAAAGAGATTTTACCTGGAGACTTGACGGTGATGAACTTGAACTGGAGTTGCAAGGTTATAAAGACGGATCTTCAACCATTATCACATTCACGGTCTACATTGTAGAGGATCTTACAGAAACCAGAATGGAGGCTTACGATAAGCAAGACGCCTCCAAGACTGTTATCGTATTTACCAAGAAATAATGAAACCTATAATCAAAAAGACTCTTAAGATCTCAGGAATAACCCTGGGGTCTATCGTGGGTCTTCTGCTCATATTAGTCTTGTTGGTATGCTGGATGGTTTTCTCATCGTCCAGTCTAACCAATATTGCGGAGAAAGCCATAGACAAGTACTCCCCTGCTCGCGCCAAGATTGATGACGTGGACCTGACGCTTGTAGGTTCCTATCCGTTCCTTGGATTCCGTCTGAACGGCCTGGTTGTATATGACGACATGGAATCTTCGCCGTATGATACGCTGGCCGCAGTCGATGAATTCACCGTAACGGTTGATTTCAAGACCCTCTACAAGGAGAGAAAGATCATTCTTACCAACCTCTTCATAGACGGAGTGAGTGCCAACCTCTATACGGCAGCCGACGGCAGTTCCAATCTGGACGTGTTCGGAACCGGAGAGCCTGAGCCCGAGCCCGAGCCTGAAAAGGAATCAGGCGACCTTGACATTTACGCCGATCTCCAGAAGATTAAGATTGATGGCATAAACGCTTCATATACAGATCTTTCATCCGGTACTCTTGCTGCTGTAAAGGGATTAGGAGTGGAACTCAAGGGACTGCTCAACTATGACAGTCTGGAAGCCAAGACATCCGTCAAGATAGCCTCAATAAACGCTTCAATCAACAATGACTCGACAGACCTGTCATCAGGTATCAATGATTTAAGGATCAACGGTAACCTGACCAAGTTCGGTGATGACGTCAATGCAGACCTCACCCTGAACATCAAGGAGACCAAGGCCGCCATGGGTGATATAAACGCTCAGATTGACGGCATAAAGTTCATTCTGGACAAGCTCAGCTGCTCATTGGGCAGCGAGGGCATGGGAGATATCACTGCCGGCCTCAATGTCAATATATCCGATGTCAAAGCAGAACTTCCGGGCATATCGGCCTCAACAGGTGCTATCTCAATGAAGACACCCAAGGCTATATTCACCGGTGACAGCGCTCATGTACAGGACTTTACGTTCAGTACCCGTGCCATTGCAGTTGAGATGCAGGATACCGCAGGTGTCATTACCAAGGCTGATATTAATAAGGTTCTTGTAGGACTCAACTCAGGACTCAAGCTCGATATGAGCAATGTGGCTGCCGCCGTGGCACTCGCAGTCGAGGGCCTTACATTTGATATGGGAGGCGAGACACCCATCAACGTTCAGTCTGATGAGATAAAGCTTGACCTGAACGCCGGACTCAAGACCGATGACCTGACTGCCGACACCAAGCTTACCATACCTTCAATTGAGGTTGTGATGGGCGGCGAGACATATGTCCCGGGCTGGTCAATGGGCCTTACCCTACCCCTTGAGGCCAAGACTGACCTGACACGCTTTGCTGTACTAAACGGCGCCAACGTTGATATAAACGGACAGCGCATAGGATTCAGCGGAAACGGAACCATGAGCGGAACAAACAACATCGCCGGCCGCGTACGCATCAACACAATGGAGGACCTTGACATTGACCGTCTTGTATCCATGATTCCGGAGTCATTCCAGAGCTTGCTTGACGGAATTGACGTTCACGGCACCGTAGGTCTTGACATTAACGTCAAGGGCGGCATGAACGATAATGGTCCTGTCCTGAATACAGCTACGGCCGATATCAAACTCAAGCAGCTTGATGCATCGGTCAATGACTCGCTTAAGGCTGCATCGGGCAAACTTACGCTCCATGCAAATTATCCCAGCACCATTGCTGTTGACAAGAACCGCCAGACTGCCGACGTCGCTCTCCAGGCTACAGACCTTCAGGTTTCCATGATAGATTCCACTACTATTAACGCTTCAATTGAAGGCTTTGGCCTTAACGCATCGGTAGCAGGTCTTATGGAGGCTGTGGACAAGATGAACGTCCTGGTAGACATAAACGCGCGTAAGATTGAGGGCGATATGGACACCATATTCGGAACTCTTACCAATACGGCAGTTACGCTCAATATGGCACCTGCCGACGGCACCATAGCCATGAAGGCCAATGTGGCATTCGACGGTCTTGCTGCCGGAATGGGTAGCATGCTCTCTGCAAAGTTGGGCAGCACATCCCTGCAGGCTATGGCGCAGTATGACTCTACCAAGGTTGAGATCCTGAACCAGTGGAATCCTCAGGTCAGGATGAAACTCAATGATGGTCAGGTGGATATGATGGCTGATCCCATCAGCCTCAAGACACTGGACTTTGACTTCTCACTTGGCAGGTTCAATATCAATGAATGCCGTGCTGAGATTGACGATTCTGATCTCCAGTTGTGGGGCGATATATATAATATAGGTGAGTTCCTGGACAACAAGGGCCTGCTTACAGGCGAGCTCTATGTGGAGTCAGACCATGTGAACGTAAACAAGCTCATGGCCCTGACAGGTTCCACGGAGGCCGATACCCTGGCAATCGAACAGGCTGCCCAGGAGATTGAGGCCGGTCAGGATACCATCACAGCCTCACCTATCATGATACCCAAGGGAATTGATCTGACCCTCTACACCAACCTCTCGAATGTAGAGTTTAACAACCATGCATTCAACAATGTAGGTGGTGATGTGTCTATCAAGGATGGCGTGATCATACTCCAGGAGCTTGGTTTCTCATCCAAGGCCGCCGAGATGCAGCTCACTGCCATCTACCGCACACCTAACGTAGAGGACCGTTTCATGGAGCTTGATTTCCATCTGCTTGATATAGAGATTGATGAACTCATTGACCTTGTACCTGCAGTTGATTCAATCGTTCCTATGTTGAAGTCTCTTTCAGGAAAGGCTCAGTTCCATCTGTCGGCCCAGACATATCTGGAGCCTGACTATGTCACCCACGGACCGTTGTATCCGCAGATGTCTTCACTCATAGGTAATGCCGTGATTGAGGGAGCCAATCTTGTGGTTCTTGACAATGAGGTGTTCAACAGCATCAAGCGTAAGCTCCTGATGAGTAAGGATGCCAGTCCTGTTATAGACAGTCTGGATGTGGAGTTGCAGGTATCGGATGAAAAGGTTGACCTCTATCCTACCCGTATCAAAATGGACCGTTACGAGGCTATCATAAGCGGCCGTCACAATATCGATGCGGGATTGAGCTGCAACTACAATATTTCTGTAACGCAGACACCTCTACCTATCCGTCTTGGTGTAACATTAAGCGGCCCGCTTGAGGATATTGCCAACTTCCCCATCCGCCATATCAAGGTGGGTAAGGCCAAGTACAGCAAGCTTTACCGTCCTGAAAAGTCCGGTGCTGTGGAGGAGGCAATTCTGCGCCGTAAGAATACAATTCTCAACGCCGCCCGCTCCAACGTGCGTCCCCGCTCATCGGCCAAACACGTGGCTCCACCCAAGGATGAGCAATAAAAAAAAGGCCTCGATTGAGGCCTTTTTTTATTCTATATGATTATTACGCATTCAGTCCCACAAGAGCCTGAGAGATATTGATCATAAAGTCACCCATGGTCTCCATCTCCTGAATAAGGTCAAAGTAGTAAACGCCTGCGGTATAGTCATATGACTTGTTCTCCATCTTCTTGAGGTGCTCCTCACGCAGACGGTCACGCAGATTGTTAATGGCATCCTCAGCCTGATATGCGTTGGTGATATCGGTCAAATGAGGATCTGACATATTGGCGTTCATAACATCGTAGGCATTCTGCATGACATCCAGCATCTCTGTTATACGCTCCATCATGTTCTTGTCAAACACCTTCTCATGGTCGCGTTTACGCTGCAGCAGACGTGAAATGGCCTCACCTGAATCACCCAGAGACTCAAGCTCACCTATAATCTTGAAATAGGCCTTGACCTGGATACGTGCCTGCTCTGATATGTCATTCTGGCTCACCTGGTTGAGGTAAGTGGCAATCTCAAACTCTATACGGTCTGTAATCTCCTCATACTTGACCAGTTTCTGGCGCAGTTCCTCAAAACCGTCAGATTCTGACTCCTGAATAGCCTGGCGTACATATCCGAATCCCTTTGTGCAGATCTCTGCATAGTGGTTGATCTCCTTGCGTGCCTCAGTAACGGAGAGCTCGGCCAGATTTGCGTTACCCTTGCCGATATAAACAAGGTGGAACTTCTCTTTCTGATCCTCCTCCTTGCTGGGAACCATCTTCATAACCAGTTTCTCAAGCTGCGGTATGAACCATACAAGGATGAGTGTGGTGATGATATTGAACAGGGAGTGAACTATAGCCACACTGTACGGCAGGCTGCTGGCAAGTGTTGTCTGAGCCTTCAGAGCCTCACCTTCAAGGCCTGTCATGGAGAGGATTGTAAAGTCCGATGTAAGCGGATTGGGGAATCCGAATGCCTCAACTATATGAGCGTTCAACATCATATAGGGCCTGAACAGGAGTATTACAAGTACAGATCCGAACAGGTTGAATACCAAGTGTGCACGTGCGGTGCGCTTGGAACTGATATTGGTTGATGTTGCGGCCAGGTTTGAAGTGATTGTTGTACCGATGTTCTCACCCAGGATGAATGCAACTGCATTGGGGAATGTGATTACGCCGCATGCCAGCAGCAGCATCGTGATACTTGTGGCGGCAGCCGATGACTGCAGGCAGAATGTCATCACTGCACCTATTATGATGAACAGTATGGTGCTGAACTTCATGTCTGTTATGGGAGCCAGGAAGTTCCTTACGCCCTCACTTGACAGCAGCGGATAAGATGTATCCTTAAGCATGCTCAGACCCAGGAACAGGAATGCGAATCCTATCAGGAAAGAACCAAAGTCCTTGAGCTTCTGTTTCTTGGAGAATGATGAGAATACAAATCCCACAAATATGAGCGGGATTGCAACGGCACCCAGACTGAATGACCCGTCCATGCTGACAGCAAAGAGCCATGCCGTAACCGTGGTACCGATGTTTGCACCCATGATCACGCCTATTGCGCTGCGCAGGGTCATCAGACCTGCGTTCACAAAGCTCACAAGCATGAGCGTGGTTGCTGTTGAAGACTGTACAAGTACGGTTACGATGAATCCGGTAAACAGGCATTTACCTGTGTTGGATGTCATTTTCTCGATAAATGAACGGAGACCGTTACCTGCAAATTTCTGAAGTGAACTGCTCATAAGGCTCATGCCCCAAAGAAAAAGGGCAAGGCAGCCGAGCATTGTAAGGATCTGATAGAATAGTGAATTCACCTTTGTGTTCTGTCAATTGTCGCACAAAGGTAACATTTTTTTAATGCAATCTTAATGAAATTGTAACAATTAAAAAGCCTCAATCACAAGTCCGTCGTATGCAAACTGCACGTGTTCCGGGAACTTGGCGTTCATAATGGCGTGCATTCCTGCACGGTGGCTCATATGGATGAGATACGCCTCTTTAGCCCCCACCCGTTCAGCAAACAAAACCGCCTGCCGCACATTCTGGTGAGTAGGATGCTCCTTGGTGTGCAACGCATTGACAACCAGAGTCTCAGTACCCTCAATAAGCCCAAAATTCTCATCGTCAATACTCTTCATGTCCGTGATATAAGTAAGGTTCCCTATCCTGAAACCCACAATAGGCAGATTGCCGTGCATGACACGTATGGGAAGGATCTCCAGATCTCCAACCTTGAACTTCTTGCCCGGTTGAATCTCACGCAGCTCCATATGAGGCACACGAGGGCTTACAACCTTGCTGAAACAGTACGGCATACTCTGCACGATATGGCTTATCACATTGCTCTCCGCATATATGGGAATGGTGTTTGTGGTGCAGTACGGACGCAGGTCATCAAGGCCTCCTATATGGTCATAATGCTCATGCGTAACAATCACTGCATCAAGCTGTTCAATGTCCGCTCTTAAAGCCTGCTGGCGGAAATCCGGACCGCAGTCAATTATAATTTTTGTAGTGTCTGACTCTATCAGGGCCGATGTGCGCAGACGTTTGTCATGCGGGTCAGTAGACATGCATGTCTGGCAGTGGCAGCGCATCTCTGGTACGCCAATCGAAGTTCCGGTTCCTAGGAAAGTCAGTTTCATATATAGTTCACCTCGGTCGAGAGGGTTATTCCGAATTTCTGTTTTACATCCTCAATAATGGTGTCTGCCAGGCGCTTGACATCGGCTCCGGTGGCACCGCCCTTGTTCACCAGCACCAGCGCCTGCTTGTCATAAACGGCTGCAGGGCCAAGTGAGCGGCCTTTCCAGCCCGATTTCTCAATCAGCCAACCAGCGGGAACCTTTACGCCGCCCGGTGCGGGATATGAGGGAACATCGGGATAGTTACTCCTTATTATATTGAACTCCTGCTCAGATATTACAGGGTTCATAAAGAAGCTGCCGGCATTGCCAAGAACCTTGGGATCAGGCAGCTTGCTCTCGCGTATGGATATCACGGCCTGCCTTATGTTGGCCAGTGTGGGACCGCCCAGGCGCTCCACCTCCTGCTCCAGCGCACCGTAACCCAACCTGGGCTGCGGAACCTTGGAGAGCGTATATATCACGTATGCAACGGCGTACTGACCCTTAAGTTCATTCTTGAAAATGCTCTGGCGGTATGCGTAGTTGCACTCCTTATTGCTGAAATCGCGCTCGCTTCCGTCGGCCAGGCAAATGGTCTGGACGGTGTCTATAACGTCCTTTGCCTCAACTCCGTAGGCGCCTATGTTCTGGACTGCGCTGGCTCCCACCTCACCGGGAATGGCCGAGAGGTTCTCCACGCCCCAGAATCCGTTAATGGAGCACCAAGCCACAAAATCATCCCAAACCACACCTGCGCCCACCTTGACGTGGACATCCTTATCGGTGCTGGCAATTATCTCAATTGATGAAATCGTTGAGTGCAGGACGGTGCCTTTAAAGTCGCCCATGAACAGCAGGTTGCTGCCGCCGCCTATCATCAGAATGGGCTTACTGATATCGAGTAATGCGTTTTTGAGCTCATCGGTTGATGCCCAGTCAATCAGGCTGTCAGCCCTGACATCCATACCGAATGTGTTCCTGTCCGCAAGTGAGCAATTGTCTCTTACTGTCATGCTGCAAAAATACTCATTCTAGTTGGTGTTCCACTCATTTTTTGCTAATTTTGCACTCCGAAAAACAGTAACCGCGATGTTAGAGAAGATTGAACAGTTAATCGCCGAGATAAACGGACTCAAGGTACAGTCAGCTGAGCAGCTGGAGGCCCTGAGACTCAAGTATTTAAGCAAGAAAGGCGCCATCAATGACCTTATGGCTGATTTCCGCAACGTTCCCAACGACCAGAAGCGTGAGATCGGACAGAAGCTCAACGAGCTCAAGAATCTTGCTCAGGATAAGATCAACAGCCTCAAGGAGGCCTTCGAGGCCAAGAAAGCCGTTGACGAGAAGCCTGACCTGACCCGTACCGCCTATCCTGTTGAACTTGGAACCCGCCACCCGCTGAACATTGTCAAGAACGAGATTATCGAGATATTCTCACGTCTTGGTTTTGTCCTGGCCGATGGTCCCGAGGTTGAGGATGACTGGCATGTATTCTCATCAATGAACTTTGCCGAAGATCACCCCGCACGTGATATGCAGGACACCTTTTTTGTAGAGGCACATCCCGATATCATCCTGCGCACACATACATCATCCGTCCAGAGCCGCGTAATGGAGGTTACAGAGCCCCCTATCCGCATCATCTGCCCGGGTCGCGTATACCGTAACGAGGCAATCAGCTACCGTGCACACTGCTTCTTCCATCAGGTTGAGGCCCTGTACGTTGACAAGCATGTAAGCTTTGCAGACCTCAAGCAGGTACTGCTCTACTTTGCACAGCAGATGTTCGGTCCGGATACCAAGATCCGTCTGCGTCCCAGCTACTTCCCCTTCACAGAGCCATCGGCCGAGATGGACATAAGCTGCAACATCTGCGGCGGTAAGGGCTGCCCCTTCTGCAAGGGTACCGGTTGGGTTGAGATTCTGGGTTGCGGTATGGTTGACCCCAACGTACTGGAGCTCAACGGCATAAACAGCAAGGAATACTCAGGTTTTGCTCTTGGAATGGGTATTGAGCGCATAACCAACCTTAAATATCAGGTTAAGGACCTGCGCATGTTCTCTGAGAACGATATCCGTTTCCTCAAGGAGTTTGAGTCAGCAAACTGATAACCACAGTCCCTTATGAAAAAGAGGGAACTATACGATAAATGCAGCGAGAGACTATCTCAGGCGTATCCTGAGGCAGCAACCGAGCTGCATTTTTCATCTCCATATGAACTGCTGGTGGCCGTCATGCTGTCCGCCCAGTGCACTGACAAGCGTGTCAATATGGTCACCCCCGCCCTTTTCAAGGCATTCCCCACGGTTCAGGACATGGCCGATGCCACACCTGAGCAGATATTCCCTTACGTAAAAAGCGTATCATACCCCAACGCCAAGGCCGCTCACCTTGCAGAGATGGCCCGCATGGTTTGTGAAAGGTTTGAAGGCAGGATTCCGCAGGATATGGACAGCATGACCTCACTCCCCGGCGTAGGCCGCAAGACCGCCAACGTCATGACCGCTGTCGCATTCGGTGGCCAGGCAATGCCGGTTGACACGCATGTATTCCGTCTCAGTCACCGCATAGGTCTTGTCCCCAAACGTTGCACCACACCTCTGAGCGTTGAGAAGGAACTCGTCAGGTATTTCCCTGAAAATCAGCTGTCACGCGCCCATCACTGGCTCATACTGCACGGGCGTTATGTCTGCACCGCCCGCGCCCCCAAGTGCGGAAAATGCTGTTTGAGTGACATTTGCCCCAGCTGTAACAGATAATATCGTTATTATTGTGTAATTTTGCGGTCTCTAACCGCAAGGCAATGGATAATAAAGACATTTTTGAAAGCATCAGGGACGTAAAAAAGTCTCTGCAGAAAGCCGATAAGTACATCCCCAAGGTTGAGGAACGCTCAATTGACCGCGCCGAGATAAAGGAGGCAGTCAAGCTGTTCCGCCATGTGGTGTTCGGCAATTTTTTTGGAGCGCTTGACCTCTCCACGTCTTTAAGCCGGCTCTATACGATCCTTTCACATCAGATTGATTATATAGGCCGTATATTCCATGAGTCAATGCCTTGTTGTGCTGAGGAGATTTCACAGCAGTTCATAGAGAGCATCCCTGAGCTGCGCCGCTTGCTTGGTACCGATGTCAAGGCAATCTTTGACGGAGATCCCGCTGCGGTAAGCCATGAGGAGGTAATACTGTGCTATCCGTCACTGGTAGCCATGTATCATTACCGCATGGCACACCGCCTGCTAGAGCTGGGTGTACCTATCCTGCCCCGCGTAATAACAGAGCTTGCCCATTCACTTACCGGTATCGACATCCATCCGGGTGCCAAGATCGGCGAGTATTTCAGCATAGATCACGGCACAGGCGTGGTTATCGGCGAGACTGCAATCATAGGCAATCATGTTCAACTCTATCAGGGAGTTACGCTTGGCGCCAAGAGCTTCAAGTTTGATGAGAACGGCAATCCCATCAACGTTCCGCGCCATCCTATCATTGAGGACAATGTGGTCATCTACTCCAATACCTCAGTGCTGGGTCGCATTACCATCGGACATGACACCATAATAGGTGGTAACGTATGGCTTACGCAGGACCTGCCTCCCTACTCCAAGTTCTTTCAGAATAGAGAGAAATAAATGGACAAAGTGACAGATTTTGACTAACTTTGCGAACCAAAATAAAATTGCAACAATTAACATACAAACACTATGACAATTGACAAATTCAACTTCGCCGGAAAGAAAACTTTCGTACGCGTAGACTTCAACGTTCCCGTTGATGAGAACTTCAACATTACAGACGATACCCGTATCGTAGCTGCAATGCCTACCCTCAAGAAGATCATCGCCGATGGCGGTCGTCTTATCATCGCTTCACACATGGGTCGTCCCAAGAAGAACCCGGATCCCAAGTACTCACTCAAGTACATCCTCAAGCATGTATCAGAGTGCCTTGGTGTTGATGTAAAGTTCGCTGAGGACTGCGCTAAGGCTCAGGAGCAGGTTGCCGCTCTTAAGGACGGTGAGGCTCTTCTGCTTGAGAACGTTCGTTTCTATGCTGAGGAGGAGGGCAAGCCCCGTGGCATCGAGAAGGAGGATCCCGCATACGATGCTGCCAAGAAGGAGCTCAAGGCTGCCCAGAAGGAATTTGCCAAGACTCTTGCTTCATATGCCGATGTTTATGTAAACGATGCATTCGGTACCGCTCACCGCAAGCACGCTACCACAGCTGTTATGGCTGACTTCTTTGATGCTGACCACAAGATGTTCGGTTATCTGATGGAGAAGGAGGTTGTAGCTGTTGAGAAGGTTCTGAACAACTCAGTTAAGCCTGTAACCGCTATCATCGGTGGTTCAAAGGTATCTTCAAAGATCACCATCATTGAGAACCTGCTGCAGAAGGTTGATAACCTGGTTATCATCGGCGGTATGGCTTACACATTCGTTCTGGCTAAGGGCGGTAAGGTTGGTAACTCACTCTGCGAGCCCGATCAGGTAGACGTTGCTCTGGCTGTTCTCAAGAAGGCCGAGGAGCTGGGCGTAAAGATCGTCCTCCCCGTTGACTGCCTTGCAGCCGATGCATTTGACAACAACGCCAACACTCAGGTTGTTGACAACAACAACGTACCCGATGGTTGGGAAGGTATGGATATAGGTCCCAAGTCAGCTCAGCAGATGGCCGGTGTGATTGAGTCTTCAAAGACCATCCTCTGGAACGGTCCTGCCGGTGTATTCGAGTTCAGCAACTTCCAGACCGGTACAAAGGCTATCGCCACTGCAGTTGCCAACGCTACTTCTAAGAACGGTGCATTCTCACTCGTTGGTGGCGGTGACTCAGTAAGCGCTGTCAAGCAGTTTGGTTTTGCCGATAAGGTATCTTACGTATCAACCGGTGGTGGTGCTCTTCTGGAGGCTATCGAGGGTAAGATTCTTCCCGGTATCGCTGCTATCAAGGGCTAAATCCCAAATATTTTACGTATATTTGAAACCGCTGGAACAATCCGGCGGTTTCTTTTTTTATGACAGTTGATGAGGATCTTAAGCGTCGTGCGGCACAGATTAAGGATCTGCTGCTGAATTCACGTCTCAAGGAGGCTCTGGAGCAGATTCAGATGCAGATGTCGGGCGTGTCGGACTGGTCGGTCACGTCCTGGTTTGAGGATATTGACCGCTCCTATCATTACATGCTCCAGTATTTCGGCCAGGGATCCCCCGATGAGCACCGCACCGATCTTTACCGTCAGCTCGTACAACGTGCCCTACTCCTCAATGACGAGGTTCTGCAGGCACGTATGATACAGGAGTCAATGCTCCTCTATTACCAGCATTTGCGTTCACGTCTCTCCAGAACCGAGAACATAGAAGGCATACGCTTAACACTCGAGTCTTTTGTCGACACCAAGGACAGCGTAGCTCATGAGCGCATGCTGGGGCTGCTCTTTGACCTTATATGGACCAACGGCCGATGGAGCGCACAGGATCTCTCATCATTGCTGGAACTTATTGAATCACCGTTAGTTATTGAGGATGATT
Organism: Bacteroidaceae bacterium; assembly: GCA_045113495.1. Classification (GTDB taxonomy): domain Bacteria; phylum Bacteroidota; class Bacteroidia; order Bacteroidales; family Bacteroidaceae; genus Colenecus. The sequence goes on from JBGUIZ010000029.1 coordinate 18,686, forward strand.
CCGCCCTTGCAGTAAGTGCCGTGACCCTCTCCCTTCTGGAGCGTTTTGACCCGCTCAAGTGCACATTCCTCTGCAAGGCTGCCACCAGTCTGAGCAATATCGTTTCAATGCGTGCCCTGACCGGTCTGGCCGTCACCCTTACCGGATATAATGACATACTTCCCTATTTCCCGGATGTAACGGCTCAGATATCCCTGTTGTCCGATGAACCCGGCATCAGTGAGCGCATGCTCAAGGTTCAGCTGGCGCTACTTATGTGCCGTGAAACCAAGGAGATAGACCGCCGTATGCGTGAAGAGATCATCCCCACCATGCTGCGTAACCCCAAGCTGGGTGACCTGATGCGTGAGGAACTGGAGCGTGACGGTGCCAGCCCTGACTGGATGGAATGGATAGAGAGATCGGACGTAAAGGATAAACTGCTGCAGATGAGTGAATTGCAGATGGAGGGGGCCGATGTCTACATGGGCACCTTCTCACATCTTAAGAACTATCCTTTCTTCCACGAGATACACAATTGGTTCCGCCCGTTCAGCATGGAACAGCCGGATGTGGCTCGCAGTCTAGGGGATATGTTTGAGCGTTCAGCCATAGGAAAGTCTATAATATCCAACGGAACATTCTGCAACTCAGACAAATACTCCTTTGCACTCACCTTCTCACAGATACCTCAGGAGCAGCGTGAGATGATTCTGGGGCAACTTAGCGAACAGGTTCAGGATGAAATCCAGGACATAAAGGGCAGCGATGTCCCGGCTATGACCCAGGAGATATTTGCGGCCCGTCAGTATGCACAGGACCTGTACCGCTTCTTTAACCTGTTCTCCCGCAGACACGAGTTCAGGAATCCTTTTGATAATAATCTTAATCTCCTGACAGATAATATATTATCAGTTCTTGTTAAAGCAGATGAATCTGTCAGCAAGATAGCCGTATGGCTGCTTGGCAAGGAGTATTATGAGGAGGCTGCCCAGGCATACAGGATCATGGAGACAAATGCCAATCCCTACTCGACCGATTACCGTTTCTACCAGCAGATGGGATATGCACAACAGCACATCCATAAGTATGAAGAGGCTTTGGAATCCTATCGTCGCGCCGACATACTCCAATCTGACAACGGATGGACACTCCGTCATATGGCACAGTGTCTGCGTCAGGTTTCAAAGCCTTCCGATGCCATGGAATTGCTGCTGCAGGCTGAAAAACGTGACCCTGAGAATCTGTCGCTTCAGATCCAGATAGGTGACTGTCTGGTTGACGTTAAAAGGTATGATGAGGCCCTGACACGGTTCTTCAAGGTAGATTACATAAAGCCTGACTACCCAAAGGCATGGCGTGCCATAGCCTGGTGCGCATTCCTGGCCGGACGTATAGACCGTGCCAAGGAGTATTACGGCAAACTCCTGACTTCAAAGCCATCGGGCAATGACTGTCTCAATGCGGGTCATACATGGCTCGTGGACGGAGATATACAGCGTGCCGTATCGCTTTACCGCCAGAGCCGTGACAAATTGGGAGCCGAGTCATTTGAATCGGAATTTGAGAAAGACCGCCCCATCCTTATTGAGAAAGGAATCCGGGAGACTGATTTCCCGCTCCTTCTTGACCTGATCTGACTAATCACTAAATCATTAATAATATGAAGAAATCAATCCTGTTTACCGCGTTAAGCGCCCTTGTGCTTGTATCGTGCAAGCCCAAGTCGGACCAGACCAACCTTTATTGGTGTTATTACGAGCCTATAGAAAAGAAAGTGGAATCTGTCATCAGCAAAATGACGCTCGATGAGAAGATCGGCCAGATGCTTCAGCTTAACCTGCCTCTGGTAGGACATACTGACCGCAACGGCAAGTTTGTTGTTGATGATGACAAACTTGAGGAGATCATAGGCAAATACAAGGTCGGATCTCTGCTCAATACCCCTCAGACCGTACCTCCCACACCAGAGGAATGGGCTGTTATAGTAAAGAAGATACAGGACAAGTCCATGGAGGTGCTGGGTATCCCCTGCCTCATAGGTCTTGACCAGAACCACGGTACCACATACACCAGCGGCGGTACACTGTTCCCGCAGAACATCAATATGGCCGCCACGTTCAACCGTAGTGCCACACGCAAGGCTGCTGAGATAACCGCCTATGAGACACGTGCCAGCAACGTACCCTGGACATTCTGCCCCACTCTTGACCTTAGCCGCAACCAGCTATGGTCACGCTGCTGGGAGAACTTTGGTGAGGATGCATATCTGAATGCCGCCATGGGCTTTTCGGCTGTGGAAGGATTCCAGGGTGCCCCCAACGGTATCGACAAATACCATATCTCAGTATCTCTCAAGCATTACATGGGTTACGGTGTTCCCGTATCGGGCAAGGACCGTACTCCCGCCATCATCAACCCCATGGAACTGCGTGAAAAGTTCTTCCAGCCCTATCTGGCAGGTATCACTGCAGGTGCCCTTAACGTAATGGTCAACTCAGGAATGGTGAACGGTGTCATGACTCATGCCAACCATGAGCTGCTCACCGTATGGCTCAAGGAGCAGACCGGCTGGGATGGTATGATAATCACTGACTGGGCCGATATAGACAACCTCTACAACCGTGACAAGGTTGCAAAGGACAAGAAAGACGCCATACGTCAGGCCATCAATGCCGGTATCGACATGTCAATGGACCCCTATAGCCTGCAGTTCTGCGACCTGCTCAAGGAACTTGTTGAGGAGGGAGCCGTTCCCATGAGCCGTATCGATGACGCCGTACGCCGTATCCTCAGAATGAAAGTCCGTCTGGGACTCTTTGAGCAGCCCTTCATGAATCTTGAGGATTATCCTGATTTTGGAAGTGCCAAGCATGCCGAGGTTGCACTGCACGCAGCCGAGGAGAGCATGGTACTTCTCAAGAATGACGGAATCCTGCCTATTAAGAAAGGTACCAAAATCCTTGTTACCGGACCTAACGCCAATAGCATGCGCTGCCTGGACGGTGGCTGGAGCTACTCATGGCAGGGTGACATAGCCGATATGTGCGCATCCCAGTACAACACCATCTATGAGGCCATGGTCAACAAGTTCGGTGCACAGAACGTGATTCTGGAGCAGGGTGTCAAGTATACCCGTGGCGCTACATTCGAGGCCGAGGCCAAGCCTGAGATTGAGAAGGCCGTAGCCGCTGCCCGTAAGGCAGACATCATCGTAGCCTGCATCGGCGAGAACTCATACTGCGAGACTCCCGGTAACATCACGGACCTCACACTCTCACAGAACCAGCGTGACCTTGTAAAGGCCCTGGCCAAGACCGGAAAGCCTATCGTTCTGATCCTCAATGAGGGACGTCCCCGTATCATCGCTGACATCGAGCCTCTGGCAAGTGCCATTACAGACATCATGCTTCCGGGTAACTACGGAGGTGACGCTCTGGCTAATCTGCTGGCCGGTGACGCCAATTTCAGCGGTCGTCTGCCGTTCACCTACCCCAAGGAGGTTCACTCACTCATCACCTATGATTACAAGCCCTGCCAGGAGGTTGACAAGATGGCCGGTGCATATGACTATGATGCCGTGGTATCAGTACAGTGGCCGTTCGGTCAGGGTAAGAGCTACACCACATTCAAATACTCCAACCTCAATGCCGAGAGAGAGCGTATAGTTCCCGACGGTCTGGTTCGCTTTAACGTAGATGTAACCAACACAGGTGATGTGGCCGGTAAGGAGAGCGTCCTGCTGTTCACCAGTGACCTGATTGCAACCGTTTCGCCCGATGTACGCCGCCTGCGTCAGTTCGCCAAGGTTGAGCTTGCTCCCGGTGAGACCAAGACCGTTTCCCTGGATGTTCCCATGAATGATTTCGCATACGTAGGACCCGACGGAAAGTGGATTCTTGAGGAGGGTGAATTCAAGATTCAGGTAGGAACGGAGATCATGATTCTGAGCTGTCCCGAGACCCATGTGTTCGATGCTCCCAATATTCACTATATTCATTAAAATATCAGCAAAACGGCTTTTAACTTTTTTCTATTTTTGCAATCTAATAGAAAGTTGAAATAACAACCAAATAACCAATTATTATAAAATGACAGCCAATAGACTTTTCAGAAGCATCATGCTGGTTACAGCATCTGCTCTGGTTCTGTCGTCACAGAACCTTTACGCTGCGAAAAAGGTCCAGGAGGGCCAGCTTAAGGCATCTCAGCGTTTCGTGCACAATTATGGCGGTACCGGAAACCCCTATCTGCCTCTTTGGGAGCATGTACCAGACGGAGAGCCCAAGGTATTTGAGGATCCTGACCGTCCCGGACATTACCGTGCATATATCATCGGTTCACATGATGTAAGTGCCAACCGTTACTGCGGTCCCGATATCCGCATCTGGTCAGCACCCGTTGAGAACCTGAATGAGTGGCGTGATGACGGTCCCGTATTCACATATCAGGCAGCCAACGGCCGTTGGGACGTAATGTACGCTCCTGACCTGGTTGAGGTTATCGAGAAGGATGCCAAGGGTAAGGACAAGAAAGTATACTATCTCTATCCCCACAGCCGTGGTCCCCGTCGTGAGGCAATGGTCTGCAAGGGTGACCGTCCCGACGGCCCCTTCACTCCTCTGAACCTTGACGAGAACGAGGCTGCAATTGCAGGAAGCTGCATCGGCTTTGACCCCTCAGTATTCATTGAGAAGGTAACAGACAAGGATGATCCTGATTACGCAAAGGGATTCCGTGCATACGCATTCTGGGGATTCCAGCACTCAACCGGTGCTCAGCTTGACCAGGAGACCATGTATTCCGTACGTCCCGGCACGCAGGCTGTAGATCCCCTGCTCCCTGCCAGCTCAAGCTACGGACGCGTTCGCGGTCCTCAGGATGCTTCCAGCTATCCTGCTCTTGCCGAGGGTCAGAATCCCGGTGAGTTCAACTTCTTTGAGGCCTCATCTATCCGTCAGGTAGGTAACAAGTACGTTATGATATTCTCAGGTTACTCAGGTCCTGACTACGGTCTGGGTTCAACAAACTCAGCTCTTCGTTACTGCTATGGTGACACTCCTCTGGGTCCCTGGAAGAGCGGTGGTGTAGCTGTTGATTCACGTGGTCCTATCCTCAACGAGGACGGTACCAAGCTGATCACAGCCAACTTTGCCCATAACACACACGGCAGCATCGAGCAGATCAACGGCCAGTGGTACATATTCTATCATCGTCCTCCGCGCGGCAACGGTAACGCCCGTCAGGCAATGGTTGCTCCCGTAAAGATCACATGGGATGAGAAGCCCGTATCAGAAGGCGGTAAGGTAACCATCACAGGTTATGATCCCTATGCTCCCGATGAGGTTTGGACAGCCAAGGCTTCAAACGGTGACAACTACACCGGTGCCGAGGTTACATCCGAGGGCTTCAACATCTTTGGTCTGCCTCCCTACGCATACTATTCAGCAGGTTACGCTTGCGTATTCATGAACAAGGACGGCGGTCAGAACCGCAACTCACTCCAGGACAACTGGGATATCTGGAACAACGAGCAGGTTTGCAACGTTGACGCAGGTGACATCATCGGTTACAAGTACTTCGGTCTGGGTGGTCTTAAGAAGGACACCAAGGGTATCGAGGCATTTGACGGTACAACATCAAAGATGCATTCATCATTCAACCTGTGGTTCAAGCGCACTGCCGGAGAGGGCGGTATCAACATCAAGGTTATGATGGACGGTCCCTGGAAGAATGACGTTTGGAACGGTAAGGAGATAGGTAAGATCAAGATTCCTGCCAACTCACCTGTTGACAAGGTTGAGAAGTATACTGTCGATGTATCTGAGTTCGTTGATGACGTAGAGGGCAAGCATGCCATCTATCTGGTATTCGATGCTGCCATCGACGGTGCAATCGGTCAGTTCTACGGTTGCGGATTCAGCACTAAGACCACTTCACTCAAGCGTCCTGTACCTCCCACCCTCAACGTTAAGATCGGTGGTCAGGAGGTTGTACTTCCCGCTGAGCCCGTTCACTCAAATGACAACAACGGTTATACCGATAACACTCATTATGAGATGGACTACAAGCTGGAGCCCGGCCAGAAGTCTAAGATTTCTGTTGAGTGCCTCTGGTCAACCATGCAGTTCTGGGTAGAGCAGATCAAGGGTGATGAAGGCACCGCCACAATCACCGCCGAGTACCTCTTCCCCGGTACCACCAGCAAGCAGACCAAGGTCTACAAGATCAACATCTCAAAATAAAAGAAGAGATAATCAGAAAAAGGCGGCCTGACGGTCGCCTTTTTTTGTTGAGGGCCGTCTCCATTAGATCCAGCCGTTAAAACGGCTGGCTACCCCCATGATGTGCCTAACGGCACAAACCAATGCCGTAGGCATTAGATTATGGTAGCCAGCCAATTCATTGGCTGGTGAAAATGAGGACCCGTGCCATAGAATCCCTCTTCTGGAACAAAAACGGGCCGCATAAGCGACCCGGTTTTGCGGAAGAAGAGGGATTCGAACCCCCGGACCCGTGAAGGTCAACGGTTTTCAAGACCGCCGCATTCGACCACTCTGCCATCCTTCCAAACTCATCGCGGGTTTCTCTCCGTTTGAGCGGTGCAAAGGTGGATATTTTTTTTGAAAACAGCAAGTACTATCCAACTTTTTTGATTTCTTTTGCAGAAATATTATTCATCAGTATTTATAATATGGACAAGAACAAGGTTTTGGACTTTGTCAAGAACAGAGTTCTGGATAGATTTGCTTTGGGAGCTGATGCGGCTTCACAGGAGGAGGTTAACTCCAATGTCAAGAAAGGAATCATGATAAGGGGCACAAATCTTTGGGTCCTCATATTTGCCATATTCATTGCTTCACTGGGTCTTAACACCAACTCTACCGCCGTAATCATAGGCGCCATGCTCATATCACCGCTCATGGGTCCTATCATCGGTATGGGTTACTCAATGGGTGTTTATGATTTCAACCTGCTCAAGGAGTCTCTGAGAAACTTCCTGGTCATGGTTGTAGTGAGCCTGGTTACATCGGCCATATTCTTTACATTGCCGCTTATTAGTTCTACACAGAGTGAGCTGCTGGCACGTACCCAGCCTACCACATATGACATTCTGATTGCACTCTTTGGCGGTCTGGCCGGTATGGTTGCACAGACACGTAAGGAGCGTACCGGAACAGTGATCCCCGGTGTAGCCATTGCTACGGCCCTTATGCCTCCTCTCTGCACCGTTGGTTACGGTCTGGCCACATTCCAGTTCCGTTTCATGCTTGGAGCTCTCTATCTCTTTACCATAAACTCCCTGTTCATTGCTCTGGCATCATTCATGGTGACCAGGATCATGAATTACAACACCATCGGTGAGTTGGAGCCGCACATTATCAAGAAGCTTAAGAGAGCCATGATTGCTGTCATTGTGATTGTCACGCTGCCCAGTATAATCATAGCCATATCAATCATACAGCGTTCATCATTCGAGGACAACTGCAAGAACTTTGTAAATGAGGCTTTCAATTTTGACAATACGTTTGTGGTGGAGTCATCATCAGAGTACAATCCCGGCCCCAAGAAACAGTCTGTCATAGAGGTCCGATTGTTTGGTGAGCCGCTCTCAGAGAGTGTGATCAACAACATACGCACACAGATGTCAACCGTCTATCATCTACCCAAGGTTGACCTGGTGGTCCGCCAGTCAAGCCAGGAGGACGGCGGCATAGCCATCACCGCCCTGCAGAGCAACTACACCGAGATGCTCAATGACAAGAATCTGCAGATAGCACGTCTGCAGGAGCAGCTCTCATCCATCCGTATGGCCGATACGCTGGCAGTAGGCGGCATGACCCGCGAGCTGGGTATATTCGTGCCCCAGATAAATGACATGTCACTCTCACGCCACGTTTCATATAACATAGATGGCGTTCCTACCGATACCACATACATCTGTTTCCTCTCATTCCGTGAGGATACGGAGGCTGATCTGGACCTTATCCGCAATTGGCTTTCAAACCGTACCGGTACATCTAACATCAAGATACTATTGAAAGAATGATATACCCTGACAATTTTGAGCATAAGACAGGATTTGATGAGATAAGACAGATGCTTGCAGACCGCTGCATCTGCCCCTTGGGTGTACAGCTTGTAGAACAGATGCAGTTCCAGACTGAGTTCCAGGCCGTTGAGAAGGCACTGGACCAGACCATGGAGTTTGTCAGGATACTCACCGAGGGCAAGTCTTTCCCTGACCAGAACTACCATGACCTGCGTGAGGCATTGTCACGCATCAAGGTGGTAGGCACCTGGATGGATGAGACTGAGCTGCTGGGTTTGTGGCGATCCCTTGAGACAATCAGCGGAATCGTGGATTTCCTGGGCAAGGAGGAGAACCAGGGTCTCTATCCCAACCTCTCAGAGCTGGCAGAAAGCGTGGCCGTATTCCCCACCATCACACAGGGCATAAGCCACATACTCACCAAATTCGGCAAACTCAAGGACAACGCGTCACCGGATCTGTACCGAATACGTATGGACCTGGCCAACACCTCATTCAGCATATCACGTATCCTTAACGGCATACTCAAACAGGCCCAGATAGACGGATATGTGGACAAGGATGCCGCTCCCACCATGCGTGACGGCCGTCTGGTACTGCCCGTGGCACCCGGACTCAAGCGCAAGATACGCGGCATAGTACATGACGAGTCTGCATCGGGCAAGACAGTATTCATAGAGCCTGAGGAGGTAGTTGAAGCCAATAACCGCATCCGTGAACTTGAGGCCGATGAGCGCCGCGAGGTAACCCGCATCCTGATTGCGTTCACTGACTCCATACGCCCCGAGATTCCCTCCATACTGGAATCCTACGCATTCATGGCGCAGATTGACTTTATCCGTGCCAAAGCGCGTCTGACGCTTGATTTTGACGGCTGCAAGCCCATCATGGAGCGCAAGACCGTCGTTGACTGGGTGCAGGCAATACATCCGCTGCTCAAACTGTCACTGGCCAAGCATGACAAGACCGTTGTACCCCTTGACATAGACCTGGACGCCAAGAACAGCATCCTGCTTATTTCGGGCCCCAACGCCGGCGGTAAGTCGGTCTGCCTTAAGACCGTAGGCCTGCTGCAGTACATGCTGCAGTGCGGAATTCCGGTACCTATGCGCCCCAACAGTCACGCAGGCATATTCAAGAGCATATTCATTGATATAGGTGACGAGCAGAGCATTGATGACGACCTGTCAACCTACTCCAGCCATCTGCTCAACATGAAGAATATGATGAAGAATGCCGATAACCGCAGCCTCATCCTGATAGATGAGTTTGGTAGCGGCACGGAGCCCAACATAGGCGGCGCAATTGCCGAGGCTGTCCTGTCACGCTTTAACCGCAATCGTGTATTTGGCATAATAACAACACATTACCAGAACCTCAAGCACTATGCCGATGACCATGAGGGCATCCGCAACGGTGCCATGCTCTATGACCGCCACCTGATGCAACCCCTTTACATCCTGCAGATAGGCAACCCCGGCAGTTCGTTTGCCGTCGAGATAGCCCGTAAGATTGGTCTGCCTGAGGATGTGATTGAGGACGCCACACAGATTGTAGGCCGTGACTATGTCAATGCCGATAAGTACCTGCAGGACATTGTCCGTGACAAGCGTTACTGGGAGAACAAACGCCAGAACGTGCATCAGCTTGAGAAACAGCTGGACCAGCAGATTGAGCAGCACCGCCAGGAACTGGAATCACTGCAGAAAGAGCGTAAATCAATCATACGTGAGGCCAAGGAGAAAGCAGATCAGCTTATCCAGGACTCCAACGCCATGATTGAGAACACCATACGTACCATCAAGGAGGCTCAGGCCGATAAGGAACTCACCCGTCTGGCCCGTCAGGAACTTACTGAGTTCAAGGATACTCTCGATGACCGTCAGGCTAACAGTGAGGACGAACTTAAGATACAGCGCAAGATGGAGCGCATACGTCAGAGCCAGGAGCGCCGTGACCAGCGCAAGCGTGACAAGCTAAAGGAGCGCACACAGCAACCTGCCCCCACTCCGTCAGAGCCGCTTAACATACCGGTATCACCTTCCAAACGTTCATTCAAGGTTGGTGATACGGTTCGTCTGGCAGGTCAGACACAGATTGGTGAGGTGATTGCCGTAAACAAGAATGATGTGTCTGTCGCTTTCGGACAGATTACCACCGTGGTCAAGGCTAACCGTCTGGAGGCTGCTCAGCCGGTCAAGGTTCAGGATGTACGCACCGCCACATATGTTAGCAAGCAGACTCATGACGATATCTACAACCGCAAGCTTGCTTTCAAGCCTGATATCGATGTGCGCGGCATGCGTGGTGACGAGGCTATCCAGACCGTCATGCACTTTATTGATGACGCCACGCTCATCGGAATGAGTCGCGTGCGTATCCTGCATGGCACCGGCAACGGCATCCTGCGCAACCTCATCCGCCAGTACCTCCACACCGTCCCCGCCGTCATGGATTATCACGACGAGCACATCCAGTTCGGCGGTCACGGCATCACTGTAGTAGACTTAGGATAATATGAAAAAGATTGGTCCACACGTATCGGCTTCGGGGGGCGTTCAGAATGCTCCGGTTAATGCAATGGCTGTTGGCGCTTCGGCATTTGCTTTGTTTACAAAGAACCAGAGACAGTGGTTCAGTACTCCTTTACAACAGGTTGAAATAGAAAAGTTTAAGGCTGAGGTTCTAAAGTCCGGAATTGAGGCAAGGTATATTCTGCCCCATGACAGTTATTTGATTAATCTGGGAAGTCCGGATGCTGAGGGTCTGGAGAAATCACGCGCTTCATTCCTGGAGGAGATGCAGCGATGCGAGCAGCTGGGACTTACCATGCTCAACTTCCATCCCGGCAGCCATCTCAAGCAGATTACGCCTGAGGAGTGTCTGGACCGCATTGCGGAGAGCATCAACCTTACTCTTGACAAGACCAGCGGCGTGACAGCAGTCATTGAGAATACCGCCGGACAGGGATCAAATATGGGATTCGCATTCTGGCAGATAAAGCGCATCATTGACGGCGTAGAGGATAAGAGCCGCGTTGGTGTTTGCATCGACACCTGCCATACCTATACTGCTGGATATGACCTCAGGAACGCTTATGAGAGCGTTTGGGAGGAGTTTGACAACGAAATAGGCTTCTCCTACCTCCGTGCCATCCATCTGAACGACAGCAAGAAAGAACTGGGCTCGCACGTAGACCGCCATGACTCCATAGGAAAGGGCTTTCTGGGCATGGATTTCTTCAAGAAGATAATGCAGGACCAGAACCTCAACGATATCCCCTTCATCCTGGAAACCCCCGACGAAACCCTCTGGCCCCAGGAAATCACCCTCCTCCATTCTATGGAATAACACCCCATATCCAATACCTACGGCATTGGTATAATTAAAGGGGATTATTCATCCCATAATCCAGCCAATGAATTGGCTGGCTACCATAATCTAATGCCTACGGCATTGGTTTGTGCCGTTAGGCACATAATGGGGATAGCCAGCCAATTCATTGGCTGGACAATTGTGGCAATCCACAATGATATTATACCAATGCCGTAGGTATTGGATATGGGTAGCCAGCCGTTTTAACGGCTGGGCATATTGGCGTATTATTTCTCCTCTTCCTCCAACTGCTTGATATACTCCGTGGGACTGACGCCGTAGTACTGCTTAAAGGTGGTCGAGAAGTGTGTCTGTGATGAGAAACCCACGCTGTAAGCAATCTGAGACACATTCACCTTCTTCTCCTTAAGCAGCTTCATAGCCTGCTGCATGCGGATATTCTGCATGAATCTGGCGGCCGAGAATCCGGTCAGTTCCTTGAGCTTACGGTGCAGCTGAGTGCGGCTCATTCCCACCTCATCAACCATCTGCGAGATATTGAAATCGCTGTTGGAGATATTCTTGTTCACGATAGCCATAACACGTTTCATGAACAGTTCGTCACTGGACTCAAACTGTACAGCCTCAACAGCCTCAGTCTGCTCCTGCTGACCTGAGAACTTACCCTTAACGATCAGGCGGTTGTTGATCAGGTTGGACATAAGTGACTTAAGCTCACTGATATAGAACGGCTTGGGTAAGTAACTGTCGGCACCGGTATCAAGTCCAAGCATACGGTCCTGCAGCTTGTTCTTGCCGGAGAGCATAATAATTGGAATATGACTTACCAGAGAGTTGCCCTTGAGCGCCTTAACAAGCTGAATGCCATCCATCTCCGGCATCACCACATCAGTAATGATAAGGTCCGGCATCTGTGATACAGCAAGTTTAAGACCCTCCTTACCGTTTCTGGCGGTAATAGTCTTGTAGTTGTGCTTAAGGCTGTCTGACAGGTAATCAAGCATTGAATCGTCATCATCCACGATAAGCACCTTGAGAGTGCCCTTGGACTGCTTGGACTCATCAACATCCTCATAATCCAGACTCACCCTGCCCCGCTCCAGCTGAGGACGTGCAATCTGGTCAGAATCAATGATATCCTCCTGCGGGATATGGTTGTTACCCAACGGCAGACGGAATGAGAATACGCTTCCGTTCTGGCCGTCGGTGCGGTTCTCGGCCCAAATTGTACCGCCGTGCATGCGTATAAGCATCTGGCTGTAATTGAGTCCTATACCCATACCCATGGTCATGGACGTCATCTTGTTGTCGGCACGGTAGAAACGCTGGAATACACGGTTTATGTCATCCTTGTTAAGACCGATGCCGGTATCTGTAATTGAAACCTGAACGTAGTTGTGCAACGGTCCCTTCTCGCGGTCATCGGTCCCGGCCTCAACGTTTATCTCAATCGTTCCCTCATCGGGAGAGTACTTGAATGCGTTTGAAAGCAGGTTCATCATCACCTTGTCAATGCTGTCGCGGTCTATCCAAACCGGTTGCTCCTCCATCTGATGGTTGAACACAAAGTTGATATTACGCTTCTCGGCCGTCTGTGTATAGAGCTCAAACGGTCCCATTAGGAAGTTTATGAGGTCCGTCTTGGCAAAATGCAGCTGCATCTGTCCCTCATCATACTTACGCATATCCAGCAGCTGGTTAATGAGTGACAGGATTCGGGTTGAGCTCTTGTGCATCTGACGCAGGTTGGCCTGGATCTCTTGCGGCAGGTTCTCCGTGGCAAGCATATCCTCCAGAGGCGAAATCACCATCGTCATAGGTGCACATATTTCATGGGCCACATTGATGAATGACTGGAACTTGGCCTCATCCATCTCCCTCTCCCTGGACTTGCTGCGGATACGGAAAATCACCATCACAACCACAAGCACCATAAGCATGTAGATACACATGGCAAATGAGGTGGCATACCAGGGCGCCTCTATCTTTATTGAATAGGTACGCGGTTCAGACACAATGTCATTCAGCCTTGCCCTTACGGAAAGTGTGTATCGGCCAAAACCTATCTTGGAGAACGTGAATCTGTTTACTCCGGCCGGGTTACTGATCCATTCGTTACGGCCCGGACTGAGCGAATACTCGTAAATCAGGCTCATCTCCTCACCAAAGTTCAGAGTGGTGAATTCAAGGGTGAACGAGTTGTCCCTGTATGCCAGACGGAACTGGTCCGATACGCTCAGAGGCAGCTCCGATATCCTTTTGCCGCCGGACAGCGACTGTGACGTGATCATCTCACCGTTCAGATAGAATCCGGTCATGATAACCTTGTTAACAGAGGATTCCGTAGTGATATTGTACGGCCAGAAGGATGTGATGCCAAAGTTGCTGGCAAAATAAGCACGGTCATCGGTCGATGAGAATGCCGATACGCGGTTGAATGCCTTCTCCTCAGTATAGAAACGGCTTATCTCAAGGTTTACGGGGTTGATCCGGTTCATTCCGGTAGGTGTAGATACCCAGACGTAGCCGTCATTATCCTTGAGCATGCTGCGGATATCATCACTTGACATGCCTTTGGAGGTATTCAGAAGCATAATCTCACCATTGGCAGTGTTGTAGATTATGATTCCCTTTGTGGTGCCGAACCAAAGCACGCCCTCACGCTCCTCAAGAATACATGTACAACCCGATGTACCCATGGCCGCCTGCAGCTTTGAACTGCCTATGAACGTGTTATGGTCAATGTCAAAACAGTCAGCACCGTTGTCATGGCCAATCCACAGACGGTTCCAGCTATCCACAATCATGATATGAACCCAGTCATTTGACAGCCACTGACCGTTACGCCCGGTCTTGGCGAACTGGTTGTACACCTCTACCGCACCGCTGTCCGGGTCAATCCTGCTGAATCCGTTACCCAGTTCGGAGAAATAGATGCGCCCCTGCATATCCTCAGCTATGGACGATACGTTTGAGTACTCGTTTATCATAACTGTGGTAAGGTGTCCCGTGGATGGATCCAGACGTGCCAGTCCGCCGCTGGGATATCCTGCCCAGATACGGTCCTTGCTGTCACGGAACAGACAACTGATATATGGTGAGCGGCGTCCGTCACGTATTACACGTCCGTCACTTGAGAAACAGGTCAGGCCGTTGTTGTTATAACCCACCCAGAGCCTGCCCTGAGTATCCGTAACAAGTGCAGTTACTGTACCCGATACGTCACGGCTGTAATCGGAGAACTTCCAGTATTCAAACTCGTTACGGTCCTTTGTAACCAGTATAAGGTCAGCCTGGAAACAGCCTATCCAGCGGTTTCCGTTCTTATCCATGTAATAAGCACTCACGTCCAGTTTCTCCAGACTTCGGTCCGTCGGTTTGAGCTCAACCCGTTCCAGCTCCATCCTGTCATTGAGTGCCAGCAGTCCCTTACCTCTAAGTGAGAGCTTTATGCCCTCCTTGTCCTTGAACAGGTGGGTGATCTCCCATACGCCCTCATCGGGTGTAAGTCTTACAAGCCTGTGCCAGGAGGGTGCCCACATGAACAGATGGTTGTTTGTGGTTATGTAAACGCGGCCGTCATCGTCACAGATGATACCGGTAATGTCACGGTCAATCTCATCGGGCATGAATTCCGATACCTTATCGGTCTTGGGATCATAAAGCAGCACGCCTGTGGGAGTGCCCAGCCAGATGGTACCCTCACGGTCCTCGGCCATCGCCCTGAATATTCCTCCCGATGCCACACTGGTATTCAGGCTCACGATGCTGTTCATCTGAGTGGGGTCATCGGGATCTATCCAGTAAATACCGTCACCCTGTGCTGCAACCCATATGCGGCCGTCGCTGAACTGGCATATCTTCTGTACAAAGGTATATCGGCGGCTACCTGCAAACGGGACTGTGTAGAAGTTCTTCTCACTGGGTTTAAGGTACTGTACGCCTCGGTTCGTACCAATCCACAGCGTACCGTCCTTGTCAACCAGCATACTCCTTACATAGTTGCTCATTATTGACAGCGAGTCATCATCAGAATGGTAGAATTTGTAGAAATTATAGCCGTCATAGCGGTTAAGGCCGTTCTCCGTGCCAATCCACATGAAACCGGAATGGTCCTCACAGATGGCATGGAATCTGTTGTCTGACAGTTGTCCTATTGAATAGCGGTTTGTCCTCTGTGCACAGACAGAAACAGTGCACAACATCCCGGCAAGCAATACAATTAACGGTTTACGCATTGTAAGACAGTTAGGTTCAATTAGTAATTCTATTAAGGCAAAGTAACTGATTATTCGCAAATGTTCCAAGTGGAACAAACTTGAACAGAACAAATGAAACATTTCTTAACGTCTTAAGTGCGGATGCATTTAACCGCGCCGTATCAGATTTATAGTAATTATGGATTCCCTGATTGTCCTGAGCGGCAAATTATGTATCTTTACGCATCAATTAAGACAATCACAATCTAACAGTAACTGTATGAAACTTAAAACCTATTTACTGACCGCAGCCGTTGCGGTTCTCAGTTGGTCACCGGCCGTAGCCGGCAAGCATTGGGTAGCCACATGGGCTACTGCAGAACAGGTAGTTGAACCCCACAACTGTCCCCCTGCCCCCGGCCTGGAGGGTAACTCCATCCGTCAGATAGTCCAGACATCCATCAGTGGCAAGGTTGTCAGGGTAAAGTTTTCAAATGAGTTCAGCCAGGGCCCCGTTACCATCAATGCAGCAGAGATTGCAAAAGCCGCTACAGCTGGCTCAAGCAGCGATATCATAAACGGAACAGAGGTAAGCCTTACATTCGGCGGCAGCAAGTCCGTCACCATCCAGCCGGGTGAGCTTGTAACCTCAGATCCTGTCAAGTTCCCCATGGGTACACGTCAGAATGTGGCCATCACTATGCATCTGGGAGAGGCTTCATCAACCAGCGTAACCGGTCATCCCGGTTCAAGAACAGACTCTTATCTCATTGAGGGACAGGGTTCTGACTTTACAAATGCCGTAAAGACCGCCCACTGGTATATAATCAACGCCATAGAGATCCAGGCTGAGAAGAAAGCCCGTGCCGTTGTAGTTCTGGGTAACTCCATAACTGATGGCCGCGGATCAACCACCAATGAGCAGAACCGCTGGACCGATAACCTGTCACGCCGTCTGCTTGCAAACAAGAAGACCAGCCGTGTATCGGTCCTGAACATGGGACTTGGCGGCAACTGCATACTCCAGGGAGGCCTTGGACCTACCGGAAAGAGCCGTTATCCGCGTGATCTGTTCCAGCAGGAGGGCGTAAAGTACATCATCCTTTTTGAGGGTGTGAATGACCTGGGCGGACGTGGTGACGCATCGGCCAAGGCAAAACAGATTATAGAGGTATACAAACAGATAATTGCCGAGGCTCATGAGCGTGGAATCCTGGTTTACGGAGCTCCTGTAATGCAGTTCAAGGGTAACAACTACTACAGTGAGAACCATGAAGCCGGCCGTCAGGAACTCAACCAGTGGATCCGTTCAGGCGGTTATTTTGACGGAGTCATTGATTTTGACGCCGCCATGGGTAATCCCGATGATCCCGCACAGCTTAATCCCAAGTATCTGTTTGAGAATGATTATCTGCATCCCAACGCCGACGGTTACGTCCAGATGGGCAACTGCATAGATCTCAAACTGTTTGAACGCTAATGTATTTTAAGACTGTCAGAAAAGTGTTATTCATGGCCGCGGCTCTTATGCCGGCGGCAGTTTCAAATGCTCAGTTTCCCGGCGGCGGATTTCCCGGAGGTGGTTTTCCTGGTGGAGGTTTTCCCGGCGCAGGAATGGGCGGAATGATGGGCGGAGAGGTTCAGTACTCTCCCACCCAATCAAACAAGGTTGATTTCACTTCATCAAACCTGCCTGTCGTAATCATCAATACAGGTGGCAAATCCGTCTCCAACAGCGGTAAGACCGATGCCACCATGAATGTTATCGACAACAAGGGCAGACAGAATCACACAACTGACAGTCCAAACGGATATAACGGAAAGATAGGAATCAAGCTCCGTGGTAACTCGTCACTCAACTTTGAGCAGAAGCGTTTTACCATCGAGACCAAGGATGATCAGGGTAAGGACCTGGACGTTGAGCTGTTGGGTATGCCGGCAGACAACGACTGGGTCCTTCTTGCACCCTATAATGACATCTCCATGATGCGTGATCCCTTTGCCTTTGACCTCTGGAACGCCATGGGCCATTGGGCGCCGCGATACCGTTATTGTGAGCTGGTCATGAACGGCCAGTACATAGGAGTCTATATCCTGTGTGAAAAGATAAAGCAAGGCGAGAACCGCCTGGATATAGCCAAACTCAAAAAGACCGATAACAGCGGACTGGATATAACTGGAGGTTACATTGTACGTATAGACCCGCCCGATCAGGGTGAGCCCTCATTTACTTCCGATGTACCCGGAATCAGCACCATGGGACGGGGCATGAACGGGTTCGGTGGCGGATTCGGCGGCGGTTTTGGAGGTTTTGGAGGTGGCGCAGGCAATTTCAACAAGGTTACCTGGACCTATTACTATCCCAAATCAGACAAGATTACACCCGAGCAGCAGGAGTACATAAGCAGCTATGTCAAGACCGTAGAGAAAGTCATTCAGAGTGACTATTTTGCCGATCCTGACAAAGGATACGCCAAATACATAAGTGTCTCATCCTTTGTAGATTACTTTATTCACACTGAACTGAGTCTGAACGCTGACGGATTAAAACGCAGTTCATATTTCTACAAGACCAAGCAGAACCCCGACGGTACTGGCGGCAAACTCCATGCAGGACCTGTCTGGGATTACAACCTTGCATACGGCAACTGCAATTTCTGCAATGCCGACAAGATAGACGCCTGGGTGTTTGAGGGCGGTGAGACCAACCCCACCCCCGCCATGTGGAAACGTCTTACAGAAGATCCCGCTTTCATGGCCAAGGTCAAAGCACGCTGGAAAGAACTGCGCAAGGATATCCTTAGCCTGGACAACATCAACCGATACATAGACGAGCACGCCGCTCTGCTGGCCGATGCCCAGAAACGTCAGTACGCCAAGTATCCTGACCTGCTTGTACCCAAGTCAGGCACACAGCGTTCGGCGGGCCGAAACGGCGGATTCGGAGGTTTTGGAGGCGGTATGCCGGGCGGATTCGGAATGGGTGGCGGCGGTGATGCCATAGGAATGTTTGCCGCGTATCGTGTATCGGACTATAATGAGGAGATTGCAATACTCAAGAAATGGTTTGCTGACCGTATTGCTTTCCTTGACAAAAATTGG
Source organism: Bacteroidaceae bacterium (assembly GCA_045113495.1). Classification (GTDB taxonomy): domain Bacteria; phylum Bacteroidota; class Bacteroidia; order Bacteroidales; family Bacteroidaceae; genus Colenecus. The sequence goes on from JBGUIZ010000029.1 coordinate 37,355, forward strand.
AAATAAAAGCCTATAGGCTTTAAACCATTTTGCATATCGGGAATCAAAGAAGTGAAACGTTTATAATTCCTGATATGAATATCCGTAAATCACTCACTTTAGCCTTTCTTTTGCTTCTGAGTGCTACTGTCTTTGCCCAGCGGGGAGGAGGCGGTGGCGGCGGCTTTGGAGGCGGTGGTGGCTTCGGAGGCGGAGGCGGCGGAGCATCACGTGGAGGTGGTTTTGGCGGAGGCGGAGGCCGAGGCGGAAACCGCGGAGATATGGAATTCAACGGTGGTGGCGGACGCGGCGGATTCCGTAACGCCCAACCTAATGACTCCACCCCTATCTATCGTATCGGCGCTTCACTCTTCTGGGAGACAAATACAAACAATGCCATCCGTGACGATGACCTCAAGAAAGCCATCGGAGATGAACAGTTTGAGAAGTTTGAAGCTGCCAGACGTCTTTTCATAAAGGGCGACAACCGTGAGAGCATCGGTGTGATGCTTTACATTCCTACGGCAATTATTGCAACCATAGCTGCCGTAAAACATTCTGATGACCCGGATCTTTCCAAGACACTGTACATCACCGCCGGATCTCTGTTTATTCCGGCCACGGCCTTATTTACAGTAGGTCACATACGGAAAGTGAGGGCCAAAAGACAACTTGACAACATTGCTGATACCTACAATAGAGAGCTGGAATTAAATGAAGCCAGCAAGAGAATCCAATTTGAGTTCGCCCCGACAGCCTTACTAAAACATGCTAATGATCTGTATCTCGGAGCGAAAGTTAATCTAACCTTCTAAATTCATAACTAGAGAGAAAGGCGGGGTGACCCCGCCTTTCTTTTATTTTTATCACTCTCTCACATATGGAGACTCTGGCATGAATAAATAACTCTTGATATATCCGCCTGCATCTATCACAACCTTCTCAAAGACCGTACCCGGCTCGATAGGACGGATTGTCAGAGTGTGCTCACCCTTGGCTGCCTTGCCCAGCTGTACGCGGTCATCCTTGACGCGTGTGGCAACCGTAGGATAGTATACTGAGTAGATGTTGCGCTGGTCCTCATTAAGGCGCTCGTTGAACACAACCTCAACCTCCTCACCTCCATCCAGGCTAACCATATAACGATGTCCCTCAAGACGGTAGAATGTCAGCGTTGCATTTACTGCAATCACAGCCTGCAGGTTCTCAACGTCATCGGTCAGATTGAACTTATAGGTCATGCTTGCGCCGTCAGTAGGCTGGCTGTAAGGCATCAGAGCTACGCCTGACAGCGTACGGCCCATATAAGGAATGGTGGTCCACTGAGCGGTTCCGCTGGTTACGGGAGCCTGTGTATAGAAATGCTCGGCCTCCATTGCCACTACGCCGTCCTTCTGAGTGAACACAAATCCGCCTGCCTTCTCTCCTACCTCAACGCGGCTTACGCGAGGCTGTGTATCGGCACGGAAATTATCGTTCCATGATGTATAACCTATGTGCTTCTGGATCATCATGCCGTTCCACTTGCCGCCGGCCATCTCCTTATTGTAATATGTGCACAGCTCGGCGTCACGCTTAAAGTCGCGCTCGCAACGCTCTGCCCAGTAGTTGGCGGCAGGATCGTTGTTACGGGCCAGCTTCTGGTTCATAGCCTGGCTGTAATACATATCGTAGATGTTACCCATAGCCTGTACAGGGAACAGTATTATCTGCTGATAAGCGTCACGATACTCGGGCTTGAGTCTCAGATACTGGCGCAAGGCCTCAGCCTCCAGACGTACATAATCGTCGCAAACCTGCTCAAACTCACCGGTCTCCAGAGTGTAGTACTGGCGGGCGTCAAGCATCTCGGCGCTGATACGGCCGTTGTACTTGCAGCACAGGTTCAGGATTCTTGCGGCCTCCTGAGCCTCCTCCTCACCGAAGAACTCCTTGCAGAACTCATATGTATGGTCCAGCAGGTTGTCAACCGTGAATGATGTGGGGTTCCAGGCCATATCCAGGAACAGGGTTATAGGATACTCCATAGGTTTAAGGTCACCTACGTTGAGAACCCAGATCTTGTCAACTCCGTAGTCATAGGTAAGCTGCATCTGCTCCCACAGGTGCTGTATCGGAGTGATATTGAGCCACTTTGAGTTTCGCGGAGCACCTACATAGTCAACGTGGTAGTACATACCCCAGCCGCCTTTGCGCTTGCGCTCCTCGGCATTAGGAAGACGACGGATATCACCCCAGTTGTCATCGGACAGCAGGATGATTACGTCATCAGGCACGCGCAGCCCCTTGTTATAATAGGTCTGAACCTCCTTGTAGAGCGCCCAAACCTGGGGGCGTTTCTCGGCTGGTTTGCCTGTTACCTCCTTTATTATCTGACGCTGGTCGGCGAACAGGCCTTCAAGCATCTTCATGTTGTCTTCGTCGCTTCCACGAAGCTCGGCATCGCCGTCTCCACGCATACCGATGGTAATCAGATCCTCGGTATCCTTGGCACGCTCCATACCCTCACGGAAGAATCTCTGCAGCTCATCCTTGTTGGTTGTGTAATCCCACTGACCACCGTAAGCCTTGGGATTGCGTGCCCACTCCTGATGGTTGCGTGCCATAGGCTCGTGATGGGAAGTTCCCATGATAACGCCCATCTCATTTGCAGTCTTTGAGTTCTCAGGGTCATCGGCATAGAATGCCCAGTCCCACATTGCGGGCCACATGAAATTACCGCGCAGACGCAGTATCAACTCAAAGCAGCAGGCATAGAACTCGCGTCCGCCGCGCTGTGTTCCGAATGTATTGGCAACCCATGTGGTCAGGCACGGAGCCTCGTCGTTCAGGAATATGCCTCGGTATGTTACTGCGGGCTCACCGGCAGTATAAGTACCCTTGGCAAGAGAAATGTTATCCTGATGCTCTATTGGAACATCGGCCCAGTAATACCAGGGTGATACGCCAATCTGCTCAGACAGCTCATAAATACCGTAGATTGCACCACGCATATCGCTACCTGCAATTACCAGAGCCTCATCGATACCCTTGATAGGATTCTCCACAACAGTCATGATATACTTCTCACGCTTGCCCTGCAGATCCTTCTTGTTTATCTTCTTTGCCTTGATTACCTGACTGATGAACTTGCTGTCAATCGTACCCACAATCACGGGCTTGCCGCTAACGGCAGCTGCATCATTTACAACCTGAGCCTCCTGCCCTGCTACGGCCTTGAAATCCTTCTGCAAAGCCTTAAGAGCAATCTGCACGCCGCTTTTGTCAGCCTCATCGGCCAGAATCTGAACCGGTTTGCCGTTCTCAATCAGTGTAAACCTGTCGCTTGATAACTCGTTGAATGCAATGCCTTTGTTGTCGGCTGCTTGGGCCGATGCACATACTATTGCTAATACGCTTAGGACTAATAGAATCTTTCTCATACTATATTTGGTTTGTTTTTTGCGAAGGTAGGTATTTAACAGCGACTTTCCAAATGATTTTGGGGGTATACCCTCCTGAAACTACGCGCCTTCGGCGCTATCCCTCCCATCCCTAATAAGACACTCTGAAAGGCGTGAGTAAACTCCCACCTTCCAGAGCATCTTCTTAGGCACGGGCCCCTCCCGTTCACAAGCCCACGGGCGGCCATGGTTTCCTGAGGGTATACCCCCAAAATCATTTGAAAAGTCTTAGCTCGTATTGGCCGCAGAGTGCAAGTCGGTCGTCTTTGACTGCTAACGCTCCCAAAATATCGGGGATCTTTTGGATTCGCTCTATAATAGGTTGTAAATCGTTGATAGTCTGGATGCAGTTGGCAAAAGCAGTGGCGTAACTGTCGGCCAGCAGGGCATCTTTGCAGATTATCATCATGGCGTCAGCTCGGCCAAGGCTCAGGGATGGTCCTACGGTGCCGCTTGAAGTGCAGATGCCTAATGGAAAGGCAGTAGCGGGGATATGCAGCCCCACTCTTTCGGATAGTGGAGATTGGCCGGCAAACACTGATATATCCATGTCTGAGCTTGCTTCTGCGTATATGTCGCCACCATTTTCTACAATTACCTCATTGACGCCGAACTTGCTCTTTATGAAATCGGCAACTCGCAAAGCAACGGCTCCGGCAACGGCGCTCATGGGGCCTATTCCGGTTTTGTGGCTTACTCGCGACATCTCTTTTAGGATGTCGGGGGCTTCAAGGCCTGCGTCGTAGGGCGTCAGGGCGGACTTGAAGGCGGGATCCATTAGCAGATATGCATCCATCGTGCGGCGCAGATCAACCAGCATGGCATATGTATCGGGCTCCATAGATGCAGAATAGGAGCCGCTGTCGACTCCTATCCAAAGGTCTGATTCAAGGAACTTTACGCAGAACCAGCGTCTCTCGTCTCCGGAGAAACGGCTTCGGTAGCTGCGTTCCTTGTATTCCATATGTTAATCTGCAAACTCTATATGGAAGAGCTTGAGCGGGCATGCGGTGATGCAGAGCTTGCAGACCACGCACTTATCGGGCTGGAAACGCAGCTTCCAATCCGGAGCGCTTATTGAGAGTGCGCCCGACGGACAGGCCGATGTACATGCACCGCAGCTAACGCACTTTGAGTCATCATAGCTGATTTTCTTCTCCAGCGGGCTAACGTTTACGCCGCTCTGCTGCATAAAATCAATGGCCTGACGTATATGCTCTGAGTCAGAATCCAGCTCCAGCACAAGCTTTCCGCTGCGGCCGCCGTCAATATCGGCCTTAATGATGCTGACCATGATGTCAAACTTCTTAATCAGTTCATAGATAAGCGGGCGGCTGGCCTCACCATCGGGGAAAGATATAACTACTTTCTTTGTCATAATCTACTGATTTACAAGTTTAAATCCTTAAGTCCCTGCAGTGATGTGCCGGTTGGCATGGGACGTACCGGGGCGGTCAGTTCAAACTGTCCCTTCTCAATCCAATCCTTAAGTATGGCGGCAATCTTGCGTGCCTTGTAGAGGCTTGAAAGCGGAGCCGTATGGATCTTCTTGCCCATAAACTCAATCTCGCCCGAACGCAGCTGCTCGTAGTTGACTTTGCCAATCAGGTCACCCTTCTGGCCGTAATCCTCAATGAAGGTGTCAATCTGGCTGTTACGTATACTTACGCGGTGAGCCAGGTCTTCATCCAGCATCGGAATTGGAACACCCACACCAACGTACATCGTTACGCCGTATTTCTCAAAATATGCGCCGCGCAGGAACTCACTTGACATCTCACGCATCTCACCCATCAGGGCCAATGTACGAGCATTGCCCATCGGCACTCCATACTCATTGAGCGGTTTGCTGCAGTTGAACTGAGTGCCGTTCCATACCACGTAGCCCTGTGTTCCGCAAAGGAAAATGCGTGTTCCAAGGCCGATGGTACGGCACTCGGGATCATTCAGCAGCGGTGAGAGCTCACCTGCCGAACTGTATGAGGCGTTCTTCATGCGGGGCAGCAGAGTGCCCATGTAAGTATAGAGCGTGCGGTCTGTGGAGTTCACAGCCACATTGTAGTTCTGATATGCGTTACGGGGATTCATCAGGATAGCCTCGTTGATGGTCTTAAGGCTTATCATGGTCTTGATGTGCTTGCGCGGGTAGCAGTCAGTACCCTTACCCCAAGCCTCAAGAGTCAGCTCCTTGCCTTCAATCAGCTCCTGGATTATGTGAGCGCCACCGTATGTGGGATTCTGCGGATTGCAGTCTGTTGCACCCACAAATGTATCTACGGCAGCCAGACCGCCGCTTACAGGCACACCGTTGATTTCAATCCTCTCCATGCGGATAGGCGGATTGGCGTGACCGAAGTTCAGGAACGCACCGCTTGAGCACATGGCGCCGAACGTAGCGGTAGTAACCACATCAACCTTCTCAAGAATCTCCTTGGGCTTCATGGTGAGCGCCATTTCCGATACCTCCTCGGCCGTCAGCACCACCGCCTTACCCTTCCGGATCTTCTCATTTATCTCCTCGTATGATTTCGTCATTTTATTTGTTTAGCTAAAGCAAGCGCAAAGATAATTATTTTTTGGTATGGCTCTTTCTTTTTACAACGCTGGAGTGTTGGATTGGAGAGCCAGCACCTCCGGGCTACTCCAGACTCCTCCGGACCCTAAACGTCGAACTCCTCCTTATAGCCCCTTGTGGGGCTAACGTTCGTCAGACATGCGCCGTTCTTAACGGGATCCTCCAGAGTCTTCCGCTTAACGCCCTCCGCTAATGGCTCTCCAATCCAACACTCCAGCTACTGCTAAACAGAAAGAGCCGTGAGTTCGCTAACCTTTCCCATTCACCACAGATACCAGTCCGTTTGCCACATTTATAATTAATACTGTATTATTAGTATTTTAATGAAGTACCTTTGCAGCCTATTAAAAAATAATATATGTGGCGTAAATTCTGCGGATGGATATTGAAGGTCTGGGGATGGGAGACAAGCCCTTTCCTGCCCCCTGAACCCAAGTGCATACTTCTGGGCGTGCCCCACACATCGATGCTGGACTTTGTGGTGGCCTACCTGTTCTACGTTTCAATAGGCGGCAAGACCTTCTGCATGGTCAAGAGCAGCCTGTTCTTCCCCCCTCTGGGTTGGATACTGAGAGCCATCGGAGGCATTCCTGTGGACCGCAAGCATCCCAGTTCTGTGGTACGTTCAGTGCTCAAGGAGATGGAAAAGACAGACCTGATGCACCTGGCCATTGCCCCTGAGGGCACCCGCAAACCCATTGCCCGCTGGAAAACCGGCTACCATTTCATTGCAAAAGCTGCAAACATTCCGGTATATCTATGCTATTTTGACTGGGGAACCAAGAAAGTGGCCGTTGACCGCAAAGTTGAACTTACTGATGATGCAAACGCCGATACCCGCCGCATCCAGGAGATATACGAGAGCATGAACCTGAAAGGACGTCATCCGGAAAAATACATCACTAAATAAATGAGACACAGATTCACGACACTTGCCGATCTGCTTGATTATACCACGACCGTAAACCGTAACCGCCTTGCATCAGACTTTGTGGACGGCGGCTGCAGTTACACATTCGGACAGTTCAAGGACAAGGCCGATGAGCTATCGGGCCTACTTGGCACATTCGGACTCAATCCCGCCGATAAGGTAGCCATCCTGTCCGAGAACATGCCCAACTGGGCCATTGCATTTTTCAGCATAACCGCTCACGGACGCATTGCAGTGCCCATGCTGCCTGACCTTTCGCCCAATGAAGTTGAGAATATCCTCACCCACTCCGAGTCAAAGGCCATATTCGTAAGCCGCAAGCAGTTACCCAAGATAAGTCAGGAGACCTATAACCGACTGAATCTCATAATAGATATCAGCACCTTTGACCTCATAAAGGCCGAGGACGAGAGCTATACCTGCGACGGACGCAGCAAAGTGCCTGATGCCACCGATATAGCCGCCATCATCTACACATCGGGCACCACAGGCAATGCCAAAGGAGTGATGCTGAGCCACCGCAACTTCTGCCACAACGTGCTTGAGGCATGGTATGCGCATAAGGTTTACCGCCGCAAGGACACGTTCCTGTCGATCCTGCCGCTGGCACACACATATGAGATGAGTATCGGTATGCTCTACCCGCTCTCTGCTGGTGCGCCCGTCTATTACATCCAGAAGCCCCCCACTCCAACCATACTTGCCAACGCGCTGCTCAAGATACGCCCCACAACCATACTGTCGGTGCCCCTTATCATTGAGAAGGTAATCCGCGGCAAGATATTCCCTACCATAAACAGCAGCAAGTACCTGCGCTATATGAAGAAACACTTCCCGCGCATACTCTACTTCCTGGTAGGCAAGAAGGTAAAGCAGCAGTTCGGCGGCAGAGTACGTTTCTTTGGCGTAGGCGGCTCCAAGCTTGACCCGGAGGTTGAGCAGTTCCTCCGTAACATAAAGTTCCCCTACGCTATAGGTTACGGCCTTACTGAGACCGCCCCGCTCATATGTGACGCAGGCCCCAAACGTACCCATCTGGGCAGCACCGGCACCGCATCACGTGAGGTAAAGGTGCGTCTGGCCGATGTCAACCCCGAGACCGGTCAGGGTGAGCTCCAGGTTAAGGGCCCCAACGTAATGCTGGGATACTACAAGGATTACGCCCGCACCAAGGCCGTCTTTACCGATGACGGATGGATGCGCACCGGCGATATAGCCAGCGTTGACAAGAAAGGCCGATACTACATCCACGGCCGCTCCGGAAGCGTGATCATAGGCGCATCGGGCGAGAACATCTACCCCGAGGAGATTGAGAGCGTCATCAACAACATAACTGATGTAAATGAGTCACTCGTAATAAGCCGCTCAGGACAACTGGTGGCCCTGGTGCAGTTCAATGAGGGCGCCGTTGACTGGAACCTGGAGGGCCAGGAGAAGTTCCTGGAGAATATAGAGAAACGCAAAAAAGAGGTCATGGAGTTCGTCAACTCCAAGGTGAGCCATTTCCTCAAGATCAAGGATGTGGAGGTCATGAAAGAGCCTTTCAGCAAGACCGCTACGCACAAGATCCGCCGTTTCCTCTATCAGGACAAACAAGACAAGAATAAGGATATCAAAAAAGAGAATAAGAAATGAGTATGCGCAAGATTATCAATCCCTGGGTAGGTACAGAAGGTTACAACTGCTTTGTCTGCAGCCCTGACAACCCCATAGGATTGCATCTGGAGTTTTGGGAGGACGGAGATTACATAGTTACCAAGTTCAAGCCTACACATGACTATGAGAGCTGGCAGAACACTCTGCATGGCGGAATTCAGGCCCTGCTTATAGATGAGACCGCAGGTTGGGTGGTTTGCCGCAAGCTGCAGACCAACGGCGTCACCTCAAAGATGGAGATGCACTATCTCAAGCCTGTGAGCACCCTGCTCAACGAGATAACCGTACGCGCCAA